>CAZEBW010000040.1:0-32867 GCA_964510205.1 uncultured Anaerolineae bacterium
GGAGCCTATCATACCACAAAACTCAACTTACCTAAAAAAAGTGTCCGGTAGTGAATCGGAAAACAGAGGCTGGACGTTGACACAAATGCGCCCAGAATGTTTCAGAACCCGATAGCATTCAGCGAAGACTTCACCTAGCCACTGAAAATACGTTTCCCAACTCCTTGTATCATCGTGCCCTTCATAATCATCCAGGCCAAAGTTATAGGGCGGAGAGGTAATGATCAGATCAACAAACTCGTCAGGCATTGACTGCATGATTTCCAAGCAGTCACCATGGTAAATCCTGTTGATCTCAAAGTCCCCATTTTGACGAATACCTTCGGAGATGGGCTGGTCTATTGACACCGTGGGCATTTGCTGCCCCAATCTTATTTCTTTCTTTCGTTTCTTATCTTTCACCTTGATCGCTTTTTGCATTTCCGTCCCCGCAGAATCATCCACTCGCAGAGTCTGTCCAAAATGACTCTCTATCTGAGGTCAATATACCACAAAAACGGCCCTCCGTCAAGTCAGCCTACTTTGGCTCATGCGCACCCATATAAGTATCACACTTCTCGCTTCACCTCACATAGACAACCAACCAAGCCACCACCCCGACGCAAGCAGCAATCAAAAGGCCGGGCACAAGCGTCTTCTTGAGCACCTCCCCCTCGCGGCCGGCCAAGCCGGCGGTGCTGCAGCCCACGATGACCTTGGCCGGAGCCAACATGCTGCCCAGAGAGCCGCCGGTGGTCTGAGCGGCGAGGATGATGAACACACTGACTCCGATGAGCTCGGCGGCCTGCTTCTGCAAGGGGGCGAAGATGACGTTGGAGTTGGTGTTGGAGCCGGTCATGAACGCGCCCAGCACCCCGATGAGGGGCGAGAAGAGGGGGAAGGCCGCTCCCACGCTGCGGCTGATGCCCTGGGCCAGAAGATGGGTCATGCCGCTGTGATCCATGACCAGGGCCATGCCCACCAGGGAAGCGATGCCGATGCTGGAAGGCACCGCGCTCCGCAAGGTGTTGGACGCGATCTTTCGCAACGCGTCTCTCCTGTAGCGGCCAGCGCACCGATAGAGAAGGTAGGCGATGGCCGACGTGTAAGCCAGCAAGGCCCCCGCGTGGCCGAAGACGCTGAGGGTTCGCCCCGGGCCGGCCTCTGTGACCCAGCCGTAGGCCGTGCGGAGCTCCGGAAAGCGAATCGTGACCACCACGCGGTTGAGAAGTTGATGCAGAGGGCTGTAAAGCTCCGCCGCCGTGACCAGCACGACGAGGAGCAGATAGGGCGCCAGGGCTAGGGGCAACCCCAGGCGACCCCCATCACCAGCCGCCGTAGACGTTGCCGAAGCAGAGCAGAACTTCCCTCCCAACTTTGGGGGGGACCGAGGGGGGGCGCGGTACAGCGGCAAGCGAGCTACCCCGGCTCCTGCCAGAAGCCCAACCAGCCCCGCCACGAAGCCGGCCAGATTCCACAGACCGTTGGTGGCCAGCAGATACTGGGCGCCGCTCATCAGAGCGCCAATGATCAGGATAGCGGGCAGGCCGTGCCGAAGGCCTTTGACGCCACTGTGAGCGTGGGCGGCAGCCAGGCCACAGCCGAAACAGGCCAGGCCCAGAAACAGGGCCGACCAGGGAGCCAACGCTTGGCCGCCCAGTCCAGTAGCGGCGATGAGGGCCTGAAAGGACGAGGCGATGTCGCCGAACGTGACCGACCAGGAATGGCCGATGGCCGTAGCCACCACTGCGGTCACGGGCTCGAAACCCATGCCGATGAGCAGGGGAGCCACCACCGCGATAGGTACCCCGAATCCGGCTACTCCCTGCAAAAAGGCGCTGAACACCCAGCTCAGAAGCAAGAGCTGCATCACGCGGTCGCCCGTGAGGCGGGAGATGGCGCGGCCTATCACCACGATGGCCCCGGCCTCATTGACCACGTTGTACAGCACCAGCGCCATCCAGATGATGTACAGCACGTAGACCGTGAGCAGCAGCCCCTTGAGTTGAGAATAGACCAGCAGCTCAGGTGTCGCGCCGAAAAAAGCCAGGGACACCACGATAGCCGTGAGCCATCCCACAGGCCCGGCCTTGGATCCGCCCCAGCGGAAGCCGATCATCAGGATGAGCACTGCGATGATGGGGGATAGGGCCAAGAGCCAGTAGAGAGTGTTGAAAGGTAAGGTGTGCATAGTAAACGTATTGCGTAGTACGTATTGCGTGCTACGTAGGTCTCAACGGAATACGCAACACGCAATACGCCCTGACATGCAGCATCAAGTGGCAGTTACTTTCTGCCTTACCAAGAAAGTCGAGCCTCGGTTTGACAATCAGCAGGTGGAGTGGATGATGGCGGCCACCCGTTTCCCCTCGCTCTTCAGGGCGTTGTAGCGCCTCACGGCTTGGGGCGTGGGCAGGGGCAGAACTTGTACGGCACTCATGGCCAACAGTTCCTCGTCAACCTGCACCATGCCGTCGTAGCCGGTGCCGATGATCAACACGTCCGGCCCCTCCCGGAGCAGCGGCTTGATCTCCGCGAGATCAACGAAATGCGCCTTGCTCCCTCTGATCGCAGGCATCCCATTGGCGTGGACGACCAGGTCCACCGCGGGAAAGGGGACTGCGCTGTAGACCAGCAACCCAAAGCGGCAGAATCCGAACCTGCCGATGGGGTTGAACCCCACCCAGGCCGTGATGAGAATCACGACCACGATGACGATGACGACTATCTTTTTCATGCGTTCAACCTCCCGCCCAGTGCTTCAGCACTGGGCTGAAAGAGCGAAGCCCTTCGGGCTGCAATCTAGCCCACCGCAACGCCGCGCGGGGATTGTGCGCAGCCGTCGCCGCGCTACGGAGCAGCGCCTCGTCAACGAGGCTACGAGACAGCCGACAAGCCCGATTTCATCGGGCGCTGCTTCGTAGTCGCACTGCCCGGCCATCCAGCCATCTACTGAATCTCCACGGTCGCCACCAGAACCCTATCCCCCTCCACCTGCCCCAACTCGTCCAACACCGGCAGGCGCTGGCCCGACTGGGGAAGGTACATGCCGACCTCGATGACGTATTGCCCCGGCGGAGCGTCGGGCTTGACGACGATCTCGTACTGGTCAGCTACGACCTCCCCTTCGACCCACAGGGGGGTGGGGTAGGCGCCAGCCTGGGGGACGTTGTCCTTCTGGCCCCAGATGCGGCTTTCGCCGTCAAGAAGGTGGGTGAAGACGGTGTAGCTGGCATCCATGTCTGCCAGGGCACGCCAGTAGAGGATCAGGTGCAGGGTCTCACCAGGCTCCGCGGAGGTGCGATCCAGGTCATAGCCCAACAGCTCAACTTTGTTCCCCAGGTTCGCCTCCAGAGGGTACTCAGTGTCAGGGACAGTGAACTGGCGCTCTCGCGCCTCGACCGTCAAGCGCCCAAGGGAAATAGCGGAAAGGCCGCTGCCAGCAACCAGCGGCTCCTGAGTGGCACGGTTGAGCAGCATCAGCTCCAACCCGTAGTCACCAGCGGGCACGTCCTGGCCAATGGTCAAGCCATACCGATCCTTGATGACCTCCGCAGCGGTCCAGTTGGTGGTGGGATAGGCGCCGTGCACCGGGCGGTCAGCCCACAGGGGATAGACCTGGCCTCGCTCTCCCCGCAACCCGATGACCACGCTGTAATCCTCGTCCAGGTCCTGCTGAGCCTGCCAATAGAGGGCCAGGTAGAGGCCGTCCCCCAGGCGAACTGCGTCACGATCCCTGTCGTAGCCCAGGAAGGCGATTTTGCCGTCCAAATCCTCCCGCTGCGGATGCTGGATGTCCAGCGATTCAACTGCCGGCGGCTCTTGAGGCTTGCTCACCATCACCGGCCCCAGGGAGATGGTGGTGCCGACGACCCTGCCCTCCTTGTCCAACCTGGGCAGGCGGCTGTCCAGGGAGGGCGAATAGACGCCTACCAGCACCTGGTATTCCCCCGGCGGCGCCCCCGGCTCCACAGCGATCTCTTTCCTGTTGACGATCACCTCGCCTGGGCTCCACTGGGCGGAAGGGTAGTCGAAAATCCCCGCCTCCCCCCATCGGAAGCCCCACTGGTCGAGGAGATGGACGAAGATGCTGTAGTCGTCTGCGTCGGGTGGTTGGAGGACGAGCCAATAAAACGTGAAACGTGAAACGTGAAACGTGATGCGTGATTCGTATTGCGTATTGCGTATTGCGTAAGAGAGGTCATGGCCCAGGAACTCCAGGGTGTTGCCCAGGTTGACTGACATGGGGTTTCGGGGTGAGATTTTGGGTAGTTGCTCTGGCTGGAGCAGGTAGGCGGTGAAGGCGGGCTGGCTGTCAGGTCCCCGGGTTTCTTTGATCAGAGCGCCTGGCGGAAAGAACTCCTCTAGCAGGGTTTCGTCAAGCCTGGCCGAGTGGGGGAAGATGTAGAGGGCTTTCTTGTCCGACCCCTTGGGAAAGACCACGGTCTCCCCACCCACCAGCCACTTGATGCGATCATAGCAGCGGGCCAGGAAGGCCAGGGTGGGGTGGCGGTAGTGGATGGAGGAGACGAAGATCTCTTTATCAGTGATGTCCAGTTGATTGAGATACTTCGCTGCGTCCACCAGGTCGCCGTCGTTGTCGTAGTAGACCGGCGCGGCTTGAGCCCAGTGGACAAAGTAGTCTCGGAAGGTGGCGAGACCGGAGAGGCTCAGCAGGAGTATTAAAGCGACAACAGGCAGGACAGCTTTTGAGACCGAGCCTTTGGGAGCTAGTGTGAACAGCAGGCCGGAGTCCCCAACTTGTTGGGGTTTGTCGCGCAATACCCCCAACAAGTTGGGGAGTCCAACACCGCATCCCCGCGACATCCCAAAGGGCCTTGAGGCTGCTGGGATCAACCCCGTCAACCAGCGAGTAGCCGTCCACAAGCCCTGAGCCGGCAAGACGAAAAGCAAGGGAATAAGCCCCACGGAACGCAGCGCGCTGGGCACTTCTTTGACGGCCAGGATGCTGGGAAGGAGCATCACGGGCGCCCAGACGAGCAAGAGGAAGTGAGATGTTCGCTCCAGTTTATTGCCGCCGCGCACCAACGGGTCTTTGGAAGTTGGCACGGATAGCTGGCCGGAGTCCTCAACTTGTTGAGGTTTATCGCGCCCCGCCCCCAATAAGTTGGGGACTCCGATGCTGTAACCCTGTGAAATCCCAGAGCGCCGCACCAGTTTGACCAGACTAACGACCAGACCCAGCAGCAGGAAAAGCGACAGCGGCCAACTGAAAACGGGCTTGCCCGGCAGGTTGAAGCGCCACAGAGGTTCGCCCCGCAGGCTAATCATGCCCAGGGCCAATCGCGCCGCCCGCCAGAAGGCGCCCAGCACATCGCCCTGGTTCAACTCTGGATTGAACAGCGACACCTGGGCGATGCGGACGGAGAAGGCCTGAGGATGGGTCAGGAAGTAGAAGCCCAGCGGAGCGAAGACGATTACGGCGGAAACAGCGAATAAAGCAATTTGAGAGAGCCGTCGCTTGAAGCTGCGCCTCTCGAAAACAAGCAGTGATAACAAAACAAGCAGCAAAATCACGGGGAAAACCCTACTAGCCAGGTAGGTGTAGGCCGTCGCCCCAAAGAAAAACCCACCCAAAGCCAGCCAGCTTCCGCTTCCTCGCCGCAAACCCCGCCACAAGCACCACAGGGTCAAGCCTTGCAGCAGGGGTTGGCTGATGGCCCGGAAGCCGTAGCGGCTCAGGGTGACGTGCCAGTACGAGGTGGCCAGCAGGGCCGCGCTGAACAGGGCTAGCCAGCGCGAGGCCTCGCGCCCCTGAGGAGCGAACATCTCCCGGACCAATCGGTAGGCGATCAGCACCGTGAGCGTGCCGATCAGGGCTGAGGTCAGGCGCAGGGAGAAGACGGAAGCACCGAGTAGGCGCATGGAGACGCCAGCCAGGTAGAAGAAGAGCACTTCCTTGCCGGTGTAGGCTTCGATGAACAGGGGGCGGGATTCGCCGCTGGCGATGTCGGCGGCCAGGATGGCGTTGGCCGCCTCGTCGTAGTGCAGGCCGGGGGGGATGCCGGGCAGTTCGTAGACCCGCAGGAGGAGTGCAACCAGGAGGATGACCAGCAGCAAAGCGAGGTGTATGCGCTGGGGTAGAACAGCGGATCGGCAGGATTTACGGATCGGCTGCGTTTTTGTCAGAGCCATAGGGATGGGCCTCTGAGCGAGTACGAAGCCACGCCCGGTGAACCGGGCTGGCAAGTGCTGTTTGTGGTCTTATAGCCCTTTTGAAAGGGTGCTGCTCTGTAGCACGGTGACTTCATCGCCGCGCGATCATGGCTGGGAAGCGAGTCCACACCAGCTTGGAGATCTAGTGCTAGGACGACCAGTTCCCAGCGCCGCCTGTTCACGGCGGTGTCAATCTTCGGCCGGCACCTCTACAAGCTCGTCGCTGGCGGCGATTTCATCGGGACGCACCAAGAGCTGGCCTGGAGGCACGAGGTCAATCCCCACGTAGTGGAAACAATCCACCACGAAGTCGGTGCAAATGTAAGATGGGTAAGCCAGGGCCTGCACCCCAAAGCGCTGACGAAGGAGCCTCCAACCTAAACGTATCGCCCCCCAGACATTGTAAAGCTTGCCCACGTTGCCCCGAGCGTAATCAACAATCCTCTGAGCAGCATCGGGATCGAGCGGCTCCTTGGTTTCCAATATCACATAGTCGGTGGCCCTCTCCAGGCCGGTACCCGGATGGTCGCGGATGCGCCATATCCCAGAGTCGAGTATCCACCAGCCATCTGGCTTCTCGTATCTCATGAAGGCATGGCTGAACCGCTGCCCCAACCTGCGCGCTATCGAACCCACTGGCCCTGGGGTGAAGATAACGCCAATTTGCAGCTTCATCTCAACCTCCTAACAACGCCAGCACCAGTCCGCCAGCCATCACGGAAGCGATCTGCCCAGCCGTGTTCGAACCCATGGCGTGCATCAACAGGAAGTTGGTGAAGTCCTCGTCGTGGCCCACCTTCTGCACCACCCGCGCCGACATGGGGAAGGCTGAAATGCCAGATGCGCCGATCAGGGGATTGATCCTTCTGCCGGACAGGGCGCACATGATCTTGCCCAACAATAGGCCGGCGGCGGTATCCAGGCTGAAGGCCAAAAGCCCCATGATCACGATCACGATCGTTCTCACGTTGAGGAAGCTCTCGGCCACCATGGTCGAGCCGATGGTGATCCCCAGCAAAATGGTGACGATGTTCACCAACTCATTCTCGGCGCCCTTGGCCAGCCTGTCCACCACCCCGGACTCCCGCATCAGGTTGCCGAACATCAGCATCCCGATGAGGGGGGTGGCCATGGGTACCAGCAGCCCGCAAATGAGGGTGGTGACGACGGGGAAAAGAACGCGAGTGGTCCTGGAGACCGGCCGAGAGGTGTAGGGCATCTTGATGAGCCTCTCCTCCCTGGTGGTCAAAAGCTTCATGATGGGCGGCTGGATGATGGGCACCAGCGACATGTAGGAATAAGCGGCCACGGCGATGGGAGCCAACAGTTGGGGAGCCAACCTAGCCGATACATAAATGGACGTGGGGCCGTCGGCCGAGCCGATGATGCCGATGGAAGCGGCCTCTTTGATGTCGAAACCCATCAGCGTGGCCGCCAACAGCGTGCCGAAGATGCCAAACTGCGCCGCTGCTCCCAACAGGACGGTGATGGGATTCTCGAGGAGGGGTCCGAAATCGGTCATGGCCCCGATGCCGATGAAGATCAGCAGGGGGAAAAGCTCGTTGGCGATGCCCATGTCGTAGAGCACGGCGAAGACCCCGCCCTCTTCGGTCATGCCAGTGGCCGGGATGTTGGCCATGATCGCCCCCAGGCCGATGGGCAGCAGCAGGGTCGGCTCGTACTGCTTGGCGATGGCTAAATAGATGAGGATACCGCCTATCACCATCATGACCACATTCCCCAAGGTCAGATTAATGAGACCACTTGGAAGCCGAAGTAACTCTGTCCAGTCCACCTCTGATCACCTCACCCTATGACGAACAGAACGTCGCCGTACAGAACGTCCTGCCCCTCGATCACGCTAACCTCTTTGACGACGCCGCCAACAGGGGCCATGATCTCATTCTCCATCTTCATGGCCTCGAGGGTACACAGCACATCCTGATGTTGCACTCGATCGCCGCCCGCCACGTGAACAGCCAAGATTTTGCCGGGCATAGGAGCGATCACCTCCCCCCGCGCAGCCGCCGCGCCCTGAGCCCCGTCCACGGGCCCACGAGGGCCTCGCGTCCTCGCCTCCAGCTCGGGATCCGGAACCATGACCTCAGGCTCTGCTCTAACTCTTTCTACAGCTTCGATAGCTGGCATCTCAGAACCCAACTCTACCTCATAGGGCTTCCCATCTACCCGCACCGAGATGGGCGACTGGTCCAGGTCCTTGATCTCTATCTCATACCAATTGCCATTGACCCTGATCCTGAATTTCTTCATCTTCGCTGCCTCTTCACTCTCCCCGCACCCATCAGTCGCCGGTGCTTCCCCAATAGGTTCCAACCGCTCAGCGCCTGCTCTGACCTTTTCCGTTTGACTTTGGACGTTTGACGTTTGATCTCTAGCGCAACGGCCACTGCGATGGCAGCAACCAACGCCTCGTCCTTTTCCGAGGACAGTTTCTCCTCACTAGTCTCCGTGGGCCTGAATAGCCTTTCCAGCCCCATCGCGGCCAACATGAGGATTAACAGCGCCAAAAAGAGGATCGCCATCCCCAGCACTGTGATGTATACGCCCTGCGTCGTGGCCATTACTCTTCCCCTTGATGGATATTAGGCACTAGGGTAAAAGTCACACTTTGCTCCGGCTGGATCGCCAGATCCAGCCGCCGGGCGATGGATTTGACAATCCATCGCGAGCGTGGAAATGTTACTTTTACTGCAATGCGATATTAGAGATTGGATATTGGAGCTTGGAATATCCAATCTCTAATCTCCAGTCTCCAGTCTCCAGTCTACAGTGGAATGTTCCCGTGCTTCTTCGGCGGATTGATGCTATGCTTGTTCTGCAACATGGCCAGAGCTTTGATGAGACGGGGCCGGGTCTCGCGAGGCTCGATGACGTCGTCAATGTAGCCCCGAGCCGCGGCCAGGTAAGGGCCGGCGAACTTGTCTCTGTATTCCTCCACCAGTTCCGCCCGCCTGGCCTCTGGATCCTCAGCGGCCCGAATCTCCTTGCGAGCCACGATGTTAACCGCCCCCTCAGGGCCGAGCACCGCGATCTCTGCGCTGGGCCAGGCCAGGTTGATGTCCGTGCGCAGAGACTTGGAACTCATCACGATGTAGGCCCCTCCGTAGGCCTTGCGGGTGATGAGGGCCAACTTCGGCACGGTGGCCTCGCAGTAGGCGTAGAGCATCTTAGCCCCGTGGCGGATAATGCCCCCGTGCTCCTGAGCCACGCCGGGCAAGAAACCAGGGGTGTCGCAAAACGTGACCAGTGGGATGTTGAAGCAGTCGCAGAAGCGAATGAAGCGCGCTCCCTTGTCGGAGGCATTGATGTCAATCACGCCCGCCATCACCTTGGGCTGTTGGGCGATAATGCCTACCGTCCGACCGTCCAAGCGGGCGAATCCGACCATGAGGTTGGCGGCGTAGTGCTCGTGCACCTCCATGAAGTCGCCGCCGTCCACCACGGGCAAGATGATGTCTTTCATGTCATAGGGCTTGGTAGGATCGTCCGGCACGATGGTGTCCAGCCTCTCATCCATGCGGTCTGGCGGATCGGTGGGCTCCACTCTCGGCGGATCCTCCATGTTGTTTGACGGCAGGAAGGACAGCAGCCGCCGCACCAGGGCCAGCGTCTGCCGTTCATCGGCGGCCATGAAATGGGCCACCCCGCTGGTCACGCTGTGAGTGACGGCGCCGCCCAGGGCCTCCTGAGTCACCTCCTCGCCGGTGGCGGCCCGGATGACGTCCGGGCCGGTGATAAACATGTGGCTGAGCCCTTGCACCATGAACACGAAATCGGTGATAGCCGGGGAATAAACCGCGCTGCCGGCGCACGGTCCGAGGATGACGGATATCTGAGGGATAACGCCCGACGCCAGGGTGTTGCGGGTGAAGATCTCGCCGCAGGCCCACAGCGCATCCACCCCCTCCTGGATGCGCGCCCCGCCTGAGTCGTTGATGCCGATGAGGGGCGCGCCATTCTGCAGGGCCAGGTCCATCACCTTGACCGTCTTCTCGCCGTGCACTCTGCTCACCGAGCCGCCGAACACCGTGAAATCCTGAGCGAAGACGTAGACCAATCGCCCGTCAATGGTCCCCCAACCTGCGACCAAGCTGTCTCCGAGCACCTTCTTTTTCTCCATTCCGAAGTCGGTGCAGCGGTGGGTGACGAACATGTCCAGCTCTTCGAAGCTGCCCTCGTCCAGGAGAAGGTCCAGCCGCTCCCGGGCGGTGAGCTTGCCCTTGGCGTGCTGGCGGTCAATGCGCTGCTGGCCGCCGCCTAGCCTGGCTTTTCCTTTCAGCTCTCTCAGCGTCTCGATTTTCGGATTATCGGTCATAAAACCTCCCCGGTAACTTCCGCGTCAGCTCGGTCTCAATACGATGTCCCCGACCTGGTGAGGATGTTTGGCCTGGACGTCGCCGTAAAAGTCTCGAATTATCTCCATGTCGGCCTGAATATCTCCGCACGGCGTGATGATCGGCCCGATTCCCATAGCTTTGCGTTGGTAATCAATGAATCCCAGTACAATAGGCACCTCGGCGCCTTGCGCGATGTAGTAAAAACCTGTCTTCCAACGCTCCGCCTTCTTGCGCGTTCCCTCAGGCGTAATGGCCATCACCAATTCCTCTCGGCTGTCAAAAGCTTGAATGATCTGTTCCACCGTTCTTTGTCGAGCCCCACGATCGACTGGGATCCCTCCGATCCATTTCATGAACGGGCCTAGAGGTCCAAGGAACGCTTCCCTTTTGCCGATCCAAGAGGGTTTAATCAGCCAGAAACCGTAGGACAAGATGGACCAGCCCGTCAGTCCAACGATGAGGTCCCAATTCGAGGTGTGGGTGGTGATGATAACGTACTTTGGGACGTCCGGCAGCTTGCCCTCGACGCGCCACCCGAAGGTTCTGTACAGAAACTTGGCTAGCCAGTACAACAGTCTGTTGACCAAAGGTACTTCTGGCGAAAACTCGCCCATCATGCTTCACCTAAACTCAACTGTTCGGCAAGGTCGTGGAGGATGACTGCCGCAGCCGCAGCCGTGTTTTAGCGCAGAATCTGGTCGGCGATCACCAGCCGTTGTATCTCGCTGGTGCCTTCGTAGAGGCGGGTGATCCGCGCATCGCGGTGATAGCGCTCCACGGGGTAATCTTTCACGTAGCCATAGCCGCCGTAGATCTGGATGGCCAGGTCGGTCACCCAACTGGCCATCTCCGAGGCATAGAGCTTGGCCATGGCTGCTTCCTTGCTGTAGCGCCCGCCCGTTTTCGCGGCCCTATCTTTGGCCAGAGCGGCGTTGTAGATCAAAAGCCGCGACGCTTCGATGCGAGTGGCCATGTCGGCCAGCATCCACTGGATGCCCTGGAATTTGGCGATGGGGCGACCAAACTGCTCACGGGTCTTGGCGTACTCCAGCGCAGCCTCGTAGGCCGCTTCAGCAATGCCCAGCGCCTGGGCGGCCACGCTGATGCGTCCGGCGTCGAGATCGGTCATGGCGATCTTAAAGCCCTGGCCCTCCTCTCCCAGCCGGTTGGCAACGGGCACCCGACAATCCTCGAACACCAACTCAGAGGTGTCCGAGGCGCGGATGCCCAGCTTGTTCTCCTCCTTGCCCACCGAGAACCCAGGCGCTCCCTTCTCAACCAGCAGCGCGCTGATGCCTCGGTGCCCCCGGCTCTTGTCCGTCATGCCAAACAGGAGGATAACATCGGCGAAGCCACCGCTAGTGATGAAATTCTTGGTGCCGTTGACCACGTACTCATCGCCGTCTCGCACCATGGTCGTCTTCTGGGCGGCCGCGTCGCTGCCGGCCTCGGGCTCGGTCAGGGCGAAGGCGCCGATGAACTTGCCCTGGGCCAGCGGCACTAGAAACCGCTGCTTCTGGTCCTCGGTCCCGAACTTCTCAATTCCGTGGCAGACCAGGGAGTTCTGCACGCCCATCACAATCGCTGTAGAGGCGCAAGCTTTGGAAAGCTCCTCGATAGCGATGCAGTAGCTCACCGTGTCCATGCCGCCGCCGCCGTACTCCTCGGACACGGTCAGGCCCAGCAGCCCCAACTCTCCCATCTTCTTGATGTTCTCGAAGGGCACTTCTCCCCTCTCGTCCATCTCCGCTGCGATGGGAGCAACCTCGTTCTCGGCGAACCGCCGCACCATCTTGCGGATCATCTTGTGCTCTTCGGTCAGATTCAGGTCCACTGCCAACCTCCTCGTTTGTGAATTTGATTCGCTGGGGTGACTACTCAGGCTGTCATTGCGAGCGAAGCGAAGCAATCTCCTACCAGCAAATTGGGGATTGCGCCGTTTTCACTTCCAAGTTCGGCGCAAACAGCGCGCTTCGCAATGACACGGGCTGAGCAGTTACTCGCTGACACATTATACTACGAAGTAATGGATACAGTATCAGTAGATCACAGTCGCTCGCGGCGGATTGCGTGCAAGCTTCGCTTGCCTACCGCCGCCCAACCGCTGGATCTGGCGATCCAGCGGGAGCAAATTGTGATGTACTGAGTATACCAACCGTTTCAATCACAGATCGCATTGTGTTGGAATAACAAACCTATTATATACTCATCCCTCTATTGGGGCAAATCCACTCACACGCTCATAGACGGCCAAGAGGCCAGCGGTGTCAACTGCACCGGTGGCCTTTCGCTTTTGCCAGCCAGGACGAATCATGATACCTAATGATGACCAGCATTTTCCGTGCGGTGGCCACGATAGCCACGTTGGTGCCTTTTCTAGCCCTGAGACGATAGAGGTTTTGTCAAAGTGCGTCTTTGAGAGCATTGCCAGTTTGAGAGAGAGAGGGAATTATACCACGCCGGTAACATTTTACACGAATGAATGCACCCCCTTGACAAGATCCGATTTTTATGGTATAATGTGAGCGTTCACGTGACCGTTCACGGTAATGAGGAGATAGCAAATCATGGAAAGAGTAACTATCCGAGATGTTGCCGCTGCAGCCGGGGTGTCTTATCAGACAGTATCCCGGGTGATCAATGATAAACCTGATGTGGCTGATGAAACTCGCCGCCGGGTATGGCAGGTGATTGAGGAGCTTGGCTATCAACCCAGCGCCATCGCTCGCGGTCTGGTCTCCAAGAGGACGTATACGCTGGGCCTCATCACCGCTGATTTCAGCGATTACTTCTTTACCCAGGTCATCGTCGGGGCCGAAGCAGAAGCCAGAAAGCAAGGGTACTTCTTTATGCTCTGCAGCACGGAGCGGAACCCGGATGACGAGCCTGAATACTTGAGACTGCTAACCGAGAGGGAGGTGGATGGCGTCCTCTTCGCCCGCCCCAGCACGGAAGAGGATAGTCGTCACATCGTCTCGCTGATCCAGCAGGGGGTACCCTTGGTCACCACGGCCTATTGGTTGCCGGGCGAAAAGCTGACCGTGGTGGATGTGGACAACGTGGACGGCGGCTTGCAGGCCACCGAATGTCTGGTTAAGCTAGGGCATCGTCAGATCGGCATGATCACCGGCCCCGCCGACTGGAAATCGGTGAACGATAGAGCCAAGGGCTACAAATTGGCTTTGAGTAGGGCGGGTATACCCTTTGATGCCTCTCTGGTTGAGTATGGTGATTGGTCCTATCAGGGCGGCTACGAGGCGATGCATCGCCTCTTGGCCAAGGCCCCGCAGATCACTGCCCTCTTCGCCCAGAACGACCAGATGGCCATCGGAGCCATGAGGGCTCTGCGAGAGGCAGGGCGAAGGATTCCCGATGACGTGGCCCTGGTCGGCTACGATGGTATTCCAGCCGCCGCCTACTGCCATCCATCCCTGACCACCATACGTCAGCCTATGCAACAGGTGGGTGAGGTAGCCACGCGGCTGTTGATTGAACTCATCAACGACTCCGCTGCGGAGAGAAAGGAGGTCTTGCTGACAACAGAGTTAGTTCGACGGGAAACGTGCGGCAGTTGACGTGCTCCGGTAGGGAGTAAGCTTAACCCGCCAAGTCGCCCGGGGACGGGCTCTGGAGCTAGAAAAAGTGTTGCTGAACTTCGTGTAATGTCCTGAGCCTTGTTCTGAGCTCTGTCGAAGGGTCGCCCCGGGGACGGGGCTTCGAGCACTTTCCTGGAAAGCTTGTGTGAAGAAGGGAGGTGGTGAATCGTCTATTCTCGTTGGTCCATAATAGCGACGCTCGCTGAGAGGGTCGCCAGTCAAACCCCAAATTAGGGAGGAGAGTGAAAATGAAGAGGTTAGCAGCATTACTGATAGTCGTGACCATACTGGCCAGCTTCCTAGCCGCCTGCGCTCCATCCACTCCCGAGGTGATCGAGAAGGAGGTCATCGTCGAGAAAGAGGTTCCGGTGACCGTCGAGGTGGAGAAGGAGAAGGTGATCGAGAAGAAGGTGGTCGAAACCGTCGAGGTCGAAAAAGTGGTCGAGAAAGTGGTGACACCGACCCCCTTGCCGGAGAAGCCGAAACCCAAGGGCAAGATCCTGCTCTGGGGCTGGACGGCGGCCATCCGCGACACCCTTGAGACGGCCGGCATCGTCGAGGACTTCAACGAGGTCTACCCCGATGTGGAGGTGGCGATCGAGTACTACGGCCCGTCAGATGTCTACACCAACCTACCCCTGGCCCTCACCGCCGGCGAGGGTGCGCCCGACGTCTGCCTGGTGGAGAGCAGCCACGTGGCCGAGTACGTCTACCTGGGCGGCCTGCTTGACTTGACGGACGCGCTCCAGCCGTACATGGATGATCTGGTCGAATATAAGCTGGCCGACTGCGAGAAGGACGGCAAGTACTACTGCTTCCCGTGGGATGGCGGCCCGGTAGTGATGTACTACCGCCGCGACGTCTTCGAGGCGGCCGGCCTGCCCACCGACCCGGCCGGGGTGAGCGAGACCATCGCCACCTGGGATGACTATCTCGAAGCCTGCCGGACCATCAAGGAGACCACCGGCAACTACTGCTTCGCCCACAACAAGGCCAACAACTACGCCCGTCTCTACGAGATGGTACTCTGGCAGCAGGGCCTAGGCTACTACGACGCCGATACCAGCGAGGTCACCGTGGATAGCCCTGAGAACATCGCCACCCTGGAGATGTTGGGCCAGTTCTGGGAGGAGGACCTGGTCTCCGACTCGCTGGAGTGGACCGATCCCTGGTACGCCGAACTGGGCGCGCCGGAAGGTGAGGATGCTATCGCCACCCTCATCGAGGCCTCCTGGATGGACGTCTTCCTGAAGTCCTGGATCGCCCCCGGTACGGCCGGCAAGTGGGGTGTGGCCTACATGCCAGCCTACGAGGAAGGCGGCGCGCGGGCCTCCAACGACGGCGGCTCCACCTTTGTCATCCCCGAACAGACCAAGAATCCCGAGGCGGCCTGGGCCTTCGTCGAGTTTGCTCTCGGTCGGCCCGATAGCGTGAACAAGATGTTCGCCATCAGCGGCTTCGTCCCCTCGATCAAGTCCGCCTACGATGACCCGGTCTATCTGGCGACCGATTCCTTCTTCGGCGGCCAGAACACCTACGGTATCTATGCCGACGTGAACGAGAAAATCCCCTCCGCCACCGTCTACGGTCCCGACTACGCCATGATGAACGGTGCTGTCTCTGTGGCGATTCAGCGCTACGCCACGGGCGATGCCACCGCCGAGCAGGCCCTGAAGGATGCGGCGGCCGAGATCCGCGCCGCACTCGAATAGTGATCCAGCCCAATAGTTGAGGAGAGCCAGGATGGCTCTCCTCAACTTATCCACGGGCGAGGAGGTAAGCGATGGCACGAGCAGCGACAGGTGGCACTTCCCCTAGAAGAGGTCTCTGGCACGAGATCGTCAAGAACCGCTGGGCGTACGTCTTCATATCCCCTTTCTATATCCTGTTTCTCATCTTTGGCTTCTTGCCGGTCCTTTTCTCCATCTATCTCAGTTTCCACAAATGGAAGGGACTGGGGCCCATGGAATTCGTCGGCCTGAAGAACTATACCTACCTCTTCGGCGTAGGAGGTAAAGCCTTCTGGCAGTCCATTCAAAATGGCATCATCCTGTTCTTAATGTACGTTCCCATCATGACCTTCCTGGCCATCGTCCTGGCGGTGATCCTGAACTCCAAGCTGGTCCGTTTCTTCCAGGCCTACCGCACCATGATCTTCGCCCCTTACGTCACCTCCATGATCGCGGCGGGGTTCACTTTCGGCCTCATGCTGCAGCATAAGGGCGGACTGTTCAACGCCTTCCTGAACATGTTCGGCTTGCCCGGAGTCCCCTGGCTGGAGGACATCTGGTGGGCGCGGGTTTCCCTTTGCTTGCTGGTCGTCTGGGGCTGGCTGGGGTACAATATGGTGATCATGCTGGCCGGGCTGCAGACCATCCCCCGCGAGTTGACGGAGGCAGCTCTCATTGACGGGGCCAGTCCCGTTCAGGCTTTCTTCCATATCACCATCCCGATTTTGCGCCCCGTGATTCTCTTCTCGGTGATCCTCTCCACCATGGGCAGTTTCGGTCTGTTCAACGAGGTCATGGCCCTCACCGGCGGCGGGCCTATGAGGGCCACCCTCACCACCATGGTCCACATCTACGGTGAGGCCTTCGGCAATTTCCGCTTCGGCCGCGCCTCGGCTCAGGCCTACGTTTACTTTGCCCTCATTTTCGTGCTCACCTTGTTGCAATTCAGGTACTTTGGGCGTCGGGAATGAGGGACCAGTGTAGTGACAACAGGCTACCGAGGCCGTTGGACTAGGGTCCAGCAGGAGCAGGTGAGTAGCTGGGCAATGTTAACTTTCGCGTCAAGTGTCATTGCGAGGAGCGTAGCGACGAAGCAATCCCCACCGTTGCTTGCAATTGGAGGCGGTAGATTGCTTCGCTACGCTCGCAATGACATTAACTTAACATTGTCCAAGTAGTTAGCTCGATTTCAAACAAAACGGAGGAAAGAATGACTATCTCGCTGAGACGAGTGCGGTTAGTGGGCATCAAAGCGATGCTGTACGGCCTATTGACCCTCATCGCTCTCTTCATGATGCTTCCTTTCGTCTGGATGCTGCGCACCTCTTTCACGCCCCAGGGCGAGATATTCGGCATCCCGCCCAAACTCGTCTCGCCCAACATGAGCTTGGACGGCTACCGCTATATCATAGATTACGGAGTGCTCAGGTCTGTGTGGAACACCTTCTTCGTCGCCTTCTCGGCCACCGCCCTTTCGCTTTTCTTTTGCTCTCTGGGCGGCTATGGCTTCGCTAAGTACCGCTTCCCAGGACGCGGCGCCCTCTTCGCCTTCCTCCTGGGTACAATGATCATTCCCGGCACGGTGACCATGGTGCCCACCTACATCATCATGGTCAAATTGAAGTGGGTTGGCAGCTTTTGGCCGCTCATCATACCTGGCGCAGCCAACGCCTTCGGCATCTTCTTCATGCGTCAGTACATCAGCACCATTTCCGACGAGTTGCTTGACGCGGCACGCATAGATGGCTGCAGTGAGTTCAGCATCTTCTGGCGGATTATTTTGCCCATCTGCGCGCCCGGCCTGATCAGCCTGGGGCTCATCTTCTTCATGGCCTCCTGGAACAACTACCTGGGGCCGCTGATCTATCTGAAGTCGCCCGAAAAATTCACCCTGCCCTTGTTCATGATGCAGATGTCGGGCCCGCCAGGTTACTCCTTGTATCGGGAGTGGATGGCCGTGGCGGTGGTCAGTGTGGTGCCGCTGCTGATTATCTTCCTGGTCTTCCAGCGGCGCTTCACCGAAGGCATCACCGCGGGGGCGGTCAAGGAGTAGTTCCCACGGGGTGAGGCCAAAGGTCAAACGCCGCACGTCACCCGTTGCCTGGCAGTATGTTATGTGCTATACTATACATCGGCTGCGCCCACTCCTGGGTAGGGACATCCATCCGTCAACCAGGGTGGGGCGCGAGAGCCAAATCATAGCCAATTGAAAGGAGTGAACCATGCAACAAACAACCTTGGGTGTGATTATCGGCAACCGGGGCTTCTTCCCAGACCACCTCTGCGAGAGTGGTCGGGAGGAGGTCCTGCAGGTGCTGGAGGCAGAGGGGATCACAGCGGTGACCCTGAGCCCTGAGGACACCCCGTTCGGCTCAGTCGAGACACTGGAGGATGCAAGGAAGTGCGCTGCCCTGTTCAAGCAGCACCGCGAGGAGATGGACGGTGTGCTGGTCACCCTGCCCAATTTCGGCGACGAGCGCGCGGTGGCCAACACCCTGCGCTGGGCCGACCTCAACGTGCCGGTGCTGATCCACGCCTTCCCCGACGACGCAGACAAGATGACCTTGGCGGATCGGCGGGACAGCTTCTGCGGCAAGATGTCGGTCTGCAACAACCTGGTGCAGTACGGCATTCCCTTCAGCCTCACCAGGCTCCACACCGTCGCCCCCGATTCCGAAGGCTTCCGCCACGACCTGGGCCAGTTCGCCGCCACCTGCCGCGTGGTGCGCGGGCTGCGGGGGGCTCGCATCGGGGCGCTGGGGGCACGCCCGGCGGCCTTTAACACCGTCCGCTACAGCGAGAAGCTGCTGGAAAGGGCGGGCATCAGCGTGGAGGTGCTGGACCTGTCAGAGGCCTTTGGCCGCGTCAATCGCCTGGGGGACGACGACCCGGAGGTGCGCCGCAAACTGGACGAGATCAGGGCCTACGTGCCCACCGCAGGCATCCCGGCCGAGGCGCTGGTTAAAATGGCCAAGTTCGCCCTGGTGACACAGCGCTGGATGGACGAGAACCGTCTGGTGGCCACCGCGGTGCAGTGCTGGACCTCTCTGGAAGAGTTCTTCGGCATCGTGCCCTGCGCGGTGATGAGCATGATGAGCAACGCCCTCATGCCCAGCGCCTGCGAGACGGACGTCACCGGCGCCGTGGGCATGTATGCCATGACCCTGGCCTCCGGCAGGCCCAGCGCGCTGGTGGACTGGAACAACGACTACGGTGACGATGCGGACAAGGGCGTCATCTTCCACTGCAGCAACTGGCCGAGGGACTTCTTTGACGAGGCCAAGATGGATTATCAAGACATCATCGCCGGCACGGTGGGCAAGGAGAACACCTACGGCACGGTGGTCGGTCGCGCCAGGAGCGGGCCGTTCACCTACTGCCGGGTGTCCACCGACGATTCGTGGGGCGTCATCCGCGCCTACGTGGGCGAGGGCGAGCTGACCGACGATCCGCTGCAGACCTTTGGCGGCCATGGCGTGGTGCACGTCCCGGCCTTCCAGAAATTGCTGCGTTACATTTGCGCCAACGGCTTCGAGCACCACGTGGCCATCAATCCCTCGCAGACCGCCGCCGCCGTGAGCGAGGCCCTGGGCAAGTACATGGGTTGGCAGGTGTACTATCACGGGGCGGACAGCGCATGAGCAGCGGGTGGATACGGACCATCAAAGGGGACGTGGCGGTCGAGGCCCTGGGCCTGATCTTGCCGCATGAGCATCTGTTCACCGATCTGCGTGGGCCGCTGGTCCCCGACTACGCCCACGCCGAGCCGGAGGCCGTGGCCCGCGTGATGGAACCCTACCTGGCGGCGGCCCACGCCGCTGGAGTTACGGCCCTGGTGGAATGTTCCACCGTCGGCGTGGGCCGCAACCTCGCCGTCCTCCGGCGCCTGGCCAAGATCACGCCGATTCACCTCGTCGCGCCCAGCGGCGTGTACCGCCAGGCCTTCACCCCGCCGTCCCTCCGGGAGATGAGCGCCGAGAAATTGGCCGAGGTGTGGATCGGTGAGCTGACGGAGGGCATCGAGGGCACGGAGGTTCGCGCTGGCTTCATCAAGATCGCCGCGAGCGATGACGGCCCGACCCCCCTGGAGGTGCGCAACCTGAAAGCCGCCGCGCTGGCCAGCCAACAGACGGGGGCAGCCGTCATGAGCCACACTGCCAGTGGCGCGGTCGCTCGGCGCGAGATGGAGCTCCTCGAGTCCGCGGGTCTCGACCTCGCCCGCTTCATCTGGGCGCACGCCAACCTGGAGCCCGACCCAGCCATCCATCGGGAAGCGGCGCGGCGAGGGGCCTACGTCGAGTTCGACGGCGTGGGCGCGGAGTGGCAATCGCAGGACGCTCTGCTGGATTACACCCTGGCGCTCATCGAGGCCGGCTACGCTGAGCACATCCTGCTCTCGCACGACGCGGGCTGGTACGACCCCTCGCAGCCCTTCGACTGGGCTCAGGACAGGCCCGACGGCCAGCCGGAGGGCGGGATACGAGGCTACACTGCCCTGGTGGAAGAATTCATCCCCGCCCTGCGCGCCCACGGCGTGACGGACGAACTGGTGCATCTCATCACGGTGAGCAATCCTATCCGCGCCTTTGCGTTCGTAGGTAACCATTGACCACTCGGAGGTAATCATGCCCTCACCCTCCTCTGCTCGTCTTCACCTCGGCGCAGCGTACTACCCCGAACACTGGCCCGAAGAACTCTGGCCGGAAGACATCCGCCTGATGCGCGAAGCTGGACTGACGGTGGCCCGCCTGGCGGAGTTCGCCTGGTCCACGCTTGAACCGGTGGAGGGCGAGTTCCACTTCGACTGGCTGGAGCGTGCCATCTCCGCCCTGGCCGATGCCGGTATTGTCTCCGTGCTGGGCACACCCACCGCCGCGCCGCCCGCCTGGTTGGTGCAGCAGCATCCGGACCTGATGGCCGTGGACGAGAGCGGCCGCCGCGTCCAGTTTGGCAACCGTTGCCACTACTGCGTCAACTCACCGGAGTTCCACGCTACCACCCAGCGCATCGTCGGCGCTATGGCGGAGCGCTTCGGTTCGAACCCGCACGTCATCGGCTGGCAACTGGACAACGAGTACAACCGCGTCTGCTGCTGTGACCGCTGCCGGCACCTCTTCCAGCGCTACCTGGCTGAGAAGTTCGGTTCGCTGGATGCGCTCAATCAGCACTGGACAACCCGCTATTGGAGCCAGACCTACTCGGCATGGGAGCAGATCCCCATCCCTATCGGCCCGCACAACCCCGGCCTGATGCTGGAGTGGAAACGCTTCGTCACTGAAAGCTACCGTCAGTTCCAACGGCTCCAGCTTGATGCCCTGCGCCCGCACTTACGTCCTGGCGTGTGGGTCACGCACAACTTCATGGGCTGGTTTGACGGCTTCGACCACTATGTGTTGACCCAAGACCTCGACCTGGCCTCCTGGGATTGGTACGTGGGCACGGGCCACCATGACTATCTGACCTCCGGCGCCAAGCACGATCTCACGCGCGGCTTCAAGCGCCAGAACTTCTGGCTCATGGAGACGCAGCCAGGTCATGTCAACTGGTCGTCCATCAATAACGCGCTCAACAAGGGCGAGACGCGGGCCATGGCCTGGCACGCGGTGGCCCACGGCGCGGACGCGGTACTCTACTGGCAGTGGCGCTCGGCTCTGGGAGGACAGGAGCAGTATCACGGCACGCTGGTGGATCAGTCGGGCCAGCCGCGGCCCTTCTACGAGGAGGTCCAACAACTGGGCCGGGGCTTCGCCGCCGTGTCGCCCCTACTGGCCGGCTCTACTATCGTCCCCAAGGTCGCTCTCCTCAACTCCTACGACAGCCGCTGGGCGATTCAGTGGCAGCGGCATCATCGCGATTTCGATTAC
This sequence comes from uncultured Anaerolineae bacterium, assembly GCA_964510205.1. Lineage (GTDB taxonomy): Bacteria > Chloroflexota > Anaerolineae > VGOG01 > VGOG01 > CAZEBW01. The sequence goes on from CAZEBW010000040.1 coordinate 21,705, forward strand.
GTGGCCCACTTCAATCACTACTACCGGCCGCTGGCGGCGCGAAACATCGCCACCGACGTCATCGCTGCCGATGCGCCGCTCGATGGCTACAGGCTGGTCATCGCCCCAGCCTTGTTGATTGTAAACGAAAACCAAGCTGAGCGGCTGGGAGACTTCGTGGCCCGAGGTGGACACCTGGTGCTGACCATTCGCTGCGGGATGAAGGACGAGTACAACGCCCTCCTTCCCTCGCGTCAGCCTGGGCTGCTGGCCGACCTGGCCGGCGTCGAGGTCGAGGAGTACTACGCGCTGCTGGACCCCGTGCCCGTATCGGGAGAGTGGTTCGCCGGCACGTCGCGCCTGTGGGCGGAGCGGCTCGAGGTGCAGGATGAGGCCAACACCCAGGTCATCGCCCGCTACGGCGCGTTCAACGGCTGGCTCGATGGTCATCCAGCCGTCACGGCACACTCGCATGGTAAGGGGCAGGTGTACTTCGTCGGCGCGTATCTCGATGAGGCCGCCCAGCAGGCGCTAGTTGACCACATCGTTGAAATGGACAGCGTCAGGCCGGTGATGGAGACACCAACCGGCGTGGAGGCTCGTAAACGGGTGAGCGCCGATGGCGAGGAGATCTTCATCGTCATCAACCACGAGCGGGCCGAGCAAATTGTGCGCCTGCCCTGGCCTGCACGCGAGCATCTGAGCGGGCAATCGTTGGCAGATGAGTTGGCACTTGAACCGTATGGCGTCGCTGTTCTCACACAGCTGGAATTAACACTCGCTTGCCTATGAGCGCGAACCAGCAGGAGGCGCTGATCGCCAATGCCAACAAGTATGCCTCGATTTTCGAGTGAGGCGAGATGAGCGAATCGGCCAAGGCTTTCACCGATCGCATGCGCCGCTGCGAGGCCACGCGCGGCAGCGAGAGTGACCTATTTGGCAAGCCGGTGATTGCCGTGGCAGCAGCAGGGGGCAGCGGCAGAGGCATGATCACCTGCCTGTCGAGCATGGAACGCTGGATCAAGCACGTGCGGGCGCGCGTGTTTGATCTCATTCCGGTCAATCGCTGGAGCAGGGAGTACAAGCTGGCGGCGATCCGAGCAGCGGCGAGGGAGATGGCTAAAGAGGAAATAGGAACAGAGAGAGGATAACAGATGCAAAGTACCACTGACATCGTCAACAATGCCAGAAAGGCAGGTGTGGTGGTTCCGGCCTTCAATGTGCCGTACCTTCCGATGGTCGAACCGGTCATACGTGCTGTGGTGGATCAGGATTGCTTCGCGCTGATCGAAACAGCCCGCCTGGAGTGGATCAAGTTCGAAGCCCAAGGTCCGGCCGCCGTCATGGAAGAGTTCACCAAGTGGAACGAGCCTGAGTACGTTCGGATTCACCTGGATCACGTGCCGGTGATAGATGAGGACAACCAGCGGGTGGATTTCCTCTCGATTATCCGAGAGGTGATTGAGCTGGGTTATCAGTCGGTCATGGTGGATGGGTCGCGCCTGGATCTGGAGGAAAACATCGAGGCCACGCGGCAGGCGGTGGAGATGGCTCACCGGTCGGGTGTACCCTGCGAGGCCGAACTGGGCGCGGTGCTCGGACACGAAACAGGGCCTCTCCCCCCATACGAGGAACTCTTCGAGTCGGGCCTGGGCTTCACAGCCGTCGAAGAGGCGGCGCGATTTGTGCGGGAGACCGACTGTGACTGGCTCTCGGTGGCCATAGGGAACGTCCATGGGGCGGTTTCTGGCGCGTTGAAGGACAAGAGGAAAGTAGAGGCCAGGCTGAACCTCGACCACCTGGAGAGGCTCCGAGAGGCGACGGGTGTGCCGCTGGTCCTGCACGGCGGATCCGGGGTGAAGCGGGAGCATTTGCTTGCTGCCATCGAGAAGGGTATCGCCAAGGTGAACATCGGCACCGAGATCCGACAGGCCTATGAGTCGGCCCTCAGGGAATCGGGCAGTGTAGTCGCCGCCCAGGATGCAGTCTATGATCGCACCTGCTGGCTTATCCTCGATTATTTCGGCCTGGCGGGAAGCAGGGAGCTGGTGAGATGAGCTTGCTCGGAATAGACGTGGGCACCACAGGGTGCAAGGCCGCTGCGTTCTCCGAAGAGGGACGGCTGCTCGCGTCCGCGTATGAAGAGTATGACGTCCAGAGGCCAAAGCCAGGATGGGCAGAACTGGATGCCATTGACGTGTGGGCGAGAGTCAAAAGGATGATGGCCCAGGTCGTATCCCGCTCTGCCTCGGATGCGGTCCAGGCCCTGGCCGTATCCTCGCTGGGCGAGGCAACGGTCGCGGTGACGGAGGATCGGCGGATACTCGCCCCTTCCATCTTGAACTTCGATGCTCGAGGGGAGGAGTATCTGGAGAGCCTGAGCCATGCCCTGCCCAACGAGCGCCTCTACCGCATCAACGGAAACACGCTAGGAAACCATTACGGCCTGACGAAGCTGATGTGGATCAGGGAGCATCAGCCTCAGCTCTACGAGCGGGCGCACAAGTTTCTGCTGTGGGGCAGCTTCGTCTCGTTCATGCTCGGCGCCGACCCCGTGGTGGATTACTCCCTGGCCAACCGCACCTTGCTGTTCGACCTTGACCGAGAAGCCTGGTCGGAGGAATTACTGGCGCTGGCCGGGCTCGACCGCTCCAAGCTTCCCGACACCGCTCCTTCCGGCACCGTGATCGGCACGATTTCTGACCGTGTGGCAGGCGAACTCGGCCTGCCATCCAACGTCACGATCGTCAGCGGCGCGCACGATCAGTGCGCCAACGCCGTGGGCTGTGGCGTGATCAAAGAAGGCCGCGCTGTGTACGGCATGGGCACCTTTATCTGCATCACGCCCGTGTTCAGCGAGCGGCGCCAGCCGGCGGTGATGATCGAACGGGGGCTGAATACGGAACATCACGCCGTGCCGGGGAAGTACGTAAGCTTCATCTACAACCAGGGCGGGTCGCTGGTCAAGTGGTTCAGGGATACGTTTGCCGCCGTGGAGCACCGACAGGCGGAAGAGGCGGGAAGAGACGTGTACGCCGACCTCTTTTCGGAGATCCCGGAAGGGCCGAGCGGTGTCGTGGTTCTGCCGCACTTTACCACCACTGGGCCGCCGGAATTCATCTCGGATTCCTGCGGGGTGGCTGCCGGGTTGCGGCTGGAGACGTCGAGGGGAGACATCCTGAAGGGGATTCTCGAAGGGACCACGTTTTATCTCAGGGAGTGCATCGAATCGCTCGCTCCGACCGGCGTCGAGATCGCTGACTTTCGGGCGGTGGGCGGCGGCAGCAAGTCGGACGCCTGGATCCAGCTCTGTGCGGACATCATGGGCCGGCCCTTCGTTCGCCCCAAGATCACCGAGGCCGGCACCCTGGGGGCGGCGATCATGGCCGGAACTGGGAGGGGAGTGTTCGCCTCTTTCGAAGACGGCGCGGAGGCTATGGTGAGCCTGGAGCGTACTTTCGAGCCGGATCCCCAGCAACAGAAACTCTATGAGAGCCGGTTTGAGAAGTACAGACGGCTGTGGCCCCTCATGGAAGGGTACCTGCGGGATCTGGCCTCGGAACAGCGGACGTAAGTGAAAGGAGAAGAAGTATGCTCTATTTCGGCGTTGACTACTATCCAGAACACTGGTCCGAAGAGCGTTGGCCGCAGGACGCGCGGTTGATGGCCAGGGCGGGCTTCAACGTGGTGCGCCTGGCCGAGTTTGCCTGGTCCAGGATGGAACCTCAGGAGGGACAGTATGACTTCGAGTGGCTCGACCGCGCGATTGACATCCTGACTTCTCATGACCTTCGCGTTGTGCTGGGAACTCCCACCGCCTCACCGCCGCCGTGGCTGATGACCGAGCATCCCGGCATCTTCCGTGTGCGCGAGGATGGCCGGCGGGTGACGTTCGGCAACCGCCGTGAGTACTGCCCCAACAACCCGGTCTATCACGATTACACCCGCCGCATCGTGACGCAGATGGCCGACCACTACGTGGCCCATCCGGCGGTCATCGGCTGGCAGATTGACAACGAGTTCGGCGACCGCTGCTACTGCCCTATCTGTGCCAATGCCTTCCACGGATGGCTGCAGCACCGCTATGGCTCGTTAGACATCCTCAATCAAAAGTGGGGCACTGTCTTTTGGAGTCACGTCTACACCGATTGGGATCAAATTTCCGTGCCGCTCACGACCGGCGGCTCGCCCAACCCTGGCCTGGCCCTCGACTTCTTCCGCTTCTCGTCGGACTCGTACGTGGCGTATCAACAGATGCAGGTAGACATCCTGCGCCAGAAGTACCCTGATCATTTCATCACCCACAATCTCCACGGCTTCCACTACGATCGCCTCGATTACTTCGACCTGGCCCACGCTCTCGACTTTGTAGCCTTGGACAATTACCAACGCACGGGGTGGCTCTTGCAAGCTGAGGTGGATCCCAGCTATGCTGCCCTCGTCCACGACGCCATGCGCGGCCTAAAGCGCCAAAACTTCTGGGTGATGGAACAGCAGGCGGGGCAGGGCGGATGGGAAATGGTCAGCGTAGCTCCCCGGCCTGGCGAACTGCGGCTGTGGGCCTATCAAGCCATCGCCCACGGCGCGGACGCCGTCCTCTTTTTCCGCTGGCGTACCGCACGCTTTGGCACCGAGCAGTACTGGCACGGCTTGCTCGATCACGACGGGCACCCCGGCCGCCGCTACGAGGAGATCAAGCGCATGGGGGCGGAGATCAAACGGGCTGGCGAACTGATTGCTGGATCAACCATCAGTTCATCTGTCGCCATGATCCTCTGTTACGACTCACGCTTTGCCTTTCAGGTTCAAGAGCACAACCCCGGCTTCAGTTATCCGAATCATTTCCACCAGGTCTATCGCGCTCTTCATCGTCGCCACGTCGCGGTGGATGTCGTGGCTCCGACCGCTGACCTCTCGTCCTACCAGTTGGTGGTGGCCCCGGCCTTGCACGTTCTGCCGGACGCCGTGGCTGAGAACCTCAAGCGCTTCGTGGAGGCGGGGGGCGTGCTGGTCGTCACCCCCCGCAGCGGCGTGAAAGACGAAGCCAACGCGGTGGTGAATCAGCGGCTGCCTGGCCTGCTGGCCGAGCTGTGCGGCGTGGAGGTGGAGGAGTACGATTCCCTGGGGGCCGACATGCACAACGAAGTGGAGTTCATCCTGCCCGAACTGGCTTCCCACTCCCCCGTCACGGCGAAGGTGTGGTGCGATGTGCTGCAGCCCCACGGCGCAACTGCGATTGCGCGCTACACCCAGGACTATTACGCCGGTAGACCCGCCATCACGTTGAACCGATTGGGCCGTGGCCAGGTGGTGTACGTCGGCACGCTGGGCGATGCCCGCCTGTACGAGACGCTGGCCGGCTGGCTTCTCGACCTGGCCGGGGTGCAGCCGATTCTCACTGTGCCAGAAGGCGTCGAGGTAACCGAACGGTGGCAGGGAGAGCGGCGGCTGCTGTTCGTGCTCAACCACACCGAGCGAGAGCAGGAGGTCGCTTTGGACGGGCGTTACGCGGATCTATTGGCTGGCTCGGCGATCCTCGAAGGGAGGGTCGCTATTGGGCCGCGGGACGTTCTGATACTCAGTATCTGAAACAGCGCGGGCTCCCACGCCCGCGAATCAGCGGCGTGGGAGCCGCCTCTGCTATAATTTTCCATCCACTGATACTGGTAGAACTTGGTGATTAGTTTCAGCGGGTGGGTGATGGGGGTGGAACTGACAGTGCTCAGGCGGGAGGCGTAGGGGTATCCTGTGGGGCTATGTGATCGAAGGGGTTATCGGTTGCCAGCCCTTCGGCCTGGGCGGCGGTGAGCAAGGTGCTATCGCCGCTGATGAAGGCCGGTCTGAGTTTGCGGGGGGCGAGGATCCGAGCATAGCGCAGGGCCACAGCCAGTTGTACGGCATCATAGGCTTTCAGCGGATAGCGTTGAGTCAAGTGGGCTGCGCCATGAAAATCAGTGGGCAGGACCGTTATGACATGATAATGTTGGGCCACGATGTGCGCCATTAAGGCTCTGAAGACGGCGTCACGGGCGTGATGGCTGAGGCGCTGGGTTCGGTATAGTATGGCAAAGGCAGCTGCTCCTTCGGCGACGGTGGCTTCGGCGATGGTCACGAGATGTAGCGGTTGCCCAGAACGGGGATCCACGGCATCTATGATCCCCCTGACCCATGTGGTACCCGGCTCGAGCACGTAGTATTTCACCAGGGCGCTGGCATCGAAGTAGTATACGGGCATAGCTATCCCCGGCCCTCAATGACTATGTCGCTGATCATAGGACCAGGTGGCAGATGTTCCAACTCCCAGATGACGGCTTTTTTCTCTTCCTCCGGCAGCGTGTCCCATTCGGCGGCCAGGGCCATTTCTTCAGGCAGCGGGTCACGGATCAAGCCTGCAGCCTTAAGCTCGGCCAGCAGGCGCTCGCGTTCTGACAGACCTTCGGTCGGCAGTGCCGCGATGCGTTCATGGTCGCCCCGGAGGTGACGCATGGCCTCTTCCAACCACCCTACACGGATCTTGAGTTCAGCCAGCTCAATTCTTAAGCTGATCATAAAATCCTCCTCCACTTCACTCGACACCAATTATAGCATCAAAGCAATGGGGAAGCAAATGCAGCCGATAAGAACCTGGTTATTGAACGGATAGGAGGTGAGACAATGACTGAATTCAACCTGAAACAGGAGCACATCCAGGCCCTGCTCGGAGAGCGCGAACTCGATGCGCTGCTCCTGCGGCGGGTGAGCAGCTTCGCCTGGGCCACGTGCGGCGCGGCGTCCTACGTGAACACGGCCGCCACCGACGGCGAGGCCGCGCTGCTGATCACGCCCTCTGACCGGTACGTCATCACCAACAACATCGAGGCCACCCGGCTGGAGCAGGAGGAGAAGCTGAAGGATCAGGACTGGGAGTTTCGCGTCGCGCCCTGGCACCAGGCGCAAGATACCGTGGCCGAACTCGCCCGAGGACTAAGGCTCGGCGCGGACGGGCCCTATCCTGGGGCATCCGACCTCTCAGCGGACCTGGCCCGCCTGCATGCTAATCTGACCCCCGAAGAGGGGGATCGCTTTCGGGTGCTGGGCCGCCTGTGCGCCGAGGCCATGGACAGCGCGGCGCGGGCCGTCCGTCCTGGCCAGACCGAGTATCAAATCGCCGCGCTCCTGGCCCACGAGGCGGAAAGCCGAGGCGTGCAGGCCATCGTCAATCTGATCGCCACTGACGAGCGCATCTACGCTTTCCGACACCCGCTGCCCACGTCCAAGAAGCTCGAACGCTACGCCATGCTCGTGCTGTGTGGGCGGCGGTGGGGGCTGGTGTGCTCGTTGACGCGGTTCGTCCACTTCGGCCAGTTGCCAGACGCTCTGCGTCGCAAAGCCCAGGCGGTGGCGCGGGTTGATGCGGCGTTCATCGCCGCCACCAGGCCTGGCCGCACGCTGGGCGAGGTCTTCCAGCGTGGGATGGCCGCCTACGCCGAAACCGGCTTCCCCGAACAGTGGCGCCTGCACCATCAGGGCGGCCCAGCGGGGTACGAGCCGCGAGAATACGTTGCCACGCTCCACTCGGACGACGTCGTCTCTGTGGGACAGGTCTATGCCTGGAATCCATCCATCACTGGTACAAAGTCGGAGGACACCATCCTGGTGGGCGAGGCAGGCAATGAGGTACTTACCGCCATCGAGGGCTGGCCAACGCTGTCGGTCACAGTGGAGGGTCAGGAATTTACACGTCCCACCATTCTGGAGATCCTGTGAGGCTGCGCGTGGATTCACAAGCCCTTAGACAAGCTCAGGACGAAGCAGCCGAGGTGTTTAGAATGCAACGAAATCAGAACACAGCCAAGCAAGGTGTCATCTGGGACATGGACGGCGTGCTGGTGGACACAGGCGAGTTTCACTTTCGAGCCTGGTCGCAAGCCCTGCCGGAGTTCGGCATCCCGTTCACCCGCCAGGAATTCCAGGCCACCTTTGGGATGAACAACGCGGGCATCCTGGAGGTGCTCCTTGGGGAGCCGCCCGCGCCCGAGCTCCTGGCCGAAATCAGCGACCGCAAGGAACAACTGTTCCGCCAGGCGGTTCGGGGCCGCGTGCGGCCGTTGCCCGGCGTGCTTGATTGGCTGGGGCGGCTGAGGGCGGCGGGCGTGCGGCAGGCCATCGCTTCATCTGCGCCGCCGGCAAACATTGACGCTCTGGTGGACGAAGTGGGTCTGCGCACTTACTTCGACGCCATCGTCTCAGGCTTCGACTTGCCGGGCAAGCCCGACCCAGCGGTGTTCCTCCAAGCCGCGCGCTGCATCGGTGTCCCGCCAGAGCGCTGCGTCGTGGTCGAAGACGCGGTGGCGGGGGTAGAGGGCGCCAAGCGAGCCGGCATGAAATGCGTCGCTGTCACCACGACGAGTCCGGCGGAGGCGTTGAAAGAGGCAGACGTGGTCGTGGAGCGATTGGACACTCTCCCGCCGGACACCTTCGAGCGCTTGCTGGCCCTGTGAATACTTTTTTCTACAGGGCTGGCAGGGCTGCGGTCAGGGGACCTGGCCCAACGCTGAGTGCCGCGATTCCTAGTCCCTGATCCCTAGTCCCTGATCCCTAATCCCTGATCCCTAATCCCTAACCCAGGAGGCCAACATGAGCAAGCACAAATACGCCATCGGAATAGATTTCGGCACCGAATCGGGGCGGGCGGTGCTGGTGGATGTGGCCAGCGGCGAGGAGGTGGCGACCTGCGTGCATCCCTACGCCGACGGGGTGATAGACGAAGTGCTACCTGGCACCAACGTCAAACTGCCCCCCGACTTCGCGCTCCAGAATCCCGCCGATTACCTGGAGACGGTGAGGATGGCCATTCCTGCCATCCTCAGGGAGGCCGAGGTGGAGGCGGAGGATGTTGTCGGTCTGGGCACCGACTTCACGGCCTGCACCATGATGCCCATTGACGAAGAGGGCACGCCTCTGTGCCTGAAGCCCGAATGGCGCGACAACCCCTACGCCTGGGTCAAAATCTGGAAGCACCACGCCGCCCAGCCCGAGGCCAACGAGCTCAACCGCATCGCGGGGGAGCGAGGGGAGGAGTTCCTCGACCGCTACGGGGGCAAGATCTCTTCGGAGTGGCTGTTCCCCAAGATCTGGGAGACGCTGAACAAAGCCCCTGAGGTCTACCAGGCAGCGGACCGCTTCATCGAGGGAGCCGACTGGATCGTCCTGCAGCTCACGGGCCAGGAGAAGCGGAACTCGTGCACGGCGGGCTACAAGGCCATCTGGGAGAAGGGCGCCAGCTACCCCTCGGACGATTTCTTCGCCGCCCTCGACCCTCGGCTGCGCCACGTGGTGGACGAGAAGCTGTCGCGGGACATCTACCCCCTGGGCGGTCGGGCCGGCGGGCTGACCAGGCAGTGGGCGGAGGCGACGGGCCTCAGAGAGGGAACGGCGGTGTCTATCGGCAACGTGGACGCCCACGTCTCGGCGCCGGCGGCCACCGTTGTCGAGCCGGGGCGGATGGTGATGATCATGGGCACCTCTATCTGCCACATGGTGCTGGGCACAGAGAAGCAGATCGTGGAGGGGATGTGCGGCGTGGTGGAGGATGGCATCATCCCCGGCTTTTTCGGCTTCGAGGCCGGCCAGTCGTGCGTGGGCGATCACTTCGCCTGGTTCGTGGACAACTGCGTGCCTTGGGAGTATCATCAGGAGGCCGAGAGGCGAGGGCTCGACCTGCACGCCTTGCTGGAGGAGAAGGCGGCCCAGTTGCGGGTGGGCGAGTCGGGGCTGCTGGCCCTGGACTGGTGGAACGGCAACCGCTCCATCCTGGTGGACGTGGACCTGACGGGGATGCTCTTGGGGGCCACGCTGCTGACCAAGCCTGAGGAGATCTACCGCGCCCTCATCGAGGCCACGGCCTACGGCACGCGCATTATCATCGAAACCTTCGAGAAGAGCGGCGTGGCGGTGAAGGAGCTGGTGGCCTGCGGCGGCTTGCCGGAGAGGAACAAGCTGCTGATGCAGATCTACTCCGACGTGACGGGGCGCGACATTAGGCTTGCGGCCTCATCTCAGGCGGGGGCTCTGGGCTCAGCCATGTTCGGAGCGGTGGCGGCCGGCCAGGCGGCGGGAGGCTATGAGTCCATCTTCGAGGCGGCCAAGTACATGGCCCACCTCCAGGATGAGGTCTACCGGCCCATCGCCGAGAACCAGGCTGTGTATGATCAGTTGTACGCCGAGTACGTGAGACTGCACGACTATTTCGGGCGAGGTCAGAACGATGTCATGAAGCGTCTCAAGGCGCTCAAGCAGCGAGTCAGGGAATCAGGGAGGAGGGAGGAGGGACTAGGGAATCAGGGCCACACCTGATCCCTGATTTCCTGATTCCCTAGTCACTGATTCCCTGATCACTAAAAGGGATCCCCATGCTCGAACACCTGAAGGAAGAAGTCTACAAACTGCACCTGGAACTGCCTAAGAACCGCCTGGTGGTCTGGACCAGCGGCAACGTCAGCGCGCGCGATCCCAGGACCGACTACGTGGTCATCAAGCCCTCGGGGGTGCGCTACGAGGACCTGCGGCCTGAGCAGATGGCGGTCGTGGGTCTGGACGGCCAACGCATCGAAGGCGATCTCAAGCCCTCTTCGGACACGGCCAGCCATCTCTACATCTATCGCCATCGGCCGGATGTCAACGGCGTGGTCCACACCCATTCTCCGTACGCCACCGCCTTCGCCACACTGGGCCGGCCTATCCCGGTCTACCTTACTGCCATGGCCGACGAGTTCGGTGGCCCTATCCCGTGTGGCGGCTTCGCCCTCATCGGTGGGGAGGACATCGGCCAGGTGGTGGTGAAATCCATCGGCGACTCCCCGGCCGTGCTGCTCAAGAACCACGGCGTGTTCACCATCGGCCCCGCGGCCGAGGCTGCCGTCAAGGCGGCGGTCATGGTAGAAGATGTGGCCCGCACAGCATGGCTCGCGCTGCAACTTGGCCGGCCGGAGGAGATCGCTCCCGAAGACGTGGCCAGGCTCCACTACCGTTATACCCACAACTATGGTCAATAGCGGTTCAGCATACCGGATGGCGACTCGATGCCCCCGGCTGGCAGTTCGACGACGTCTACGAGGTCTGGGTGGGGCCATCTAGTCCATGAGGGGTATAACGCCATGTGCAACTTTATTTGACAGACACCAAGCCTGCGAAATCAAGTGGGTT
>CAZEBW010000041.1:0-31979 GCA_964510205.1 uncultured Anaerolineae bacterium
ACGTTGTGAAGGTGCAAATTACCTCCGTATGGAGGGTTTTTCAGAGCACTCCTAGCTCTATAACGCTCAACAGGTAGCCCAATCCTCAAGAATTCCGTCGTTTGGAAACCCTTGCCCGGCAATCTCTAGATCGAGATACTCTGGTCGGGCTGACCCAACTCATTACTACTTCAGCAGGCTATCAACCAGTGTGTCACACATTATAGGGGAAAAGCCATCTGCAAGATTGACGCAGATGGCTTCTTCGCGTGTACTGGGTGGGGCGTGATGTGCTGCCACACCTGCCACCCAGGCCGATACTGGATCGCTTCCGCCAGATGAGGCGTCTCTATCCGCTGCGACGCCGCCAGATCGGCGATGGTGTGGGCCAGCTTCAAACGACTGGCATACCAAAGATCCTAGCAAGCAATTTGCCAGAGCCTTTTCCTTCTCCCAGACCAACTTGAATGTTTTTGCAATCTAGGCTATACTACGGACTGGCACTGAGGATAAGTCAAAGTCGAATCGTCGAGGGAGAGGGAATGTTAGCCAAAGTCACCAGTTGCGCCGTAATCGGCCTGGACGGAGCCATCGTCGAGGTAGAAGTGGACACCTCGCGCGGGTTGCCCAGCTTAACCATCGTTGGCTTGCCCGACGCGGCGGTCCAGGAGAGCAGAGAGCGCGTGCGGGCGGCCATAAAGAACTCGGACGTTTGGAAACCCTTCCCCGTGAATCTTTCGACGAGGATACGCTCTTCAACCTGACCCAGCTTGTCACTGCATCGATGGGTTCCTAACTCGTGAGCCACACATAGGCAAAAAGCCACCTGCGTCAACCACATGGTGGCCTTTTCATTGATTTGCTCTGAGAAGTTCTGCAAGGGCTTGCAGTTCCCCATGTTGCGCGAATCGCGTGTGCGTTGTAGCTCGTTACAGATGCGCTGTGTTGGGATTGACGGACAGGCAAGCCACCTGATGATCGGGACCTACGCTCTGGAGCTGTGGCTCGGTCTGGGAGCATCGGGCGGAGGCTGCCGGACAGCGAGGGTGGAAGCGGCAGCCGGAAGGCAGATCAATGGGGTTGGGCGTCTCCCCCTCCAGGATCATCCGCTTCCGTCGCCGTCGGGGATTGGGCACAGGGATTACGGAGAGGAGGGCCTGGGTGTAGGGATGTCGCGGATCGCTCAATACCGTCTCGGTGGGGCCAATCTCAACAATCTTGCCCAGATACATCACGGCTACCCGGTCAGTGAAATGGACAGCCGTGGCCAAGTCGTGGGTGATATAGAGAACAGTGATGCCATGCTCATCACGCAACTGGCGCAGCAGGCCGAGAATGTCAGCGCGGATGGAAACGTCTAGCATGGACACAGGCTCGTCGGCCACGAGCAATTGCGGATTCAGCACCAACGCCCCAGCAATAGCCAACCGCTGACGTTGGCCACCGGAGAGTTCCTGCGGATAGCGGTGGAAGAAGGCCTCTGCCGGTTTCAGGCCAGCGGCGTCCAGAGCTGCCCCGATTCGCTCGACTTTTTCCTCCCGCCCCTTCGTCAGTTGGTGCACCTCCAGCGGCTCTGCCACGGTGGCGAACACGGTTTGGCGAGGATTTAGGGATTCGTAGGGATCTTGAAAGATGATTTGCATCTGTCGACGCAGCCACAGGCGCTCACGGCTGTGCACCAGATGGGGAACGCTCTGACCGTTGAATAGAATCTTCCCCCCGCTAGGCTCGATCAGCCCCAGGATATTCAGGGCGGTGGTTGTCTTGCCCGACCCCGATTCTCCCACCAGCCCCAGGATCTCGCCCCGGGCCACAGAGAAAGTCACCCCATCCACGGCATGCACATGGCGCTGAGGCCTTCGCAGCAAAGTTCCAATGATACCTCTGGAGACAGGGAATAGCTTCCGTAGGTTACTGACTTCCAAGACGATTTCATCTCGCGTCGTCTCTTGTTCCATTCGCCTCACCTCTCCCAAATCCACGAATCTGCGAGCTTACGAATCCACAAAGCCATGAGTACCTAAATACTCTGGATGACAAGCCACATAGTGGCCGGGCTTGACGGCCACCAACGGCGGACTTTCCACAGCACAGATGTCGCTCCTGCAATGGCAGCGCGGCTCAAAGCGACACCCCGGTGGCAACGCATCTAGCGGTGGGGGATAGCCAAGAATCGAAGCCAGGTCTGAGACTGGGCTTTCCACGTCAGGGAAAGCCCGCAGGAGTCGCTGAGTGTAGGGATGCAGCGACTCGTTGTAGATAGCATCCGCGCTGGCGTATTCGGCCGCCTTGCCGCCGTACATGACCAGGACGTCGTCGCAGATCTCGGCTACCACGCCCAGATCGTGGGTCACCAGGACGATAGACAAATCCAACTCTTGCTGCAGCTTCTGTAAAAGATTCAGTATCTGGGCCTGGATCATCACATCGAGCGCGGTAGTAGGTTCGTCCGCGATGAGGATATCGGGGGAACACGCCAGGGCCATGGCGATCATGGCGCGCTGGCGCATCCCGCCGCTGTATTGATGGGGGTACTGCTGCGCCATCTGCGGAGTGATCCCTACCATCTCCAGCAACTCGCCAACCCGCTGCTGAGCCGCTTTCTTGTCCACAGCCTCGTGGTGCCTAATGGCCTCAGCGATCTGATCGCCGACCTTGCGCACGGGGTTGAGAGCATTCATCGCTCCCTGGAAGACAAACGAAATCTTACTCCAGCGGTACTTACGCATCTCCCGTTCGGATAACCGCAGCAGATCCACGCTGGGGCCGGCCTCCGACCGTACCCCGTACCGAACCTCGCCGGAGACGATACGTCCCTCGGCGGGAAGCAGCCGTAGCACTCCCAGCATAGCCGTGGTCTTGCCACACCCGCTCTCCCCCACCAACCCCAGCGACTGCCCCTGCTCCAGGCTGAAGCTCAAGTCTTCCACTGCGTGCAGCACGACGTCTTGTTTGGTCAGATAGTTGACAGAGAGATTCCGCACTTCCAAAATGGCCATTACTCTGTTACCCCTTCTGCTTCCAACCCCTTGCCGCCTGGCACCAGCGCCACCATCTGCCGTGGATCAAACAGGTGATGGGTCTTGAGCCTGGGGTTGACGATTTCCTCTAGGGCGGTGCCTATCAAGACCAACCCCACACTAACCCAGACAATGGCAATGCCTGGCGGCAGCAGGAACCACCAGGCCATGCGGCTGATGGCCCGCTCGAAGGCGAAGTGGAGCATCATGCCCCAACTGACCAGCGTGGGGTCGCCCAGCCCCAGGAAACTGAGCGATGATTCGGCGATGATAGCGGTTGAGGTGTCCATCACCCCTTGGGCGATGATGAGGGGCAGAACCTGGGGGAGGATGTGGCGGGTGATGATGCGCAGGCTTCCCGCGCCAATGGCCCGGGCGCGCAGGATGAACTGCCGTTCCTTGATCGAGAGCACCTGCGAGCGCACCAGACGCGCCATGTAGGTCCAGTACAGCAGCCCAATTACCAGGATGATCTTTCCCATCCCTCGCCCCCAAACGGAGATGATGACCAGCATGAGGGGCAGGGTGGGAACAACTAGTAAGAAATCCACCAGTCGCATCAAGGCGCTGTCAACCCTTCCCCCGTAGTAGCCAGCAATCAGGCCTACGACGGTACCAATGAACATGGACATGAAGGACGCGGTGAAGCCCACTATCAGCGAAATCCGCGCGCCGTAGATGAGCTGACTCAGCACGTCCTTGCCGGCATCGTCCCGACCCAACAGGTGTTCAGCATCCGGCGGAGCCAGAATGTCCCCGACCTTGGTGTCTACCCGTGCATCGGGATCGTAGGGCGCGAGCCAGGGAGCGAGCACGGCCATAAACACCGCCGACAGCAGCATAAGCAAGCCAAACATGGCCATCGGTTTGCGCCGGAAGGTACTCCAAACTTGTTTTAAATCCATTTTGCCGCAATCTCCTATTCCGCCTTCACGCGCGGATCCAATATCGAATAGAGCAGGTCTGCCAGCAAGTTGGCCCCGATAACGCTAACGGCCAGGAGCAGAAAAGCGCCCTGGAGCACCGGGAAGTCCTGCTTGCCCACTGAATCGTAGATCAGCCGTCCGATCCCCGGCCAGGAGAAGACGGTCTCCACCTGGATAGCTCCGCCAACGGTGTAGCCCAGCGTGAGCGCGATGAGGGTGATCATGGGCAGCATGGCATTTTTGAGAGCGTGATCGCGCAATATCTGGAAGGTACTCAATCCCTTCGCTTTGGCCGTCAGGATGTAGTCCTCGCTCAGCACCTCCACCAAGCTGCTGCGCATGACCATCATATACATGCTGATGTAGCCGATGCCCAGGGTTAGGGTAGGCAGAACGAGGTGCTTCCCGACGTCGGACCAGTAGGCCCAACCGTCCTCTGGCCTCAGGCCTGGGGTGACCATCATACCGGTGGGCAGGTGTCCACGAGCTAAAATCACCAGGATAATGCCAAAGAAGAAAGTGGGGATGGACCAGGTGAACAGTCCCCAGATCAGGACACCGGTATCCAGTTTGGAGCCGCGCCGCCAGGCCCCGATGATTCCCAATCCTATGCCTATCACAATGGACATCACTTCACCCAGCACCAGCAGCACCACCGTGCGCCACACGCGCTCCACCAGCACTTCGGCCACATTGCGCCGAGTGGCGAAGGAGATGCCCAGATTACCTTGCAGTAGGTTGCGGATGTAGGCCGTGAACTGTGTGTCAAACGCCCCTGCCAGATCCCCTTCTCGCAACCGCTCGACGTCTAGCCAAATGGCCTTGTCCAGACCAAACTGGGTCTTGATCCGCTCAACCGCTGCGCGATCCATTCTCGCGCTCTGGATGAGGGCTCTAACTGGGTCGCCGGGCAGGATGCGAAAGAGGAAAAAATTGAAAACTACCACCACAGCCAGAGTGACCACGGCGTAAAGGAATTTGCGAATAACATAGTCGCTGCGCTGCATAGACACCTCATTTACCCTCCGGTCGGTCCAGCAAGAAACCAGACCGACCGGAGGGTGAAACACACGGGAACTCGTCCGTTCAGATTAGAGAGCTTTGGTCAGTGAAGTGCACTGGCGTGCATAAGCGACCATTTCCCAATCAGGTACTTGGCTTCTGTCCTGAAACCGGTGAAGCGGTCGCTGCGGTAAGCCGCGATGTTGACTCGGTATTGGAGCACGATCCAGGGGCGATCGTTGTAGATCTTCCCCTGCATCTCCCAGACAATCTCACGCCGCTCTTCGTGATCCACGGCGGTGGCTTGCTGGACGTACATCTCCTCGAATTCCTCGTCGCAGTAGCCATTGGGGTTCCAGCCCCATCCTTCCCGCTCGTCGCACTTGAAGATCACCATGCCGAAGTCAGGGTCAATGTCCATGCCCCACCACCAGTAGTTCAAGTCGAAGTCGAACTCGTAGGCTTTTGCAGATTGGGTGTCGAAGTCCACGGAGTTGATCTCTGTGCCGATGCCGACTTGGGCCAGGCCATCGGAGATGATCTCCAGAATTCGGGCATCGGTAGCGCCATCCCCTCCCATTAGGCGGTACTCCAGCGGGTTGCCGTCGGACCACTCACGGATGCCATCGCCGTCGCTGTCCACGTAGCCAACCTCATCGAGAACGCGATTTCCCTCATCGGGATCGAAGGGGATGCCCTCGATATCGCTGTTGTGCCAATCGCCCAGGCTGGGAGCGATCATGGTTGTGGCCGGTGTGCCAAAGCCCAGGAAAGCCACATCAATGATCTTCTGCCGGTCAATGCCGTACTCAATGGCCAGACGCACTGTCGGATCGTTCAAGCTCTCCGGCTGGGTGCCGTCCTCGTGGGAGTTGATGCTCAACTCATCCACCGCGTGTCCCTGCAAGACCTCCACGTGGATATCCTCCGCGTCCTGCAGGGTCTGCACCGCCGTGGCGGGAACGCCTTCGATGATGGCAATCTCGCCAGCCAACAGCGCTTGCACCATAGCATCCTCGGTGGCATATTGCTGGTAGATGAGCTTGTCAATTGCCGGCTTGCCGCCCCAGTAGTCTTCGTTGGCCTCCAAGATCAGGTACTCGTCCGCAACGTAGTCCGTCACTTTGTATGGGCCTGTGCCCGTGGCGGCGGCCAGATCGGCGAACTCCGACATGTCTTCGTAGTTGTCAAACTGACCCCACACACTCTCGGGGACGATGAAGGCCCAGAACATCAGGTATTCCATGTTGCCTAACGGATCTCCTGTGGTGATCTGCAGGGTCGTGTCGTCCAGGGCGGTGACGTCCGTGAAGTTCCACCACAGGTACGACAAGCTATCGTTGCCTACATTCATCATCCAGTTGAGGCTCCAGGCGACATCCTCGGCGGTGCAGGGAGTGCCATCGTGGAACGTTACGCCCTCGCGGATCTTGAGGGTCCACACCAGGCCGTCGTCGGATACGCTCCAGCTCTCCGCTAGGCCGGGCCTGTAGTTGCCCAAGGCGCTGGTCTCGACCACTGAATCGTAGATCAGGCGCCAGATGGACCAACTCGTCCAGGAAACGTTGATGTTGATGGTATCCAGGATGTAAGTGGCGCCGACGCGCATGGTGACCTCGCCCTCCGGCGCGGGTTTGGCGAGGGCAGCGTATCTGGCCGCTTCCTCAGTGCTGGGGATGAGAAGCTTCCAGCCGGGATGGATCAGGCTGGGATTTTCGATGTGGGCGAAGCTGGTGTCCTCATCGTACTTGGCGTTGGTAGCGCCGACGATGGCCCAATAGGCCGGGCCACTGCCCAGGTACTTCTCCGCCAAAGTCCATAGGTTGTCGCCCAGCTTGACGGTGTAAGTTGCCTCCTCCTGGAGTGGAGGAGCAGCGCTGGCCACGCCCACCATGCTCAACAGTATGGCTAGTGTTAGAACCAGATTCAGCATAGCTCGTTTGCACCGTTTCTTCTTAGACATTTCTTACCTCCTTGTTTGTGTGTTGTGTCTTGAACTAACGCGAGACGTCAACATTCTCGTGCGCTAGGCATCCCTCCTTTCCGGATCAGAACGAGTTAGCGAGCCTATGCATTCCCCACTCGCCTTGGATCTGACGATCCAAGGCCTGGCCTAGAACTCGCCAGCCCAACTTGAGGAAGTCGTGGATCTGACGATCTGCTCTGAGCATAGTGTCAGTCAACAAGCGCTTGGTAGACAAGTGTCCTGAAATCAGTCCTTATCGGGTACGTGCCGCTGGGGACATACTGCACCATGAGGATGCCGATGAGCTGCTCTTGTGGATCAATCCAGAAATGAGTACTAGCCCAGCCACCCCAACCATGGAGCCCCACCGATCCCATCCACCCCGATAGGGCCACATCCATCATGACGCTGAAACCCAGCCCAAAGCCGAAGCCCGGCATTTGCTCTTCACCCATTGCTATGGGCATTAGGGCGGCAGGTAAATGGTTGCTAGTCATCAGCTCCACTGTCCTGGGGCCAAGCAAGCGCACACCGTCCAGTTCACCTCTGTTCAGGACGAACTGAGCGAAACGCAAGTAATCGGATGCTGTCGAGACCAGACCCGCTCCACCCAATTCCAGGCGTGTATTGAAGTAGTCGCCGCCAGTGGCGACGTCAATGAGCCCCAATGGTTCTTCATCGGTCTTCCCGTACAGTGTTGCAAAGCGGTCAACCTTCTCTGTTGGTATAGTAAAGGCAGTGTCCTCCATACCTAGAGGTTTGAAGATTTTCTCTTCAAAGAACTCGCCCAACGACATGTCAGAGATCAGCTCAACAAGGTGGCCCACCACGTCTGTGGCCATACTGTACCGCCACGCCTGCCCGGGCTGGTAGGCCAGCGGTAATTGGGTAATACGTCGGACCATCTCCTGATTCGTGAGGTCTGGAGACGTAAGGTCCACCTGATCGTACAGCTTGTCAATTGGGTCATGTGTGTCCTCGTATCCACCGTAGCTCAGCCCGGCGGTATGTCTGAGCAGATCTTGAATGGTGATCTCGCGATCGAGGTCGGTTAGTCCACCTTGGCCAACTAGAACCATGACCTTCCCAAACTCAGGTATGAATTGGGTCACGGGATCGGTCGGGCGAACTAAGCCCTGTTCAAACAGCATCATCAATGCCACGCTGGTGATGGGCTTGGTCATGGAGTAGATGCGAAAGATGGTGTCGAATTGCATGGGCTTGGCTGTTTCGACATCCATCATACCGAAACGCTCAAGGTGAGCCACTTTCCCCTGGCGCGCCACCAGGGTTAGCAGGCCCGCAAGCTTGCCCTGGTCAACGTAGCGCTGCATTGCCCTACCGAGGCGGCTCAACCGGCTGGTTGAAAACCCCACTTCTTCTGGTGTAACGGTATTCATGCTTATGCTTCCTCCTGCTGAATTGTAACCGTGCCGTCTTCTCGTATCACAATCCGGTCGCCGTCCTGGACGGCTTCCAGAAACTCTTCGCCCAGTTGGTCTATGGTGACGATTCGTTTGCCGGCCCATACATCGGCCACGATCAGCCCCCCAGCAGCTAGGGAGTCAATCTGCTGGGAGAACAGCATGGCTTTGGGCGCGATGCCTATTGAGGCCACCCTCTGCCACACCGCTCCGGCTGAGGTGGAACCGGTGGTTTTCGGGAGACAGGTGATCTTGTCGGTCAAGTTCTTGCCATAGAGCTCCTGGTTGCCACTGTCAGCGCATTGAGCCGCCCCCACCTGGGCATGGATGCTGGTGTAGAAGCTGGCATAGGCGTTGAATCCCATGTGCGTCACCAGGGCCTCGCCTTCTAGATTGCGCGGGTAGTAACCACCCGGTGGAAGGATGGCCCTCCCCTTGAACGATTTACCCATTTTAGACTTTCTCTCAGGGCCCTGAATGCTTCGGAAACCTTTAGGGTCTACAGGAAACCACGGTCTCTCAGCCAGCTCACCATTTCCAGCAGGGCCTCGTCGCGCCGGTGAATAACCTCTGCAACGCGGCCAGGAGGCCAGTCGTAGAACCCTTTGCCCGCCTTCGCTCCGAGATCGCCGCGTTCGACCTTGTCTCGGAGCAATGGTTTGGGCTCAGAGGAGCGGTCCAGATCAGGGAGCAGGTAGGTCTGAATGGCCTGTGTGAGATCCAGTCCGCCCAGATCAACGACTTCCAGGGGGCCGACCACGGGAAACCGCAGGCCGAAACTCAGCCTGGCAATGCGGTCTACGTCCTCGGGGCTGGCGATACCTTCGGCTACGATGGCAATCGCTTCGCGACGCAGGGCGTGCTGCAGGCGATTGCCGACGAAACCGGGAACGTCCTTTTTTACCAAGGCCGGATACTTGCCCACAGCTTCGAGAAGCGAGATGGTGATCTCGACAGCCTCAGCGGAGGTGTGCTCCCCTGGCATCACTTCTACGATCGGGATGACGTAGGGCGGGTTCCAGAAGTGTGTTACCAGGAACCGCTTCGGATGTGTGAGTGCAACGGCCATGTCGCGGACACGAAAGCTAGACGTGGTGCTGGTGATGATGGCGTGGGCCGGGCAGTGCTCCTCTAACTGACGAAGCACCTCGCGCTTAACGTCGAGGTCTTCAAAGACGGCTTCAACAACGAAGTCGGCCTGGGAAACCGCGTCAGCTAGATTGGAGGCCAAGGTGATACGTGCTGGCACGGCCGCAGCAAGATCTTCGTTGATAAAGCCGTGCTCGACACAAGTCTCGAGGTTGGTCTGGATACGGTAAATCGCTTTTCCCAGAACTTCTGCATCGCTGTCGGTCAGGGCCACCTGCAAGCCAGCTAGGGCGAAAACCTGAGCTATGCCGTGGCCCATCGTGCCGGCGCCAATGACGGCAATCTGGTTGATGTCCACCTAATGGGCTCCCCTGACTTCTCGCTTCAAGTCCTCGTCTTGGTCAGCAGCAGCCACTATCCTTCTCAACTCCTGCCTCACGTCATCGGGCAGTGGCGCTGGATGGTGATTTTCCAATATCCACTCAATGGCCTCGTGAGCGACCTCCACTGGATCTCTGTATCTCTCCTCTGGAAGCTGTGATTTCTCAAACAGGATAGACGGTGGCCAGAGCTTGGGAAGCTCGTTGGCCGTGCGCCGTTGGGCTAAGAACATACCTCGGGGACCTATCTCCCGTATCATATCAAAAGCCAGCGTATCGTCGTTTACCTCAATCCCGTTGGTGACGGTGTCTATGGCCTGGAGGATCTCTCGGTCAAACAGGATTCTTCTCATATCCAGCAGACTTACGGCCTCTATCATGCCACTGGGACCGAAGGACATATCCGCTCCAGCCATGACTGCCAGGAGATGGCCATACAGATTCT
This sequence comes from uncultured Anaerolineae bacterium, assembly GCA_964510205.1. Lineage (GTDB taxonomy): Bacteria > Chloroflexota > Anaerolineae > VGOG01 > VGOG01 > CAZEBW01. The sequence goes on from CAZEBW010000041.1 coordinate 10,232, forward strand.
CTATGCCTGCTTGCCAGCTATTAAGTTTGTAAGCACTTCCTCCAAAAGACTTACAACTCGTAATGGGCAATCCGTTGGAATGGGCAAGCTGAACAGCGGCGGCGCTGGTGATCTGAGCAACGGAGGATCCCATGAAGTACTCTGCTGTTCGCGGATCAACAATTGAGGGGATGATGGATACGAAATTGGGGGTGCCGGGGTAGGCAATCTGTGTCAAAACACAGCCGCTCAACACCTCCGCCAATCCCGTAGCCAGGGAACCGGCTGAATATGGGGGGCCTGTCAAACCTAAGGTGGGCATGGACATAATCCCTACCGCCAGGCCGGCCTCGGCGAAGGCCAGGGCCGCTTCTATTCCTCCTCTGTCCTGAGCCAGAGGCGCGATGGCGCACAACAGGAGCGAAAAGATCGGCCTTTCCCTCAGCTTGTCCCTGCCTCCAGCAATGACAGAGGCCATCTCAATAGCGTACTTGGCTGAGATGGCGTCCATGACCGATTCTGTCTGAAGGTGCTTTTCCGTGTTGTTAAAGCAGGCTTCCACCCCATGAATGGGCGCGGTTACTCCTTTGTCATGTGCGCTGACCGTCGGCCAGACCAGCGATACGATGGGAAGATAATCGGCTATCTTCGCCATATTCCCCACGTCGCTTTTGATGGAGTGTCGTCTCTCACCGGTTTCCAGGTCTACGATCTTGGGTGCTTCGCCACTGCAATAGAAATGGGTGCCGTCGTCGCCCCCGATGTCGGCATCGAGCTCCGGCCTTCTCCCACATAGCGTATAACGCCGGGGAGCCTTCTTCAGGGAATCAGTCACCAAGTGGCTTGGAATTCTGACCAGCTTCTTGTTGAAATCCACGTCGGCTCCGGCATCGGCGAAGATCTTCAGCGCCTTCTCCGACGGCATTACGATCCCGACTTCCTCCAGGATGCTCAGGGCGGTCTGGTTTATCTTACTTATCTCCTCATCGTCGAGCACGCTGACGCTCAGTTTCGATTTGACAGGCTGTATACTGGCTTTTCTTTCCGTTAGTTCTATCATTTCAGAGACCTCCTGTTATGTTCTCATCGGACACTAGTCTGCTGAGTCTGTTGGGCCCAAGTCTAACGGACTCAGGTGAGCCGTGGCGCAACAGTGCCGCTACCACGGATGATGGCGCAACGTTTCAATGATAATATCCACCCCCTTGCCGGCCTGCTCCTGGGTGATGATGAGTGGCGGAGCGATGCGCAGAGAGCTCGCACCGCATTTGGTGAGAGCCATCCCAGTGGCCCCAATCTCGTTCGGATTGGCGCAATCCGCAACCACCGCCGTGATGATCTCACTGGCCGGACTGCCGTCGGCGTTGATCAGCTCCACCGCCACCATCAGCCCTTTGCCTCGCACATCCCCGATGATGGGCAACTCCTGCTGAGCTTCGCGGAAGCGATGCTGGATGTAGGCGCCCACCTCCACAGCGTGGGCCATCAAATTCTCTTTCTGAATGACCTGCAGGCTGGCCAGGCCGGCCCGACAGGCAACGGGGTTGCCGCCGAAGGTAGTGCCCTGGGCAGCCGGAGGCCAAGCATCGACCCAATCCGCCCTGGCCAACATCGCCCCCAGGGGCAAGCCACCTCCCAGTGCTTTGGCCAGACAGATGACATCGGGTACGACGCCCCAATGCTCCACCGCAAACATCTTCCCCGTGCGCCCCAGTCCCGTCTGCACCTCATCAGCAATGAGCAGCGCTCCGTGACGGTCGCAGATTTCCCGTAGGCCCTGGAGGAAGCCATCGGGAGGAACGATGTAGCCTCCCTCGCCGGCGATGGGCTCGACGACGATGCCCGCTAGGTCCTTGGGCGGGACCACTGTCTGAAGTGCCTTTTCCACCAGGTTGAGGCAAGCCAGCCCACACGTTTGCGGTGATTCGTGCTTCAGGGGGCAGCGATAGCAGTAAGGGTAGGGAGTGTGATAAACGCCTGTAAGAAGGCCGGCCAGGCGTTGGCGGTAGATGGTGTTGCTGGCAGTTAGGGCCAGGGCTCCCATAGCCCGTCCGTGGAAGCTATCGGTAAAGGCAAGGATCATGGGGCGGCTGGTGACGTAGCGAGCCAATTTGATGCCCGTCTCCACGGCCTCTGAACCACTGTTCATAAGGATACCTTTGCCGTTCTGGAGATCGCCAGGGGCGACGGCCTTAAGCGCCTCTAGCAGATCCACGTAAGGTTCCATGTAGCCCACATGGCAAGCGCCGTGGATGAGAGTGCGCGCTTGGTCGCAGATGACCTCCACCACAGACGGGTGACAATGTCCCACATTCATGGTAGCGATGCCTGCCACAAAGTCCAGGTGCCTGCGGCCCTCGACATCGTACAGGTACACCCCTTCGCCTCGTTGGAAGACGATGTCAGTGTATCTGTAGATGGCCGCGGCTACAGTCTCGTGATCGCGTTCGATCAACTCCGATGATTTGCCCATCTTGGATGCCCCCTTTTTAAGACCCTAGAAGTTTCTAAAACCTTCAGGGTCGGTTATCTCTCCGCTAACCAAGACCTCAACCAACTCTTCGTCGGGAACGAATCTGGCCGCGGTGTAGGCTCGCAGCTTGTTGGAGTTGGTTAGGATGGCCTCTCCTGCGCTCAGATCGTTATCAAAGAGCTGCATGGGGCAGCCCACACTGAACTTCACACCCGCCAGCTCAAGCCGTTCGTAAGTCTCTACATCGGTCCTGAACCTGTCCAATACCTGCGGGGCAGCGCACAAAGTAGTCTTGACTGCAAGTTGGCGCGGATAAGAAACCTCCGTTTGGTTCTTGGCCTGCAATGCGCTTTGGATCCTATCGGCCCACCATTGTAACTGTTGCCGGCTCAAGTGGGGACAGCCAACAAAGCACTTTTCGGGTTTGGCCTCCTTGTTCGGCCACAGCACGGGATAGGAGGCCAGCAAGCTCTGGAGTTCCTCGTTATCCACAATGTAGGTCGCGTGATGCGGCGCTAACAGGTCAATGCCATGGTCCATCGCCTCTGGAGTGATGTTCTCCACATGGAAAAGCCCACCCGCTCCTGCGGTCGCACAAGCTGCCCCCATTTCATGCAGATAATCACGGCTCTCGTCGTTCAGACCAGGGCCCAAGAAGCGATCGAGGCCCACAATGAAAGGCGCATCTGCCAGACACTTCATCCCTATGGCCGCTCCTAGCAACTGAGGCGGAGGCAATTCCTCGGTTCTCATCTCTACCAGCCACGTGGCTCGCCGACCTTCGTCAGTCAAGAGACCGGCCAGAGGAGCCTTGCCGACGATAGCGCACAAGAGGTCCATGATCGCCCCATTCTTGTTAGTCCTCGAGCCCAGAACGGACTTGGCGAAAATCGCGCAAGCGGACTCTGACCAAGCCAAGATATCACCTCTCCGCGGTATGTTGCCGACTTCAGGGAGATACGGGGTACAGGTACAGGCCCGTGCATCGCGCAAACCCAGTTGCAGCATCCTCTCATCGTAGCGCTCCTGATCCTGGTACATCTGCTCCAGGAGCTGTACCTGCTCCCGATTCAGCCACCAATTCTCGAAATCCAATGGAGGCTTGGGATCCAGGGTAAAAGGGTATTTGGTTTTGAGACCGGCCTCCACCAGTTCATCGAGCATCTCCATAGACGGCGCAATACCGGGGATGGCGTAGGTAATGACAAAGTGGCCGTCTCCTTCAATGTCCACCAGCCGTTCCGCACCCAGCGCTTCTCCGTAGAGCACCACGGTTTTCATGACCTTCTGCATGGTCGGCCCCTGCTTGCCTTGCAGAATGTCCCGTTCTTCTGGGGTGAGTTGGATCTTTAGATTCTCAAGATCGATCATCAGATGTTCCTCAGCCTGGGGTCAAGGGCATCGCGGAGACCGTCACCCAGCAGGTTGAAACCCAGCACAGTCAGCATAATGGCTATTCCTGGGAAAATGGTCTCCCAGGGAGCCAGTCTCATGTGGGCGCGACCAGCAGCGAGGATAGAGCCCCAACTGGGAGTTGGAGGCTGCGCGCCCATGCCCAGAAAGCTCAAGGTTGCCTCGATTAGAATGGCGTCGGCCATCATCAAAGTACACATGACAATGACAGGAGCCACGATATTGGGCATGATGTGGCGAAACATGATCCGCAGATCGCTGGCGCCGATAGCTCGGGCAGCGGTGATAAACTCCCACTCGCGCAATGAGAGTACCTGACCGCGCACCACGCGCGCGTATCGCCCCCAGTAGCCCAGCCCAACGGCGATCATCACGTTGGTCAGACCGGGGCCCAACACGGCGACAAGAAAGAGAGCAAATAGAACAGTGGGAAAGGCCCAACTAATGTCCACCATGCCCTGGATAAGATAGTCAATTCTGCCGCCAAAGTAACCTGCCACTACGCCCAGGAAAACGCCGACCACCGCAGAGATACCAGCGGCAACAAAGCCCACTTGCAGGGAGACGCGCGACCCATGAATGATGCGACTGAGTATGTCCCGACCGAACTCATCAGTGCCCAAGGGGAATTCCCGGCTTGGCGGGAGCAAGCCCTTGCGCAGGTCTTGATCATCAATCCCTTGAGAGGCGATGACATCGGCCGTCAGAACTGTGAGCAGCAGCAACACGATCAGCGCCAGGCCGATCATCGCACCAGGACTGCGGCGTAGGCGGGTCCATGTGCTGGCTCGTTTTCCACGACGTGGTTCCTCTTCTGGCCTTAAGGTAACAGATGCTGGGGGGCTTTTTTGATCCTTTTCCATAAATGAGAACACCTCAGTCTCTACCGGTAAGTCGGTCGGGAGGAGTTGTGGCGGATCAACTGCTACCAACGGGTATCTCCGCCTCGGCTGGGGACTATTCAGCCGCGAAATCGGGGCGAGACCCCTCCGTAACAGGGCAAAGGAACTGGTTGCAGCTACTTGTGGCGGATGCGTGGATCTACAATCACGTAGGCGACATCGGCGATAATATTGCCCAGGATGATGCCTATGGCCAAAACGAACATGCTTCCCTGCAACACTGGAAAATCGCGGGAGTAGATGGCGCGCAGCATCATATCTCCGATACCCGGCCGGGCAAAGACGTGCTCTATGACCACCGACCCACCTACGATATAACCTAGATCGAGGCCCATCAGGGAAATGACGGGAATCAGGGCATTTCGCAACGCATGACGAAGTACCACCGTCCTTTCCACGAGTCCCTTGGCCCGCGCCGTGCGTACGTATTCCTGGTCAATTACTTCCAGCAAGCTAGAGCGGGTGATGCGCGCGATCCGGCCCACGCGGGGCAGGCCCAGGGCCAGGGCAGGCAAGACCAGGTGCTTGAGGCTTGCGTGCCCGGTGGGCGGAAACCACCTGAAGTGTACTGCAAAAGTATAGATCAGAATCAGCCCCAGCCAAAAGCCGGCCATGGAGACCCCGATCAGCGCCAGTACCATGGAGAACCAGTCAAAAAACGTGTTGCGGTTGAGGGCGGAGATAGTACCAAGGGGGACAGCTAGCAGGTAAGCGAGAAGAAAAGCTGCCGCGCCTAGCTCCGCCGTTACCGGCAGCTTCTCCTGAATCAACTCCGAGACCTGCCGTCGGCTTAGGATTGACCGGCCGAAGTCTCCCCGGAACACGTGGCTCATGTATTTAACGAACTGGACCGGCAGCGGCTGGTCCAAACCCAGTTTGGCCCGAACCGCATCTCGGGTTTCCTGAGGGGCAATCGGAGGGACCAGCAGCATCACCGGGTCGCCACCAGCGAGATTTAGTGCCGAGAACACCAGAAGCGCGGTCAGCAGGAGGACGGGTATGGCAAGGAACAAACGTTTGGCTAGATAAATCGGCATCACTAGCTCCCTAGTTTGTAGGTGTTGTCTTCCATCAAATCGCAATCACAACGGGCATATGCAAAACCTGAGGGAGTGAGCGCCGATTGAGTGGCGAGGCGTATCGAAATCAGGCGAGCGGCTCTCTGGGCAACCCGCTTGGCCTCGATACGTCGCTCGGATGCGTAGCCTCCGCTCGCTCCTACTCGGCCGGCGCTAGTCCTGTTCTTTTCCCAGTACTCCTCTATAGAGATGCTCATCAGACCCAATTTTGCTCGGCCTGGATTTGGCAATCCCCTCAGAGCAACTTCAGGCCCACTATTACTGCTGCTGGATGACAGGCTTGCCACCCAGCAGCAGCTTCTCAGTGTCAAGGCAACTGTCTACTCTTCCAGGTCGACGAGTACCCAAAGCTCCGTGGACATTCCCCCTCTCAAGGGGATGGGCTGGAAGTCCTTGACTGTGGAGCGTGCAAAGGCTAACATGGGGCGCTGGTAGATGGGTGCCCAGGGGTACCACTTCTCGATGAGTGTAATGTGGCCTTCGCGGAAAGAGTCACTACGCTCGTCCCAAGTCGCAACACGCTCAGAATCGTACCAGACCTGGTCCAACTCGGGATCATTCACACCAAGGTAGTTGGGGTAGGGCAGGTACCCGCCGTCGTGGAACCAGGGGAGGATATCAAGGCCGTCCCAGGTGTATCGGCGCAGGATGATCGAGTGGCCGCCGGCCTCCAACTGCGAATCGTAGGTCGGCTTATCCATGGGCGTGATGTTGGCCTTGATGCCCACGTCGGCCAACATATTCTGGGTTGCCACAGCCAGTCGCCGGGCTTCATCGTCCATGTAGGTCCAGTACTCGACCTCGAACTTGGTTCCCGCATCCACGCCCTCCACGTTCTCGGCCACCAGGATGCCATCGTCTCCCATCACCCAACCTGCCTCAGCGAACAAGCGCGCAGCTTCGTCGGGGTCGTAGCTGGGAGCGTACTCGGCTACGCCCTTATCAGCAGCCAACTCGCCCGCCAGGTAGGTGCCGGTGGCCCGGCCCAGGCCCATGTAGAGGGTCTGCTGGATCAGGTCCCGATCAATGGCGTGGCCGATGGCCTTCCTCGTCCTCAGATCGGCGACAATCGGCGCGTTAAGGTTCATGCCAATGAACCATATGGTCGCATCTGGCGACTGGTAGACTTGATAATCCGGGTCGGTTATGTATCTGGGCAGTTCGCGCCAGGGAGCCTCCATGACCAGATGGACGTTGCCGGCCTCCAGCTCGATCAGGCGGCTGGCATCTTCGGGAATGATGCGGTAGATGATCTTATCCACGTTGGCCGGCCCCTCGTGTCCCGTCCACTCGGCCGCCCAGTTGTAGTCCGGGTTCTTGACCAGAACCAGGCGCTCATTGAACACCCATTCATCAAGGATGAACGGCCCGGTGCCGGAGGGGTGGGAGGCGTACTCATCGGGGCCGAGACTCTCATAGGTCTCCTGGCTCATGACGAGGCCCCAGGCGCCGGAAAGGTAGTAGAACAGAGCGGGGAAAGGCCCGTCCATGTGAAGGGCAACCGTGTAGTCGTCAATGATCTTGATCTCAGTGATGGCGCTGTACATATACGAAACGCCTGACACATCGCTGGCCATCAGTTCGAGCCACCATTTGACCACCTCGGCGTTAAACTCGGAGCCGTCGTGGAACGTCACACCTTGTTTCAGGTAGAAAGTCACGACGGTGCCATCTTCGGATACCTCCCACCGTTCTGCCAGTCCTCCGGGGTGGTATTCGTAGTTGTGGTCAACGCTCACCAATGTGTCGTACATCATCACGGTGGGCTCCATGGCGTAGACCATCGTAGAGATGTCAAAGGTTTCGCTGTACTGGACAGGGTAGCCAATGACCAGGGTCTTGGGTTTTTCTGGCTCTGGAGTGGCGGTGACGACCACCTCCTTCTCGATGACCCTCTCCTTCTCCACCTCAATGGTAACCGGGACCTCTTTCTCAACGACCACTTCCTTCTCAACCACCTCAGGAGTAGGCGCGGCGCAGCCTGCTGTCACCACAACTACGATGGTCATTAGCAAGAACAGAGGCTTCCAAATTGCATTACGCTTGCGGTTCATTTTTCTCCCTCCTTTTTGGGGAACTGAAAACTAAAACTCGACCATAGTAGCTCCCGGTTGTGCGCCATATTACATAGGCTTCCTCCTTTCTTTCTTGGGGGACGGCATCAGTCTCCGTGTCCCCATTGCTCCTGTTCATCGAGCTACAGGACACACCAGTTCACAGGCCCTACAGTACGTACTAACCTTGTCTGGTGAATCACCATCCCCCCAGTCTTCCATGCCGCTTCGTACACAGTTGCTGATGAAGCAGCGGCTTCATTGGCCTCGTCTCAGCCCATTTCCAGATCAAAGGGAGGCACCCTGTGCGACGGGGCACGCGAGCTCACAGTACCGGCAGGGTTTCATAACCATGCTGGCCTCTTCTATCCCCATAACCGAACCATCTATCATTTCCTCATTGGCATAGCGCGCGTCATTCTCCTCCTTGCAGTATGGCCTTTCGAAAGACCCGCTTCGGAACGCATTCCTCGGACAAGCTCGGTGACAGGGCATATCGCATCCATCACATGGATCGAAGCCGGTCATCGGACCGGTTGGCTGGAGCTCAGCCTCCATAAAGATCCCCCTCAGACGGACACGTGGTCCAAACTCCGGTGTGATCAGGAGATTGTTTCTGCCAATCACCCCCAGGCCAGCCAGATGAGCAGAATCCTTGAGAAAAGTCCCTCCGAATTCGACCTGATACGGCAGCGAAAGGGCGCTGATTCCGAGCTCTTCCTCCAGCCAGACCCGCAGCTTATGCGATTGACTTCTCAACACACGGTTGCCGGGGGTAAAGCCTGGGACCTTCATGCTCCACCAATCGAGTACCGGCTCGGATGCTGGATGGACCAAAGCCCACACCAGCACGGATTTGTACCGCTTGTCCTCGTGCCAATCGAAACCCTTGAATTCGAAGTAATCTGAGGATGAGGGATCGTATTCTTCATAGAACGGCCTTTTGCTGTAAACCTCAAAGGAGGGGGAAGCTTCGAGATCTTCGATCCTGGCGATCCCCCCCGACGACGCACCCAGTTCCTTCGCCTTCTCAAGGATGGTCTTTTCAAGCTTATTGTCTCCGGATTTCATGTGCTTGGTTCCTTTCCACTGCGAAGCCGGGCCACCAACTTGGCCCCTCAACTTTCAGTGCGTTCAATTTGCTTGTTCGCGTTCAGGCTGACTAGGGCATCGGCCGCGACCACACCCTGACCTTCGGCCAGGAGCATCAGCGGGTTGATATCGAGCTCGATGATGGATGAGGGGTCACTCTCTACCATGCCCGCAACCGCCAAGATGACATCAACAGCGGCGTTCAGATCAGCAGGTGGAGCCCCCCTGAAACCGCTAAAGAGAGGGGCACACTTCAGCCGACGCAAAGCACGCAACACCCGCTCTCTGGTGGTCGGCAGCAGAAGTGCTGCGCTGTCTTTCATCAGCTCGACCATGACGCCACCGCCTCCGACTAAAAGATGTGGGCCGAATTGCTCATCACGGGCCACACCGACGATGAGCTCTGCCACGACGCCGTTTGCACAGCAACCGACCATTTCCTCGATCAGAAAGGACTCAGAGAGGCCCGAAATCTCTGTCACCGCTGCCGATACCTCACCTGCGCTGCCAAGACCGGTTCTGACGCCCCCGACTTCGGTCTTGTGCGCAACGCCCAATGCCTTGACAACAACCGGATAGCCCAATGTTTCGGCCACGGCCGCCGCCTCCCCGGCGCTGCGAACGACTCGCGACGCAGGGACCGGTACGCCATGCCGGGCGAGCAGAGCCTTGGATTCGGCCTCGTCCAACACCCTGACGGCCCCATCCTGCGGTTGCCCAAAGTCCGTGAGCAACGGCGGGCTGGGAGGCTGGCTCCAGGCGTCGCCCACATCAACCGCCGCCCGGATGCCTGCCAGCCCGTCATCAATACCGGCCAGCATAGCAACGCCTTCTTTCATCAAACGCTCCGCCACCGCCTCCGAAATCGTATCCGAAAACGTCGCTTGCACCGCGCCCTTGGTGCCAGTCTGCTGGACCGCTCGGACAAAACCTCTCTCGGCCCCACCCCAGGTTGATTGGTCACAGCGGTCTGCCCGTGGGTAATCGAGCAGACACAGCGCTACATCGAAGTCTTCTGTCAAAAGCGCGCTAAATTGCTCGGCCATCCGTTCCTCGTCATTCCAGTAGAACATCTGAAAATCGAACGGGTTGGCAGCCACCATCCGCTCGTGTATCGTCGCTCGAAGACCTTGCGCCACCTTTTCGGATAGCGGGGGCATGGTCAAGCTCGGGCCCAGGGCGTCGGCTAGAAGCGTGAGGTCGCCGCCCGAAGTGCTCATGGCCGCGACCCGGCCACCGTCTAATGGGCCGAGAACATGCAGCACCTTCAGCGCTTCCATGAGCGCTTCCAGAGAATCGACTCGAGCCACGCCGAGTCGCTCGAACAGAGCACTCACCAGAGCGTCGGAACCGGCAAGCGACGCCGTATGCGACACCACCATTTTCTGTGCGACCTCGGAGCGACCGACCTTTATGGCAACAACGGGCTTGCCCAGCCCTCGGGCCACGTTGACTGCTTCCTCGAAGGACTTCGGGTCAGGCATTGTTTCCAAAAAGAGCCCCAGTGCCGTGACCCGATCCTCTCGAGCGAACGTGTGAATCGCGTCGTGGAGATCGAACTTCAGCCTGTTCCCCAGGGAAACCATGTAGGCGATAGGCAGGCCACGCCGCTGCATGGTGAGGTTGAAACCCACGTTCGACGACATGGTGATGATGGCCACGCCTTCATCAACTCGTCGGCCGCCCTGCTGGTCGGGCCAGAGCATCGCCCCGTTGAGATAGTTGAGAAGCCCGTAGCAGTTCGGCCCGATCAGGGGCATGTCGCCAGAGGCCTCCAGAAGTTGCTCTGAGAGTTCGGCGCCCTCCTCGCCCGCCTCGACAAAGCCTGTGGCATAGCAGACCGCGCCGCCCGCACCTCGCGCCGCGAGATCTCTAACGATGTCTATGGTGATGTAGCGATTAACACCCACGTACGCGGCATCGGGGCTTGCCGGTAGATCCTCCACCGAGCGGTAGACCTTGTGCCCCAGGATCTCCGTTTTCTTGGGATGGACCGGCCAGATCTCCCCTTCGTATCCCATGAGATCGCTCTGGCGAATCACCTCTTGGGCCTGCGCACCGCCGAAAGCGGCAATGGAACGCGGTTTCAAAAGACGCTCAAATGACATGTGTTATCCTCCCGGCGTAAGTTTCGCCCTTTGTTACCTCCACCAAGCGCTCCTCTTATGCCTCTCCAATATGCAGGTGAAAAACGGCGTCAAACTCATCCCGCTTTTCGATGAAGGGGATATGCGCCGCATCTTGAATGACCACTTCTTGGTAGCTGCCGCCAGCCTCAGCATACTTCTCCAGGGCAGCGCGGGTTTGAGCCAGCATCGGCTGCGGGGGATACACCTCCTCCCCGGGCCAACCTGGTATGAGACCCATCTTGCCCAAGAAGCCGGGATCGGAAGTTGAGTTGTCAGATACGACTTGATCATGGCTGCCGCGCGCCCATAACACAGGTACCTTCAGTCTCCCATCATAGATCTTGCTGACGTCTCCGGTATATTTGGGCGACATGGCGTTGGCCGGGCCCCAAGCACCTGGAGCCACGTAGGGCCAATTGGAAGATGGAGTTGAGTCACCTGGGAAGTCCTGCTCTCCGATATGGATGGACAGCAGCGAGGATAGCAGTTCTTCCTCCCGAGGTGGGATGAATGATTCAGTAAACAGTCCCCGCATGCCGACGCGGGGCGAAAGCTGGCTTTCCATGCTGCGGTCTCCGTCTGTCACCCGCTGAATCAGCTCGGGATTCACCAGGGCGCCACCGGTGCCGGCGAAATCGGGGTAGCAAGGCGTACCGTCCTCGTCCTTGGTGCCACCGAAGCCATAGGGTGAGCCAGGATTGATCAACGTCACCGTCAGGAAGCGTTCAGGGCAGTCCATCATCATTCGCCAGACGACGGAACCACCCATGGAGCACCCGACGATGTGCGCTTTCTGAATGCTCAAGTGATCGAGCAGCGCCGCCGCATCATCAGCCCAATCACCTGCGCCGCGTGTAGCGTCCACCTTTTTCGCCGCATCGGCGTCACCGTACCCACGAAGATCAGGAGCAATGCCCCAATACCCTGAGGGCAGAGCCAGCATCGTCTGTTCCCACCAAGTGGCCGAAGAGAAGTTGCCATGCAAAAAGAGTACAGGGACACCGTCTTCTGGCCCGGTGAACAACACCCGACTGGCGATTCGCTCTGTCGCAATTGTCTTGGCGGCCACACCTTCCGTTGTTGGTACACTCATGAGTTTCTCCCTTCAAGTTAGTCGGTCCAGTACTGGCTGCGCAACGCTTTCTTATCAATCTTGCCCACGCTGGTCCTGGGCAATCCCTCGATGAAAACGTAGCGCTCAGGCACGGCCCACTTGGTGAGCACACCCTCGGCCACGAACCTCTGCAAATGCTCCTGCATGGCCTCAGCCGTGATCCGATCCTCAGCGCCCTCTGCGGGAACGATGATGGCCAGGGGACGCTCGCCCCACTTCTGGCCGGGAATGCCGATTACCGCCGCCTCCAGCACGTCGTCGTGTAGGCTGAGCAGGTTCTCCAGCTCCAGAGAGACGATCCATTCACCGCCGCTCTTGATGACGTCCTTGATGCGATCCACGATCTGGATGTAGCCATGCTCGTCCACATTGGCCACATCGCCGGTGTGCATCCACCCCCCGTCCCATAGCTCTTCGCTCCGCTCGGGGTCCTGGTAGTAGCCGGGCGTGGTCCAGGGAGAGCGCACCACAATCTCGCCGGTCTCGGTTCCGTCTGGAGCCACGTCTTGGCCGTCGGGTCCCACCACGCGTATCTTGACCAGCGGCATAACAAAACCTGTCTTGACCATCCAATCCAGTTGTTTGTCCTCATCCCACTCCTCTTCCATAAAGGGCTTGAGGTTGGCAATGGTGAGGAGCGGGCAGGTCTCAGAGAGACCGTAGCCGCCAGTGATTTTGATGCCCAGCTCTCTCGCCGCCATAGCCAGTCCCTTGGTCAACCGCGCACCGCCGGTGACCACGCGCCAGTGGCTCAGGTCCAGGCCTTGCGCCGCCGCAGGGGTGATGACCATCTGAAGAATCGTAGGCACACAGTGGCTGAAGGTCGCTCCCTCCTCCACGATCAACTGGAGGAGCATGTCTGGATCGTACTTGCCAGGGTAAACCTGCTTGAATCCGTGGACAGTGGCCCAATAGGGCACTCCCCAGGCGTGAACGTGGAACATGGGCGTGAGCGGCATGTAGACTTCGTGTTTGCCCATCGGCCCGTAGTTGGAGAGGGCTGGCAAAGATCCCCAGCCGGCGAAGGTGTGCAGCACCAGTTGCCGGTGGGTGAAGTAGACGCCCTTGGGCTTGCCCGTCGTCCCGGTGGTGTAGGACAAGGTAGCCTGGGTGTTCTCGTCGAAGCCGTATTTACTTCCAAGGTCGGGCAGTTCGCCAAGCGGTGAAGCGCCTGCCAGGAGTTCTTCGTACTCCGCGTCTATCCACCCGATGTCCGGTCTTTCCTGCGGATGTTCGTTATCCGCTTGATCGGTGATCAACACATACCTGCGGATGGAGGGGAGTCGGGGGCGAAGCTCTTCCACCAGGGGCAAGAAGTCCTCATGGAAGATGAGCACCTCGTCCTCGGCGTGCTGCATGGTGTAGATCACGTTCTCCGGGGCCAGGTTGGGATTGATGGTGTGCAGGATGGCGCCGCTGCCGGGGACGCCAAAGTACATCTCCAGGTAGCGGTGGCTGTCCCATTCGATCACGCCGACCTTGGTGCCTCCCTCCACGCCAAGCTGCTGGAGAGCCGCGGCCAGCCTGAGCACCCTACCGTACATATCGGCGTAGGTGTAGCGCACCTGGTCTCGGTAGACGATCTCCTGATCAGGAGCCCACGCTACGCCGTGTTCAAGCAGGTGCTTGAGCAGGAGTTGGAAATCGTAAGTGGGCATTGTGACGTCCTTTCGGTTGGCACATCGGTACTTTGGCAAACTGGTAGATTGGTGAACCGGAGACCGTATCCAAATCTACCAATTGACCAGTCTCCCGACCTACTTCTACGGTTCGGGGACTTCCTCATCGATACCCATTATTCTCTTGGCATAATCAACGTACTCTTCCCACGGCGTCGTGAACCTAACGACCAGCTTCGCGCCATCAGGGGAGCCGCCACCGTGCATGCAGCCTGGTATCCCAGCACCGACGGTCAGCCACTCGGCCAGGCGGGCGGCCTTGAAGCGGGTCTCACCTGAAGGTACTCCCGCTTTCAGGTATTTCTTCAACAGGGACCCGTACTGGGGATTGGTAAGGTCTTTGTAGGAGGGCATGCAGCCGGTTTCGGCGATGCCGCCGCCGATTTCCTGGGTCAGCCGCTTGACCTCGTAGGGCAGCGTAGCCACCATGACCTTGTTGGTGTGTGCGGTGAGCGGTTCGGCAAAAATCGAGCCGCAGGGATGCTGAGACCCCATGGCACACGCTCCCACTCCCAGCCCATAAGTCACCTGGTTGTTGATGGACATGTCAACGAGCTTGCCCATGAATTTCTTTGTGGAAAGGCCATTAGCGCGGGCCATCAACACGGAGGTCCCGATCATGACGTCGCCTTGACCTGCTACGCAGGCTCCGATGCACGCTCGATAATTGGCGGTGAAATACTGGATGACCTTGGACGTGTACTTGTACTCCTTGCACATGAAAACCCGCTCGTTGGGCACGAAGACATCTTCAAACAAGAGCCATCCCTGGGTGATGCCCGTATTCGGCACCTCTTCCTCGGCGGTCTCTTCAAGCTCCCGCCGGTCACTGGGATGCGTGGCTTCCACGATGGTCAGACCTTCGATGTCGCGGGGGACGACGCAGGCCACCGCGAAGTCCTCATCCGCCTCACGGTAGATGCCGCCGGGTAAGATAAAGATCTCATGTGAAGCCGCCGTACCGCAGATCATCACCTTGGCCCCGCGAATAACGATGCCGTCGTCCCGGACTTCGGTTATCCTGACATTGGTGTCTGGGTCGGGCTGCTGCGAGGGCTTGAGGCTGCGATCGCCTTTAGCGTCGGTCATGGCCCCGGCCACCGCCAGGCCCTGGCTTTGAGCCGACAGAATCCAGTTCTTCAGCCTCTCCTGATAGTTCGTGCCAAACTCCTCATCCATGTCGTGCGTGACTGCCCACATGACATTCTGGGCATTCCAGCCCACGCAGACCCCGCCGGTACAACTGCCGGTGCGGCGGTAGTTCTGGCGCTTCATTACCATGTTGGCGATGAGATCTTCCGCGCTCTGCATCATGGAGTTCCAGCGCAGGATCTTCTCGCCGGTGAAGATGGAAGTGGTAGTGTACAGTTCCGTTAGTTCCGGATCGTTGGCCGCGTCGTAGTTAAGGGCGTGGCTTTCGACCGTTCTCTTCGTGGCCGGGTGCGTGGTTACATCCTCAATGAGCTCGCCGAACTTGTAGATGTTCGGGCGCATCTCCCGAAGCGCCGCCCAATAGTCGTCCCTGGTTTTGATTCCCATGACTTAGCTCCTCTCTGCTTGGTATTCTTTGATCTTTTCAATCAGCACTGGAACAAACTCCTGGCAGTCATCCACGATGCCATAGTCCACTTGTTCGAATACCGGTGCCTTGGGGTCGTTGTTGATGGCTACCATGACTTTGGCCTCGGCGACGCCCACCGTGTGCTGCTGTTCGCCCGACAGTCCCACGCCGATGTAGAGCTCCGGGCTCACCATTTTGCCGCTCTGCCCGATCATGGTCTCCAGTCTGGCCCAGCCTTCGTCAACAGCTGGCCGTGTGCAGCCCAAGGCAGCGTTCAGCACTGTCGCCAGTTCAGCGATCTGGTGCCAGCCCTGCGCATCGCCGGCGCCGGCGCCGCCGGCCACCACGATGGCGGCCGATTCCAATGGCACACCCTCCGGCTCTTGGCGGGCGATTTCCAGCGTTTGGACGCGGCGGGGGAGGTCAGCGGGCACATCTAGCGGCACAATCTCCCCCATCCGGTCGTCATCCAACTCAGGTGTCGGGAAAACGCCTTTGGCGACGGTGGCCATCTGTGGGCGCTTCTCTGGACAGATAATTGAAATCAGTCCACCGTAGGCTGGAATTCTCTGCTGCAAGATTCCATTCTCGGCGAGTGTCAGATCAATGCAATGCGCTGTCAAGCCGGTTTCCAGCCTGGCCGCCACCAGTGGGGCCAGTTCCCTTCCCACGTCCGTCGAACCGATGAGCACAATCTCCGGCTGCCGCTCTTGAGCCAATTTGACGATGATCTCGGTATAGATCTCCGGTTGGTAGAAGGCCAGCTCGGCGTCGTCACCCAGGTAGACGCTGGCAGCGCCGGCGGCGAACAACTGCTGGGGCTGCTCGTCCAATTCATTTCCCAGCAGAACAACCTCCACAGATGTGCGCAACTCGTCAGCCAGTCTTCGCGCCTGGCCGATGAGCTGGAGGGATACGGCCAGAAGTTGACCGTCCATTTGCTCGACGATGACCCATACAGGGCCGTGTGTGTCTTCCATTTGGACTCGAGTTCCGAGTTTTCGGCTTTCGGATTTCAACTTTGAGCTTTGCCCTATATTACCCCCGCCTCAGCCAGCTTCCGAACCAGCCGCTCCGCCTTTTCTTCCCTCGTGCCGGCGATGATTTCGGCCTTTCGCCTGCTGTCCGTGGTCGTCATGTCCGAGACAACCGTCGGCGACCCTTTCAATCCCACCGCCTCTGCCGCCACACCCAGGTCACCGATTCCCCATTGGGTAATCTCTTTCTTTCTGGCCTTGATAATGCCTGAGAAGCTGAGGCTTCGCGGCGTGTTTAGCTCTCTAGCCACGGTGAAGACGGCCGGGAGCTTCAGCCGCACCAGGCGGCTTCCGTTTTCCAGGTTGGCTCTTACTCTCCACCATTCTCCGTCAGGTTCGACCATCTCTCTCACCCTCGTAACCACTGGGACTCCCAGAAACGTGGCCAGCTCCGGGCCGACCCACTCCGTGCTGCCATCGCTGCTGGCCATACCGCAGAAAACCGCGTCGTACGCACCGATCTTCTCAATGCCCTTGGCCAGGGTGTATGCCGTGGCGTAGGCGTCGGCACCTGCGAAAGCGCGGTCGCAGAGCAGGAATCCTTGGTCTGCACCCAAAGCCAGGCATTCCTTGACCATTTTGCCTGCTTCGGGAGGGCCCATGCTAATCACTGAGACCTGCGCATCGAGCTGCTCCTTGAGTTGGAGAGCAGCCTCCATCGCATTTTTGTCCAGTGGATTCAAGACCAGCGGTACGTCGCAGCGGGTTAGCATCTTGGTGACGGGGTCAATCTTGATTCGGTCCGCTTCTTCGGGATCAGGAACCGCTTTAGCACAGACGACGATGTTGAGCATCCCTACGTTTTACACCTCACGTTTTACTTCTACGAAAGCACCCAGCGAGCGACGATGACTTTCATGATGTCAGAAGTGCCGGCCGATGGCCCCAGCACGGCAGCGTCACGCCAGTAACGGCTGACCGCGTATTCTTCCATGCAGCCGTAGCCGCCGTGGATGTCAACGGCCATCTTGGCCGCTTTCTGCGCCGCCTCTGTGGTGAAGTACTTGGCCACGGCGAATTCATTGCTGGCCTGCCTAGCTTGCCCCTGATCCTGCGTAGAGGCCGCTCGATACGCCAGTAGACGGCCAGCTTCCAGATCAATCTTCATTTCCGCTAGCTTGTTCTGAATCGTCTGCAGCTTGCTGATCGGTCTCCCGTAGAGAATCCGCTCTTGGGCGAATTTGACCGATGCTTCCAGGCAGGCAGTGTGCAGCCCCAAGGCGCAGCCGACCATCCCTCCTCTGCCGGTGCAGCCAATGGCGCTCAGGGAGACGCCCAGCCCTTTTCCTTCCTTCCCCAGCAGATTTTCCTTGGGCACCCAGCAGTCTTCAAAAATCAACTCGCCGGTATTGCAGCCGTACATGCCTACCTTATGCTCTCTGTGTCCAGGCCTGAATCCCTCCATCCCTTTCTCGATAATAAAGGTAGAGAAAGCATCGGGATTCTCCTCGTCCTTGGCCAGCACGGTGATGGTATCGGCGATGTGGGAGTTGGTGATGAAGCATTTGCGGCCGTTGATGACGTAGCCATTGTGGTCCTCCTTGTAGGTCGTGCGACTGCCCTTGACATCGGAGCCTCCGGTCGGCTCGGTGACAGCCACCGTGGCCAGCCGTTCGCCGGTGGCCAGTCCGGGCAGGTACTTCTGCTTCTGCTCCTCGCTGCCGAAGCCGATGATGGGCTCGACACCCAGGGCGAAAACCTGGAGCATCATAGCTGTGGCCACCGAAACCCGGCCGATTTCTTCCAGGGCGATGAGGCGGGCTATGTAGCCCAATCCCAAACCGCCGTACTCCTCCGGAATGGTGATGGCCATCATCTCGGCCTCACCCAGAGCTTTGACAACTCCGTCGCAGACTTGGCGGGTTTCCTCCATTTCGGAAACACTGGGGCTGACCTGGGTTTCCGCAAACTCGCGCGCCGCTTGCCGGAACAGTTCGTGCTCTTCGGTAAAAGTGAAGTCTATCATCTGCAATTTGCCTCCTTAATGATTGTATTGATATGGGTGTGTTCAAAATGAGTTGAAGATATAGCTAATCTCGGTTAAAATAAGGTGCGTTGTACCCAATCCTTCGACAAGAACCGGGAGGTAAGCTATGTTGCTCAACACAGAAGATATTGTCCAAGAGATTCGCACAGAGTTCGAAGCGATGCTAATCTATGTCAAAGGAAGTAAAGCAGCAACGGCAGACCAGGTTGAGCGCGGAATATTCAGGCGTTTGCTAGCTCTGGGTTTCAAGCTCATGCTGCTATTCTTTACGATGCGTGCGGCAGAATATCCGCGCACACCAATCGAGACCGAGGCTGGCGAAACGCTGCCCTGCTTTGACGACAGGAAACGCGCCTATTTCTCCGTCTTTGGCAAGTTGCCGTTTTGGCGCCCCTACTTCTACAAAAGGGGCATTGTTGGTCAGAGTCCATTGGATGGAGAATTGAGTCTGGGTTCCGATTGCTACTCCGACCTGCTGCGAGAAATCGCCGAGTATCTGGGCGTCGATGTGACTTATGATAAGGTCAGAGAGATGTTTGCACGCATACTGGGACAGAAGCTTTCCACGAACGCTATACAAAGTATGGTAGCCGAGGACGCAGCGGATGTAGAAGCCTACTATGAGCAAAAGCCAGCGCCCAAGTCGGAGGATGAAGGCGAGATCTTGGTCATCCAGGCCGATGGCAAAGGCGTGCCGATGGTACGAGAGACGCCTGCAGCAACCAAAGTGCGCTTGGGTAAGGGAGAGAAGCGCAGCAAGAAAAAGGAAGCCATTGTCACTGGTGTCTATACCATTGCCCCGCACAAACGTACGCCAGAAGAGGTGGTGGCCAGCTTTTTCCATAAGGATGAGACCTCAGACCGTAAAGAAACCGCATCAAAGCGTGACAAACCGCAGAATAAACAGTTGTGGGCCACCTTGGAGGGCAAAGACACGGCTCTAGAGCGCTTAGCTGAACAGGTCGAGAAGCGCGAAGGTTCTCACATTGAACACTATGTTGCTTTGACTGATGGCTGTGAAGCCCTGCAAACACGGGTTCTGAGCTACTGTCCGGACTTCACCCTCATCCTAGACTTCATTCATGGCAACGAATACCTCTGGGATGTTGCCAACCGCTTGTTCGATGAACAAGACCCGCTGCGTATACCCTGGGTAGAAGAGCAGACACTGAAGATCCTTTCGGGCGAAACAGAGCAGGTCATTGCAGATTTTCGCAGCCTAGCCCAGGCCCCCAAACGCACCAAAGCCCAACGCAAGGAACTCGAAAAAGCGGCTAACTACTTCGAACGCAACCTTTCCTACATGGCCTACGACTACTATCTAGCCCAGGGATGGCCTATTGCCTCCGGTGTCATTGAAGGGGCTTGTCGTCACCTGGTCAAAGACCGCTTTGAACTCTCTGGGATGCGCTGGACTCAACCCGGGGCCGAGAACCTCCTTCGCCTACGCGCTGTGGCTGAAAATGGAGACTGGGATGACTATCACCAATTCCGCAAACAACAGAGACACGGTCGTTTGTATAACTTCCCCTTCCCTGTCCAAGACAGCTTGGAAGACCAGGCCTTGGATACCCCGGCTCAACTATCTGACAAAATCATACCCTTTGACACCGTGGCGAAGCGCGCATCTCATCACCAAGGTCTTGACCAGCAACGGCAAGCTGCTTAGCAATTATCAACTCATTTTGAATACACCCTATTGATATATTGATATCCTGCGTACCGCGTATTTCGTATTCCTTCAGGCTAACGTTTGACGTCTTACGCTTCACACTCTCCCCATCTCACGCACGCTGCCCCCATACGTAGCCGATTCCCGCGTCCAAGATGACCATCAAATCGCCGTCCTTGAGCCGACCCTGCTTCACTCCCCCGATGACGTTGATGATGCTATCCTGCTCGCCGATGTGGCCGTAATCGGCGTTGTAGACCCCTTGCTCTTCGGTCAGACCCAAACAGCGGAGCATATCGCGAAAAGCTGGAGGCTTGACGTGTATCATATTGAGCAAATCGAGGTCAGCCCGCTCACAGCCGCTCCTGCGCAGGGCCTCGTCCACATACAGCACATCCAGTTGTCCATGGAGACCGCGTTCATCAGAAGCGTATCCACGAACAGAACCGACTTGGGAACTTTGTGGTGAGCCATTCGCTCACACAGCCAGTTCCTCAAGTCGGTTTGGGTCAAGCGCGTGCCAGGTTTCAGCACTATGCTGGCCTGGCCCACTTCGCTCCATTTGGGATCGGATACAGGGAATACCTAGTCCACCCCGCAAGAAGTTGGCAAGTTGATTGGTTCGTCGGTTCCACTCGCGATAGGTGATGGGTAAGTTATCGTGGAGGGCATCAATAAGGGCGACCTGGGTCAGCGAAAGCATCTCTCGTCGTTGCAGCCAGTCACCAGAAAACATCATTGCCTCCAAGTGAATAGAGAAGAGACAGACCAGTCGGTCTCAAGACGACTTAAAAAAACTTCAGGGCGCCTATGCCAAGAATCACCCGTGTCGAACGGTTTTACGGTTTCAGTTTTTCAAGATACTCAATTAGAGAGTTGATAGATCTATCTAGACTGTCGGTTGACTTATCCACACCGTAGATAACAGAAGCCCCCAACATGCCAGCAAATAGCATTTCCGTTACGGTGTTGATACTCACATCGCCACCTAGTTCCTCCAATTCCTTTCCCTCACTCAAAAGCCTCTTGAGCATGGCTTTCAAACCTACAAATCCCTTATTCACCTCTTGGGATAGATGGGGGAGCTGGTCAGGGAGTTCAACGGAAAAAGTAACGAAGATGCAGCCTCCTGGCAAGTCCTCCGTATCTTTGAGATATCGGTCTCTGTAGTTCTCCAGGAGCTTCTTAATCTTTCCAATCGGGCTTTCAATCTCATTTAGACCGGCAAGACACTTTGCACGCCAAATCCTTCGCGCTTCATCCAGGACCTCAAAGAACAGGTCCTCTTTACTGGCGAAATGATTATAGAATCCGCCTTTGGAGGTGTCTGCAGCCTCCAGAATATCATTAATCGAGGTACTCAAAAATCCTTTCAGGGAAAACAGCTTCAAAGACTCGTGGATGGTCCTTTGCTTCAGATTCATTGTGGGCGTCCTTTGTGAGGCGAATAGAGGAAGAGAGACAGACCAGTCGGTCCGCATGCTATTATACCACTTTTTGGCGAGGTTGTCAAGATTCGCGGTGGGAGCGTTACGCATTTGGGACAAGCTCCTGGAAGGCTTCAGGAGGCCAACCCA
>CAZEBW010000042.1:0-31678 GCA_964510205.1 uncultured Anaerolineae bacterium
CAGCTCTGGCGGAGGCGGATTCAGCGGCGGCGGTGGGGGCGGCGGTGGCGGCGGAGGCGGAGGCGGCGGCGTCGGCTAGACAGCGTCCAGGCTTTTTCGCTTGCTACAAAGTGGCGTCTCGCCACGCCTAATGCGGCGCAAAACACAGGGCGGGGACGCCCCTCAGTAGCAAATAAGAGAAACTGTTGTAAGCCAAGCGGCCGAAGCGGCAGCCTCAAGAGAAAGTGTACGGTAGCTGAAGTTCAAAGCTCAAAGTTCAAACCTACGGCTTTGCCAAAGACCATCAGACCAGTACGGAGGTTTACATGACCAGTTCGGGGAAAACGATAGGGATGATCATGATTGTAGCAGGCATCGCCATCGGCCTGGTGGCCGCGCTCTTCTTCGCCTCAGGCGCTGCATCGGGCAGGACAGCGGCAGCCATGATTCTGGGGTTCGGGCTGGTGTTCATCGTGGTGGTCCTGCCCCTGGTGGGCGTTGGGGGTTTTCTACTCGTCAAGGGCCGCCAGGAAGCGGCCACTTTCGCCGAGCTCGAAAAAGAGAAGAAGGTGCTCAACATGGTGCTGTCCCAAGGGCAGGTGCGGGTGGCCGAGGTGGCCCTGGAACTGAACGCCACTCGCGACCAGGTGAAGGATTGGATCTACGACTTGGTGGGCAAGGGACTTTTCACAGGCTACATCAAATGGGACGAGGGCATCCTCTACTCCAAGCAGGCCTCCGAGCTCAAGACCAACAAGTGCCCCAATTGCGGCGGGCAGTTGGAATTAGCTGGGAAGGGCGTGGTCGGCTGCCCTTACTGCGGAACGGAGATATTTCTGTAAAGACAAGGGAACCCTATGCTTGAGGCACTGAAGGAGAGGCAGAGACAACGGGAAGCGTTTATGGATATGGCTCGAACCTACGCCCAGGTGCTGCGTGGGAAGTTGGGGGAACTGACGGCCATCGTTTATGGCTCTGTGTCTCGAGGCGACTTCAATTTGGGCAGCGATGTGGATATCTTGATCATCTCCGAGGGATTGCCGCACCATCCGCTGGAACGAATGGAAGTGCTGTATTCTTGTCACGAGCCGCCGTTGGAGCCAAAGGGCTACACGCCTACCGAGTTTCGCACTCTCTTGACCAAGCGCAACTCGGCCATGGCAGAGATCTTGAAAGACGGCATCATGGTGGTGGATGAGCTGGGCTTATCCACCACAAGCTAGAAGCTAACTCAAGACATCAGGAAGGAGGTAGGAAGTATGGATATAAAGGAGAAAGTCAGAGAAGCCCTGGGAGGCTTGGAGGAGCTTGTGGCCAAGGTCCCCGGCTACAAGGGCTACAAAGAGAAGGAGATGCGGCGCGAGGCCGATAAGCTCCTGCGCCAGCACCTGGCCCGCCAGTTTGAGGAACAGCGGCGGAGGATTCCCGACCTGCAGAAGCAACTGATCAGCTCGGGACAGATTGGCCTGCTCGACGACCTGGAGAGCGGGGGGATGAAGCTGCAATTCCTCATTGATCGGCTCAAGACGGCCAGCTACGGCTATGCCGGTTTCTTCGACGCCGTGAAGGTCAAAGAGGAGCAACTCGACGCTCTGTACGAGTTCGACAGCGCCCTAACGGACGAGGTGTCCAAGGTGGCGGCTGGCATCAACGAGGTCTCTGAAGCCATCGCAGCCAATGAGGGCGCGGCGGAGGCCATCGCCGATTTGGTGAACACCGTCCAGGGCGTGAACGACACGTTCAGCAAGAGACAGGACGTGATATTGCAAGCGAGCTAAAGGTCAAAATCCAGCGTTCAAAGTTCAAACTTCAAACGCCAAGCGTCAAACGTCATGACGCTGAGACACTGAAAAAAGGTAACTGCTCAGACCGTATCATTGCGAGGCGCGCTGTTTGCGCCGAACTTGGAAAAGCGGCGCAATCCCCAATTGCTGGTAGGAGATTGCGGCAATCCAGGGGATTGCTTCGCTTCGCTCGCAATGCCAGCCTGAGTAGTCACGAAAAAAGGAGGAAAACAAATGGCGCGAATTTTCGATGTAATCGAATTCTTCGACGAGACGGGGCGACAGATGGTGCATCGGGTGCCGGAGCATGGCTCGGGCGATTTCCGCCTGGGCTCGCAGCTCATCGTGCGCGAGAGCCAGGAGGCCGTCTTCTTCCGCGACGGCAAGGCCCTGGACACCTTCGGCCCAGGCCGACACACCATTTCCACGGCCAACATCCCGCTGCTGGTGAATCTAGTTGGCATGGCCTTCAGCGGGGAGACGCCGTTCAAAGCCGAGGTCTACTTCGTCAACCTGCGGGAGTTCCTGGAGCAAAAGTGGGGCACTCCCGAGGCCATCACCCTACGCGACAGCGAGTTGGGCATGGTGCGTCTGCGGGCCTTCGGCACCTATTCCATGCAGATAAACGATTCCCAACTCTTCGTCAACAAGATCGTGGGCACCCAGGGGCTTTACGAGACGAGTCAGATCCAGGGCTTCCTGCGGGGCATCATCATATCCAAGCTCACCGACCTCCTGGGCGAGATGCAGAAATCCATCCTCGACCTGCCCAGCATGTACGACGAGCTCGGCGCCGGCGCCAAAGCCAAGGTGCAGGACGATTTCAACGCCCTGGGCATCGCCCTCAAGACTCTCTACGTCAACTCCATCAGTCCCACGGAGGAAACGGCCAAGGCTATTGACGAGCGGGCGTCCATGGGCGCCATCGGCAACATGCAGGCCTACCTCCAGTTCAAGGCCGCGCGGGCCATGACCGAGGCCGCGGCCGCGCCTGGAGGTGTCGCCGGCGCTGGGGTCGGTCTGGGGGCTGGCGTGGGCATGGGGGCGGCCATGGCCCAGATGATGGCTCAGTCCATGCAGCAGCCGGGGGGGCAGGCAGCCGAGACGATGATGTGCCCCAGTTGCTCGGCGCAGATCCCCAAGGGATCGAAGTTCTGCCCCCAGTGCGGGGCCAAGATTGGCGAAGCGATGATCTGTCCCAACTGCAAGGCCGACGTGCCCGAAGGCTCCAAGTTCTGCCCCAACTGCGGCACGAAGATAGCTTAGTGGAGTTGGAGAATAAGGGGGTCAGGGACTAGGGGTCAGGGACTAGGGATTAGGGATCAGGGACTAGGGATCAGGGACTAGGGATCAGGTAGACCTATCCCTTGTCCCTTGACCTTAGTCCCTTGCCCCTTGTCCCTTGCCCCCAGTCCCTTGCCCCCAGTCCCTTGCCCCTAGTCCCCAGCAAAGGCTTCACCGCCATGCTCAACAGATAGGCTGCCCCAGAGACCAGGATGATGGTCGCGCCGGAGGTCAGGTTCAGGAAGTAGGAGAGCCACAGCCCCGTGGTGGTGAAAACCACGCCCAGGATGCTGGCCAGCACCATCATCTTTTTCATGTTCTTCACGAACTGCCCGCTGATGGCCGCCGGCACGGTCAGCAGGGCGATGACCATGATCAGCCCCACCACCCGCATCATCATCACTACGGTGAAGGCGATCATGCACAACAGGACCATGTAGATTGCATCCACGGGTACGTTCTCCACGGTGGCAAAGGCTTCATCGAACGAGATTGCTAACAACTCCTTGTATAACAGCATCACCAGCGCGACGATGACCAGGTCGAGCGCCAGCATGATCAGCAGGTCGCTCGACGGGACAGCCAGGATGCTGCCGAAGAGATAGCTCATCAGATCTGCCTTGTAGCCCTCTGTTAAATCTACCAGGATAATCCCCAGGGCCATGCCGACGGCCCACATCACGCCGATGATGGTGTCCGCCCGCTGGCGGGTCTTGCGATGCACCAGGCCCATCCCCAACGCTGCCGCCACGCTGAAGACGATTGCACCCAGCACCGGGTTGAACTTGAAGAAATATCCCAGGCCGATGCCACCGTAGGCGGCGTGGGCGATGCCGCCGCTGATGAAGACGATCCGATTGACGACCACGAAGGTGCCGATGATGCCGCAAGCGATACTGACCAGGACTCCGGCCATCAGTGCGTTGCGCATGAAGCCAAACTGCAGCGCCTCGATCACTGCTGCACCTCCTCTGGGGCATGTTCCGCGAACACCCGGTGGGGGATGCCGTGCGCGATCAGATCAATGGGACACTGATACGCAGCCTCCAGCATGTCGGGGGTGAGCTGTTTCTCCCCGTGGTAGAACAACCAGCGGTTGAGGCAGCCCACCGTTTTTACGTGAGACGATATGGCGCTCATGTCATGTGAGACCATCAAAATCGTGAGGTGCTCGTTCAATTGTCTCAGAAGCTCGTAGATGCTGGCGCTCACGCGGGGGTCCACGCTGGCCATGGGCTCGTCCAGGAGCAGGATGTTGGGCTCTGTGGCCAGCGCGCGGGCGATGTAAACCCGTTGCCGCTGTCCGCCCGACAACTCGCCGATGGGGCGATCCAGCAGATTCAACATATCCACGCTGCGCAGCGCCTCCGCCACGATCTCGTCGTCCTCGGCGGTGTAGCGCTGCAGCAGACGGCGGCGGCCCAGGCGTCCCATCCGCGCCACGTCCCACACGCTGATGGGGAAGTCGCGGTCGAACTCGACGGTCTGGGGGATGTAGCCGATGTATCGCCTGCCCTCCTCGACACTCTTGCCCACGATACGCACTTCGCCCCGCATGGGCGGTATCAGCCCCAATAACACCTTGAGCAAGGTCGTCTTGCCGCCGCCGTTGGGGCCGATCAGTCCGATGAAGTCCAGCTCTCTGACCGAGAGGTTTATGTCCTCCAATATGGGCTCGCCGTCGTACCCGGCCCAGAGATGCCTGACCGAGATCACTTCTCGTGGCCTCTCCGTCGTTTCCACGTGTCGCATCTTTCCCCCTGCTACTTGCTCAACACCTCAGCGAACGTCTCAGCCACCTGGCGCAGGTTGTCCAGCCAATCGGGCGCCAGCGGGCTGACGAGCAGCACCTCCCCGCCGATCTCCTGGGCGATGGTCTCTGCCGCCCGCGTGCTGAACTCTGGCTGCGCGAAGATAACCCTGATGCCTTTCTCCTTGGCCTCGGTGATGAGCGCCGCCAGTTCGGCCGCGCTGGGCTCCTGCCCGCCGACCTCGATGGGAATCATCTCCAACTCGTAATCGCGGGCAAAGTAGCCCCACGACGGATGGAAGACCATGAACTGGCGATTCTCCACTCCCTGCAGCGTCTGGCGGATGTCGGCGTCCAGTGCATCAATGTCGGCCACGAAGGTGTCCAGGTTCGCCTTGTAAGTTTCCTTGTGCGCCGGATCGAGCTTCACCAGCGCCTCATAGATCGTCTGCGCCTGAACTTTGACCAACTCAGGCGAAAGCCAGATGTGTGGATCTGGGTTCTCAGTCTCTCCCTCGTGGGACCTTTCCTCTTCCCCATGATGATGGTGCGCTCCCACCGGCACGCGCTCGATGTCCCGGGTCGTATCCACCATCAGCACGTCGGGATTGGCTGAGGCGATGCGCTCCAGCCACGCCTTCTCGAAGGGCACGCCGATGCTAACATAGGCGTCGGCATCGCTCAGCGCCCGCAGTTGCTCCGGCTTGGGCTCGTAGGTCGCCGGGCTGGCCCCAGGCTGCACCATCACGCCCACGGTCACGTGCTGGCCGCCGATGCGCTCCACGAAGTACTTTTGCGGCAAAATGCTAACCGTTATGCGCAGTGTATCGGTAGGCTCTGGCGTCGGGCTCGGGCCACACCCGGCCAGCAGCGCCACGATTAGCAACAGCGCTATGGCGACAACGTACAACCGCCGGAGTCCCCAATTTGTTGGGGTTGTGACCCCATGAACCCGAACGAGTTCAGGACCGCGGTACGCCATCGCCAGTTCACAGCCCAGGGCAGCTTGCACTTGCACTCCGACTAGCCTCCTCTTGTAGATAGGTGAGCCCGCCAGGTGAATAGAGCCCACACAGCCAGGCCAACCCAGGTGGCCAAGCTGATGCCCAACCCAACCTTCCAGGATAGAGGCTCGAAAACGAGGCGCACCTCGTGGTAGCCTGGCTCCAGGTAGACGGCGCGGAAGGCGTAGTTGGCCCGCAGAACCGGCGCAGCGCGACCGTCCACGTAAGCCCTCCAGCCCGGATAGTACACCTCGCTAAGAACGAGATACGCCTCTGTCAGCGTGTTGGCCGTGAGGTGGATGGAATTGGGCCGATAAACCGTAATGTCCAACAAGGATTCGCCTTCTGCTTCCCTGCTCCCTTGCCCCCCTGCTCCCCCGCTCCCCTGCAATGCCTTGCCTCCCTCCACGATCACGCTACTGGCCGGGTCGAAGTCGGGGTCTTGAATGTGGACGAACGCGCTCTCCTGATCGGGCACTGCTATGGCCTGGTGGACGAGGATGGCGCGCGGCAGCGACTGGGTGTTCAGGTAGACGTTGATCTGGGGGTCGCGGTCGAAGACGGGCACGAACTTGTCCCAGTCTAGAGGCACGTCCTTGTGGCCGATGACGTACTTGGCGTTCACGAAATCGTACAAGCGGGAGGAGCGAAGGCCCCGCAGGCCCACCGCATCCCAGTAGCGCCTGTAATCGGCCAACTGGAGCGGGTTCCAGATGCCAGAAACGTCGAAGAGGCCATGCAGCAAGCTGGTGTTGGGCTGCCAGACGTCCCAAACGCCCGTTCCCGTGTCAATGCGGTAGTAGCTCGGGTCCGATTTGAGGAACTCGATAGCTTCAGGGTGCTGAAAGCCCACCGTAGGATCGTTATACTCCAGATCGGTATAGGCCCCCATGCTGAACAGGTCGAGGGCGATCAGACCCACGGCCAATGCGCCCACGACCCAACGCTGTCGCTCACGCTTACACCAGCGGTAGCGCCGCAGGTTGAGGATGACCAGGCTGGCGGCCAGGATCAAGAGGAAAAAGACCAGGCCGTTGACCGCGCTTACGGTCCTTTTATATATCGCTGGGTCTCTGCCCTGGGCGGTCAGGATAGCGTGGTAGCCTAGAGGCAAGCCGATGATGGCTGCGCCCAGCCAGAGCCAAGATGCCGCCTTCAGCAGGCGATGAAACAAAGCTCGCATCTTGCTACTCAGTGGCCCCAGGAGAGCATCCAGACCCAGCGCCGCCAGAGCAGCCACGGCAAAATCCAAGAGGTAGGTGAAGCGGGCGGGGGCGCGCACCTTGTCGAAACCGGGCAGCAAGGTGAGCCAGCCGTGCAGGATGGTGTAGCCCCCGAAAGCCAGAAGGAGAGAGAGGATAGCCAGGCACACCAGGAAGCGAGTCAGCCTATCCCGTCTGAGGAGAACAGCCAGAACCGCCAGAACGAGGGACAGAACGCCGATGTAGCCCACCTCCACCCGATCCCAGGGTCCCCAGAAGCCCGCTGGCCCACGCCCGAAGAAGCCGGGGATGAGCAGGCCAATCAGCCCCACCGGCGGCAGGGAATACTGGCTGGCCTCCTGGTAGCTCATCTCGGCCCGCACGCTGTGGCCGGCCATCTCGTAGCTGGGGATGAGGGCCAGGGCAGCAAAACAGAAGGCAACGAGGCAACAGGGCACTAAGTAACGACCTAGTGAGTAAACGAGGTAACGAGGCAACGGGGTAATGGGGTTTCCTCGTTGACTCGTTGACTCGGTGCCTCGCTGCCTCTTCCCATAGAGAGTGTACAACACCAATGCGAAGGCGATGAACAGGGTGATCTGGATGTGGCCGGCCAAGGTGGCGACGCCCAGAAAGGCCCCGGCGGCGACGGCCATGCTCGGCCGCTCCTCGGCCAAAGCCCGATGATAGCAGAGGAAGATGAGGGGCAGCCAGGCGGCTACGGCGATCATGTTCAGGTTGCCGAAGTGGGTGACGAACAGGTCGGAGAACATGAAGGCGATGGCTCCGGCCAAAGCGGCCAAGCGGCTCACGCCCGTCATTGCGAGCACATTCGCTTTGCTCAGTGTAAACTCCGCGAAGCAATCCCCAGGTTGCACACACATTGAGGGCGGGGGATTGCTTCGTCGCTCCGCTCCTCGCAATGACAGGGAGCGCAGACAGAGGTACATGAAGGCGCCGGCCAGGAAGAAATGGAATATGGCCAGCAGCTCCATGGTGGGGTAGGTTATTTCGGGAAAGAGGAGGAAAAAGAGAAGGTTAACGGGATAGAAGAGGCCCGATTGGTTGTCGGCGACAAAGGGCGCGCCGCCGTATAGATAGGGATTCCAGAGAGGTATGATCCCTCGCCTCAGATTCCGGGCCGCGAAGCGGTAGACGGGATAGAGGAAAGAGACCAGATCGCCGCCCCCGGAGGGCATCCAGGTATCATCAGTGAAGAAAAGCTGCCAGAAGAAGCCGATGGTGGCTAGAGCGATGATGCCCAGAGCCAACACGTCGCGGTGATAGTCCCCCTCCAGTCGCCCCCGCTGGTGAAGCCACCGAACTGTTGCGAAGGCTGCCATCCACAGAACAAAGAGCCCCAGCAACCACGCTCCTGGCAAAAGCAAGACGCCCTCCAAGGTCCGCTAAATCCTATCGTCCGTTGTTCGCCTCTGCAGCCAAGATCTCGGCCAACTCTTTCCGTTGGCTGTCGGGTATGGGCCTATCCTTGCTCAGATTCCGCAGGAAAAGCTTGAACTGCGTGCCGTCCAATACAGGAACAGCGCAGTTCTCTGCTTCTAGCTCCGCCTGGGGATTGGTGAACACGACCACCTCTTCAATGGGCACATCATCGGGAAACCGTTGATCCAGAAAACGGCGGAGCTTCTCGGCCTCGTCTCGCACCTCCTTGATCGGACTGCCCAGTCCCTCCTGTCCGAAGAGAAGCAAGACGCGCTTCCAACCGAGCTCACGGCGACACGTGTCCCCTTCGCAGCGAACCTGGCCCGCTTGATGCTTGGGCTTGATGACACAGAGGCCATAGGGGCCCAGCAAAACGTGCGGAGCTGGGAGGACGTAGTTGTAGAGGCAATACCGGTCACCGAAGCCCTTCAGTATCTTGTCCAGTATCTGATCGCCGCGCGGCTCCTTGACCCAACGGTTGGCATAGTATAGACCGATCTGGGAGAGCAGAAAGCCTACGAACAGGCAAACAAGCGATGCCAGAAACCACTGGGAATAGAGCGAGGCGACCAGCCCCGCGAGCAATATGGCCAGTCCAGCGAAGCTGGCTATGCGGCCCAACCTAGCCCTGCTCTTGATCAACTTCTCATTGGTGATAACTTCCATTTTCCTTCCCTTCTTCTATCCTTCGTACCTACCATACACCGTGCAGGCGTTCTGCCCCCCCAGACCGAAGGAGTTGCAGATGGCAACGTCCACCTGGGCCTCACGGGCTGCGTTGGGGACGTAGTCCAAGTCGCAATCGGGATCGGGGGTCTCCAGGTTGATGGTGGGATGGACGACGTTGTCGCGGATGGAGAGAATGCAGGCGATGGACTCCACAGCCCCCGCCGCGCCCCACAGGTGGCCGATCATGGATTTGGAGGAGCTGATGGGCACACGGTAGGCGTGCTCGCCCAAGACTTTCTTGATGGCCAGGGTCTCCGAAACGTCGCCCAAGGGGGTAGCGGTGCCGTGAGCGTTGATGTAGTCCACCTCGCTAGGCTCCACCCCTGCGTCCTCCAGCGCCCAGCGCATAGCTCGCGCCGCTCCCAATCCCTCGGGATCCGGCGCGATGAGATGGTAGGCGTCGTTGGAGGCGCCGTAGCCCAGCACCTCCGCATAGATGCGCGCCCCCCGCTCCAGAGCGTGCTCCAAGCTCTCCAAAATCACGATGCCGCTCCCCTCGCCTCCGACGAAACCGTCGCGATCCTTGTCAAAGGGCCGACTGGCCCGCTCTGGCTCGTCGTTGCGGGTGGAATAGGCTCGATTGGCGCAGAACACAGCCAGGGCCAGCTCACAGATGCCGCCCTCCGTCCCACCAGCTACCATGACCCTGGCCCTCCCCCGGCGGATGAGGTCTGCCGCCTCGCCGATGGCTTGCGTGCCGGAGGCACAGGCCGTAGAGATGGTCAGACTGTAGCCCTTGATGCCATAGGTATAAGCCACCTGGAAAGCGGCCAGGTTGGGCGGCATCATCACCACGAAGAAGGGCGATATGCGCATCCCACCGCGCTCAAACATGACCCGGCAAGCCTCCTCCGTCTCATCTACGCCCCCAATGGCGTTGCCCAAAACCACGCCCACTTCCTCGCTGTTCTCCTCATCAATGACGAGCTTCGCATCCTCCAGGGCCATCTTGGCCGCAGCCACGGCGAACTGGCTGAAGAGAGCCATGCGTCTCGCCTCCTTGCGGTCCATGAAGTCTCGCGCTTTGAATCCCTTCACCAAGCCCAGGATCTGGGTGGGATAGTCGCTGGGGTCGAAATGGGTGATGAGGCCTATGCCGCTCCGACCGGCGAGGAACCCCTGCCAGGTCTCCTCGACACTCAGCCCCAGAGGCGTGATGGCTCCCAAACCGGTGACAACGACCCTCTCTTTGACACTGCGTTCTCTTGGCATATCAAACCCTCCTACAAGTTTTGCAAACCCTCTTTGATAGCGGCAAGCATCTCTCCCTCTACCGCCCGTTTGGCCACGCGCACGGCGTTCTTAACAGCTTTGGCGTTGGAGCGCCCATGAGCGACGATCACCACGCCATCCACCCCTAGCAGCGGCGCTCCACCGAACTCAGCGTAGTCGAGGTGCTTTTTGACCTGCTCGAAGGCAGGCTTGGAGAGCAAAGCGCCAACCGTGGCGAGGGGGCGCTTCTTGATCTCCTCTTTGATTATGCCCAGGAGCGATGCTGCCAGCCCTTCGGATAACTTGGCGATCACGTTGCCGGTAAAGCCATCTGTGACCACCACATCGGCCATGCCTGCAGGAATGTCCTTGCCCTCTACATTGCCGATGAAGTTGAGAGCACTCTCCTTCAGCATCGGATAGGTCTCCTGCACCAGGATGCTACCCTTACCCTCCTCCTCGCCATTGGAGACGATGCCCACGCGAGGGTTCGTTATCCCCAACACTCTCTCCGCGTAGGCCGCGCCCAGGTAGGCAAACTGGAGCAAATACTCGGGCTTGCAGTCGGTGTTGGCCCCCACGTCTAGCATGAAACAGAAGCCTGTCGTTGTGGGGTAGACGGTGGAAAGGGCCGGCCGCTTGATGCCTCGGACGCGGCCCAGGCGAAACAAAGCCGCCGCCATCACCCCGCCAGAGTTGCCGGCGGAGACGAAGGCGTCGGCCG
This sequence comes from uncultured Anaerolineae bacterium, assembly GCA_964510205.1. Classification (GTDB taxonomy): domain Bacteria; phylum Chloroflexota; class Anaerolineae; order VGOG01; family VGOG01; genus CAZEBW01. The sequence continues at coordinate 11,112 of CAZEBW010000042.1, forward strand.
CGCCTTGCTTGACCAAGTCCATACCGACCACCATTGAGGAATCCTTCTTGGCCTTGACCGCAGCCGCAGGGTGCTCCTCCATTTCGATGACCTGGCTGGCGTGGACGATGGGCAGACTGAGGCCAGAGGTGTCATACTTGGCCAACTCCTGGCGCACATCCTCCTCGCGGCCAACCAAGACCACCTCGATCCCGTACTCCCGTGCAGCCCACACTCCCCCTTCAACGGCCACCGGTGGCGCATGATCTCCACCCATGGCATCCAGTACGATTTTCATGACGACACAACCTCCCTCTTCACTCGCTGCCCCTCAACAGAGTTTAACACCATCACCCCTCACAAGTTACGCTCTCCCTACTCCAAGACGGCCTCTACCACCACCATGCGGTGATCGGATGCGGTGGAGTCCAGCACCTTCGCCGTAACTGGCCTGAGACCCCGAATCCAAACGTAGTCAATCCGGTTTCTGGGTGCTTCGGAGGGGGAGGTAAAAGAGGCGTCGTCGGCAGCGGCGCCGTCAGTGAACCCTGCGTCTACCAACTGGCGATAGATGGGTGAGTCGGGCGTGGCGTTGAAATCGCCGCCGAGGACAACCGACCCCTCCGCGATGAAATCAAGGGCCTCGCCAAGCTGCACAGCCCTCTCTTCTGGCTCAAGGCCGAGCCAAATAGCGTAGGCACCGGGGACGTCGTCACCGACCTCGACCTCGGCGCGGACGATGGCCGTCTGCTCCAACTGGCTGGTCAACAGCTTCCCCTCCGCCTGGCGCACGGGAAAGCGGGAGAGCAGGGCGATGCCCGTCAGGTGCTCCACCGTGGGCTGGTAAATCGCTTCCATCCCCAAGCGCCGGCCCAGCCACAGCGCATCGTCAACCCCGTAGCTGGTGATACGGCAGGCGTCAACTTCTTGCAGAGCCACGATGTCGGCGCCGCTCTCCTCGATAGTCCGGGCCATCTCCTCCAGTTGGAACTGCCAGGGGGTGTTGTAGCCATAGTGGATGTTGTAGGTGCCCACACGCACTTCTGGCCCCGCCTCTTTCAGGCGCAGCGCAGGCGGCCTGGCGATGACTGCGGTCAGAATGACTAGGACGGCTATTCCGCCGACTCCCACGGCCGACCACCTCAGCTGATGAAGAGAGGATTCCTCCCCCGGCGATGATCTGCGCCTGATGGCTAGCAAAGTAGCCAAAAGCCCAGCCACGAGAACAATCGGCAGCCCAGTGCCGCGGAATATGTCCAGGGTGTAGGCATAGGTGAAGGCGAAAGCGAAGGCGAAGTTGATCAACAGGAAGAAGACCAGGCCCAGCGCTAGGTGGAGGCCGATTCGCTCCCGTTTGCCTTGGGGAGCTAGAGGGGGCACTTGAGGGGCCAGAGGGGGCAGAAGAGCCAAAAGGGCCAAGAACTGGGCCAGAAGAAGGGCGGCCCCTGCTAGGACACCCTGCAGCAGATAACCCGCCGCCAAACAGAGACAAGTGACGAGAATCAGAAGCAGTCCCCAAACCCGCTTGGCAAGCAGGCGGCGCGACCAAGCGCGGACGATGGGCAAGAGGGGCAGCAAGGTGACGAGCACGAGGGAGGGAGTGAGAACCGAGTAGCTCACGCCGCTCCAGCGAGCCAGAGCGTTGGGGAAGGCGAGCAGCGATGTCTCCAAGAAGAGGAAAGCCCCCACAGCCAGTCCTCCCAGCAAACCCAGCCGTTTTCGATCAGGGGACGCCTCCCATTCGCCAGGACGACGAGAGAAGACGACGGCCGACAGGACCGCCAGAGCCAGGGATATGGCGATTTGATACGGCAGCCAGCCATCGCGGAGAGTGATGTCAAAGGTGTTTCCGAGAGCGCGAAAGAGCTGATCGCCCGCCAGGGCGGCTACGAACACGCCAGGCAAGGCAGCCCTGCCCTCCCTGAGCAACGCGGCGGCATAGAGACCGCCCGCGGCCACGATCAGCAGGGCGCTGTAGAGCCTGAGGTCAGGGTTGTTGAGGGTCAGAGGGATTCGACTGAGGAAGACGACAACCGATGCAGCCAGGAGAACGCGGCGGATTCCACGCCGGCGGCGGGGAGCAAGCAGCGGGGTCAAGAAAGCCAGCAGCGACAGCAGCACACTGACGATCATGGACATGCTCAATGGCCCAGCGAAAACCGAGTCGTAGATGACGCCGAAGAGGACCGAGAAGAGCACGCGCAGGGCCTGGACGAAAAAGAGCAAAACCGCCACAGCCTCTACAGTTCGCAATACGTTCCGATCCGTCATGGTGATGGCCTCCTCCTCATCCTCATCACGTTTCACGCTTCACGTTTCACGGCGTCCCTATTGTACGCTACTTTTCGCAAGTTGACAAATGAGGGGATAGTGAGTATAATTTTAGTGCCCTGCCCCGGTGGCGGAATTAGGCATACGCGGCAGGTTGAGGACCTGTGTCCTTCTGGACATGCGGGTTCGAGTCCCGCCCGGGGCACCAATACCCATACAGATGAAAAAAGCTCAGGAGGTCTCCTGAGCTTTTGCGTTCCAACCACAAACCAATCAAACCAATTCCAACTCCCGCAGCACATCCAGCACCTTCGGCAGCGGCTCCTGCCACAGCCACTCCACCTGCAGCCAGAAGCCGGGCAGAACCAGGGCCTCATATCGCCCCTCTCTACCGCTGAAGGCCACGCGATAGCGTCCCTTCTCCAACTGGTAGAACTCGGCCCATTCCATCTCGGGGTCAATCAGCCAGTACTCCGGCACCCCACCGCGTGCGTACTCGTAGAACTTGTCGCCTCGATCTCGCCCCACACTCTCCGGCGAGACGATCTCCACCACCAGGTCAGCCGGCCCATCCAGGTAGTTCTCCTTCAACCGATCCAAATGATCTGCAGCCACGAACAGCAAATCGGGCTCCCGACCTGAGTCCTCCAATCGCATCTGGAAGGGTGCGCTCAGTACAATACCCAGTTGACGCACTTCCACAAAGGAACGCAGCACGCTTTCCAGAAAACCGGCAATATCCTGATGCCTTTTGCTAGCAGGACTGTACATGACTACCTCCCCATCTACCCATTCGGCCAGGGTGTCCTCATCGGCCCAAGCCAGGAACTCCTCGTACGTCACAAAGTGACGCGTCATCTTGCGTAACGCTGTAGGCGGCAGCAGCACCTCCAGCAAGCGCTGGCGCAACGATTCCTCGTCTGACACCGGGGAGGCAGGGGGGCGCGACACAGTTTTTGGCCAGGTCGTCATTTCAGGTTCTCCCATTCGACACCTCCAATCTCATCAAACATGCAACGGAGAATCAACTTTATTCTACACCAGAGCCACTCAACTGTCAAGCGCAAAGCGAGCTATGGATTTGCGTCTGCGCGCAATTCGATGGCCGTCTCAATGGCTTCCATGATCTGGAGATAGCCCGTGCAGCGGCAGAGGTTGCCGGCCACGGCTTCTTCGATCTCGTCAGGGCCGGGCTGGGGATTCTCGTCCAACAGAGCTTTGGCCGACATGATCATGCCCGGCGTGCAATAGCCGCACTGCACCGCCCCCTTCTCGACGAAAGCCTGCTGCAAAGGATGCAGTTCGTCGTCCTGACTCAATCCCTCGATAGTCACCACCTCCCGACCGTGGGCCTTCATGGCCGGCAGCAAACAGGAAAGCACCGCCTGGCCGTCCATGATCACCGTGCAGGCTCCACACTCGCCCTCGCTGCAGCCTATCTTGGTGCCCGTGAGGCCCAACTTGTCGCGCAACACGTCCACCAACAGCTCAAACGGCTCCACCTCCACCGTCACCGATTCGCCGTTCAATGTCATCGTCAGAGAATGCATGATGGTTGACCTCCACAAATCTGAGTATTGGGGATTAGATATTGGGTGTTGCTCTTTGCACGGCCCGCTCCAGGCCTCGGCGCACCAGCACTTTGATGACTTCCTGGCGGTACTCCCTGGAGGCCCGCAGCAGACTGGAGCGGGGATGCGATTCCTGCATGGCGATCTCCCCGGCCCTGGCCATCGCCTCCAGGCTGATGGCTGCGCCGCGCAGGCTCTCCTCGGCCTGGGAGGCGCGGAAGGGGACCGGCGCCACCGGCCCCAGGGCGATGCGCGCCGATTCAAAATGCTTGCCGCTTTCGCTCAGGGTAACGACCACCGCGCAGATGAGGACGGGCAGGGCCAGCGCGCGGCGGCGGGCGATGCGCTCCAACGCCGAAGCCTGCCGCTGGCCCAGAGCCCGGAAACGGAAAGCGGTCAGTATCTCCCTGGTGCTGTCCACTTCGGAGACACCCGGCCCGGCGAACAGGGCCGGCAGCGGCAGCCACTTCCGCCCTGTTCCATCGGCGATCTCGGCCTCGGCCTCCAGCGCCAGCAGGGCGATGGCGCCATCGGCGGCGGGCATGGCGTTGGCCACGTTGCCTCCCAGCGTGGCCACGTTGCGGATCTGCAGCGAGCCCACCGCGTGACATGCCTGGGCCAGCACCGAGGCCCGCTCTCGGATCAGCGGCGATTCGCTGGCCTGGCGGTGGGTCACGTTGGCCCCCACGACGACCATCCCGTCTTCCAACGCTATTCTGCCCAGCTCTGAAATGCGGGTGATGTCCACCAGACAGTCAGCGGCCCGTCGCCCCTCGGTCAACTCGATGACCAGATCAGTGCCGCCAGCCACCAGGCGCGCCCGCCCCTCGCGCTCAGCCAGCATAGCCAGCGCTTCTTCTACTGAGGAAGGAAAAAGATATTCTTGCCACATTGCCATAGCTCCTACGTTCGTGATTTGCGATGCAAAGGGTTCGTTAAAGAATAACTTCCCGATACGATGTCATTGCGAGCGCTTTTTGCGAAGCAATCCCCACCTTTGTTCAGCAAGGAGATTGCTTCGTCGCAAAAAACGCTCCTCGCAATGACACTAATGGGGGAACTTATTTCTTTACAGACCCAAAGGATAGCACAAGGTGAGCTTGATGTCAAAAAGTAGTTGACAAACATTCAGCACAATGGTATACTTACGTTGCAGGTGATGAAGAGTAGAAAACAGAAAGAGGGTGCTCTGCCATGACTTTTATCATCAAGAACTTGACCTTAGCCGAGCTTGAAGAACGCTTAGAAACTTTCGAGGAGGAATTTGGGCTCTCCTCCGAAGAATTTTTCGCCCGCTACGTCCGGGGAGAGATGGGGGATAGCTCGAAAGTTATCAAGTGGGCAGGGACGTATAGGTTATACCTCGATCTTGTATCAGCCAGAGAAGCACTTGAGGTTCAATATGCATGACCATAACTACCTACTTCCGCCGACTGGAACGAGCACTCAAAACATATTGCTCCGGAGAACTACGTGCCTACCCGACCTTTGAAGCTGCCACCAGAAGAAGTGGCAGCTTCTCTTTCGAGGTGGAGTACTGGGATAACAGCGCTCTGAGTGCTCAAGGTGTTGTGAGGATCTACGGTGACACCGCGTTTCTCTCTGACTACTCTTTCCATTATCACAAGTTAGGAGAGACCATCTTCCGCTATGATGACTCCCCTCATTATCCCCATTTGGCTACCTTCCCTCACCATAGGCATTTAGGCAAGGAAGAAGTCGCCTACGCCTCGCTCCCGCCTACCGTGGAGGAAGTACTCAAAGAAGTCGAGCAAATCTTAGAAAAGCAAGCAAACCAATTCTAAACCCCGTAGTCACTGACACATTGAAGTCGTAAATGTAGCTTGTCCTGGCCAGACAGGTCTCGTTACGTATCCGTACCTCCCCTATTATCTCTCCAACTTCAACACCGCTACGAAAGCCTCCTGGGGGATCTCCACGCTTCCGATGCGCTTGAGGCGTTGCTTGCCCTCTTTCTGCTTCTGCAACAGCTTGCGCTTGCGGGTCACATCGCCGCCATAGAGCTTGGCCGTGACGTCTTTGCGCAATGCTTTGACCGTCTCCCGCGCGATGACTCGCCTGCCGATGGACGCCTGGATAGGCACGGGAAAGAGCTGGCGGGGAATCACCTCTTTCAGCTTTTGGGTCAGCGCGCTGCCTATGGCATAGGCCTGGTCGCGGTGAATGATGAGGGACAGGGCGTCCACTGGCTCCTTGTTGACCAGGATGTCCAGCTTGACCAGATCGCCCGGACGATACTCGGCGAAAGCATAGTCCAACGAGGCGTAGCCGCGAGTGCAGGATTTGAGCCGGTCGTAGAAATCCACGATCAGCTCGGCCAGGGGGATCTGGTAAGCGAAATGCACGCGCTGCTGCTCCAGGTACTCCATCCGCACCACCTCGCCCCGCCGTGTGGTCACCAGCTCCATGATCGGCCCGATGTACTCGTCGGGAGCCCAGATCTGGATGTCCATCCACGGCTCGCGGATCTCCTCGATCTCACCCGCCGGCGGCAAATCGGCCGCCCCCGTGACGATCACACGCTCTCCCTGGCGAGTGATCACGTGGTACTCGACGCTGGGAGCCGTGATCAGCAACTCCAGATCGTACTCCCGCTCCAGCCGCTCGCGGACGATTTCCATGTGAAAGAGTCCCAGGAAGCCGCAGCGAAAGCCCAGGTTAAGGGCCTGCGAGGTCTCGGGCTGGTAGACCAGTGAGGCGTCGTTGAGCCGCAGCTTCTCCAGGGCATCCTTTAGCAGACCATAGTCCTCAGGCTCCACGGGATAGAGGCCGGCGAAGACCATCGGCTTGGCCGGACGGTAGCCGGGGAGAAGTTTCTCCGCCGGGTTCCGAGCCAGGGTGATGGTGTCGCCGACCGAGCACTCCTGCACATCCTTGAGACCGGTGGCCACGTAGCCCACCTGGCCGGTCGTCAATCCCTCCACAGGAACCATGCCCGGTCGGAAGCTGCCCACCTCCAACGGCTCGATGACCGTCTCATTGGACATGAGCATTAACTGCTGACCCTGACCCAGCTCCCCATCCATCAATCGCACGTAGGCCACCACCCCTTTGTAGGTGTCGTAGTGAGAATCGAAGATCAGAGCCCGCAGGGATTCCTCCGTCTGGCCCGACGGGGGAGGCACACGCTCCACGACGGCTTCCAGCACTTCCTTGATGCCGATGCCCTCCGTGGCCGAGGTGCGGATCACCTCGGCGGCAGGCACTCCAATCAGTTCCTCGATCTCTTGGACCACCTCATCGGGATAAGCCCTGGCCAGGTCAATCTTGTTGACCACGGGCACGATTTCCAAGTCTTGATCCAGGGCCAGGTACAGATTGGCCAGCGTCTGGGCCTGGATGCCCTGGGCGGCGTCCACCACCAAGATAGCGCCCTCGCAAGCTGCCAGGGCGCGGGAGACCTCGTAGGTGAAATCAACGTGGCCGGGGGTGTCAATCAGATTCAGCTCATACTGCTCGCCGTCCGCATGCTCATACACCATGCGCACCGCCGAGGCCTTGATGGTCACGCCTTTCTCCCGCTCCAGGTCCATGCTATCCAGCACCTGGTCCATCATCTCGCGGGCGCTGATGGTGCCCGTGTGCTCCAGCAGGCGGTCGGCCAGGGTTGACTTGCCGTGGTCTATGTGGGCGATGATGCAGAAATTGCGGATGTGCTGTTGATCCATTCGACTCCCTCACCATGAATTATACATCATCTTCACGAAAATAAAAAGCCCGGAGGCGAACCTCCGGGCCGCAGTGAGCTGACTCCAGGATTGACGCTCACGATTCTGCTTCGTACTCTTCCGGCTTCTCAAGCACAGCATACGTCGGCGCGAGCGTCACCAAAGGCTGGAAAACCTTCGCCTGCTCTCTTCCCTCCCGAAACTTTAAGGTTCTCACTGCATCCTCGAACGATTCCAGATAAGTGTAGTAATCTTCGGCGGCGGCGGTGTAGGTCAGCTCATAGAACTGGGGCCCCTTCTTGAAGATGATTCTTCTCTCCACGATGGGTGTGTCTTTGGCATCCACGTTGTTGAGCGGCAAGGGCATGGTGTAGCTGATCTCGATCTCTACGGCATCAACGCCAACGAGCGTGCCCCAAGCACGAGAGATTTCGCGGAAGTCCGATAGCTGGCGGCTTTTCCGCAGATAGTCCTCCACCACTTCTGCCACAGTGGCGTACTTGCCGTTCCGTTCCTGGGTGGGGAAAACATGGACGGTCATGGTGAGGTTGAAGGTATCCCCCCGATTTCTGGGCCCCAGGATGAAGACCTCGCTGTGACCATCTCGGTCAAACTCCCTCACCTGCCAGGCCGCAGGGTAGAGAAACTCGAAATCCAGACGAGGGTTGATACTGGTGAAGGCTGCTCTATGTCCCACTCTGCGGGGGATTGCGCTCTCCCCTTTTTGCTGCAACTGCCGCCGCTGCACCTCCAGGTCTATGGCAGCCAGGTCGGTCCGAGGCTCCGGGATGCCCAATGCGCGGCGCCGTCGTTTCCATTCGTCTAGCAGTTCCCACAAATGACTATCGTCAATCACTCTGGTCTCGCTCATGGTCTATACACCTCCATGAGATTGCCGCCCTTTCCTCCTGAGGACCAGGAATATGACAACGAATTCAAGGATTCATCGAATAGAACAAGAGAGGTTCGGTTCATCCTGAAAATTCGCTGTTATATGCCTCAAACACTTCTCGCAGCACGCACCGCTTCCATATACCTCCCCACCCTCTCCACATCCACCGCGTTCTCGGCGATGCCGTCCACCTTGAGGGCGGTGCCGACGATGGCCCCGTCGGCGTACTGGAGAAACTGGGCGACGTTGTCGGCGGTGGTGCCGCTGCCCATGAGGATGGGACGGGTGGTCAGCGCCCTGGCTCGCCTCACCTTCTCCAGCTCCGGCGCGTCGCCCGTCATCTTGCCGGAGACGATGAGGGCGTCGGCCAAGTAGAAGTCCGTCCACTCGATGTGGGTGGCCAGGTCAATGCCGGGGAAGGCCACCGAGTGCTTCTTGTCCACGTCGGCGAAAAGCTTGATGTGCTCCGCCCCCAGGTTCTTGCGCCAGCGCAGCAATTCGGCAGCGCAGCCTCGGTCGAACTCCCCCGTGTCCCACACCCTGGCCCCCGTAAGAAGGCAGACGCGGATGAAGTCCGCTCCGGCCGCCACGGCAATAGCCAAAGTCACCCGCCCACCGTTGTGGATGACGTTGATGCCCACCGGCACGTCCACGGCCTCGACGACGGCGCGGGCGGCCACGGCCTGGGACGTCATCTCTTCGGGCGGCACGTCCAGGCCCACGTAGTAGGGCAGGTCCCACATGTTCTCCACCATCAGCCCGTCCACGCCCCCGCTGATGAGGGCCTCGGCATCCCGCAGGGCGTGCTCGATGACGGCCTCCATGCCATAGGAATCGTAGCCGGGCGCGCCGGGCAAGGGCAGCAGATGCACCATGCCGATGATGGGCTTCTCCACCCCAAACATCTCTTGCAGCGATTTCAACCGCAGATTATCCAGTCTTTCTTTCCATTCTGGAATCATATTTCGCACCTTCCTTCCTCGCTCGGCCTGGATTGTCAAATCCAGGCCCTACCCGACGGATTTGGCAATCCGGCGGGAGCAGTTGGGATAATCATTAATCCAAAAAATCAATCAGGAATCGCAACTCCTGTTGCCAATCCCCCCACGCGGGCTGGCCCAGGTGTGTTTCCAAAAAAGCGCGAACTTCTCCCCTCTCCGCCAGAGAAGTCCCGGCGCCTTCGACTGTGGCCGTCAACGCGCCCAGGGCGTCGGCCAGCAAGGCCGACGCCCGCCAATCCCAGCCCTCCAGCCTGCCCAGAATCACTCCGGCGTCGAAGCTATCGCCAGCGCCGGTGGTGTCCACTGTGGGCACCACGAAACCGGGGACTGTGAACACCCCCTCAGCACTCCCCACCGCACAGCCACGCTTGCCCAGCTTGAGCACCACCACCTCCACGCCGTGGTCTAGCAGCGATTCTATGGCCTCCTCGATATCCCGACGCCCTGTCAGAACTTCCGCCTCAGGTTGACTCGGGAAGAGAATATCCACTTGGGGCAAAATGTCCTTTACCCTGTCGGTGACCCGCATCACGGCCTCGAGTCCCAAATCCGCCGTCACCGTTAAGCCCGCCCGTTGAGCTACCTCCAGAGCACGCAGGGCCGCATCCCGCTGGGGGGCTGCTAAGAGGGAATAACCAGACAGGTGGAAGACTTCGGCCTGGGCGATGTAGTCTTCATCCAGCAGAGCGGGGTCGGTGCGGACGTTAGCTCCCCGGCAGCCAAACATGGTGCGTTCGCCATCGGGGGTGACAGCGACCAGGATGATGCCCGTGATGGTCTGCGGGTCGCGCTGAATGCAGCGCCCGTCCACCCCCGCCTCATCCAGAGCAGCCAGGGCCAGCGGGGCCAGCACATCCTCCCCCACCCGCCCGATGATGCCCACGTCTACGCCAAAGCGGCCCAGCACGATGGCTGTATTCGCGGCCGAGCCCCCACAATAGATGTGCCCCTGCTCGGCCAGCCCCTCCCCACCCTTTTGGGGATAATCGGGCACGTGAGCGATGACGTCTATGTTGATGTCGCCTATGGTAACGACTTGAGTCATTCATCCCCTCCTACTAATACAGAATGATCCGTCCGAACCCTACCTGGACAATGTTAAGTTAATGTCATTGCGAGCGTAGCGAAGCAATCTCCCGCCTCCAATTGCAAGCACCGGTGGGGATTGCTTCGTCGCTCCGCTCCTCGCAATGACACTTGGCCCGTAATCTAACATTGTCGAGCTACCATCCGCCGATGCACTGCTTCAAGATAAGGCGACGGAGTCCCCAACTTGCTGGGGGTATGGCACAGTGAACCCGAACCACGGCCATTCTATCACAATGTGCCCCCTCTGTCAATCTTCAATTTGACATTTACTTCATTTGTTGGTAGAATACTTGCCACCAAACGGGGCGCATTCGTCTAGGGGCCTAGGATACTGCCCTCTCAAGGCAGAGACAGGGGTTCGATTCCCCTATGCGCTACCAAAAGAGCCCGAGGTGAATACCTTGGGCTCTTGCTGTTTCAAGCTCACTCGAAGAGCTTGGCGATTTCATCGCGCTCAAAATAGGGGAGTTCCCGCGCTACCCCGCCGGCCGTCATTTTTAACCCCTCTTCCCTGGCCACGACCTGGCCGATGACCGCCGCCGCGATGCCCGCCCTCTCTAGCTCCTCGACGACCCGCGCTGAGTCTGTCGGCGACAGGACAATCAGCAGCGAGCCCGAGGCGATGATGCCCAAAGGATCGAGACCGTAGTCGGCACAGAGACGCGTCGTCTCCGGCAGCACCTCGATCCGCTCCTGGTGTATCAACAGGCCCACATCCGCCGCCTTCGCCAGCTCCCGCAAGCCCGTGGCCAACCCACCCTCAGTCGGATCGTGCATGGCGTGCACCCGCGCCTGCGCGGTGGCGATCTGGGCCTCGCGCACTACGCTGATGCCCGGCCGATGGAGGAAATCCCGGCAGCGTTCAATGAAATCCGCCGCATACCTGCCAGCCAGCTCCCCCGCTTTCTCGCGGGCAATGATAGAGGTGGCCTCAATGGCGATGCCCTTGGTGAGAATGATGTCATCTCCCACCTGAGCCCCAGCCGTGGTCACCAGCTTGTCCCGCTCTACCTCGCCCAGCATCTGCCCCACCACGATGGGCCGGGGCAAGCCATGAGTGATCTCGGTGTGGCCGCCGCACAGCGAGACCCCCAACTGGCGGCAGGCATCGGAGAGCTGAGAGAAGATGCCCTCCACCAAGGCTCTATCGGCGCTGCCGGCGGGCAAGAGGACCGTGGCCAGAAACCACCTAGGGATAGCGCCGCTGACGGCTACGTCGTTGGCGTTGACGTTGACGGCGTACCAGCCTATCTCCTCGGTGGCGAAGGTGATGGGATCGGTCTTGGCCACCAGATAGCGGTCGCCGAAGTCTATCACGGTGGCATCCTCGCCCACTTCAGCTCCCACCACCACGCGCTCGTCGGCCTGCGCATACCTGGCCAATACTTGCCCCAGGTAGTCCATTTCTAGCTTGCCCACAGACAGAGTGTCCAGCATCCTGACCTCACTTATGCCTCTCAAAGACAAAGGGCCTCTTCAAGAAGAAGAGGCCCTTCGTGGGCGCCGTAGCTAGCTCCCGAAGGGAGGTGATGCTACGGCGCTGTTACTACTACTGTGATCCATTGGCACCACCTCCTATATCTATGATGGCGACACATATTATCCCCCAAAAGAGATAATTTGTCAAATCACGATGATTCCTAAGACGACGCCACCACCACAGAAGGCCAAAGAGAACCCGCTCCATTGGATTACATGCCAGTTACTCCCCTGGAGCGGGTTATCCCGAACCGATATCGTGCCTTTGATCACGGCGCCCCGCCTACTCCTTCTTCTTGGGTAGGAACTTGAACATCCCAGTGCCACACTTGGGACAAGTTCCCTTGGCCGCCAAGCGGCCATTCTTCATGGTTACCTCCTTGGCGCCTTCCATCATTCTCTTCTCTCTGCACTTAACGCAATAACCCTCCACCTCCACTCTACTTCACCCCCTTTCGCGTCATTATTGAAGCCATTATAGCATAAAACGCTTATTTTGGCAATTTCCCCTCACCCGCTTCTACTCTTGATCAAGCGTCCGGCCAGCATCCCGCCCAACACAGCCAAGTCCTCCGTGGGGAGGTAGTGACTCGCCGCAGCGTCGAAGAGCACGTTGGCCGAGGCAGGGAACTCCTCGTCCGCCAAGTAGAGAACGGCAGCCAAGCGGAGGCGCGGGAATATGTTGAAGAGGAAGGACGCATCACCATAGGTCAAGCGCGTGCCACCCAGAGCTTCAGCAGCGGCGACGAAGCCGTCGAGATCGCGGCCAAAAACCTGAGCCAAGCGAAGATTGGCTCGCCGTCGAAAGGCGGCATCGTAAACGCGCCCGTCAGGCAGTTCACGGAAGGCGATCCAAGAATCGGCCAGAAGTGTACCGTCGGCGTTGATGAGATAGTGCAAGATGAGGATCTTAACCGCAATGGGCGGCTCCACACCCGTCTCGGCCTCCTCCACCGAAATCTCGGGATAGCGCACGACGTAGTCCGCCCCCCAAAACCTCACCCCTATCTGGCTGCTGGTTTCGGTCAAGCTGATGTGCTGGGTGTCGCTGCGCAAGGCCACCACCCAGGGATCGAGGGATTGTAGATCGGCAACGGCTTTATCCAAGGCGGGTCCGTAGGTCTCCTCAGGCGTTCTTTGTTTCATCTCAACCTCCTATCAAGCTGCCCCATATTGTACACAAACTCGCCGCAATTGTCCAATCGGCTGAAAGATAGTATAATAGAAGTCGAAAAGAAGCCGGATTTCATCTGACAGCAGCAAGAGGAGGCAGCAACATGCGCATGTCGAAACTGTTTGGCCACACCCTACGCCAGACGCCGTCCGAGGCTCGAACCCCAAGCCACCAACTGCTTCTCAGAGCCGGCATGATCCGTCCTGCGGCAGCGGGCACCTACACCTATCTGCCACTGGGACGCCGGGTGCTGCGCAAGATCGAGCAGGCGGTACGTCGGGAAATGGAAGCCCTGGGAGGACAGGAGCTGTTGATGCCCTTCGACTTGGATGCCGAAGAGGTCGTGGCCGACCTGTGCCGCACGGAGATCGAATCCTATCGCCAACTGCCCGCCCTCATCTACCAACCCCGCCCCAAATCACGCCACGAGTATCGCGCGGCAGGGGGCTTGCTGGAAGCTCAGGAATCCGTAGAGATGGAGACCCTCAGTTTTCACCCCGACACCGAGAACCTGGACGACTTTTACCCCCGCCTCTACCAAGCTTACGTCAACGTCTTCCAAACCTGTCGCTTGGAGACCGTGGCTGTCGAAACCGAAGACGGCCACGAGTTCATCGTCCCCTACGAGGCAAGCGAGTACAGTTTTATGTTGTGCTCCGAGTGCAACTACGCTGCCCACACCGAGTGGGCGGCGTTCGCCAAGCCAGCGGCGCCCCAGGAAGCGGAAAGGGCCGTCGAGAAAGTGGCCACGCCAGACTGCAAAACCATCAAGCACCTGGCTGACTACGTGGGAGTGCCCACCGCGAAAACCCTGAAAGCCATGCTCTACGCCACCGAGGAGGGAGAGGTGATCTTCGCCATCATCCGAGGCGACCTGGACATCAGCCAGGCCAAGCTGAAAAACGCTTTGGGGGGCGCCGATTTGTACACGGCCATAGAAAGGGAGATCGTGGCCGTGGGAGGCGTGCCGGGCTACACCTCGCCCGTGGGATTGAGCGGGGTCAAGGTGGTGGCCGACGATTCGGTGCTGCGGGGCTCCAACTTCGTGGCCGGCGCCAACGAGCATGGCTACCACCTGCTGAACGTCAACTATCCCCGCGATTTCCAAGCCGATGTCCTGACAGACATCGCCCAGGCCCGGGCGGGCTACGCCTGCTCCCGCTGTGGTGGTCAACTGACGGAAATGTCCGGCATTGAGATTAGCTATCTGAAGCGCGGCCAGAGGGTAGAGGCCACCTACCTGGATCGAGAGGGCAATCCCAGGCCCATCGTCATGGGCTCCTACGGCCTGGACCTGGCGCGACTGATGGCCGCCGTGGTGGAGCAGCACCATGACCAATGGGGCATCCTCTGGCCCGCCTCGATCGCCCCCTATCAGATTCACCTGGTCGTTCTGGGAACGAACGAGACGGTCGCGGCTCAGGCCGAGGAAGTGTACCACGACCTGCAAGACTGGGGGTACGAAGTCCTCTACGACGACCGCGATGGGAGCGCGGGGGTCAAGTTCAACGACGCGGACCTCATCGGCGTCCCCCTGCGCCTCACGCTAAGCCGCCGCACCCTGAAGGAGAATGTCATTGAGGTCAAACTGCGCTGGGAAAAGGATCGTGGAACCATCGGCCTGGACACGCTGCGCGGAGAACTCGAAAAGCTGAAAAGGGTAAAACATCAAAACCCTCGAGCGTTTCGCCCCAAGCACCACTGATCCTGCAAAGACGGGTGCCAGGTCTGAGAAAGAAATTTCCCTCTGCTTGACAATGTTCGCAGAATGATGTACAGTATTACTGTACATTTTCTGACTTGGAGGTGTTATGGCTATTCAAACAACCTATACCCAGGCACGTGCCAGTCTTGCGTCGCTTTGGGATGAGGTCACTCTCAATCGCGAGATCGTCGTCATCAAGCGACGCGGAGCGGAGCCGGTGGCCCTGATCTCGGCCGACGAATTGGAAGGGTTGATGGAGACCGCTCATCTGTTAAGGTCGCCCAAGAATGCAGAACGTCTGTGGAGAGCACTAGGGCGAGCACAACGGAAGGAAGGCACTCCACAGACCATAGCCGAGTTGAAAAGAGAGGTCGGCCTTGACGAAGTCACGGAAGCCTATCCTGAGCAAAGTCGAAGGAATGGGTAGCTGCGATAGGGAGCAACGCGACGCCGTCTCTCATCCCGAGTTCATAGAGGACCTGCGACATTGGGTGCAAACAGATCGAAAGAAGGCACTACGGGTGCTAAGGTTAGTGGAGGACATTCTTCGGGATCCTTTTCAGGGGATAGGAAAGCCAGAGCCACTGAAGTATCTGGCGGAGGGAGCCTGGTCCAGGCGACTGACGCAAGAACACCGCGTCGTGTACCTGGTCAGTGAGGACCGGATAGACTTCCTGCAAGCACGCTATCACTACTGAAGGCCTTCCGCATGGCGCTTCTCCCATACGGCAAGCGGTTGTCGGCGTGCCTTCGGCGCTGGAGATCCTGCGTGCCCTGCGGCAGGCGCGATGGGCGTCTGGCCATTGCAGTTGCATCTTTTGGTCTGTTGGTGTATACTAAAGCGGTGTCGGATCAGAGCAAGGAGCGAATCGAAGAGGTGCCCCTATGAATAGAGAAACGATCACAGCCGAAGGCTTATTGAGAGACATCTATGAAGCAGAATCTGCTCTGCGCTGGTTTGAGCAGAAGTACGGGTTGCTTTCCGAGACCTTCTATCATGTCTATCAGCAAGGCCAACTGCGCGATGAAGACCCTGATGAGATTCGGGAGTATATGGAATGGTCTGGCTGGTATGAGATTCGCCAGGACCGCCGCCAGCGTTATGAGCAGGCGGTTGAGCAACGTTTGAGAGAGCTCTCCGCACCTGCTTCGTTATTGGACTTGCACATCAGTCAACTGCGTGTACCGGCCTAACTATGTCAGACGCTCTGAACACTTATGGTGACTATGCCCGGCTGATCTTCTCTCTGCTGGCTGCTCGTGCTACCATCGAGAGTCACACTGTAGCAATATACACAACCAGCCAGACCATAGGAATCACGCGGGGGAATGTTGTGTTTCGCTCTGGGCATGTGCTGCGTGTGTTTGAGCAAGTTGATTTCGTCGCTCATCGCATCCTCAGGTATTTCTATGAACTCACCTATGAGGGTGAACCGTCCTGGTGGTATGACTCGATGCCCCACCCAGATGTACCAGAGTTGCAGAGTACCCATCCTCATCACAAGCACGTTCCGCCCGATGTCAAACACAATCGCATCCCTGCCCCGGAAATGAGTTTTACTTGTCCCAATCTTCCCGTACTGATTCGGGAGATTGAGGCACTGTTGAAGTAGAAGCCACCTCACCTGTTCATACAGGTCACACCCGCTCAGATCCCTACGATTAGCCGCACCAACGGTGTCAGAGGAAGCAGCCGAGTTGGACAAACCCAACTCGGCTGTTTTCTTGCCACAGGATTCTAACACAATTCTAACACTCCTCTAATGCTATTCTAACGCAAGTGAAGTAGAATATAGACAAATCGTTGGGGAAAGGAGCGGCAAGCATGAAGTGGGTCTGCGCCAACTGCGGCATTGAATTCAATTGGCAGCCGACGATCGTGGACGGACGCGCCTATTGCTGTATCGGCTGCAGCCAGGGCGGGCCCTGTACCTGCGATTACGACAACCTGCCGCAGCCAGACGATGCCGCTTCGCTTACAACGGCTCTGGCCTCCGTTTCCGTTTCCCACAAGATAATCATCAAGCAAAGAGGAGTGTAAAACATGAGCAAGATCGTTGGTATTGATCTAGGTACGACAAACTCGGTCATCGCCGTGCTGGAAGGCGGCGATGCGACGGTTATCCCCACGGCTGAGGGCGGGCGACTCTGCCCCTCCGTGGTGGCCTTCACCAAGTCGGGCGAACGACTGGTGGGCCAAGTGGCCAAGCGCCAAGGTACGGTGAATCCCGACAACACCATTTTCTCCATCAAGCGCCTGATCGGACGGCGCCACGACGAACCAGAAGTAGCGAAGGCGCGAGAGATGCTGCCCTATCAGATCGTGGAAGGGTCAGCGGGTGATGCGCGCGTCCGCGTTCCGGTCACGGGCAAGACCTATACCCCTCAGGAGATCTCGGCCATGATCCTCCAGAAGCTGAAGCGGGATGCCGAGGCCTACCTGGGCGAGCCGGTCAAGCAGGCAGTGATCACCGTGCCGGCTTATTTCAACGATTCCCAGCGCCAGGCCACCAAGGACGCCGGCAAGATCGCCGGGCTGGAGGTACTGCGCATCGTCAACGAGCCCACCGCCTCGTCCCTGGCCTACGGGCTGGACAAGAAGGAGCTGGAGACCATCCTGGTCTTCGACCTGGGCGGCGGCACCTTCGACGTGTCCATCCTGGAGGTGGGCGAAGGCGTGGTGGAGGTCAAGTCCACCAGCGGCGACACATTCTTGGGCGGCGACGACTGGGATCAGCGAATCACCGACTACATCGCCGACGAGTTCAAGAAAGATCAGGGCATTGATCTGCGCCAGGACCGCCAGGCTCTGCAGCGGCTGAAGGAAGCAGCAGAGAAGGCCAAGGTCGAACTCTCTACGGTGACGGAGACAGAGATCAATCTACCTTTCGTCACCGCCGACGCCTCCGGCCCCAAGCACCTCCAGATGAAGCTGACCCGCGCCAAGCTGGAGCAGCTCACGGAAGATTTGGTAGAGCGATGCCGCGGCCCCTTCGAGCAGGCGATCAGCGATGCTGGTCTAACCGCCAGTGACATCGCAGAGGTCGTGTTGGTGGGCGGCGCGACGCGCATGCCCATGATCCAGGACCTGGTGAAGGAGCTCACCGGCGGCAAGGAGCCTCACAAGGGCGTTAATCCCGACGAGGTGGTGGCCATAGGCGCAGCTTTGCAGGCTGGTGTGCTGGGCGGCGACGTCAAGGACGTACTGCTGTTGGACGTGACCCCGTTGACCCTGGGCCTGGAGACCCTGGGCGGCGTGATGACGCCCCTTATCGAGCGCAACACCACCATCCCCGTGCGGAAGAGCGAGATCTTCTCCACGGCCGCGGATGGCCAAACCGCAGTGGATATCCACGTGCTGCAGGGCGAGCGACCCATGGCCGCCGACAACATGACCCTGGGCCGATTCCGACTGGAGGGCATCCCGCCAGCACCACGCGGTGTGCCACAGATCGAAGTCACCTTCGATATTGACGCCAACGGCATCCTAAACGTCGCGGCTCAGGACAAGGCCACGGGCAAAGAACAGAAGATCACCATCACCGCTTCCACTAACCTCTCCGAGGGCGATGTGGAGCGCATGGTGGAGCAAGCCCACAAACACGAAGCCGAGGATCGGCGGCAGCGAGAGTTAGTGGATGCCCGCAACGAGGCCGATGCTTTAGCTTATCAAATGGAAAAGACCCTGCGCGAGGCTGCTGAAAAGGTTTCGGACGCCGACCGCCAGGCCATCGAAGGCAAGATTCAGGAACTGCGGCAGGCGATGCAGAGCGATGACGTCGCTCGCATCCGCAGAAGTATAGAGGAACTGAAGCAAGCCAGCTACGCCATGTCCCAGCAGATGTACGGCCAAGAGCAGGCTGGGCCCCAGGCTGGGTATCAGCCAGGCAGTGGTCCGGGCCCCGGTGCGACCGGCCCCGGCCCTTCAGCAGGCCCATCAGAAGGCGACGAAGGCGTGGTGGACGGCGAGTTCCGTGAGATGTAAAACGTATTGCGTATTGCGTAGTGCGTATTGCGTAGTGCGTATCGAGGTCACGCACTACGCAATACGCACTACGTTATCGAGGTCACAAAACTATGACTGACAAGAAAGAGAAAAAGGTGCCCATCGTTATCACCGGGCGCCACGACGACGATGAGCCTGAGATCACGCCAGACGAGGTGGCCGCTGAGGAGTCAAGCGGGCCATCGCCCGAAGATGAGCTGGAGGCCATCCGTCAGGAAGCGGCCGAGTACAAAGACAAATACCTTCGGGCAGCGGCGGAACTAGAGAACACCAAGAAGCGACTAGAGCGCCGCTACGCTGAGCAGGCCAAGCAGGAGAAGAAGCGACTGTTGCGCGCCTTCTTGGCTGTGGCCGACAATCTGGAGCGGGCTCTAGATCATCCCAGCGGCGATGGCCTGCACGATGGACTAAGACTTACCCACCAAGAGCTACAGCGACTGCTGAGCCAGGAGGGTGTGGAACCGCTGGAGGCCCTCGGCGAGCCTTTTGATCCCTACTACCACGAAGCAGTGAGCACCATGCCTAGCGACGACGACGAGGAAACGGTGGTGGGAGAGAGGCAGAAAGGCTATCTCTATCGCGGCGAGCTCCTGCGCCCAGCAAGGGTGGAGGTAGCTATTCCAGCGCCGAAGGAGAGCTGAGCTACCCATTACGTCCTCCCCCATCCCCTCCCTGCGAGGGAGGGGTGAGAAAAACGTCAGAAGGAGTTGAACGTGTTTCCGTTTTTTGCTTTCAATCCGATGTATCTTGTGTTTGCCCTGCCCGCACTGCTGTTGGCTTTCTACGCGCAGTTCAAGGTCCAGTCGGCCTACAAGAAGTATCTGCAAGTCCGCAACCAGCGGGGGCTGACGGGCGTCGAGGCAGCCCGCCACTTGTTGGCGGCCAACGGACTGGGCCACGTCTCGGTGGAGGGGTCGCGGGGGAATCTCTCCGATCACTACGATCCCCGCAGCAAAACCCTACGCCTATCGCCTCAGGTGGCCCGTTCTAACTCAGTGGCCGCTCTAGGCATCGTGGCTCACGAGGTGGGGCACGCTACGCAAGATGCACGAAACTACACTCCCTTGCGAGTGCGCTCCGGCCTGGTGCCGGTGGTCAATTTTGGCTCCTGGCTGGGGCCGATTCTGTTCTTCATCGGCCTGCTGATGAACTACACCGAGCTGGCCTGGGCAGGGGTGATCTTTTTCGCCGGCGCAGCCGTCTTCGCCCTGGTCACCTTGCCAGTAGAGCTCAACGCCAGTCAGCGGGCCATGCAGATGCTCACCGCCAACGGCCTGGTGGTGAGCGACAGCGAGCGCAAGGGGGTCAAGAAGGTACTTAATGCCGCAGCCCTAACCTACGTGGCTGCCCTGGCTCAAGCCCTGTCAACCCTGCTCTACTACGTGTTTCTGCTCACGGGCTTTTCGCGCGATGATTAGATACTCGGCACCTGAGAGAACTCGCTGAAAAGGGGCGTCCGCGCCCATAGGCATCAAGCTAAGGTTAGCGACCGCCGGTTGAGTAGCTCGTAGCGTAGCGGAGAGCGTATCGAAACCAAGGGAGCGGGTCTCGCCAGAGCCGCTTGGTTTCGATACGGCCCTTTCACTGGCGTTTCAGGCCCTACTCAACCGGCGCTTTCGCCTAATTGCAGCGTTAGCTTGATGCGTATGGCGTCCGCGCCCCGTCCGGGTGGCGGGGACGCCACCCGGGAGCAGAGTTTTCTCATCTACTG
>CAZEBW010000043.1:0-30841 GCA_964510205.1 uncultured Anaerolineae bacterium
GATGGATTTGACAATCCATCGCGAGCGTGGAAGTGTTACTTTTACCGCAATGCGTAAAACCAAGCAGAGCCCCCGTATGGAGTGCACGGATGGCTCTGCTATCTCGGACAGACTGCATGGCCCTGAACGACTTCCCCCTTCTACGCCCTGTACCAGCTCTCCCCCCGCACCGCCACGATCCGCCCGAAGTAGATTCTGTGATAGGCTTTCTGTGGGTAGTGTCTCCTGATGTCGGGATCGAGGAAGTGGGTGGGGTCCAGGTCGTCCCAGTAGATTTTGCGGCACTCGACGATGAGCTCGGCCTCGGCGAAGCCGGGCGCGGCGATCCGCGCGGAGGCGATCGGCGTGAGGCCCGCCTCGGCGACTTTGTCCACGTCGCGCCCCGATTTGTTGCCCATAAGCTGCAGCGCGTCGCGGTAGTCTTCGGGAAACGCGCAGAGCGTAAAGGTGTCGTACTGCTCCATGAATTGGTAGGTGTAGCGAATCGGACGTACCACGACTTGCGCGAAGGGCTTTCCCCACATCGTCCCCAAGCTGCCCCAGCCAACGGTCATGGTGTTATATCGGCCCGCTGTGAAATCGCCGCTTGTCAACAGCAGCCACTTCTTTGCCCAAAGGTGATGGGCCTTGACCTGCAGTTCGTCAAACGGAATCGGTGTGTGCGCCATGAGCATCTCCTTTCTCACTCCTAACTAACCGGCAAGACAATGGTGAACGCGGTTCCTTCTCCGAGGACACTTTCCACCGAAATGGTGCCCCCATGCAGCTCGACGAGCGATTTGGCGATGGCCAGACCCAACCCCGATTCTCCCTCGTGCGCCTGGCGGGCCGCATCCCCCCGGTAGAAGCGGGTGAAGATCCGCCGCATTTTGTCTGGCGCGATACCGGCGCCGTTATCCTGCACGGTCAGCAGGGCGTTGCTTCCCCTTTGCGCAGCGGCCAGCAAAATCTGCCCGCCGGCCGGCGTATGGCGGAGGGCATTGCTGACCAGGTTGCCCAATACCTGCGCCATGCGTTCTGGGTCCACGTTCACGGCGGGCACGTTTGGCTCGGCGGTGACTTGGAGGTCAATCTCCAACTGCTGGGCGCGAGGCAGATGGGCGGCGGCGGTTCGTTCCAACAACTCTCGCGGATGTACCAGTTCGCGGATCAGCGTGAGCTCCCCTGCGTCCGCCAGCGACAGGGTGCGCAGGTCTTCGACCAGGCGGCTGAGATGCTCGGCCTCTTGGTGCACGGTCTGAAAGGTATCGGGCGTGGCCGGCAGCACGCCGTCTCGCAGGCCCTCGGCGTATCCCTTGATCACGCTCAGCGGAGTTCGCAGGTCGTGGGCGATGTCGGCCGTCATTTGGCGACGCAGCTCGTTGGCCCGCGCCAGGTCCGCGCTCATCTGATTGAACGAGGCAGCCAGTTCGCCCAATTCGTCTTGAGATCGAACGGGAACTCGCTGCTCCAGATCGCCTTTGGCCATAGCTCGGGTGGCGGAGGTCAGCTCGCGCACGGGGCGCGTGAGCCTGCGGGCCAAGAAGATGCCCAAGATCAGGCCGGTCAGGATGGCGGCCAGTGCTGCGTACAGCGAGGATCGGTTGGTGCGCGCTAGGTATTGCACTTCGCGCTGGGCAAGGGGCGGCGGCTGTCCGGTGACCAATGCGGTGCCCACGACCTGGCCATCCACTTCGATTTCCACGCCTTCGGCCAACTCATCGGTGGGTACCCGGCGGCCGAGGCGGTACGGCCCGGCGGGGAGGACCACGTAGCCGTCTTGGTCTGCCAGAGCGAACACGTAGGTTCGAGGTTGCTGTAGCGGCTGGTTTCTCTCCGCCGGTGGGGGCGGCGGCAGTTGCTGGCTTGGCTGAGGTTGTAGCGCTGGCGCCGCTGCCAGTCGGTGGAAGTATTCTCTCACTCCCCGCCACGAGCCGTTGGTTTGGTAATAGGCCGTGGCGCTGGTCAGGAAGTTGTTCTGCGCCTGCTCCAACACCAGGCGGTCGAACTCGCGGAAGGTAGCCCAGCGGGCAAAGAGGGCGGTTAGCGCCGCGCCGGTGACGCTCACGATCAGGAAAGCGACCACCAGCTTGAAAACCAGGGAACGTGTCATGGGACATCCCTCAGGAGCGGGCTTCGGTGGAGAAGCGATACCCTACCCCAAACACCGTCTCGATGTAGCGCGGGTTGCTGGGGTCTGGCTCGATCTTGGTGCGAAGGTTTCGGACGTGGACGTCTACGGTACGCTCCACGCTTTCAAAGGTCAGGCCCTGCAACTGCATCAGAAGCTCCGAGCGGGAGAAGGCGCGTCCGGGGGCCGACATCAACGCGGCAAGCAAATCGAACTCCGATGGTGTGAGGCTGACGGGTTGGCCAGCGACGGTCACCTCGTGGCTGCTCTGATCGAGGGTGATGTCGGCCGCCCGCAGCACTTCGGGTGGCGGCGCCTCTTTGCTGGCCCGGCGCAAAACCGCGCGGATACGCGCCGCCAGTTCCCGCATCCCGAAGGGTTTGGTCACGTAATCGTCGGCGCCCAGTTCCAATCCCACTACTTTGTCGGCTTCTTCCAGCCTGGCGGTGAGCAGGATGATGGGCGTGTCCCGCTCTTTGCGATAGGTGCGGATGAAGTCATAGCCGTCCATTTCGGGCATCATGATGTCCAGCAGGATGAGGTCTGGCTTTTCGTGGCGGGCCACAAAAAGCCCCCGCTGCCCGTTATCGGCGGTCACCACCCGAAACCCCTCCTGCGTCAGATACGCCTTGACCAGGTCGCGCAGGCCTTTCTTATCATCCACCACCAGAATGGTCTTGGTCATAACGCCCTCTTTTCACGACGGGGATCAGAAACCAGGTTTTGGCCAAGGGCTTGGCTCTGTTGAATCACAGGGAGAGCTTGAAAGCCATGAGCTTCCCTTATCAGGCAAAGAAAAACCTGGTTTCTCTAAACCAGATTATACCACTTACAGCAGAGGGCGTCAACAATAAGGGAGCGCAGCTCAAGTCCGCGCTCCCTTTTTCATGCTCATTGAGCCCCAGGGCTTCAGCCTGGGGCGGAACGGCAATGGCAAGTCAACTTTTGCCACAGTCGTACAGGACGTTGGCTTGCCCTGGCCCAGCAGGACGGAATGGCTGATTGTTGGCCCGTTCCGGCTGCGTTGCGCCAGGAATGACGACGGCGCTGCAATGATCCGTTAGCCACTCGCTGATCTCCGGCTTCTGCCGCGCTAATCCCTCATCGCCGAGGACAAACCGCAGTTCGCCGTAGGCGATCATCTCCGCCAGTTGGTCCACGCCCACCACGTTGTCGCTGCCGCTGAACCCGCCAAAGGTCAGGACGGGGCGCAATGTCTTCAGGATGTAAGGCGCGGCTCCGCGGGCGTTGAGGGTGGCCACGAGGTAGCTGTCGGGGTCGGTGTTGGCCAGCAGATGATCGAGAATCTTTTCCTGGGGAGGTGACAGCAGGTCCGACATGTTGGGTCGGCCTGCTTGTCCCGTATCTGGCCCAGAGCGAGGCAGCGCCACGTTGGGACGGGTATTGAGCGCCGTTAGTCCAGACCAGGCCAGCGGCGCGATCATCGCTGCCACCAGCGTCATCCCCACCAAAGCCTTGCCCAGCCAGGGTCGGGTTCGCCACTCCGTCAGGGCCAGGGCGCTCAAGCCTAACACGAACAACACGATGGCGAGGGGCACGATCCAGAGGCCGAAATCGGGATAGTTCCAGAGCGTCACCATCTGGAAGACGATGGCCACCCCGGCGAGCAGAGCCAACAGCATCCAGCCAAGCCAGCGTTGCCGCGCAAGCACTCGCCACAGCGCCCAGGCCGTGGCCCCCACCAGTGCGGCCAGCGGCGGTCCCAGCATGATCAGATAGTAGGCGTGGAATAGGCCAGTGGTGAAAGTGAAGTAGGTGAGTTCGGGCAGCAGCCAGCCGGCCCACAGCACCAGCGCCAAGTGCTTGTCGGTCAAGGGCCACTGCCAGCCCAGCACGACCAGGACGAGCGGGATGCCCAGCAGCGCCAGGGGCAGCAGCCAGCCGGCCTCGGTGACCAGCGGCTCGGTGAAAAGGCGCAGCATCCCCGCCTCTCCGATCTCTTGGTTTCGCCCGCCGCCCGGCTGGGTGGGCGGATTGCTGGGTTGATTGGCGGGGCTTTGAGGCGGCGGCGGATTGATGTTCCCTCGCGGGGCAAACCTGCGCATGGATATCAACCGGCTGAGGCCGTTGTGCCCGACGATCAGCTCCATCACCGTGTTGTCTTGGCTGCTGCCCACGTAGGGGCGCTCCTGCGGCGGCGTCAGGTCCACCGCGATGGCCCACGACAGCGACACCGCCAGCAGCAGCACCGTTGCCCCGGCCAGATGAAGGATGCGCTTCCACCACGGGTTGGGCGCGCCCAGCAGGTACAGGGCGTAGAGGGCGGGCAAGGGCATGAAGGCTTGCAGCATCTTGATGTTGAAGCCGAGGCCGACTAGAAACGCCCCCAGAAGTAGGTAGCGGAAACGGCCCCGGCGCACCGCGCGCAGAAAGGCCCAGGTCGCCAGCAGCAGCACCAACACCAGCAGCCCGTCAATGGTGTTGTTGCGCTCCGTGGAGACCGTCACCGGCGTGACAGCCAGCACCAGGGCGGCAAGAAGCCCTGCCCACGCGCCGAACTGGCGCTTGACCATGGAGTACAGCAGCGGAATGGACAGCACCCCCGCCAGGGCCTGGGGCAGCGCCAGGGCGAACCCGTTCACGCCCAGGAAATAGGCCGACGCGGCCTGAATCCAGAAACCCAGCGGCGGCTTGTCCACCGTCACCGAACCGCCTGGCTCGAACGCGGCGAAGAAGAAGTTGTGCCACGAGGTCAACATGCTCTGCACTGTGGCCGCGTAATAGGTGTTGCCGATGCTGTGCGCGCCCAGCTCATAGAAGCGCAGGAACGCCCCCAGCAGGACAATGCTCCCCAGTCCCACGGCCACAGCCACCTGCCGCGTGCTAACCCCAGATAGCCTCCGAGCCCGGGTTCGTGTTCCCTCCACCATGCCGTCCTCTAGAGCTGTCGTTCGTGCAGTCACAGGCATCCTCCTGAGATTGTTTCTTGCAGTCATAGTACCACCAGCATGTTTAGATTTTGTTAAGAAGAGTTTGAGATTTGGTAAAAGCCGACCCTCTATCGGCCCCATAGCAAAAGCGGGAGGTCGTTTAGACCTCCCGCTCTGCTTCTAGACAGTGTGCAATTACCGTTCGGCTGATGGTTCGTCAGGCATGTCCTGAGCCCCGCTCCATTGCCGCTTTCGGCTAACAGTTCATCCCCCACGCTTTGGGCGAGCGAATCGCAGTGCGTGGTTTCGGGTGAACGGATCGCACCCTGGCAGTTACCACGACCGGACTTGCACCTGCTAACCGTTGACAGCTTTCAGGACACCCCCGCGAGTTGTTATGTTGCCTCCTTGTATCTGCAGAATTCACCTATCATCCCATACAGGCAATGTTGGCAGATATCACACTCAACCTGAGTTCCATCCCCAAACACAGAAGCATAACCGCCGCAAAAGCTGATATGGTGAAACTCCTGCACTTCTAAATCGCCTGCGTCATACTCTTTTCCACACTTGTCGCATTTGACAGAGGAGATCTCTTCGATAGTTGTTGCGATCTTCTTGTATTTTATCATGCTTTATCCTCGGCAACATATACCGCGTCGCCTGCCACTCGCTTCTTGGAGAAGTCTACTTATGTTCTTCTTTCCACACTTCGTCCAAGAAACCGCGTGGCGTTACAACGGGGATGCCACGGAAAGGGTGTAATACCAACAAGTCCTGATCACCGCTTACAATGCATGCTGCCGCTCCGCTCACCGCCAACTCCAGGAACTTGTTGTCGCTCGGATCGCGGCATTCGCCCACATGCACAGTGACCTCGGCAAACGTGGCCTCCCGGAGTAGTACCGCCAGGAATTCCAGGCGCTCATCCTCGGTCACGTACTTCTTGAAGTCAACACGGCCTAGAACCTGGTTGAGCTCGTCAATAGTCTCTGCCGAGACCAGTAATTCACCCTCGTCCAGTGCCTTGTCAAAGGCTCGCCGTGAAACCGACCGCTTGAGCAATGCCGCGCTAATGATGGCATTGGTATCAAAGACGAACCGGGGTTTAGTGGGCACGGAGCATTCCTTCGAGTTTCTCTGCCGTCAATCCACGCGCTTCGGCTTTATCACTCAAATCGTCCATGAGAGTCGTGAGAGGAGTTGAGCGAACGAACAGCTCCCGTAACCACAGATTCAGCAGCAGGCGCAACTTCGTTTGGTCTTTGGTTGGCGCTGATTGATAGGCCTGTGCCAAATCTGTATCAACCTGCAAAGTGATTTTTTTGACTGCCATTTCTGTCTCCCTAGCACATCAATATGGTGGTGCGAACTTCTCCCGTATCAATGCTATCCTTGCTACTCTATTATACCGCAGAATCCCTTGCAGGTCAATCACCAGCGCGAGGCCCAGCCCGAAAAGCAAAAGCGGGAGGCGATTCAGACCTCCCGCTCCTGATCTTCCACTTCGTTTTCGTATTCGCTACGCCGCCCGCAGCCGCAGCCGTTGGGCCGCCAGCCCCACCGCCGGGCCGAAGGCCAGTATGGCCAAGCCGATGGCCCCCAGGATCAAGGGCTGTCCGGTCTGGCCGTGGCTCACCCGCCACTGCCAGAAGACGCCGTACTCCACGCCGCACATGGTCGCCAGGCAGAGCAGCCTGCCGACGGCCAGCAGCGCGATCCTCCGTGCCGGAGGCCCGGTCACGAAGCCGTGCAGCAACCCGCCGTAGATCAGGCCCAGCGGCCCGACCAGCAGCCCGACGTCCAGACGGCTGATGGGAGGGGTTGAGGCCCAGGAGACGATCATCAGAACGCTTCCACTGCCTGTTGCATGCTTGCCTCCTTTGAGTGCCCACGCAGCATCAGCCGGCGGGCGTTATCTTCCAGATGGCCGCTGATCTCGGCCACGATCTCCCGTTGCCGGGCCTCGTCGAGCGGGCCCAGCGTGGCTTCCATGGTCGTTAGATAACTGTGGCTCAAATCGATCTTCAATCTACTATTCTATATCTGAGGCAACTTGTTTGGGCATTGATGAAAACGCCTCAACAAGTTGAGGACTCCGCAGTTTGACCAGCTATGGGTGCCGACAAAATCTCGCTGCTAGGCGAATCTAACAACGAGAAAGATGAGGAGCGAGAGGGCGAAAAGGGGCAAGCAGACCTTGTCCGCCGGACTGAGCTGCAACTCCCTCAGATGCGTCCTCTTGGCTCCGGGCTGTAGTCCGCGCGCGGCCAGGGCTAGGGAGAGGTTGTCGGCCAGGCGCAGGGCGGTGACGATGACGGCCACCAAAATGGGCAGATAGGATTTGATGCGCCGGACGAAGCTCCCTTCGCCAACGACCCACCCCCGCGCCTGCTGGGCCTCGCTCACGGTGGTGTAGATTCCATACAGAGTCGGCAGATAACGCAAGGCGATGGCCAGGGTCAATCCCCACTCGTAGGGCAATCCCAACTTCACTAGGCCGCGCACCAAACGAGTCTGGTCGGTGGAGAAGAGCAGAACCAAAAACGCAAAGGCCAGGGCGTCCACCCGCAGGGCCGTACCGAGACCTTGCCAGAGGCCCTGGGTGGTGATCCTGATCCGCCACACCTGCCACAGAACCTCGTCCCCCTGGGGGTAGAAAACGGGCCACAGCACGAGGATGAGCGCCGTGATGGGCCACATCCTCTGCCAGGCCCAGCGCAGGCGGCTGGCCGGCACTCTGCCAGACCAGAGTATGGCGTGGATGGCCAGTAGAAAGGCGGCCGAGACGAAGGGGGAGCTGAAGCTCAACAGCAGAATGCTGCTCACGGCCACGAAGGCGAGCTTGGTTCGCGGGTCGAGCCGATGCAGCCACGAGGGACGGTCTACGTACAGGTCGAAGGCGAAGCTCATGCCTCATCTCTCCAGACCAGGCCGCTGTACTCCCGATAGAACTCATCCACGGTGAGGCTATCGCCCCTCAAGCCGTATGGCCGCATCCGCCGAGCCAGGGCGGCGATGGGAGGCGGGGCCAGAAAGGCTTGCTGCAGGGCGGCCTCTTGCTGAAACACCTGCCGGGCTGGCCCGTATGCTAAGACTTGCCCATCGTTCAGTATCAGGACGTGGCGAGCAAACTCGGCCACTAGCTTCATGTCGTGGGTCACGAGGATGATGGTGTGACCCTGTTGGTTGAGATGAGTTACCCCTTCCATCACAATATGGGTGCTGCGCCGATCCAGCCCCACGGTCGGCTCGTCCAGCGCCAACACTTGGGGACGCATGGCCCAAATCGCCGCCAGAGTCACCTTTCGCCTGAGGCCGTATCCGAGGACAGCGGGCGGGGTTTGGGCCTGATCCTCAAGCCCGAAGAGAGTCAGGGCCTCTGCTGTGCGGGCGGCCACCTCCCCTTCCGAGAAACCCAGATTGCGCGGGCCAAAAGCTACCTCCTCCCAGACGGTGGGGGCGAAGATCTGGTGATCGGGGTTCTGGAAGAGGTAGCCGACCTTTCGCGCCAATTGCCCCACGCTCTGGCCGGCGGTGTCTTGGCCCCCGACCAGGACGCGGCCGCGGCTGGGGCGCAGCAGCCCGTTGAGATGTTTGACCAGCGTGGTCTTGCCGGAGCCATTCTGGCCGACGATGGCCAGGAAGTCGCCGGCCTCGACGCTGAGATTCACGCCCGACAGGGCCGGAGGGCCGTCATCGTAGCGGTAGTGTAGGTCCTCGATCAGAATGGCGGGCGAATGGGCGGAAGAGGTTGGAGGTTGGAAGTTGGAAGTTGGAGGTTGGAGGTTGGGTATTGGATATTGGGTATTGGATTGCAGCTTGCTCGCCAGGGCGGAGCGGGCTTCATCCTCGGTCGTGAAGTGAAAGGATGTCCCCTGCCGTCGGTTGAAAAGGTGGGCCAGTTCGCACATCTGAGGAACAGCCAGGCCCCAGTCGTGCAAGACCTCTACCTGGGAGAAGACGTGGCGAGGTGAGCCTTCGAGCGCCAGTTGCCCCTGCACCATGATTGCCACCCGGTCGGCCCAGGCCATCACCGCTTCGGCATCTTGCTCCACCATGATGATGGTGGTCTCCTCCTCGTTTTTCAGCTTTTCAATCACTGAGAGCACCTCGTGGCGGCCCAGGGGATCCAGGCCTGTCACCGGCTCATCCAGCACCAGCACCTGGGGACGCATGGCCAGCACGGTGGCGATGGCCAGCCGTTTCTTCTGGCCGCCCGACAACTGAAGTGGGTGGCGCGAGCGCAGCCCCTGCAACCTGACCACTTCCAAAGCCCAGGCGATGCGCTCTTCCATCTCCGCTGGCGGCAGCCCCAGGCTTTCTAGCCCGAAGGCCACCTCGTCCTCCACGGTCATGTTGAAGAGCTGGCTCTCTGGATCCTGGAACACCAGTCCCACCTGGCGGCTCATCTGGCCGGGGCCGTGGTCTCTGGTGTCCATTCCGGCCACGACGACTTTCCCCCCGAATGTGCCTCCCATGAGGTGGGGCAGGATGCCGTTGAGCG
Organism: uncultured Anaerolineae bacterium; assembly: GCA_964510205.1. Taxonomy (GTDB): domain Bacteria; phylum Chloroflexota; class Anaerolineae; order VGOG01; family VGOG01; genus CAZEBW01. Next base: position 9,509 of record CAZEBW010000043.1, read on the forward strand.
TCAGGCAGAAAGTCGTCTTGCCCACTCCGGTGGGGCCCATGAGGGCCAGGAACTCGCCCTTTCGCGCCCGCAAATCAATCCCCTTGAGCACCGGAGCCGGCTCTCCGCCCGGCGTCAAGGGGGGGGCTGAAAACGTAGCGTAAGCGTAGTGGAGATCTTCCACAACGATGATGTCATTCACTTGGCTCTATCGTTCCTTCCGAAGCGCATCTGCGTGATGGGGAGATAGGCCCAGCGCCCGGCCAGCACCTCAAGGGGCAAGGGCTGCATGATGAAAAAGCACTGCCCACGCAGCGCCCTTTTCAGTCTGTGGGCCGTTCTGCTAAGTTAGCCATAGACCCCCCGATACTCCTCCGGCAACAGCTCGGCGATGCGATGCATGATTTGGGTCGTGTACTCTCTGAGTCGCTCGCTCTTGGCGCCCGCTTTGCGGGGCAAGGGGGGGAGAGTGAAGGGCTGGCCGATGATGACTTTCACCTGGGGGCGCCGCAGCCGCTGCAATTCCCCAAGCGCCTTCTCTACCCCGATGACGCCCACGGGCAGCAAAGGCACCCCCATCGAACTGGCGATGTAGGCGGCTCCATGGCGTCCTCTTTGCAGCGCACCGGTCTCGCTGCGGGTTCCCTCAGGGGCAATGCCCAAGACCTTCCCCTGCTTTAGGGTGGCCATGGCCTTGCGTAAAGCCCGCCTGTCCACCTCACCGCGTACGATGGGAATTGAGCCAACCGAAGCCAGCAGTTGACCGATCACCGGCCTGCGCCGCCACTTGTCCGCCGCCAAGGGGTAGACGCGGCGTGGCAATGAGGTCATGACGAGCGGCGGATCCAGCCAGTGGGTGTGGTTGGAGACGGAGATGAGCGGGCCCTCTGGAGGCACGTTCTCCAGCCCCACTACCTCCCAATCAGTGAAGAGCTTGAAAAGAAACCGACCGATGCTCTGCAGAAACCGATAGTACAGGTCTCCCACTTTTCTCTACTCTGCTACCGTTCCCTGCGCCTGGACGGCGTAGGTGGCTACCGCGCCCCCGAAAGGCAGCAGCTTCACTTGGAAGGGGGAGGACTCTCCTGCTGCTGGGGCGGTCTCTAGATCGGCTTGGCGAAAGCATGTCACCCGGCCCTGGGTGTCGTAGGCTGTGACCCAAACTGTAGCTGTTTCAGCATCGGCTTGACCGGTGTTCTCGACCAGGCCCTCCACGGCGAAGTAGTGTCCCTCGGATTTGCCCTCCTGTTCCGTGATGGTCAGGTCCAAATAGCGATTTCCCAGGTAGGTCACCGGGTCTCCGCTCAGGGCGGCGGCCTGATATTTGGCAAAGCTCGTCGGGGGATTGGAAAAGAGGATGGCGAAGGGAGCCTTGCCCCCTTGCGGAACGATGCTCAAGGCCACGAAGGCCGATTTGGTGGCCAGCACCTTGTTCTGTTCGTCGTAGAGCGAGACACCTACCTGGACCCGCTCGACGGCTCGGCCCGAGGTGTTCTCCACTTCCCCCAGACACCAGAGGCTGCCGGCAGGGGTCTCGTAGAAGCCCAGACCCCCGATCACAAACGGTAGAGGCGTCGGCGTGGAGGTCGGGGGGCCCTGCGGATTGTGATCCTCGCGGGGGATGACGAGCTCCTGGCCTATTTGCAGACGGTCGGGGTTCAGGATAGCATTGGCTTCCTGGAGAGCCTCGACACTGATGCCATACTTCTTGGCGATGTCAATCAAGACGTCGCCTTTTTGCACTTTGTATATGATGGGTGTAGGGGTGGGGGCAGGAGTGTAGGTCGGGGCGGGCGTGGCCGGCGCTGGCGTCGAGGTGGGTCTGGGCGTCACCGCCGGCAGACTCACAGGGACCGTGGCTGCTGGCGTGGGAGTGGACACCGTGATCACCTGGCCGCAGCTACAGAGCAACAGCGCGAGTACGGATAGGGAAACAAAGAAAGCTCTCATTTTCGCTACTCCAAGACATAGGGTTTAGGACAAGTCAATTATACCAGATAGAAGTCAAATGGGCAAAAACCGGTCTTGTCAGAAGAGGGAAATTGTGTTACACTTTAGGTGCACTGGGCGCATACGAAAAGCGTGAAACGTGAGGCGTGAAGCGTGAAACGTGAAAATGGAAGCGGGAGGGAGGTTATGAAAGAGCAGTTTGTCAGAGATCTCAAAGAAGGCGATAAGGCGCTGAGCTTCTTTTTGGTGAAGCACAAGCAGTTGGAAGACTTCCGCGACCGGACGCGCGGGCAGTTCCTCACCTTGTTCCTGGGTGATAAGACGGGCCAGATCCTAGCCCGCGTCTGGGAGGGCGCGCCAGAGTTGGCCGAGACCTTCGAGCAGGGGCAGGTGGTCAAGGTGCTGGGCGAGGTGGAGGAGTATCTGGGCCGGCTGCAAGTCATCGTGGACAAGCTGCGCCCAGCCGAAGAGGACGAGTACGAGCTAGAGGACTTCTTGCCCCACACCGAGCGAGACATTGAGGAGATGCTGACGACCGTGCGCGAGACCGTTGGCTCGGTCGGCGATCCCTATCTGCGAGCGCTGTTGGGCAGATTCTTTGGCGACGAGGAATTTGTGGCTGCCTTCTCGCGGGCGCCATCGGCTCGCCGCATCCACCACGCTTACCTGGGCGGCCTGCTGGAGCACACGGTGGAGGTCGTCGTCCTCTGCCAGGCGGTGCTGACCCTCTACCCCCAAATCCACCGCGACCTGCTGCTGACCGGGGCCTTGCTGCACGACGTCGGTAAGACCCAGGAGTTCACCTACCAGCGTGATATTGACTACAGCGACGAAGGTCGGCTGCTGGGACACGTGGTGCTCAGCGAGCGGATGATCAGCCAGCGCATGGCCGACATCCCCGACTTCCCAGCGGAGCTGGCTCTGCGACTGCGCCATCTGGTGGTCAGCCACCATGGCCGCCACGAGTGGGGCTCGCCCCGTCGGCCCAAGACCCTGGAGGCTTGTGCTCTCCACTACGTTGATAACCTGAGTGCCCAGGTCAACCGCTTCGCCCAGATCATCGCCGCCCGGCGAGATAAGACCAAGCCCTGGACCGAGTACGATACCCTACTGAGACGCTATCTCTACGCTGGCCGGGAGGACGACGAGGAACTGGCCATCGAAGAGGCCGGGCTTTTGGAATGAGATGCCCTCACCCACCCCCGCCCTTCGGGCACCCCCTCCCTCTCCCGATTTCGGGAGGGGGATGGGGGGATGGAGAGGGCCGATCACGAGGAAATGATGAATTCAAAATACCTGCAAATCCTGGAATTACCCAAAATACTGGAGCGGCTGGCGGAGCACACTTCGTTTTCTGCCGGCCGGGAGCTGGCCTTGAGCCTGCAGCCGTCCTCCGATCTGGATGAGGTGACCAGACGACAGGGGGAGACCAGTGAGGCCAGAGCTCTCCTCGACGACCGCGCTGATGTCTCCGTGGGCGGGGCGCGGGATGTGCGCCCTCTGGTGGACAGAGCGGAGCACAGCGCCATCCTGCTGCCCGACGAGCTCCTGGACGTCCACGGCACTCTGGTCAGCGGCCGAAGCCTGCGCCGAGCGATCACCCGCCTCCGGAATGAACTGCCCCTTTTGGCCGGCATCGCAGAGAGAATCGAGGAGTGCTCTCACGTGGTCGCCGAGATCGCCCGCTGCATCAACGACCGAGCCGAAGTGGTGGATGCGGCGAGCCAGAAGCTGTCCCGCATCCGAGGCGAGCTCAAGGTGGCCCACCAGCGGCTCGTGGACAAGCTGGAGGCGATTGTCTCCTCTCCCTCCAACGCCCGCTATCTCCAAGAGGCGTTCGTCACCCAGCGGGGTGGACGCTACGTTATCCCGCTCAAGGCTGAGTTCAAAGGCCGCATCGAGGGCATCGTCCACGACCAATCGGCCAGCGGCGCCACACTGTTCATCGAGCCCCTCTCCACCGTGGGGCTGAACAACCGCTGGCGAGAGCTGCAATTGGAGGAGAAGCGCGAGGTAGAGCGCATCCTGGCTGGGCTTTCCAATCTGGTGGCCGAGGAAGGCAAGTTCATCAAGCGCACCGTTGAGGCCCTGGCTGATCTCGATCTGGCTTTCGCCAAGGCCAAGTACGCCGAGCAGATCGAGGGGGTTGAGCCCAAGCTGGTTGCTTTTAGGGAAACAGCCGATGGTCAGCACCCCGGATCCAGCATCCAACTGATCCAAGCTCGCCACCCGCTGATTGACCCGGCCCAGGTGGTGCCCGTTGACGTTCATCTGGACGACGATTATTTCATCCTGGTCATCACCGGCCCCAACACCGGCGGCAAAACCGTTTCCCTTAAGACACTGGGACTTCTGGCCTTGATGGCTCAGTGCGGTTTAGCTATCCCTGCGGTGGATGGCTCCGCCCTGTCCGTTTTCAGCGGCATCTACGCCGACATCGGCGACGAGCAGTCCATTGAGCAGAGCCTCTCCACCTTCTCGGCCCACATCACCAACGTCATCAACATTCTGGACCAAGCTGAGGAGCACTCCCTCGTGCTGCTGGACGACCTGGGGGCCGGCACCGATCCGGGCGAAGGCTCGGCCATCGCCAGGGCCTTACTCTCTCACTTTCTACAACGGAGGATCACCGCGTTCATCTCCACCCACTATCCGGAGCTAAAATTCTACGCCCACACCACGCCTGGAGTGGAAAACGCCTGCGTGGAGTTCGATCTAGAGACTCTGTCCCCCACCTACAAGCTGAGCATCGGCTTGCCGGGCCGCAGCAACGCTTTCGCCATCGCCCGACGCCTGGGCCTCTCGCCCGAGATCGTGAGTGAAGCGGAGAGCCTGGTCTCGTCGGAGAGCCTGGAAGCGGACAGCCTTTTGGCCGAGATCAAGCAAGCTCGCCAGGACGCGGTGGAGGCTCAGGAAGCTGCGGGGGCCGCCCAGCATCGCGCGGAGGATTTGGAGCGAGAGCTGCGGCGGGAGTTGGCTGACATCGAGAAGACAAGGCGCGAGACGCTGAACGCCGCTCGCGAGGAGGCCCAACAGGAGCTGGAGGAAGTGCGATCCGAGCTGAGAAAAATCAGATCTGGGCTGGGGATGACCACCGTCACCCGGGAGTGGATGGCGCAAGCCGAGGACAAACTGGAATCGCTGGAACCGGAGCCTGCCGAGCCTGCCGTTCAGCCGCGCTTCACGCCCCAAGAAGAGCTCAGACTGGGCGACACCGTCTGGGTAGCGAGCTTGAAAACCACCGGCCAGATCACGGATCTCTCGGACGGCGAGGCCGAGGTCCAGGCGGGCGCTTACCGGGTTAGGGTCAAAGTGGAGGAACTGGATTTGCGGCGGAGGGCCGCTGCTCAACCTGAGGTCAAAGGGCGGATGGTGAGCGTACCCCAAGTCTCCTCGCCCGGCATCGAGCTAAACTTGCTGGGCCAGACGACCGAGGAGATGCAGCCTCGCCTGGAAAAGTACCTGAACGATGCCTATCTAGCGGGGCTGCCCCAGGTGCGCATCATCCACGGCAAAGGGACCGGAGCGCTGCGCCGCGCCGTGCGCGACTTCGTAGAAGATCACCCTCTGGTAGCCTCCCATCGCCCCGGAGATCGGTACGAGGGCGGGGAGGGGGCGACGGTGGTGGAGTTGGTGGCTAGGTAGAACACGGATCGGCAGGATTTGCGGATTCGTCCTCCTTATACTCTAGCTGGATCGCCACATCCAGCCGCTGAGCGTGAGATTTGATCCGTTAATCCTGTGAATCCGTGTTCTGTTTCCCCACCACCACAAAATGCGACAGCCCAAAAGCCCGCAGCGGCGTGCTCTCAAGGGCGTAAGTAATCCGGCGCAGGAGAGCCCCTAACCTCGGACGGCGAGCGGCGATCTTGTCGTAGCCAGGGTAGATTTGGGTGTGCACGATGATCTCCGCGTTCAGGTTCTCGAACAATCGCCGAATATCGCCTCTGGTGTAAGTCCGCACGTGGGGGCAGAGGCGTCGCCGCAGGAGATCCGGCAGGTAGTTGACCAGCGGGATGTTGCCAAAGCGGTACTCTCCTCGCCAGAAGATGCCGTGGGTCTCCAGAGGATAGAGACGGTTGGGAGCGAAGATGACCAGGCGCCCTCCCGCTCTGGCCACCCGATGGGCCTCGCGGATGGCCTGGCGGTCATCTTCGACGTGCTCAATGACCTCGTGCAGGAGCACCACGTGGAAGAAGTCGTTGGGGAAGGGCAGCTTCTCGGCCGGGGCCAGGTGGATGTTGGGCAGCGTCTGGCTCGCTTTGGCTACCTTCTCCGGATCTACGTCCACGCCGTAGACCTCGTCGCTGAAGGCCCGCATCTTTCTCACGTACATCCCCAGTCCGCAGCCCACATCTAGGATGCGCTGGCCCTCCAGGGGCGCGTACTCACGGATCAGGGCCAATCGCCTGTCCTGTCCGAAGCGCCAGACGTAGCTGGGATGGCCGAGGGTGATGGCCTTGTCGTCACAGTTCACTGCTTTGGTTCCTTCCCACTCCCCACCAGCCCTATCACCCCGACAGCGGCCAGACCAAAGATTCCCGCCGCGAAGAGGAAGATGTAGCGTAGGCCCAGGCTGGCGGCGATAGCCGCGCCAGCCATCGGCGCTGCGGCCCCGGCCGCTGAGACGGCGCTGGTATCCACGCCGTAAACCACGCCTTGCCGGCCATCGGGCGCCAATTGGGCCAGCATGGCGCTGACAGAGGCCAGGATGCCTCCCAGCGTCACGCCCGCTGTAGCTTGTAGAATCAATAGCTGAGTGGGTGTGGCTACAAAGGACTGAGGCGTATGCAGCGCCGCTGCCCCTAGCGCACAGGCGACCATCACGCGCCGATGGCCGATGCGATCGCCGACTCGTCCCATGACCACCGCCCCCAGGGCGCTGGTGGCCGCTCCCACGCCACTGATCAGCCCGGTCGTGGAGGCCACCCGTTCTCCAGCCGCCATCAAGGATTGAACGAAAAGCGGCAACATCGGTCCTATGATGCCCATTCCCAAGCGTAGTATCAAGCGGATGCCGAACATGACCATCAGCGCCCGTGTCCGCAGCACCAAAGCCAACCCCTGCCAAAATCCTTCGGCTGGCGAGTCCTCCTGCTTCTTGGGGTAGGTTGCAGCTTGTTCCTCGACCAGGAAGAACACGCCCAAGCCGGCTGTGAAGAGCAGCGCGGCCGTCACCCAGAAGGCGGCCCGATAGCCGAAGGTATCGGCCACCAAACCGCCTATCAATGGCCCGACCGAGGCTCCAACGTAGATTGCCATCTGCAACAACCCTAGCGCGTAGCCAGACTTCTCGCGGGGCGTCGAGCTGGCTATCAGCGTGGTTGCCGCAGGTACCGTGCCAGTAAGCCCGCCCTGTATGGCCCGCAGGATCACCAATTGCTGCACGCTGCTCACAAATCCCATGGCGGCGATCACCACCGCCCCGCCGAACATGGCCCGCTGCACCATGATCTTGCGCCCGTAGCGATCGGCCAGGGACCCCCAGATGGGGGCAAGGATAGCCATCGTAATGCCGTGGCCAGCAGACACCAGCCCTGTCCAGATGGCCACCTGTTGCGGGTTAGTCACTCCCAGTTCCTGCACGTAATAGGGCAGGAAGGGTATGACCACGGTGAAGCCGGCGATAGCCACCAGCTCCGCCGCCCAGATCACGTACAGATTGCGCTTCCAACTTCGCGTTGTGTCCATTTTGTCTATGAGCCTCTGGAGTGACAGGCGGTCTCAAGGGCCAAAAAGAACGCTGTGCGGTGGCACCGCACAGCATCACTGGGCACTCGATCAATATTGTACCATAAGTGACCCGGCAAGTAAAGTCTCACCTCTGTGACTCGTGTTTGTCTGATTCTAAAGAAGCTCCTCCCGATTCAGTTGCCCCTCAGCAATCAGCCGCTGCTTGGCGATTTCACAATAGTCGCTGTCAATCTCCACCCCGATGCCTCTTCTGTCTGCCTCCGCACAGGCGATGAGAGTTGACCCGCTGCCAAGAAAAGGATCGAGCACGGTATCCCCCACAAAGGTAAACAGCTTGATGCATCTCCGTGGCAGTTCCACGGGAAACGGCGCCGGGTGGCCCACTCTCTTCTTGCTCTCCCCGCTGAAGTTCCATACCCCGTTGGTCCACTCCAGGAATTCGTCCCTGGTGATGTCGGACTGTCTACTGCCTCCCATCTTCTTCCACTGTTTTTTGTAGAGAATGACAATCACCTCAACCGGAGCGATCACGTAAGGGGCGGACGCGCTGAGCCAGGAGCCCCACGCCGTCCGCCTGGAGATGTTTTGCTCGTTCCAGATGACGGTGGAATGATATTGCCAACCGACCTGCTTGGCGATGGTGGTGATGTCGGCGCACACGCTCTGCTGCCCGCCTTTGTTCTTGTCCAGCGGGATGTTGAGGCAGAACCGCCCATCGTCTTTGGCCAGCTTCAGACACTTGGCCAGCCACTCCCTGGTGAACGCCAGATAGCCGTCATAAGAGATGTCATCGTCGTACGCGCCGTACTGGATGTCCACGTTGTAAGGGGGCGAGGTAACGATCAGGTCAACGCCGTTCTCCTCTACCCTTTCGGTGGTCAGGAAATCGTCGTGGTAGATGTACACCGAACCCGCTTGAAAATAGAGATTGTCGTTTGTTGGAGATTCCATCAGAACATCCCCCTATCAAGAGAATCAGGGAATCAGGAAATTAGGGGCTCAGGCATCAGTGGCGAGTGTTCACCCCTGTTTCCCTGACTCCCCGATCACTGAGTCCCCTTTGTTCCCTGCTCCTCGGCTCTTTGCTTGGGCCACTCGTCCCACCTAATGCCCGCCAGTTTCTCTGTCTCGATCATCGCGATTCTGTCCGGTCGTCCCGGCCTGCTGTAAACCTTGTATCTTGCGGCTCTGGCTGAATACACAGTTGTGTTCAGGTCAACTAGTTGCTCCACCAATCTGATTAGGTCGCTACGCTTTACGATAACAAACGACGCCTTCTTCTCAAAGGCCATTAGCTCCGCTTTGCCATCGTACAACCAGCCACGGTCACGCTCTCTCACGCCGTGCAACTCGATCCAGATCCATTCATCCTGAACGCTGGAGTCACGGCGACTCAGCCGCTTCATGGCCTTGACGTCAACTCTGTACTTCTTTGCCCCTTTCTCGATCAGGAGATCCCAATGATCATTGATGTTGGCGTAGTTTGAGGCCGCCGTTACTCTCCAACCTTTTTGGGCAGCGATCTTGGCAAAAACGCCTTCTGCTTTTTGGCCTATTTCGAGGCAACCTCTTTTGTCGTATTTGTTGCGTTTGTCCTGCATGGCGTAACCTACGACCTCTCGCGGGGCGTGGTGTACATGGCCACGATGTTCTCCAAAGGCGTGTCGGCCTGGAGGTAATGGGCCGAAGCGCAGATGTAGCCCCCGCCCTGGCCCAACACCCGACAGCGTTGCTGCACCTCGGCGCGCACTTCCTGGGGCGCGCCCCTGGGCAGAGTCTGCTGGATGTCAACGGCGCCGTAGAACGACAGCCGGTCGCCGAACTCTCTCTTGATGCGGACCGCGTCCATGCCGGCCGCGCGGGGCTGCAAGGGATTGAGCACGTCAATGCCCATCTCATCGGCCAGGGCGCCGATGAGGGGGTAGACAGCGCCGCAGGAGTGGTACATGATCTTGACCGGAAAGCGGCGGATGGCCGCGTTCAGCCGCAGGTGACGGGGCAGAACGAATTCGCGCCACATGGCCTCCGAGATGAGCAGGCCCTGCTGCATACCCACGTCGTCGTAGGTGTAGACCATGTCAATGCCGCCATCGGCCGCCTCCAGCACGCGGGTCACGTTGGCGATGTAGAGGTCGGTGTAGCAGTCCATGATGGCGCAGGCTATCTGCGGTTGGGTCGCCAGGTCCATCAGGAACTGCTCGAAGCCGCGCAGCCCCCACGACCACTCGAAGATGCCCCCCACCTCGTAGCAAATCCAGTATTTGGCGCCCCTGTTGAGAGCCTTGATCTTGTCTTTCAGCGTGCTGACATCCCAATGCTCCGTTCTGGGCCAGCCCGGCCAGCTCTCCACTTCGGCCACCGTTTGAGCGTCAGCCAGGGGGTGGCCGGCGTATTCCTCGTAGGTGCAGAATTCGTTGGAGACCGAGCGGCGATGGGTGCCCAGAGCATCGTAGTAGGTGCCGTCTTCCTGGACGATGGGCGCTGGCCCCACGTAATCGGGGCGCACCCAGCGACAGTCAACGCCCAGCAGGCGCAGGACAGCTTCATCGCGAGCTTCTTCTGTAAGCGAAGCGGCGTCGTCCGCATCCAGGTAGCGGCGCAGCGACGTCCACACTTCGGGCACGGCCCAGAAATCGAAGGGGACCCGATCCGGCTCCTGGTGGCGCAGGGCCATCTCCACCCGCTGGTGGGGAGTGATGGGGGCGGCTTCTGGCCGTCCATAGCAGTCTTCAAGAAAAGCCCGCGCTTCGGCGGGCTCTGTGAGTAAACGATCCATACGCTTGAAAGCCTACAAGTGCCACTTGCTACTTGCCACTTGTCACTTGCCTACTTGCCGCTTGCCTACTTGCTCGCTAACGCCTCATCCACCACTACCCTGAAGCCTTCCAACACCTCCGAACGAGCTTCTTGGCCTTCCCCCCACTTCCCCAGCAGTTCATAGGCCCCCTCGCGAAGTACGAATACCTCCACCGCCATGCTGCCAGACGCGGTTGTTTTCATCGTGCACCTTTCTAGAGAATCAGGGATCAGGGAACTAGGGAATCAGGGAATCAGGACACTGGTTCCCTGATCACTGATTTCCTGATCACTGCTTTTCATACGGCTGCCCATCGGCGGCGGGCGGGACGGCCCGGCCAACGACACCAGCCAGCACGATCATGGTCAAGATGTACGGCGCCATCTGCAAGAACTCCGGCGGCAACCCCACCCGCAGGACGCTCTGCATCTTGCCCTGTATGGCGTCGGCGAAGCCGAACAGGAGCGCGGCCAAGAAGCTGCCCACTGGCGTCCATCGGCCGAAGATCATCGCCGCCAAGGCAATGAATCCCTGGCCGTGGGTCATGTTGTCCTCAAACTGCCCCAGGCCCAGCGAGAAATACGATCCACCGACGCCAGCGATGAGCCCACCGATGATCACGTTGATGTAGCGCATGCGAATCACGTCCACGCCGACGGTGTCGGCGGCGCGGGGGTGCTCGCCCACCGAGCGGGTCCTCAATCCCCACGGGGTGTAGAAGATGATGAACGTGACGATCACCACCAGGGCGAGCATGATGAACACCGTCGGGCTGTTGTCGAAGAACTTGCCCACGATCGGCAGGTCAACCAGTACGGGGATGCGCATGTTGGCGATGGGGCCTGGGCTGTTCAGGTTGGCCGGTGACAGGATACGGATCTTCAGATAGCGCGTAGCGCCGGCGGCCAGGATGTTGATCACGGTGCCGCTGATGATTTGGTCTACCTTGTAGGTCACGGACAATACGGCGTGCAGCACGGCTATGATCCCCCCCGTAAGCACGGCGGCCAGCATCCCAATCCAGTGGTTGCCGGACAGGGAGGTGGCGGCGATGGCCGCGAAGGCTCCAAAGAGCATCATGCCCTCGATGGCGATGTTCACCACGCCGGCTCGTTCGCAGAATACGCCGCTCAGAGCACCCAGAGTCAGGGGGGTGGCCGATGTGAGGGTGGTCTGCAGCAAGCCCGGCAAGTTGAGCGCCTTGCCGCTGGTAAGGGCGATCAGAAACGAGGCCACCATCAAGAAGCCCGCTGCCCCTAGCAAAACCCCTATGGAGCGAAATCCGCGGTAAAGCTGCCAGCCGCCTACGAAGAAGCATAGGGTGCCCAGGGCGTATAACGTAGCTTGCGAGGGTGGCGCAAACAGCGTCCCTATTTTCTCGTCAAAGAAAGTCGCCACCTCGCCGCTCTCCACGGACAGACCAGCCACAGCGATGATGATCAGGCCGATGATCATGCACACCACGCCGAGGATTTTCTCTCTGGTCAGAATCTCGCGCCATTTCTCGGACATACTTATTCTCTCCTGATTTTAGCTGCCCCAACCACGGGTGATCATGGCCGGCCCTAGCTCTTCTTTCTCGGCGCGCAGACGGTAGATGCCCCGGATGATGGCTGGCGCGGCGATGAAGACAATAACCATAGACTGCACGATGGACGTGATCTCCAGGGGAATGCCGGCCACAGACATCATTCGCGTGCCGCCGGCTCGCAATATGCCGAACAACAGGCTGGCCAGCACCACGCCCAGCGGGTGGCTGCCACCCAGCAGGGCCAGGGCGATGGAGTCGAAACCGTAGCCGGCCGAGAACCCCAGCGACATGTTGTGGGTGATTCCCAGCGACTCAGTGACCCCAGAGAGACCCGCTAAGGCTCCGCTAATGAACATGGCCAGCACGATGTTCCGCTTGATGCTGATGCCGCCGTAGCGCGCCGCATCGGGGTTGGCGCCCACTGTGCGCATCTCAAAGCCCCAGGTCGTCTTCCACAGGAACCAGTAGACGAATACCGCCGCGGCCAGGGCCAGTATCAGGCCAGCGTGTAGGCGGAGCGGATGAGAGAAGAAGCGGGGCAACCGCGCCGTGGGCAAGATTTCCGGAGTGCGGTGAGTGCCTTGCGTTTTCTCCAGCGGCTCTCTCAACAGATACTCGATCAGGCGGAAGGCAATCCAGTTCATCATAATGGTGTTGATCACCTCGTGGGCCCCAGTCCAGGCCTTGAGCAGGCCGGGGATCGCGCCCCATATCCCAGCGGCCAACGCGCCAACGGTCACCGCCAGCGGCAGGTGGATGTAGGCTGGCAGGCCAGTGATCTGGTAACCGACGATGACCGAGCACAATCCGCCGACAACGAACTGCCCCTCCGCGCCAATGTTGAACAGCCCGGCTCGAAAGCCCAGGGCCACAGCCAGGCCGGCCAGGATGTAGGGGATGGACTTGGTGATGCTTTCCGACAGAGGTCGCACAGCCGAGCGGAGAGGCGCGGCATCCCCCTCCACGATCCAGCTCTCCAGACCTGCCGTGATTTTCGCTGGACTGCCCAACGCCCCCTCGAACAGAGATCGGTAAGATATGCTCACCGCATCCCAGGCATGGCGCAGGACGGTAGCCGGGTCCTCAAGGAAATGGCCAGCGGTCTCAAGAACGAGCGGATCGGTTAAGGCGATGACGAAAGAGCCGATGATGAGGGCGGTTACCACCGCCAGAACAGGGACCACCGCGCCTCGCATCCAGGCGAAAGAGGCTTGCCTGATGGTTACCAAAGCAAATATCAATAGCACCAGGGCGCCTAGCAGAGGCAATATAAAGTTTATCCCACTCTTGGTGATGAAGATGACTGCCAGGGCCAAAAAGGTCAGTACGACCAATGCGCCCCACACCCACAGCAAGCGGGAAACGAGGTGATTCCCTCGCTGTCTCATTGCCTCGTTGCTTCCTTGCCTCCTTGCCTCGTTGCCTTGTTGCCCCGTTGCCTCATTCCCGCGTTGACTCATTCCCTCATTGCCTCCTTTGCCCCAGCCATCCACAGGCCCAACTCCTCTCGCGTTGCCTGGGCAGCGTCTACGGTGTACACGATTTTGCCCTCGTACATCACAGCGATGCGATCCGCCAGGCTCATGATCTCATCCAGTTCAGCGGAGACCAGCAGCACAGCCACTCCCTGATCGCGTTTCTCGAGAAGTCGTTTATGAATATACTCAATAGAGCCCACGTCTAGACCGCGCGTGGGCTGGGCGGCGATGAGCAATTGGATAGGCCGGGATAGCTCGCGGGCCACGATCAACTTCTGCTGGTTGCCGCCGGACAGACTGGATGCCGGTAGAAATATCGAGGGTGTTCGAATGTCAAAGAGATCAACTAGGCTATCGGCCTGCTTGTACACTTCCCGATTGTTGATCATAACGCCTCTGGCAAACGGGGGCTGATAATAGGTACACAGCACCAGATTGTCGCACACCGGATAGGGGAGGACTAGGCCATCTCCCTGTCGGTCCTCCGGTATGTGCGCCGTGCCTAGTTCAATGATCTGGCGTGGAGTGGCGTGCGTGGTCTCCGTGCCCGCGATCCATACGTGCCCCCCCGTGGCCGATCTAAGCCCAGTCAACACCCCGACGAGCTCCGTCTGGCCGTTGCCCTGCACCCCGGCGATGCCCAAAATCTCGCCGCCTCGTACTTCAAAGGTGACGCCTTTGACCACCGGCACGTTACGGTCGTCCACAGTCTGTAAGTCCTCGACCTTGAGAACGGCCTCCTTCGGCTGGGCTGGCTCTTTGTCCACCGTCAGGATGACCTCACGCCCGACCATCATGGCCGCCAGGCTGGCTTCTGTGGCCTGGCCTGGGGTGGTCATACCCACCAGCCGGCCATCGCGCAGGACGGCGATGCGGTCGGCTACCGCCAAGACCTCTTTCAGCTTGTGGGTGATGAAAATGATGGACTTGCCCTGCTCGACCAAGCCATGCATGATCTCGAACAGCTCGTCGGATTCCTGCGGGGTGAGCACGGCCGTCGGCTCGTCCAGGATGAGGATGTCGGCCTGGCGATAGAGAGCCTTGATGATTTCCACCCGCTGTTGGGCGCCCACCGATAGGTCCTCTATGTAGGCCGACGGATCCACGTCCAGTCCGTACTGGTGAGAGATGCGACGCACCCGCTCGCCATCGGTCTTCAGGCCAAGGGGCACCAGTTCGGTCACCCACACCAACGCTTCCAGAAGAACTAGGTACACTCCGAGGATAGCCCACAGGCCAAGGTATATCAGAGACAAAGATGCTAGCAGCTTGAAGGTGGGCCCGGCAATATCAAGCCCCACGGCGGTCAAGCCCAGGCCCAGCACAAAGGCAGCAGCGACCACGGTGCCGAGATAGACGAGGGTAGCCTGCCACCCCCCCTTCATCCCCCCCAACTTTGGGGGGGATGAAGGGGGGGCGGGCAGAAGGCGCTTGCGGGCAATGAGAAAGTAGTAGGCTACGGCGCCAATGACATTGCCCGCCAGAACAATGCCTATCCAGGCTATCTTGGAACCTTTAAAGCGAGGTCTTCCGCCGATCTCTTGGAAAGAGGTTGCAGGTCTTCTGAAGCAGTCAATCAGCATGGGCATCCAGACCATGCTGAGGAGGAGCGTGAAGATGAATGTGGCCGCAGTGATCTGGTCTAGAAGAATGAGCAGATACCCGAGACCTGACAGGATCAGACCGAGCAGTGCCCATCCGAGCGCCGATAGGCTGGTACGATAGAGTTGAGGGGCTGCGTGCTGAAAGTGAGGCAGGGGATTGATGGTCCGCAAGAAGCTTCGTAACCATCGCGCTGCGATAGTCAGGTTCAAGCCGAACAGCTTCTGCGTCTCGTTGCCCAGAGCTATGTTCTCGGCGACAGTCATCACGGGGATGAGCATGAAGTGCTGGTGCACCATACCGATGCCGTGGGCGATGGCATCGTTAGGGGACTCAATGCGTACTTCCTGCCCGTTTAGGAAAATCTGGCCTTCGTCCTGGGTGTAGAGACCGTACAACACGTTCACCAGGGTGGTCTTCCCTGCTCCGTTCTCTCCCAAGAGGGCAAGAATTTCCCCTTTCTCCAGGTTCAGGTCAACATGATCGTTGGCCAACACGCCGGGGAAAGCTTTGGTAATGTTGCGCATTTCAAGGATGGGGGCCATGAGATTCTCCTCGAGGTATTTTCGGCGAAGCTGCCTGAACAACCTGAACTCCCTGGTGCGTCTTGCGGAAGGATTTGCTTAGTCCAGGTTGATCCGGGCGGATTGTTACGTGTGATGCTCATCCCATGCCAGACTCGGCCCATCAAGCAACAATGACACCGCGTTCAAGATGTTGCGGCCAAGGATACCCCACGCCTGATCAATCAACAAGAACTGACCTCGGAAAGTTCGGCGGCAGAAGATGAGTTCCAATCGAACGACCGAGGCAAAGCTTGTGCCGCCGCCGAAGCCTATCAATTCGTAGCGCCGGTCTGGGACAATAGTCGCTCCTAACATCTCTACAGCAGTTTCGGGAATCAGGGTTACGTCAGCGCCGGAATCCAGCAACATCGGCACATCCGGCCAAGTCGTGCTGGTATCTGGGTTGCGCAAGATCACTCGCGCCAGTGGTGCAGGGGGCTCGAATCGTGTGGTATCATAAGCCGGCATGAGAAGGTTCCTCGATGATTTCCAGTTCGAAATCTACCGCTTGTTCCGGGTGCGCTAAACGAGGGGTGAATACATGGGCGACCCGTTCGATCTGAATACCAGGGATGACCACGTACACTCTTGTTTTATCCGGCAAGTGCACATCGGGCGCAATTCGTATTTGGCCGTGCTCTATGACACCTTCAAGAGTCACAACACCCATACTCCACCTCCTGTCTCGTATAATCCAACGTCAATTGACTACACAAACCGCTCTCGCACCTCAGCGCTGACGTAGTCGAGCACGGCCACGGTGATGGCGATGAACCAGACGGCGATGCCCGCCGAGCGGTAGTCTAGCAAGCGGATCCACTGGATGAGCAGGAAGCCGATGCCGCCGCCGCCTACCGCACCGATGATGGTGGACATACGCACGTTGATGTCCCAACGGTAGATGGTGAACGAGATGAAGGGCGGAAGCACCTGAGGCACCACCGCGTACATGATGGTTTGCAATCGGTTGGCGCCAGTGGCCGTGATGGCCTCGATGGGGCCGGGATCTATGCTCTCAATGGATTCCGAGTACAGCTTGCCCAAGGCCGCGATGCTGTGCACCGTGAGCGCGATCACGCCCGCAAACGGCCCCAACCCCACCCACAGCACGGCGATGATGGCCCAGATCAGCGGCTCAATGGAACGCACAATGTTGAGCAAGGTGCGAACTAGGTAATACATGGCCAGCGTGATTCTGGAAGCGCTCATCAGGTTGCGGGCCGCCAGGAAACTTACGGGAACCGCCAGCACGATGCCGAACAGCGTCGCCATCAGGCCCAGGAAGATGGTCTCCACCATCTTTTCAATGGCCAGCTTTAGCTCTTGGCTGGGTATGAGTCTGCCTACCTCGCTGACCTGCTTGGCCTGAATCTTGTGGATCATGGGCCCCTCGGCTGCGCTGGGAGGCGTCAGACGATAGGGCATGATCACTTCTAACTCGAACGCTCCTTCGTCATCGGTGGTGGTCTTGAGATATTCCCCCTCCTGCCGGATTCGGAACTCGTTCTGGCCGGGATCCTTCCACCAGATGGACGTCTCCGTGTTGGGGTCGAAACCTCGGCCGCGCAGGGTCAGAGTTGTGCCTGCCACCATCTTGTATGATTCATCCTGATAGGACAGCTTGCCGCAGGTGGGCTCCGCCACGATATAGGGCTGGCCGGGCGTCTCTTCCGGGGGCGGCGGGGGATTGTCGCTACAGGGCACTTGGATGTCAGCTGTGCCCATGAGTACCCGCTCCTCCCGAACGAACGCTTTCTCCCACGGCCAGAGCACCCTGCTCAATGCTGGAAGGGCGTCGTCGAACTCGGTGGCCAGCTTGACGAGATTAATCCCGGTGATCTGCCAACCCAAGGCAAAGAAAATAAGAATCACCAATATGAAAATGCCGATGCCGTCGGCGCGACGCCCCGGCTGGGCCTGTTGCCAGTGCGCTTTACTGGCCGCATCCCACGCGATCCACAACCAGAGCACGACCACCCCAACCGTCAGGGCGGCTAGGAGAGTCTCCCTTTCCACGGCTTTGCGGAAGATGGCCATCGCCCCCACTTCTCGCCGGGCTGTGAGGCTCATGCGCCAGGCCAACAATGCGACACTGCTGCTCAGACAGGCCAGCAGCAGTAGACCGCGCCGAACCTGTCGGGCCAGGATCTGGCCCAGGCCGGGGACGATCAGAGACAATACCCCGGCAAGGAGGGGCGGCACCAGGCTGGGCTGTACAGAAGGTTCTTCACTATATCGTCTATTAGCCATTAGATGCCTCCATCCTTCGACTGGATCAGGACATCGTTCATAAGTCCTGCGCTGACCCGCTCTGCTTCCTCACCGTAGATCTCTTTGAACTCCTCGTCGCTCATCTTGCGAATTTCCTCCCGCGAGCCTCTATAAACCAGCTCGCCATCTCGCAGCCCGATGACGCGCGAAGCGTAGCGTTGGATGAGGTCCAAATAGTGCAAGGTGCAGAGAATGGTCATCCCATCTTCTTGATTGAGTCGCTCCAGGTGGCCCAGGATGGAGTGAGCCAGAACCGGGTCGAGACTAGCCACCGGTTCGTCGGCCAGGATCATAAGGGGCTCCTGCATCAGCGCGCGAGCCACGCCCACCCGCTGCTGCTGCCCGCCGCTCAGCTCGTCCGCCCGCTTGTGCGCCTGGTCGGCAATGCCGAGACGCTCTAGCGCCCACATGGCGCGTTTGCGATCCTCAGAAGGAAAGCGGTTAAGCAGGCTGGCCCAGGGGCTCACGTACCCCAACCGTCCGGCGAGGACGTTCGTCAGCACTGTGGAGCGCTTGACCAGATTAAAATGCTGAAAGATCATTCCAATTTTACAGCGGATATGGCGGAGCTGTTCTAATGAGGCTGCTGTCACATCCACTCCGTCCCAGATGATCTGTCCCTCGGTCGGTTCGATCAGCCGGTTGATGCAGCGCAGCAGAGTGGACTTGCCCGCGCCGCTCAGGCCGATGATGATCAGAAACTCCCCGTCTTGGACTTCGAAACTGAGGTCACGCAGCGCGACTGTGCCGTCGTCGTAGACCTTGGTGAGATGTTTGACTTCTAGCATGTGTGCCCCCTATCTGCCGAGAAGGGGGGACGTGGGTCCCCCCTTCTCTTGTTTGGCCACTCGTCCTTGGATAACTCGGCTTAGTCTAGCAGATCTTCGATGTCCAGACCCGAAGCGCTGAGCACCTGGCGGAACGGATCGTAGAACGTGTCGTCCACTTCGATCAGACCACCCCACTGGTAAGCTTGATCGAGAGCTTCTTGGCCCTCTTCGGTCTCCATGATCTTCAGCAGGGAGGCGTTGATCTTGTTGCGCAGCGCCCGTGGGAAGCTGGTCTGATATTGCACGCCGTCATTGGGAATGTCCTCGGTGAGGGCGATGACGGCAGTCTGGTCCATCACATCGGGATAGTCTTCCTCGATGCGCGTCCGGGCATCCACGTAGGTGGCGCCAGCGTCGCAATCACCGTTGTACACGGCGGCAGCGACGGCGTCATGGCTGCCAGCGTCCACGACCTGGGCCAGATCGGTGTCGGGGTCAACGCCCGCGGCGCGCAGGGTGAGCATGGGGATGATCCAACCGCTGGTCGAGAGCGGGTCAGGCCGGCAGAAGGTCTTGTCCTCCAGATCGGCGATGCTCTCGATGCCGCTGTCGGCGCGGACGATGATCTGGCCGTTGTAAGTCGGGCTGCCGTAGCGCACCGAGACCAGTTCCGCTTCCGCGCATCCCTTGTCGGCGGCCAGCACGTAGCTGAAGGTGGCCAGAGACGCCATGTGAGCTTTCGGTGGATCGGCGCACATGGCCTCCACGACGCCAGCGTACTCGGTAGCCACGTTGGTCTCGATAATCAAACCGGTCTCCTCGTAGACCAGGTCGGCCACCGCCTCAGCGCCTGCCGCCACTCGCTCCATCTCGCCGGAGGGGACGAAGGACCAGATGATGGGGTTATCCTCGGTCCCCAATTCGACGGGCTTCTTGCCCCATCCCGTCCAGAGCGCACCGGCCATGATGTCTTCCTTGATCTGCTCCAGGTCGGCCTTGATGTTGTCGGGCACTTTGTCCTCGAAGTCGTGGAAGGGACCAACGCCCACCCCCTGGTTCTCCAGAGTGGCGATGTAGTTAGTGCCGCCTGCGAACTTGCCTACCAACATGCTCTTGATCACGGCGAACACGGCCTTGTCCAACCGCTTCACGGTGCTGGTGATCAGGATGTCCTTCTCGTTGGGCAGGGTGTAGTACTGATCCACGTCCACCCCAACGCCCCACTTCCCGCGCTCCTTGGCCGCCGTGATGCCACCATTGCCGGTCTTGCCACCTACACCCATGATGACGTCCGCACCCTCATCAATGAGCGAGTTGGCCTGCAGCTTGCCCTGGTCGGGGGCTTCGAAGTCGCCTACGTATACCCCGGTGAATCCCACGTCTGCGCCGTATTGCTCGTTGTAGTAGTTTACCCCGGCCTCATAGGCCACGATGAACTCCTCCACCGGCGGAATCTGCATGCCGCCAATGTAGGCCACGATCGGATCCTCCGGGTCCAACTGAGTGGCCATAGCTGCCGCCAGATAGCCCACGGGGAAGCTGGCCTCGTTCACATTGAACAGGATGCCCTGCAGGTTGGGCGTCTCCTCACCACCGCTGGGGTAATCTACGATGGCGAAATTGACATCGGGATACTCCTTGGCCATCTTGTAGGTGGCGTCGCCCAACAGGAAGCCCACGGTGATGATCATGTCGTAGCCCTGCTCGGCGAACTCGGTGATGTTGTTCTCGTAGTCGGCCTGGGCCTGGGACTCGAGGAACGTGGCTGTGATGCCGAACGCGTCCGCGGCGTCCTGCAAGCCTTTCCAGGTGTTCTCGTTGAAGCTGGCGTCGTCAATGCCGCCCACGTCAGACACCATGCCTACCTTGAAGTTCGGCCCTTCACGCCGGGCAACCATGAGCTCTTCGGCTTCTTCTACACTGGGGATCAGGAACTTCCAGCCGGGATGGATCAGGCTGGGATCGGCGATGTTGGCGAAGCTCGCATCTTCGACGCTCTTGGCATTGGTGGCCATGACGATGGCGTGGTAGGCCGGGCCGCTGCCCAGATACTTCTCCGCTAGAGTCCAAAGGTTATCGCCCAGCTTCACGGTGTAGGTCAGTTCCGCCTGGGCGGGCGGAGCAGCGTTGACCACACCGAGCCCCAGGCTCAATAGCAGCGACACTGCTACTACTAAGTTAACTAAACTCTTCTTGAACATTTGTTACTCCCCTCCTATTTCAGTAATTGTGATGGTTGACTAATCGGCGGTTTCCGGCGTATTCGCTCAGTAGGCATCCCTCCTTTCGGTCGGGAGATCTCCCGGAAAGTCTTTGAAGATGCTCCCAGCC
Source organism: uncultured Anaerolineae bacterium (assembly GCA_964510205.1). Lineage (GTDB taxonomy): Bacteria > Chloroflexota > Anaerolineae > VGOG01 > VGOG01 > CAZEBW01. The sequence goes on from CAZEBW010000043.1 coordinate 30,478, forward strand.
CCCGTCCCCGGGGGCGTCGCTGGCGTAGCTGCGCTACGAAAGCCGCCCCGAGGACGGGGCTTCGAGCACTTTCCGGGAGAACTCTCGGTTCAAACGATCTATTGGTGCAACTGGCTTGGCTCTTTTCACTGTATCTCCGTCGCTGACACTGTAACTATTATAACCCATTTTGTCCAAAGGCGCAAGCCCGATTTAGGCCAGGTAGGGGATAGGCGTTCGCTTTCCAAGGAGTTTTCCCAGCGGGAAGTCGTGGGGGAGGACGCCGCTTCGCTCTGTCATTGCGAGGCGTCTTTTTGCCGAAGCAATCCTCTGGATTGCCGCAATCTCCCGCCAGCGAATTGGGGATCGCGCCGTTTTCACTTCC
>CAZEBW010000044.1:0-30482 GCA_964510205.1 uncultured Anaerolineae bacterium
GAATGACATCAAATGGGTGGAGGCCAAGGTGCTGGCCCACCAGCGCGTCCTCGAGGCGGTGCTGGCCGACCACGCCCTCGTTCCCATGAGGTTCTGCACCATCTATCGGAGCGAGAGCGGTGTGCAGGAGATGTTGGTCCAGCACTACGACGATTTTGCGGAGGCCCTGAAGCGGCTGGAGGGCAGGCAGGAGTGGGGGATCAAAGTCTATTGTGACGGCCCGACTCTGGCCCAGAAGGTTGGGGAGACCAGCGATAAGGTCAAAGAGCTCAAGACAAAGATGGAGCAAAAGTCCAGTGGAGCGGCGTACTTCCTGAGGAAAAAGGTGGATGAGGCCGTCGCTGAAGAGGTGGAGCAGGTCAGCGACGAGTACGCCCAGCGCAGCCACGATCGTCTGTCCAGCCACGCCGAAGAGGCCGTCATCAGCCCCTTGCAGAGCAAAGAGCTCACCGGCCGCCAAGAGGCGATGGTTCTCAACGGGGCCTACCTGGTAGCCGAGGAGCGGCTGGCAGCCTTTCGAGCCGAGTTGGAAAACCTGGAAGAGGAGTACGGCAATCTAGGATTTATCTACGAGATAACCGGCCCCTGGCCGCCCTATAATTTCGTGTCCCTTGACTTTGAGGAGAGTGCTGCTCATGAGTGAGTTAGTGGCTAAGGAAAAGGAGGTCACCCTGCTAGATCTCCTAGACCGCATCCTCGACAAGGGCGTCATCCTGTTTGGCGACGTGACCATCTCCGTGGCCGACGTGGACCTCATCTACCTGGGCCTGAAGGTGCTCCTGACCTCCATAGAAAAGGCCGAGCAGATGCGGGGCATGGCAGCGGCTCGGCAATCAGCGTGGGATGTGAAACGTGAAGCGTAAAACGTGCGACTTGTGAATTGCAATATGATTTACCTCTACGCCATTAGTGATCAACCCGAGTTACCTGTGCCCGCCGAGCCTGGACTGGAGGGCACTTCTGTTTTCACTCTGACCTACCGGGACATCGCAGCCGTGGTGTGTCCTCTCACCACGGCTGACGTGTCTCTTACAGAGGCCAACCTGTGGCGGCACGAGGCGATTGTAGAGGCACTGATGGCGGACCGTGCCGTCCTTCCTGTGCGTTTCGGCACCCTGCTCGCCGACGAAGTCGCCGTCCAGAACGTCCTGGCGGAGCACTACGCCGACTTCGTGACCAGCCTGGAGCGGGTGCGCGGTCGGGTGGAGCTGAGTCTGCGGGTGCTCTGGGAGATAGCTGATAGCGAATGGCAGATGGCAAATAGCAGCCAGCGATCATCAGCCATCAGCCATCAGCCATCAGCTAGCAGTGGTCGGGCCTACCTGATGGCTCGCTTGGAGGAGGAGCGCCAGCGTCAGGCCCGGCGACAGCAGGCAGAAGCGTTGGCCGAGGAGCTCCACGCGCCTCTGGCTCAACTGGCGGCAGAGAGCACGCAGCAAGTGCTGATCACCCCTCGCCTGCTGTTGACGGCCGCCTACCTGGTAGAGCGGGACCAGGTGGCGGCCTTTCGTCGAGAGGTGGAAGCCCTCAGCGACGCCCACCCGACGCTGCGCCTTCTCTGCACCGGCCCCTGGCCCGCCTACAATTTCGTAACAGTGAAACGTGAAACGTGATCTATCTGACACGGAGGCTCAGGTGAGTGAGAAGCTGTTGTATGGTCGAGGTGACCTGGAGGACTTTGCCAGCGAACTAGAGCGGGCTGAAAGCCCCTTGCCCCGGCGGGTCAACGCCGATCCCGAAGGGGTGGAGCGGGGGCTGGCCAAGTTGGTGCTGACCCTGATTGAGCTCCTGCGCCAGCTCATGGAGCGCCAAGCCCTGCGGCGCATCGAGGCCGGCTCCCTCAGCGACGAGGAGATCGAGCGACTGGGCCAGACCTTCATGAAGCTGGACATGCGCATGGAGGAGCTGAAGCAGACTTTCGGCCTGGAAGACGAAGATTTGAACCTCAACCTGGGCCCTCTGGGTGATTTGATGTAAACGCTCCCCGCTGCCCTCCATCCTTTCCCCCAATGCAACTCCGCCTTGACAGACACAACGCAATGGCTATAATTAGAAGTGCAAACGCCTGAGCCTGAGGAGGCCAGAGAACAGCAATGAGCAAAGAGAAAATCGAAGTGGCCATAGACTCATGCCAGACAACTTGTGGCTGGGTGGGCATAGCCAGTTCTCCCCATGGACTCCTGGCCCTCACCCTCCCTGAGCCCACCCAGGAGAGGGCCTTGAAGCTCCTGCTCGAACGCTGGGGGAAAGAACAAAGCTACGATGACCCAGGACTTGACGACTTGAAGACCAAGCTGCAGCGGTATTTCGACGGCCAGCGGGTTCTCTTCGACGAGCCTTTGGACCTGAGCGGGGCAACCACTTTCCAACGCCGGGTTTGGTCAGCCGTACGAGACATCCCCTATGGAGAAACCCGCTCCTACAGCCAGATAGCCCGCCAAGCCGGCTCCCCAGGGGCGGCCCGCGCCGTGGGGCAGGCCATGGCGACTAATCCCGTGCCCATCGTGGTGCCCTGTCACCGGGTGATAGGCAGCAACGGGGATCTGCGCGGCTTTGGGGGCGGTTTGGATCTCAAGCGTCGTCTGCTGGAAATGGAAAGAGCGCTCAAGTAGGGGTCATTCCTTGCGGTTGCCCTTACCAAGAGCCAGGAGAGCCACGACTGATGCGCATCGGCATTGACGCGCGGCTGGTCTACTACAGTCAAGCGGGAATTGGTCAGTACACCCTCCGTTTGATCCAAGGACTGGCCGAAAGCGGCGGAACACCTAGCGATCGAGAAGATGAATTTTTCATCCTACAAAGCCGTAAGGATAAGCGCATCATTGTTGACCAGCCCAACTTCAAGCGAGTGCGCCTCTGGACGCCAAGCCACCACCGCCTGGAGCAGTTTACCCTGCCATTTGAGATCTCGGGCCTCGACCTGGATGTCCTGCACAGCCCCGATTTCATCCCCCCTTTCCGCCGCAACTGCAAATCCATCATCACCATCCACGATCTAGCCTTCCTGCTGTATCCCCACTTCCTGACCCAAGAGAGTGCCCGTTACTATGGCCAGATTGATGAGGCTGTGAAACGAACCGACCACATCATCGCCGTCTCCGAGAGCACCAAGCGGGACACCATCCGCCTGTTGGGCGCGCCGGAGCACAAGATCACCGTCATCTACGAATCGGCCAATCCCATCTATCGCCCCATCAACGACCGGGAAATCCTGGTGCAAACCAAGAGCAACTATCACATCGCGGGCGATTTCATCCTCTTTGTGAGCACCATCGAACCGCGCAAGAACCTGCCTACGCTTCTGAGGGCCTACCGACAATTGCTAGACAGCTACAAGGCCGAAGCGAAACTGGTGGTCGTGGGCCGGCACGGTTGGCTGTCCGAGGAGGTCTTCAGCCTGGTGGACGAACTGAAGTTGTCCAGCGACGTGCTCTTCCTCGGACGGGTGCCCATCGAGGATTTGCTCCACCTTTACAACGCCGCCCAACTGCTGGTGCAGCCGTCTTTCTACGAGGGCTTCGGCCTGCCGCCTCTGGAAGCCATGGCCTGCGGCACGCCGGTGGTGATCTCCAACGTCTCGTCACTGCCCGAAGTGGTGGGGGATGCCGGACTCCTGGTTGATCCCGAGAACGCTTCGGAGATCGCGGTAGCCATCTGGCGGATTTTGAACGACGAAGCGCTGCGAGCCGAGTTGGTCGCCAAGGGGCTCAAGCGGGCCCAGTGCTTCTCCTGGGAGAAAACGGCGCGCCAGACATTGGAGCTTTACCAGCGAGTCGGCCAGAGTGATTGAGCGTATCGGGGAGGTTTGAGTGATGCGGATCCTGTTTCTCACCCCCCAGCTCCCCTATCCCCCCCACCAGGGCACAACCATCAGAAACTACAACCTCATAGCTAATCTAGCCCCGCGCCACGAGATCCACCTGCTTTCTTTTGTGCGTTCTCAGGATGAAATCGCCGCCGCGACCCCACTGCACCAGCATTGCCAGAGCATCGAGGGCGTCCTCGCTCCCCGCCGTTCCCAGTTGAAACGCTTCCTCTCGCTGCTTTTCTCCCCCCTGCCCGACATGGCCCTGCGCCTGCCCTCAGCGGAGTTCAGAACCAAGCTGCTAGCTCGCCTGGAGCGCGAGCGATTCGACGTGGTGCAGATCGAAGGCATCGAGATGGCGTACCCATTCTCCAACCTCCATTCTCCAACCTCCAATCTCCAACCTCCAATCTCCATCTTCGACGATCACAACGCCGAGTACGTTCTGCAACAGCGCGCCTTCGAGACCGACGTTCGACAGCCCAGGCGGTGGATCGCAGCCCTCTACTCCCTCATCCAGTGGAAAAAGCTCCGCCGTTACGAGGCCAGGATCTGCCGGCTGGCCGATGGGGTGGTGGCCGTCTCCGAGGCCGACAAAGCCGCGTTGCAACGGCTGGTGCCGGGCCTAGAGGTCACAGTCGTCCCCAATGGAGTGGACATCGAATTCTACAATGACCAATGGCCAATGACCAAATCCCAATTGGCCATTGGTCATTGTTCACTGGTTTTCACGGGGAAAATGGATTTCCGCCCCAACGTGGACGCTGTCCTCTGGTTCTATCGGGAGGTCTTGCCTCTGGTGCAACGTGAAGCGCCGGATGTCCATTTCTACATCGTCGGCCAGAGTCCCCACCGCCGCGTCCTGCACCTGGCCGACGACCCAGCAGTGACCGTCACCGGCTACGTGGACGACGTGCGTTCCTACATCGCCGGCGCCTCGGTTTACGTGGTGCCCCTGCGCATAGGGGGCGGCACCCGCCTCAAGCTGCTGGAGGCTATGGCCATGGGCAAAGCCATCGTCTCCACCTCGCTGGGCTGCGAGGGCTTCGAAAACCTCGAATCGAATCGGGAGTTATCCATCGCGGACACTCCACAGGAGTTCGCCCAGCGGGTGATTGAGCTTTTGAACGATCCATCCCAGCGCGAACGGTTGGGGCGGGCAGGTCGTCGCTTCGTCGAGGAGCGCTACGATTGGCGAGTCATCGTTCCCAGGCTGGAACAGATTTATGAGAGACTAGCTAGCTCACCCACTCACTCACCCACTCACCCACCCGACGATGAAGTCGTCGGGCTACGGAGCAACGCCCCATCAATGGGGCTTTAAGCTGCTAGACCGGAAAAAGCCCGATTTCATCGGGCGCCGCTTCGTAGCTGGGCGAGTTCATCGCCCAGCGATCAGCGGATCAGAAGCACGCCCTGGTTACCCGATTCGTTGTTGAAGGTTCACCAATCTGGCAGGTTGAATGGATACAACAAGAACACGAAGACAGCGCATCCGATTGTCCCTCCTGCGCCTCATACCCTATCTGACCTGGCCTCTGAAGCCGCGAAAGCATCATCCGTCTATCCGTTCCCCGTCCGTTGACCGCATCCTCCTCATCCGCCCCGACCACCTGGGCGACCTGCTGTTCACCACCCCCGCCCTCAGGCTGCTGCGGGAAGCCTTCCCCCAGGCCCGCATCACCTACCTGGTCGGCCCCTGGTCAAGAGCCGTCGTCGAGAACAACCCCCACGTGGACGAAATCGCCCTCTGCCCCTTCCCCGGCTTCACCCGCCAGCAGAAGCGTTCCCTGTTCGAGCCTTATGTCACCCTCCTGCAACACGCCAGACAGTTGAGGCAAAGAGACTTCGACCTGGCCATCGTGCTGCGCTTCGACCACTGGTGGGGTGCGCTGCTGGCCTATCTGGCCGGCATCCCCCGCTGCGTGGGCTACGACGTGGCCGAGGTGCGGCCCTTCCTGACCGACGCCGTCCCCTATTCGCCCCAGCGCCACGAGGTGGAGCAGAATCTGGCTTTGGTGGAACAGGGATCAGGGACTAGGGATCAGGGACTAGGGATCAGGGCACAGGGCGCAGATTGGCCATTGGAGTTTCACCTGACCGCTGAAGATGAGGGATTTGCTGAAGATTACTTGGCAGAGCATGGAGTGGAGGATGGCGATTTGCTGGTGGGGATTCATGCGGGGGCCGGAGCGGCGGTCAAGCTGTGGCGAAACGAAGGGTGGGCTCAGGTAGCCGATACGCTGGCTGAGCGGTACGAAGCCAAGGTCATCCTGACCGGCTCGGCAGAGGAATTGCCCTTGTGCAGAGCTATCGCCGAGGGAATGACCAGCAACCCCATCGTGGCCGCCGGCGAGACCAGTTTGGGAGGGCTGGCGGCTATCATGGCTCGCTGCCGATTGGCGCTGGGTGTGGACAGCGGGCCTCTGCACCTGGTCGTGGCCGTGGGCACACCGACGGTGCATCTTTTCGGCCCGGTGGACAGCCGCGCCTTCGGTCCCTGGGGCGACCCGGCCCGCCACCTCGTCGTCACTTTCGATAATGGGATGGACTGCATCCCCTGCAACCGCCTCGACTACCCCCTCGCCGAGCTGGACCAACACCCCTGCGTGCGCAACATCACCGTAGCGCAGGTGCTGGAGGCAGCGGAGAGGTTGATCATCAGTGGAATCTTTGACCGCTGAAATAGATCGTAGTATAATTATTTGAGAAGAACAACAGATCGGCAGGATTTACGGATCGGTTGCACAAATCCGCCAATCCCGCCCATCCGTAGAACAACGGATCAGCGGGATTTACGAATTGGTTGCGCAAATCCGTTAATCCAGCCCATCCGTGTTCTCAGGAGGTGAGAAACATGGCGGAAGAAGGCGTTCACGCTGCAGAATTCAACTTCGAGGACTGGCTGGCCGAGGGCGTCAAAGGCCTCAGAGCGAAGTACAAGGAGCTTCGACCGTTCTTGCCTGAGGAGTTCCGCCAGCACAGCAAAGCCGCCCGCCGCGAGATGCTGCTGGCCATGCGCAGCCTGCTCGACGCAGCCATCGAACGTACCGAAGAGAAACCAAAGAAGAAAGCCTCCAAGATCGAGGTGGAATAGATTAGGTAATGCACTTCCAGTACATCCCGTACATCTGGGTCTTGCTGGCATCAGCCGTCGTTACAGCGGCGTTGGGCGCTTACGCCTGGCGACAGCGCGCCGTGCCCGGCGGCGCCCCCTTCGCCTTCCTGATGCTGATAGCAACCGTGTGGGCGCTGGCCAACGCCCTGGAGATGGCGGGCGCCGACCTGCCCACCAAGCTCTTCTGGGCCAACGTCCAGTACCTGTGCTACGGCACGCTCCCCGTGGCCTGGCTGGCCCTGGCCCTCCAATACACCGGTCGAGATGAATGGCTAACGCGCCGCAACCTGGCCCTGCTGATGATCGAGCCGCTGATCACGGTGATCTTGGTCTGGACCAACCCTCTTCACGGCCTGATGCGGCGGGGCGTTCACCTGGACACCGCTGGCCCCTTCCCCGTGATCGGCAAGACCTTCGGCCCGTGGTTCTGGGTTCACGCGGCGTACACCTATCTCCTCCTCTCCCTCAACATCTATCTCTTTGTGGCTACCCTGCGGACGTCGCCCCTCTCCCGCCGACAGACGCGGGTCTTATTGATCGGGACCCTCCTGCCAGTGGTCTGGAACGCCTTGTACAACTTCGGCCTCAGCCCCATCCCCCGCCACGACGTGGCCCCCGCCGTTCTCAGCCTGTCCGGCGTCGTGATCGCCTGGGGGCTCTTCCGCCACCGGCTGTTCGACCTGGTGCCCGTCGCCCGCACCACCGTCGTCGAGGGCATGGACGATGGAGTGATGGTGCTGGACGCGGGGAACCGCATCGTGGACCTCAACCCGGCCGCCCAGAGGATCGTGGGACGGCCCGCTTCCCAAGCCCTCGGCCGACCGGCCGCCGAGGTCTTACCCGATATGATCGCGCTTTGTCACGACGCCGCAATGACGCGAATTGAGTTGGCTTGGGGCGAAGGCGACGCCGCGCCGTACTACGACGTGCGCTGCTCGCCGCTGACCGATGGACGCGGTCGCCGCATCGGCCAGTTGATCGTCTGGCACGACATCACCGAGCGCAGACGCGCGCGGACCCAATTGCTCCAGCAGCAGCGGGCGCTGGCGGTACTGGAAGAACGGGAGCGGCTGGCGCGGGAGCTGCACGATACCCTGGGCCAGGTGCTGGGCTACGTGAACGTGCAGGCTCAGGCCGCCCGCGAACTGCTCTCCAGCGGCCAAACCAGGGAGGCCGATGCGCACCTGGCCCGCCTGGCTGTCATCGCCCAGGACGCCCACACAGACGTCCGCGAGTACATCCTGAGTGTGAAGGCGGCCCTCTCGCCCGAGGGAGGTTTCTTGGCTGCTCTGGACCAGTACCTGCGGCGGTTCGAGCAGCACCACGAGATCCAGACGGAGTGGATCGTCCCGCACGATCTGACAGAGGGAGTATTGGAGCCCGTGGTGGAGGTGCAACTGCTGCGCATCATCCAGGAAGCGCTCACCAATGTCAGGAAACACGCCAGCGTCCGCTCCGTGCGAGTTGCGTTCGCCATCCATGCCGATCAGGCTCAGGTCTTAGTCGAGGATGACGGCTGTGGATTTGAACCAATCTCCCTCCCCCAAAGTTGGGGGAGGGCCGGGGAGGGGGCACACTTCGGCTTGCGCATCATGCGCGAGCGGGCCGAGGCGGTGGGCGGCAGCCTGCTGGTGCGTTCAGCGCCGGGGCAGGGGACAAAGGTCATTGTGCAGGTTCCGCTGCGGCCCTCACCCACCCCCACCCCCAACCCCCTCCCTCTCCCAACTTCGGGAGAGGGAGGGGGCAATCGAAGTGAGCAGTGATGCCGATGAAGATACTGCTGGTAGACGACCACCCCTTATTCCTGGAGGGCCTCCAGAACCTGTTGACTGCCCACGGCATCGAAGTGGTGGGCACAGCGAGCGACGGGCTGGAGGCGCTGGAGAAGGCCCGCGCCCTGCGCCCCGACGTGATCCTGATGGACGTCCAGATGCCCCGCTGCGACGGGCTGGCCGCCACCCGCCTGATCAAGGCCGAGATGCCCGACGTCCAGATCGTGATGCTCACCGTGTCCGAGGAGGATGAGGATCTGTTCGAGGCCGTCAAGAGCGGGGCCAGCGGGTATCTCCTCAAGAGCCTGGACGCCGACGAGTTCTTCCAGCTCCTGTCGGGATTGGAGCAAGGAGAACCGCCCCTCTCGCCCGGCCTGGCCGCTAAGATCCTGGAGGAGTTGGCCCGTTCGGCTGCTTTAGCCGGGCCAGCGGCGGAGGCCGGGAAGGTGGCGGAACTGACCCCCGGCCAGATGCAAGTTCTGACCCTCGTGGCCCAGGGGATGAGGTACAGGCAGGTCGGGGAAGCTCTCCATCTCAGCGAGCGCACGGTCAAGTATCACATGGGGGAGATACTGAAGCGGTTGCATCTCGAGAATCGAGCCCAGGTGATCGCTTATGCAGCGCGGAGGGGGTTGGGGAAACGTGAAACGTGAAACGTAAAACGTGAACCGTGGGGCGTGAAACGCGAAAAAAGTGCAGTCTTTGTTCAGCAGAGACTGTACTTCTTTGTTTCCCCAGACTGTACTTTTGGACAGTGACAACGGGGCAGCGTTCTGGTATAATGTTAGTAGCAACCCTCAACAAGTTAAGGACTCCGGAGTCCCGAACTTGTTCGGGCTGTTTTCAGAACAGTAACCTTGGGGCCCTGATGGGACAAGCCGGGACAGGAGCATGAGATGGAGAAACGCCGCACAGTCATCCTCTATGGGAATTCTCTGTTGATGGCGGGCCTGGAAGCCAGTTTGAGAGAGCAGCCGGGCCTGGACGTGGTGCAGGTTGACGCCACCCTCCCCAACGCTGCGCAGCGACTGAGTGCTCTCCACCCCGACGTGGTCATCTTCGACCTGAGTGCTCCGCCTTCCACTCCTTCGACCACGCTCAGGCCAGGCTTCCAACCCTTCGGCTACGCTCAGGCCAGGCTTCCACCTTCCAACCTCCATCTTCCAACCTCCATTCTCCAGGAGCACCCAGGCATTTCACTGATCGGCCTTGACCTGAACAGCAACAAAGTGCTGGTGCTGTCCGGCCAAGAACACACGGTTCTGGCGGCCAACGACCTGGCGCAAATTATCCAGTTGCTAACCGGGTGTTGAAGTCCTACTAAGAAACAAATCACGGCTGTGTCATTGCGAGGCGCTTTTTGCCGAAGCAATCCCCCACCAGCGAATTGGGGATCGCTTCGTCGCAAAACCCGCTCCTCGCGATGACACCTATGATTGTCTCTCACACAATGAGTGACGCGAAGCGCCACGCGCGGCTCGTAAGGTTATGTAAGATGAAGAGCAAGATTCTGCTAGTTGACGACGATGCCACCCTGCTGAAGGCTCTCAACCTCTACCTCAGCAGGCACGGCTATCAGGTGTACACCGCAGCGGACGGCGACGCAGCCCTGCACCAGGTATCTCAACACGGGCCAGATGTCATCGTCCTGGACGTGATGATGCCCCAGCTCGACGGGTGGCAAACCTGTCGCCACGTCCGCCAAACCTCCAGCATCCCCATCATCATGCTCACCGCCCGAGCCCAGGAGACGGACAGGGCGATGGGCGTGAAGCTCGGAGTGGATGACTACGTCACCAAACCCTTCAGCCTGAAGGAGTTGAAGGCCCGCATCGAGGCCGTCCTGGTCTCACAAACTTGAGGAACCCAGCAGGAGGAAACCCATGCAACGCTCCCCATCTCTCAGTCGCATCGTTCTGGTACTCTGCGTCACGGTCGTTGCCCTTGCGGCGCTGGCCGCTCAGATGGCCGTTCTCAGCGAACTGCCCACGCTTTCCGCGTCCCTGCCAGGGCGTGGCCTGTTGGCGCGCCTCTCGTCGGCGGTGCAGATGGCCGACCTGGACGCCATCTGGGAGCAGATGAGTGCCCGGCTGCCCTCCGCGCTGCCAGCACCATCGGCCGAGGACGAAGTTCGGGCGGCCTGGCAGCGCGCGCAGGAGGCCGGCGCCTACCAATTCACCGCCGACATCCGCCAGACCACCGTCCCCAAACCCACTATCTTCAACGTGGGCCGTCAGAGCAAGCAGGAGACGCTGCATCTGGAAGGAGAAACCAACCTGCCCACGCGGCAACTTCACCTCACCCTGTGGTCGCAGGGCGGCAGCGTGCTGGACGCGAGCAGCGGTGTGGAAATCAAGGTGGATGGCGACCGGGCCTACGCCCGCCAGGGTGTGCGAGACTGGCAGGAGGTCCCCAATTTCACGGGCCTCTTCGCGCCCCAGGGCGACTTCATGGCCTTCCTCTCCGCAGCCAAAAACGTGCGGGTTGCAGAAAACGGAATACGCAATACGCAATACGTTTTTCGCATTGACGGCCCCAGCTACGCCGCCTATGTGCGCGACCAACTGGAGCGCTACCTGACGGAGAAGGGCGAGCTCCCGCCCGGCGTGAGCCTGGAGCTGCCCAAGACGTACAAGAAGATGACGGGGCAGGGCGAATTGTGGATCGGCGCCGACGGCCTGCCCCTGCGCCAGATCATGCATCTCCAGTTTCCGCCGGTGAAGGACGAGCAGGAAGTGCGCGCTGAGGTGACGGTGGACTTTTCCGATTTCCGCAAGACTGCAGGGTCAGTGACCAGGGACTGGGGACTAGGGGCCAGGGATTGGGTATTGAGTATTTTGGATTTGCCCCTTACCCCTGGTCACTTGTCCCTTGTCCCTTTAACCTTCGTCTTCTGCACCCTCCTCGCCACCCGTTGCCGCTCAAAGAAGCTCTACATCGCGCTGGCCCTGACCGTGATCTTCTCGCTGATTTTCTCGCCCTTGCTGCAGAGCCTACGGGTGCAAGCCTTCTTCGAGCAGCAGCAGGTACGCGCCCAGGAACAAGAAGCCCTTCAGCAGGAGAGCAAGATGCAGCGCGACCTCGAAGCCTTCTTAACCCAGCCCAACCGGAATCCCAACCAAAACCCGCTGGGCACACCACGCAATACCCAACATCCGATGTCCACTATCCAACTCCCCACTCTCGCCTCCAACAGCAACGATAACAACGACGACTCCACCGTCCCCGAATGTGACTCCGACGACAGCGGCGACGCCGACGGGGATGGCCTGACCGACTTCGAAGAATGCGTGCTCGGCTTGAACCCCGACCTGGATGACTCCGACGGCGATGCCCTCAAGGACAACGAGGAGGTCAACGGCTTCTCCTACAACGACAAGATGTGGTACACCGACCCCCTAGAGATGGATACCAACAAAGATGGCCTGAGTGATGTAACGGAGTGGAATACGGGCCGGGAGGAGGGAGGAATCCCGCCGGACACCGACGGCGATGGCACGCCCGACCTCTTCGACCGCGACAACGATGGCGATGGCGTGCCCGACAACCTGGACGTGTCGCCATATTACAAGGGCGACACCATCTACACCACCGATGCGCCCTTCCAGTTGGTGGTGGATCACCTGAGCGAGGACGCGCCCGTCTTCGTGGAGTTCCAACTGCGCCCCACGGACCCCGATCACCTGTGGTACGCCTTCAACGTATTGGACTGGCCCCGGGGCGACAATTTGGGGCAGATGCAGGATAGCGACGGCAAGACCTTTTACGATGTAGACAACAGCGGTAGCAGATCGCCTGATGACAACGGAGACGTCAAATTAGTTCCTATGCTGGAGATCAGAATCACAGGCTCGCCCACCAACCTGCCACCACAGGAGGACCTGGATCCCTATGGCATCTTCGTGCAGGACCTGACCGACGACGGCGAGGACAAGGCGGTCTACGTGCCGCTGCGCTTGATCGAGGACGACGTCGGCGACGCCCGCGTTGCCTTTTCAGGCAGAATGTTCTACCAGGCGGCGGACTCGTGGGGCAATGCCCAGCAAGTACGGCTGGTTTGGGTTGTACAGGGATTGGTGGACGAGTGCCAGGAATACAAGGACGGTCGCTGCACCCGCTATGGAGATAAGAATCAGGTGCAGTTGCTCCATACCTATGACGATGACTGGACGCTAACTGGCTTAAGCGTACACGAGGAGCGGGGCACGGACATCGCTATCATCTATGAAGACCCGGATGTGGACGATGACCTGGACAGCGACGATGCCCTGACATTTCTCACCTACGGCCTCGGTCGCACCTTCATGGCTGGCAGCGACTGTGAAAACATTGATACCAAGGGCACCCAGGATCCCAGCGACGACGAATGTATCGGCGGCGATGGGGAACGCGACATCACCCTCAACGAGATCTATCGCCGTTGGAACCACGAGACCAATGTGGGCGCAGGGGTCAGCGTCACCGACACCTGGCACATTACCGAGACCGCAGGCAACGTTCTGAGCGTCGTCACCGACACCTTCACCACCCTGGATCAGGCCTTGATGCACGTCACCATCACCGATACCAGGCAGATCCTGGACGACCACTTCACGCCTCACTGGACCGCAAGCAATCCCATCAGTCCCACGCTGCTCTTCGCCCGCGAGGAGCGCTTCCGTGGCTTCAACCTCGACGAACAGATGGGCGACAACGCGGCGCTTATCACGTGGTCGGACAGCCGCCAACTTAAGCTGGACCTCAAGCCGGAGGACGTCCAGGTTCAGACCATGGCCGGCATGAAGTGGGCGCCCTATCGCTACCAGGATGGCGAGTGGGTCTCGTATCCTATTATTGACTACTGGGACGAATTACAGCGGCGGTACGAGGATGCCTTCAGCGATGACTACAACGACGAACCCAATCCCGAAGAGGTGCGCGGCGGCGCCGTGGTCGCAGCCCAGATCCATTATGTCTCCCTTTACCTGGGATCGAACACGATTGTACAAGTGGGGGGAAGTGTGCAGCGGCACCAATCCTGGGCGCCTGATAGCACATTGGCCAAACAGACCGCTGGCGCCCTCAGGCATGGGATCAACTTCATTCTAAAAATGCTTGTAAACACAGGAACCTTGAAAGCCCTGTGGGGTGTGGTCAGCGGCAAAGGTCTGGAAGGATTCAAGAACATCCGCTACCACACCCACAAATGGCTGGGCAAAACTGTGGCCAAGTTCGAGTTCGGCTTGTCCCTTTTGGTCACAGCGGCCACTATCACCGCCATTCTGTTCAATGCGGGTTACTTAACCAAGGCATCCCCCTCGAGTGCTGGGGAGATTCAAATGGCGGTATCCATCCTTGTTGGAACGGTCCTGTTCATCGGCAAAGTTCTCGTGCCCGTGATGAGCGCTGTTTTTCAGATTCAGTCGCTTGTGAGTTACGAGACCACCGCGCTCAAGGCGACCGGCAGAGTGCTAACCACTGTCGAGAAACTCTCCACGGCAGCTAAGACGCTATGGGTCATCGGGCTCCTTCTCGCTGTCGGAGTCACCTGGGGCTTCTTCATCTACTATGCGGTCAAGGATGGTCTCGATCCCACAAGCGTCGCCTTCGATGTAGCGCTAGCCCAAACCATTGCCGCCACCATCGTCACCATCGTACTCTTTATGCTCTCTCTAACTGTGATTGGGGCCATCATCGTGGGTATCGTTGTGTTCGTGGATACCCTTCTTGGCTTGCTGGGCGTGGAGTTTTCGATCCTCGGCACGGTAACCAGTGCTGTGGCCAAAACCTTCTTCGCCTTCGAGCTGGCCGTTGACGTGGAAGACGATGATTTGATCAAGATGGGCGTGCTGGACTCCAAGCTGGTGCATCCAGAGCAGGGCATGGTGCCCGGCGCCCAGTTCGAGTTCAAAACCACCATCACCAGCACGGTGACTCACCAGCCCCCGCGACAATACTGGCCTTCCCTGTTTCTCTGGAAGTACGACGAAGATCAGATCCGGTCCAGCAGCTTCGAATTCGAGCTGGATCCAGAAAGCAAATCCATAACCACTCGCCTTTGGGACACAAATAGGGTTCACTCCTGGCACGTCAGCGAGGCCTTCGAGACCTGGGGGCATACATTCTACACGGGCTGGTTCGACGACGATCTCTCGACCGTCAGCACCGTCTCCGAGGCCGGCATCAACCGCACCGTCCCCCTGATCCTCTCCACTGGCTACGCGCTCCCTGGCATCGAGTGCTGGGCCGTGCTGTGGGTGATTTCCTGGTGGATACCCGTCGTCGTCTGCGTGGACAAAGGCCTGGAGGGCGGAGCGGACCCGGCTGACCTGGGCAGCAGCATCGTGGTGGACGTTTTCCCCCACACCCTGGACGAGTTCGTGCAGGTGGGCGAATGGGCGCCCGAGATCAAGTTCAAAGACACCGACGGCGACGGCTTGATGGCCCAGACCTATGGCGGCAACGACCCCGATGACGGCAAGTGGGATACCGATGGCGACGGCCTGTCCGACGCCTGGGAACTGCGTAGGGCGTCCTTTCGCTTCGACGAAGGCGGCTACCTCTTCGACCCGCGCGACGACGACACCGACGGCGACGGCCTCTCAGATCAAGAGGAAGCGATTTTGGCCACCGACCCCAAACGACCTGATTCCGACGGCGACGGCATCAGCGACGCGGCGGAAACAGAAGGGTGGGACTTCTACTACGCCTATCCGAAAAAGACCAGGATCTTCAGCGACCCCTTGAACGCAGATGCCGATGGCGATGGAATGGACGACCTCTTTGAGCGCACGCTGCACACCGAGTGCGGCAAGCTGGATGACGAAAGCGAGCGGCGGGACTGCTACAACAACAATCTCTTCCACCCCTACAGGTGGAATACCAACCCCATCGGGGTGTACACCGAGGTGGGCGACCCAGACAAGATCGTGAAGCCCACCCAGACCTTCCTCTTCACCACCACCGTGCGGAACAACGTGGAGACGGGCAGCCCCCTCTGGGTGCGCGGCACCACCCAACTGGATCCCGCTCCGCTGACGGGCCATCCGCTGGAGATGACCTTCGACATCGCCAAGGACAAGTCCCAGTCGCTGTACTCCGACCTCACCGTGCCGGCCGGCACCGGCAACCAGACGGTGACCCTCACCACCGACGTGAACGCGCAATTGCACACGCCGTCGGTCTGGGCCTGGGATCCCTGGCAGACCGGCAGCCACGCCACCAGCTATCCCAAGGCGCTGAGCCTGGCTACCGTGCCGGTCACTGGCTGGAACACAGCCTACGCCGCCGTGAGTCAAGAAAGCTACCGCGTGCGCGGCTACCGCGTCTCGCCCGCTGGCATCACGGGCGGCGGGGTTGACGTGTTCAACGACGCCAACTGGAGCGCGACGGCCGCCCCAGACATCGCCTGCAACGACAGTGGCAGGTGCCTGGTGGTCCACTCATACAAGAAGACCAGCAACGACACCTATGGGGTTACGTGGAGGCGCACTGAACCCAACTGGAGCTCGATGAGTGGAATCTGGATAGAGGGTCAGGACGGATGTGAGGCCTGGGGCGCTACCGTGGCCAGCGACGGAGACGGTTTTCTGGTGGCCTGGCTGCGAAAGTGCTCAGGCAGCAAGGAAATCAAAGTGCGGCGCGTGCTGGCCAACGGCTACGCGACCGGCGGGGTGATGACACTGGACTCCGCCAGTGACGTGGGCTTCCCCAAGCTGGCCTGGGTGGGCGATCGCTATCAGGCCGTGTGGGAACGGGACGACGACATCTACACCGCCCACATCTCGGGTGATTCCGTCACCGGGCCAGAGGCCGTCTCTGCCAGCGCAGCCAGCGAATGGAGTCCCCGGCTCGCCTACGATCCCTTGAGCGGCCGAACCCTGGTCATCTACACCAGCCGCAGCGGCGGCAACCGCTCCCTGCGCGGGCGCATCCTGGCCGGGCCAAATACGTCCGACGAGTTCACCATTGGCAACCTCACCGATCAAGCCGGCTGGGAGGCCGCCGTGAGCAACGACCCGGTGAACGGCGGCTGGGCGGTGACCTGGAGCTTGAACGGCCAGTACACCGTCTACTCCCAGGGGGTGGGGATGAACGGCGAGCTGCGCGGCGAGCGGGAGCGTGCAGAGCCGGGCGGCAGAAACTACCTCTTGGACGTGACCTGCGCCGAGCCGCGCATCGCTGCCTTGTACCACCTCGACGAAGAAGGGGATACGGCCTGCACTTTCGCCGACAGTTCCGGCTTTGACCACGACGCTAGCTGTTGGCAAGACTACATACCATCTGGAAAGGAAGGTAAGCGCGGCAAGGCCGTGTACTTCGAGGGACACCATGAAACGGGTAATCCAACCTTCGATGAAGGTGCTTGGATCAGGGCAGCAGACGTGGGCCTGTCCGTTTCCTCGTACGGCATCACCTTCTGGTTCAAGGCCGAATGTGACACGTGTGGCATCTACTCTGTCGGCGATGCCGCTGCGTTCTGGTACCACGACCACGACCGCGATATCTATCTCCTCAACGGCAACCTCTGCGCCAAGCTGGGCGAGGGCGACCCGAACGATGCGGCATCCGAGATCATCTGCACATCGGGCACCAATTTCAACGATGGCCAGTGGCATCACGTAGCGCACACCTTCGGCGGCATCGTAGGTGGCCAGCGGCTCTACGTGGATGGCAAGCTGCGTGCCGAAGGCGAGCTGTCATCCTCGAACTTGCATACACAATCTGTGATCATGGGTGTGGCTGTGGGTGTGCAACCCTGCAACGTCTACAGTTGCGACGACAAGCGGTTCTTCAAGGGCTACTTCGACGAGTTGACGGTCTATCCCCGCGCCCTGTCGGAGGGCGAGGTGGTAGACGACTACCTGGGCGCGCTGGTGGTCTATCCCTTCGACGAGGTCAGCGGAGCCGAAACCTTCAACAACGCCGCCCGCAGCAGCAACTACGGTGCCGCTGAGTGCAGCGCCGGGGAGTGCCCCCGGGCTGGCAAGGAGGGCGTGGCCCACAACGCGGTCAAGTTCGACGGGACTGACGACCTCATCACCGGCCCCGACCTGCCGCTGGCGGAGTCCTCCTTCACCATCGCCTTCTGGGCCAAGCGCCAAGGGATAGACCGGAACGAGTACTTCGTCAGCCAGGGAAGCGGCGGCTCCGACAGGGACTTGTACATCGGCTTCTGGAGCAACAACCACTTCATCTGCGCCTTCCACTCGGACAACTACCTGGTTACACCGAACCAGTACACCGACACCGACTGGCACCACTGGGCCTGTACCTACGACTTCGATACTGGGCAGCGCACCATCTACCGTGACGGCGAGCAGGTGGCTCAGGACACCACCGCTCCCGGCCGCTACTATTGGGGCAGCGACCCGCTCCGCATCGGCAAGGCCCGCTGGGGCAACTACTTCCGCGGCCTGCTGGACGAGCTCGCCGTCTGGCCGGGGGTGCTCTCAGCCTCGGAGATCGAGACGCTGTACAAAAAGGTCAAAGCCCTGGACGATTCGGTGACCGAGTGCCTGGTGTCGCGCACCACCCACGATGGGGATGACCTGCACGTCAACCGCACCGCGCTGCGCGAAACCACCACGCCGCTGGGCCGAAGCGAGCAGCAGGTCGAAGACGAGGTCACGGTGGACGGCACGCTGCCCATCGCGGACATCACCTCGCTGGCCGACGGCCAGCACATTGGCGAGACCGGCACGCTGCCCATCGGCGGCGAGGCACGGGACAACACCTACGTGACCAAAGTGGAGGTCAACGTGGACGGCGGCGCGTGGCAGGAGGCCGAGGGCGTGGAGACCTGGACCTGGGATTGGGACACCAGTAGCGTCGGAGAGGGGTGGCACACCCTGAGCGTCCAGGCCAACGACCCCGCCGACAACGTGAGCGATCCCCCCTCCAGCATAAATGTCCTTATTGATCGCACTGGGCCGCAGCTCACGGTGACCGATGTACGCGGCAAGGCCTGGAAAGATAGCCAAGAACGCTGGTGGGTCTGGGTGAAAGGCACGGTAGCAGACATGACCGATGGCTCCCTGTCCGTGCTGATGCAAACCCAGGAAGCTGGCGGCGGCTGGCAGAGCCGCAGGTACTCTGCTGCGGACGGTTCACCCAGCGAGTGGACGCTGAACTACACCCTGCCCACCTTTGACAACGAAGGGAATGCGCTGCCCAACCCCACCGGCGCGTACACCCTCTACATGCGCGCCGAGGACGACGCGGGCAACGACTCACCAGAGGCGGCCTACGGCGTATTCGAGGTGGACAACACCCCGCCGGTGGCCGACCTGCGAGATATGGGGCCCTACACCGACGCCATCGCCTGCGACGACGTGACCCTGACCGGCGTCATCACCGACCCCGGCCCAATTGACAGCGGCGTCGGTATCCTGTACGTGAAATTCGAGCCGGTGGCCGAGCTCTATAAGCCCTGGTGGTACTACCACAGCGGACGGGCCACACTGGCTGAATCTGGCTGGGGCATCACCACCACCACCTGGACCTACGACATGCCGGAACTGGACGGCTTCTACGAACTCAGATTGGAGGGCCATGACGTGCAGCCCTGGCCCTACCACGGCAGCAGAACCACGCCCTGGAACGGGATGGTAGATACCGTCGCTCCCCGCCTGGAGCCCAGCCTCAGGTATGTCAGCCTACCGTTTGGCCCCACCGAGGTGACCTGTTATGTCGAGGACTTGAACCTGGACGACAACACCTTCATCGGCTGCCCCTGCCCCGAGGACACCTGGCAGCGCACCTATTTCCACGAGATTTCGTCCTGGTACAGCGAGGTGACCACCGACACCAACCGACTGGTTCGGATCACGGCCAATTGCCAGGTCAACGGCCCGCTGCCGTCTCTGTTTCACCACGCCTGTGACCTCTACGGCCATTGCCGTTCGGCGACCTATCCCATTGACGTGCCCATACCGCCCACTCCCACGCCGTGGCCGACGCCGGAATGGGGTCCGACGCCCACGCCAACGACGGAGCCAACGGCGACCCCCACACCGACGCCGACCCCGACGCCACCACCGCCCCTGCCCCTGGATTCGGCGGTCATCACCCCCAGCCACGGCACGGTGTTCTCGACAACCGCGGCCTTCGACGTGGAGGGCCAGGCCTTTGCAGAGGACTACTTGCAGACCCTCACCGTCACCGTCAATAGCACACCGTTCTGGGACACCGACTGGCCCGAACCGCCTGACCCTGCGGCCGTCACCGAGACGACGTGGATCACATCCTACACCCCGCTGGCCGAAGGCTACTACACCCTCAATTCCTGGGCGTCCAACTGGACGAGCCAGGTGCAAACCACAACCCACCCCATCACCGTCACGGTGGACCTGCAACCTCCGAGCCCGCCCACCTTCGACACCAACATCATCACCACCGCCCGGCGCGCCGCCCAGGGAACGGCCATCCTCTCCGGTGGCGCTGCGGACAACTTCGGCGTGGCCGGCGTGGACATCAATCCCGACGACCGTGGCTGGGGCGACGCCACGCTGACGGGCGACGCCACCAGCCCCACCTGGCGCTACACCTGGCCGATCACCAACACCAGCGATCCCGACGGTGTGACGTACAACGTCACCGCCAGGGCCACCGACTTCGCCAGCCACACCAACACCAGCGCCCCTACTGCGCTGCTCTTCGACATGCAGGCGCCCCAGCCCGTCACCATCACCTTGGCCTATTTCGACGTCTGGAACGTGCGCCATCCCGTGGAGGCCCGCCAGGTCATCACCGACGGCAACCGCCTGATAATCGAGTGGACGCAGTCTACCGACGGCAGCGGCGTGGCCGGCTACTGGGTCGGCTGGACCGACAGCCCCACGAGCACAGCAGGGACCACCTACGTTCCCGAAGGGCCAGTCTACAGCTACACCCAGGTCATCAGCGAAGCGCGGGAGGTGTACGCCCACGTCATCCCGGTGGACATTCACGGCAACCGGCGGGAGCAGATGGAAGGGCCGGTCTACGTGGACACCCCCCTCACGCCAGACCTCCTCCGCACGCAGCGGCCGCCTGGCCTCCTCTACCACGGCTGGATGGAGAGCGGCTGCACGCAAATGGGCCGCAGCCGCAGCGTGGCCGACCGCGCCCCGACCAGCGCATCGCTGTCTGAGCACCAGGACTTCTACACCACCTGGGACGCCGACGCCCTGCGCCTGGCCTGGGTGGGCGCCAACTGGGACGTCGAAGGCGACCTGTTCATCTACCTGGACACCAAGCCGGGCGGCGCGATGCAGCTCCTCAATCCCTACGGCGGCCTCGCGCCCGGCATCTACCTGCCCGGCAACCTGCCTGAGCTGGTGACGTCGGAGTGGCCAGAGTTTGAAAAGGTACGCCAGAGCCAGACCGTCACCATGCTCCAGAGCATGGCCATGCAGGCCGACTACTTGGTGTGGGTGCAGGACAGTGAGACCGCCGCCCTCTCAGCGTGGGACGACGATGATGGATGGGCTGAGCCCCTCTGGCTCTCGCCGGACCAATACCAGTGGACCAACGGCGTCACCGATCTGTACCTGCCCTTCGATCTGCTGGGCATCTCCGACCCGGCCACCAGCTCTCTGGGCTTGCTGGCTGCGGCGAGCGAAGAAGACGCCCTGCGCCTGTGGTCGGCCATGCCAGACCGAAACCTGCTCAACAGCGCGCTGGCCGTCAACCCGCTGGCCGCGGTGCAAGCAGCCATCGAACGCGACTTCGTGCTGCCCAATTTCTACCGCTGGCCCAGCCTGGGGCCACTGCTCTGCCCGTACAGCGAGGCCGTGCTGGGACTGCCCACTAGCCAGGACTTCCAAGACAGCGACCTGCGCGTGGAGCTCGCCGTGGAGCCGCTGGGCACCACCTACGCCCTGTTCGGCGACGACCTCTTCTGGCAGTGGGAGACCCTCTTCCAAGAGTCGGGCCCCAAGAGCCAGCAGTTCACCTTCCTGGACAACACCCACCCGCCGGTGGGCCAGGACGACGTCATCACCTACAGCCTGCGCGTCTCTAACCGGGGCACGAGCGAGGCCCTGGACGTCCAGGCAGTCGTCCTGGCCTACTCCGCCCTGATGCTGCCAGACGGCACCCGCTTCGACCCAGGCTTCATGGAGTACCAACAACTGAATGTAGGCTCCATCGCTCCCGGCGAGACCGTCACGACCACTTTCAGCGGCGTCGTGGAAGTGGAGAGCAACTGGCGCTACGATCGCTGTGTCAGCGTGGACGGCCTGCCGCCGGAGGTCTGCCGGCAGCTCTTGCAGTGGGCCATACTGGACGGCCTGGTGTTCGATGCCCGCAACCCCTTCAGCGGGACGACCGGCATCCCCACAGAGCCGCCGCTGGAGTGGGTGTGGGCCGATCACGCCGTGGACATTGACCCGCCGCAGTCCGTGGGCATTGAGGCCCCGAAGCTGGTCGTCGGGCCGGGGGACAACACCGTGCGCGGTTACGCCTCCGATCCATCGGGCGTGCCGCTGGTGGAAGTGGAGGTGCGCGATGGACTAGGCGTCACCACCACGCTCAACTGTCCCGACGTCACGCCTCACGATGGACAGTGGACGTGCGAATGGAACGTGGTCGGGAACGACGGCGACGAGTTCGAGCTTCGGGCCAGGGCCACCGACGGCTACGGCCACGTCAGCGACTGGACGATACCGTGGCACGTCGTGGTGGTGGACGCCACACCGCCGACCATGGCGCTGGATGACGAGGCGCGGGCTGCGGTGGATGGGCAGCTCATTGGCCCGGACGGAGAGCTGCTCAGCGGTCCGATCAGCGACACCCACAGCAGCGTCGCCGTGCAGGTATGCCGTGACGTAGATGGGGAAACCGTCTGCGAGTCGACCACCACTCTGGCCAGCACGCAAGCGCCCACCGACACAGCACACCCCTATGACGACGTGCCCACTGAGGGCATCGTCATCACCGGCCTCGTCACCGACGTCATCACCGCCACGACCTACTGCGGCGGAGGGGAGATCACCCGAACCTTCACCGTGAGCGACGCCTTCATCATCGGCGACGTAGACCTGGGCTTCAACGCCACCCATCCCGCCCGCGAGGAGATGGTGGCCGAACTGGTCTCCCCGGCGGGGACGCGCGCCCTGGTGATCGCTCCCAGCGGCGCGACCTACGGCTTCGCCAACTACGATGTGTGGCTCGACGACGCCGCCAGCGGACCGCTGCACGCGCCCCTGCAAGACGATGGGGCAGAGCCCTACTTCGACCGGCCCGCACAGCCCTTCTCGCCGCTCAGCGCCTTCATCGGGGAGGCATCCCAGGGCGTGTGGCAATTGAACGTCTGCGACCTCAATCCGACGCTGAACGAAGGCACGTACAATCGCAGCCGCCTGAGCCTGACACCGCAGAGCACGGCCCTCTCCACGGCGGGCCGGTGGAACTACTCACTCCCCTGGATCGAAGGCGCGGATGGCCTGTCGGTGACGCTGGACATCTACGGCCTGGACGGGGTGGGCAACCGCACGCCCGAGCCCATCAGCCTGACCTATCAACTGGACGTGGTGCCGCCGGGGCTGACCACAACCGTCGTCATCACCATCCTGTACGGTCTGTCGCCGACGCTGGTGCTGGCTGGGCAAGTGAGTGACGGTGGCGGCGTGGATGAGGTCTACGTGCGCGTGGACCCGCCGGAGGCGACCTCCCATCGCGACCTGGCCACTCGCGGCGGAGGCGATTGGGCCTACGTGCTGCGACCCAACTCAGGGGGCACATACACGCTCTGGCTGGAAGCGCACGACCTGGCCGGCAACGTCACCCAGGCTGGGCCGTTCGAAGTCGAGATAGCCTGTACGGCCGCCGACCTGACCACCGCCATCGTCAGCGCTCAGACCCCGGTCGGGGCAACCAGCCCCATCAGCCTCACCGCGCGGCTAACTAACAACGGCCCCAACGAGGCCGCCACCGGCCTGCCAGTGGCCTTCTACCTGGACGGCGATCTCATCGGGACAGCATCCACCACGCAGGCTCTCGAGGAGGGTGAATGGGAGGATCTCACCATCACCTGGGACGTAGACCTCTCCGGCGACTACGATATCACCATCGTCGTTAACGACGATGGGACTGGAGCGAGACCGCTTGTCCTGTGCAGCCAACCGCCCGATGTACAGCAACCAGTCACCCTCCTGGACGTGCCGCTGGTCGAGTCCTGGAACCTGATGTCCACCTACGTCAACCCTTTCAACACCGACACGAGCGTGGTGCAGCGCCCCATCAGCGGCACTTACGTCGTCATCCAGGGCTTCGATGGCGAGGCCCAATCGTACTATCCGGACCTGCCGCCGGAGGTGAACACGCTGAAGGACATGGATGGGGAGCATGGGTACTGGATTAAGACAGTGACTGGGGATCAGGGATCAGGGACTGGGGATCAGGGATCAGTGGCTACACTGCGAGTCGTGGGCGAGAAGCTCGCCGAGGACCGGGCGATTGAGCTGGATGCCGGCTGGAACCTGGTGAGCTACCTGCCGCGCCAGCCGCTGGCGGTCGCCGATGCCCTGCAGAGCATTGCCGGCCTATACTCCGCCGTGCTGGGCTTCGATCAGGGCGCGCTGTCCTACTACCCCGACATTGATCCCAGCTTCAACACCCTGCATGAGATGACCCCGCTGTTCGGCTACTGGATCAGAATGACCCAGGCGGGCACGCTGCAATATCCCACCATGGCCGATTTTCGATTTTCGATTGCCGATTTGCGATTGAAGGACGGAATCGAAAATCACAAATCGCAAATCGCAAATCCGACCAACGCCTGGTTCAACTTCTACGGCCCGGCACCCTTGCCGGTGGGAACCGTTGTCCAGGCGATTGACCCCGATGGCGTGGTCTGCGGCGCGACGGTGATTGCCACCGAAGGGCAATACGGCCTGCTGGCCTGCTACGGCGACGATCCTGCCACGCCTGAGGACGAGGGAGCACGGCTGGGAGACACGATTCAGTTGGTGGTGGAGGGCCAGGTGCTAGGCGTGGCGACGTGCACTGAACACGGCAGCCGCCAGTGGGCGCCGCTGGGGAAAGCAGAGGCGTGGCAAGTGTATCTGCCTATGATAAGAAAAGGGGAGTGATAAACGTAGGGCAATCGCATTTGTCCAGACTTCCGAAGTTTGGGCCAAGTATTTGGCTCAAGAGCTTGTCTGGTATGGCTAAGAACCTTCAGCAAGGTGCTATTCTGTAAACTTCGGAAGTCTAAGCGTCCACAGCCTTCCATATGCGATTGCCCCGTGATAAACAGGAGCACCTTTGACAGAAACCAGCAGCCATGCTAGAATAATCCGAAACCACAGGAGTCATCCCGTGCATCGCCTTTGCAGGTTGTTGCTGGGCCTATCCTTCGTGCTGGTAGTGGCCCAGGCCGCCCGATCAGATGATGAACTGCACCCCACGCCCTGGTTCGTGGACTTCGTGGGCGAGCAGTCCACCTTGAACGACCAACCCCTGCCGGTGGGAGCCGTGATCCGCGCCTACGACCCCAGCGGCGTGCTGGCCGGCCGCGCCGAGGTGACGCTGAGCGGCTGGTACCTGGTGGCGGTCTACGGCGACGACCCCCAGACCGAGCTGGACGAGGGGGCAACATCCGGCGACGCCCTCACCTTCACCATCAACGGTCGCCCGGCCGTTCCGCTGGGGCCAGACTCGCCACTGTGGACGGCTTCGGGCGAGCGGGTCCACGTGGAGCTCAGCGCCTCCACTCTCTTCGGCGACCTGGATGGGGACTGCGACGTGGATATTGTGGACATCATGATGGTGGCCAGCCGGTGGAATTGTCAAGGTGAGGATGCGTGCTACGATGCGCGCTGCGACCTCGATGGCGATGGCGACATTGACATCGTAGACGTCATGCAGGTGGCGGCTCGTTGGGATGAACGCTGCTCTCCGTAGATCAACACGGAGGCCAGGAGAAATACGACATGAAACTTGCACTGAGCGAAGCGAACGTGACACGCCCTGTAGCGCGAACCATCGGACGCATCGGCTTGCTCGTGCTGATCTTAACACTGGGCTACGGTTTGACTCAGGCCGACGGTGTCATACCTACCAACCAGTGGGTGAATTTTCACAGCACCAACACCACCTTCCTCGGCCAACCCGTACCAGTGGGAGCCGTGATTGCAGCCTTTGATCCCCAGGGCGTGCAATGCGGCGAGTTCACCGTCACCACGGAGGGCAAATACGGCCTCATGCCCTGCTATGGCGACGACAAAACGCCCCCTGACCCGGTGGACGAGGGCGCCGACCCGGAGGACGAGATCAGCTTCACCATCAACGACCTGCCGGCCACGGCGCTGGGGCCGGATGAGCCCATCTGGACCAGCCACGGCGACCTATTGGAGGTTGACCTGGAGGTGCCTGATGATGACGGGGACGGTGTTGCTGATAGCGAGGA
Source organism: uncultured Anaerolineae bacterium (assembly GCA_964510205.1). GTDB lineage: Bacteria > Chloroflexota > Anaerolineae > VGOG01 > VGOG01 > CAZEBW01. Next base: position 26,070 of record CAZEBW010000044.1, read on the forward strand.
CAACTGTCCCTCGGTATCGAATCCCGATCAAACCGACGCCGACGAGGATGGGATGGGCGATGCCTGCGACCCTGACGATGACAACGATGGGGTGCTCGACGCTGACGACAACTGCCCCACCACCTATAACCCAGACCAGACAGATAGCGACGGCGACGGCATTGGCGATGCCTGCGAGCCAATAGTCGTTGGCGGGATCATCGTGCCGCTGAACAAGCTGGAGCTGTTGGCACCCTGGCTGGGGCTGGCCATGGTCGCTTCGCTCTCAGTGTTAGGTGCTGCGCTGGTGAGGAAGCACGAGGGCTAATCCCCAAATGCTGGCAATGCAAAAGGTTCCGGCAGATAGATCGCTTGCCAGAACCTTTTTGCTTTGAATGCAACTGACTTATCTCCAGCGGGTTCAAACTATGCCGCCATAACCAGCTCGCCAGGGCTTTCGACATAGGTCAAGGGGACTCGGTCGGCGGGGGAGGCATAGAAAGTTGTAACCTTAAGGAACTGGTTGACGGGCGGTGTGGTGATGATACACACCACCATCTCCCGTAGCTCCTCTGGCAGGTCGTCCAAGCCGGTCAGGGGAAAACTGCGAACTCCCAGCTCGGCTGGAGAGGTAAGAATGGAGAAGTCGAGGATGGTTAGGCCAGCGGCGCGGCCTTGTTCACGGTGAAAGCGCAGTACAATGTTGTCCGTCAGTTCGACGGCACAGGTGGCCTCAACATCGTCGAACACAATTTCAAGGATATCGCCCACCTCTTCGTAGGCCAAGTGTATCCTTTGGCCATCCTTGGTAAAGAGTTCTGTCTCATGCAAACGAAGCTCACTCATAATGCCCTATCCTTCACGAGGAATATACGTGCCCCAGGCAGTGATTACAAAGTTATTGGAGACAAATGTTCCATCTGAAAGTAGTCGGGTCGCAAATTTGACCACCACGACGATGGTGTTGTATTCCAGCGGCAATGCATCACAACGCCGGTAATACTTGTACTTGCTTGGGTTAGCTGGGTCTTGTCTCCGTCGCCCCTTTCTCAGCGTGTCAAGCAGATCATCCAGGAGACCATCGAGTTCATCGTGATAACGAAGAATGTAATCCCACCGCTCCTGCGTCATGTAGATTTCATTGCCATAGCGATCATGGACTGTCCACTTGGACACAACATCTCTCCTATGGTCTACCTGATCAGCGGTGGTGACTCACAAATTAAGTATAGCACACTTTGTCTGTAGAGACAAGTCGGCGCGACTTTTTACTCTAAAGGCGCCACGCGGATGGTCTTCTCCTGAGTGTACGTCACCAGACCGGGGCCGGCGCCTTTGATCGGGCGCACGTACCGCCGCTCGGTGTAAGCCACGTCCACGTGGGCCGAACCCCGCGCCTGGGAGTAAAAGGCCGCCAGTTGAGCCGCCTGCCGCAAGGTGGCCTGCGGCACCTCCCGCCCCCCGCTCTTGACGATGACGTGAGCGCCAGGCACACCCCGCGCGTGCAGCCACAGATCGTCGGGAGCGGCCCGCCGAAAGGTGATTTCGTGATTCTGACGGCTGTTCCTGCCCACCAGGATGAGCAGGCCATCCTGGGATTCCACCTCCAGCGGCCGACTGCGCTTCATCTTCCGCCGCCGCTTTTTCTTGATGTAGCCAGCTTCGATCAAACTGGCCTCGACCTCCTGAATCTCGGGCCGATTGGCTGCCAACGCCAGATCGGTTTCCAACTGATCGAGGTAATGCAGCTCTAGCTCCGCCCGCCACAGCAGAGCGGGGATCTCCTCAGCCGCGCTCTTGGCCTTTTTGTACTTCTCAAAGTAACGCTGGGCGTTCTCCACCGCCGTGAGGGCGGGGTCCAGTTCGATCAACAAAGGCGGCTCATCGGGATGGATGGGGGCCGCCAGCTCCCGCTGCCCAGGCTGGATGCGGTGAGCATAGGCCAGGATCATCTCCCCTTGGCGACGAAGCTCCTCCACCTGCGCCTGAGAAACCTTCCTTCTCTCCAAAGCCTCCTTTTTCCTCTGCACTCTCCTCCGGCCCTGAACGATAGCCTGCCGCACCTTCCGCTTGGCCGCGGCGTAAGCATCCTCGCCCACTTCTTGTCCGTAAAAAGCCTCCACTGCCTGGCTGATGCTCTCCACCTCCTCCCAATCGCCGTACTGGGTCAGGAGATAGGGCGCGAAAGCCACCAGGCGCCCGTTCTCCCTCACCACGCTGGGCTGCCAGCGGTGCTCCCACACGGGTATCAACATCTCGTGAAAAGCCTCCAACAAGGGGGAGATTCTGACCACCTGGGAGACGGCGGCCTCAGCATCCCCCTGGGCACGGTAGACAACCTCCCTGGCCATGAGGGGACAGACGCCAGCGATGCCTCCCACCAAGGCTCTCCAGATAGTGGACTCTGGAGGAGCATCGGATAGGATGTCCCGCAGGCGCAGTTCGGTGACGTCGGTGGGATCGAGCTTGGATTGGGGCGGCGGGGGGACGTAGAGATGCTGGGGCAGGATACTGCGGTAGCGGCTCATCTCAGGTCCCACGCGCTTGATGCACTCCAGGATCTGCGCGCAGCCGCCCTCCTCGGCCACCAACACGATGTTGCTGTAGCGGCCCATGACCTCGACGATCAGGGTGGTGTCGCCCTCCGGGTGCTGGAACTCGATGTGGAGCACCCGCTCAAAGGGCGGCTGCTCGATGGCCGCGATCCGCCCCCCGCGCACGTATTTGCGCAGCAGCAGCAAGAGCGGCGTGGGGTCCTCCACCCCCCGCCGCAGCTTCTCCCCTGCCAGGTGCAAGCGAGCGTGGTCAGCATGAGCCGAGGCCAGCAGGTATCTGCGCTCGCGGTGGGCGTAGATCTCCATCCCCACCGAAAGCTCGTCGGGCAGAAGCACCTTCTGCACCCGCCCGCCCACTATCTGATCCCGCAGTTCGTCGGCCACAGCCGCCATAATCAAGGCATCAAAATACATCTTGCACGTCTTCCCAAATCAATTGAGTGTGGCTAAAATCTGTGGAAGGTAGTAGCGACTTCAGTCGCTTGGAACGACTAAAGTCGTCACTACTACAAGTTTTAGCCACACCCAAATCAATTGCTGAAGGGAGTCCCCTCAGGCTCCTCAGGCTCCTCTGCACCCTCTAGCTCCGCTTCCCAATCCAGGTGCAACTTCATCACGAAATCGTCCAGCGTATCGCTCCCTCGGATCCTGATCCGCCTCAACTCGAAGGGGTGTTCCGATGACTGCCGATCCCCCTGGTTGATGGTCACCGCCCCCCAGAAGTAGGCCGATCGCAGGACGTCTACCACCTGCTGGTCGTACATGCCCGACGGATAGGAGAAGAAGCGCGCCGTCTTCCCCATGCGCTCCTCGATGGCCTCTTTGGAGGCCATAATCTGCCAGACCACGTAATCAACGGGCTGCCCCCTCAGGTCGGGATGGGTGTAGGTGTGGGGCTCGAACTCCATGCCGTCTGCGCTCATCTCCTTGACCTGATCCCAGGAGACGTATTCCTCGTTCTCCTGATCAATGGGGGCCGTGATCAAGAAGAAAGTTGCCACGAAGCCGTGCTTCTTGAGCAGGCGATAGGCGTGGGTGTAGATGTCCCGATAGCCATCGTCGAAGGTCAGGATAATCGGCTTGCGGGGCAGCCGCTTGCCGATGGCCAGGTAGTAGATGAGGTCGCGCAAGGTGATGGAATGATAGCCAGCCTTCTTCAGATAGCGCAACTGCGCCTCGAAATCGTGGGGGGTGACAGAGAGATCGCGACGAACATCGCCAGCATCGGAGGGGGGGACGGAGATGTGATGATACATGAGAATCGGCGCCCGCACTTCCCGTTCCATGCCATCCGGAGTAGGCATGGGCGTAGGCGTTGGCGTGAGCGTGGGCGTTGGGGTGGAGGTCGCAGTTGAGGTGGGCGTGGGAGTACTCGTTGGGGTGGGAGTCGCCGCAGCCGACGAGGAGTTCTCAATCCGAGGCAGCAGTACGCGCTGCAAGCTGGCCTGAGTGGGGGTGCTCGTTGGCGTGGGCGTCGGACTCGGCGTGGAGGTCGAAGTCGGTGTCAGGGTGGGGGTTGCTGTCGCTGTCGGCGTCGGCGTCGGCGTCGGGGTCAGGGTTGGCGTGGGCGTGGGGGTCCCCAGCAAATGCACAACCCCGGGGGAAGCGACAGAAAACTGGAGCATGGTAGTGATAACCACCACCGCAGGCAAGATGATTACCTTCAGATATTCACCCAACGCTGCTGGGCTGGAACTTCGCAAGCTTCTCTCCTCGGCACAGTCGTCCCTAGAGGATACCGCAACCAAGGAAATCTGTCAAGTTCGACGAAGTGCATTCAGTGTTCCACAAATTAAGGAACAGACGCCACCCGGCATAATGAACAGACCCTTAGCCTAGATTTCGCACTTTAAGAACCGAATAGAGAGCTGAATTGGCG
>CAZEBW010000045.1:0-30144 GCA_964510205.1 uncultured Anaerolineae bacterium
GCACCCCACACCCAGGCAGCCGACTGGCAGTTCGCCTGCAAGGCCGGCACAGAAGCCATTCAGGCCGCCATCGGCTTTGTCGGCTCTGGCATGGCGCGCTACGCCCTGTGCATTGGCGCGGACTCGGCCCAGGGACAGCCGGGCGACGCCCTGGAGTACACCACAGGAGCGGGAGGGGCGGCCTACGTCATCGGTCCCGAAGAGCAGAGCCTGGCCTACATCGAAGCATCCTATTCTTATGTCACGGACACGCCGGACTTTTTCCGCCGACCAGGCCAGCACTATCCCCAGCACGGGCACCGATTCACCGGCCAGCCCGCCTACTTCAAGCACGTTCTAACTGCGGGGCAGCACCTGATGGAGGAACTGGGCTACCAGGCGGGCGATTTCGCCTACGCCGTCTTCCACCAACCCAACGCCAAGTTTCCTGTTAAGGCAGGCAAAGCCCTGGGCTTTAACCAAGACCAGATGGAGGCGGGGCTGCTGGTGTCCGTGACGGGCAACACCTACGCGGGCTCTTCCCTGCTGGGACTGACGGCCGTGCTCGACGAAGCAGCTCCGGGCGATCGGGTGCTGCTGGTGTCTTTCGGCTCCGGAGCCGGCAGCGACGCCTTTTCCCTGGTCGTCACCGACCTCATCGAGGAGCGGAGGAACAGGGCGCCCCTCACCCGCGACTACCTCGCCCGTAAGAAAATCATTGACTATGCCATCTACGCCAGGTTTAAGAAAAAGCTGGTGATGCACTGAGCGTGAAACGTGGAGGCGTGAAACGTGAAGCGTGAGACGTGAGACGTCAAAGGAGGGAAATACCGTGAGAGACGTGAGTATCGTTGGAATCGGACAGACCAAAGTGGGAGAGCACTGGGAGAAATCGCTGCGCGATCTGGCTGTGGAGTCCCTGTGGGCGGCTATGGCTGACGCGGGGGTCGAGGAGGCGGACGCCCTTTACGTGGGCAACATGCTGGGCGGCAAATTCGTGGATCAGGAGCACCTGGGGTCGCTGATCGCTGACTTCGCGGGGCTGCGGGGGACCGAGGCCGCCACAGTCGAGGCTGCCGGCTGCTCCGGGGCGGCAGCGCTGCGCCAGGGCTATCTCGCCGTAGCCAGTGGCGCCCATGACGTCGTGGCTGTCACCGGCGTGGAGAAGATGACCGACGCCCTGGGCTGCATCACCGCCGCCGGCCTGGCGCTTGGCACCGATGCGGACTACGAGGCCAGTCAGGGCCTCTCCCTGGTGGCCGTTCACGCCCTGCTGATGCGGCGCTACATGCACGAGTACGGAGCCACCAACGCCGACTTCGCCATGTTCGCCGTCAACGCCCATCGGAACGGGGTGGGCAATCCCCACGCCATGTTCCGCCGACCGATCTCCACGGACGCCTTCGAAAAGGCCCGCATGATCGCCGATCCCATCAACCTGCTGGATTCCGCACCCACTGCCGACGGCGCAGCCACGCTGGTGGTCTGCCCGGCAGAGCGAGCCCGCGAGTTCAACCAGCGGCCCATCAGAGTCGCTGCCTCAGCCGTGGCCACCGACTCCGTGGCCCTGCACGACCGGCGCGACCCCCTCTTCCTGCAATCCGCCTACTCATCAGCTCGGAAAGCCTATCAGCAGGCGGGAGCAAGCCCTACCGACATCAACGTGTTCGAGTTGCACGATGCTTTCACCATCATGAGTGCCTTATCTCTGGAAGCCTGTGGCTTCGCCGAGCGCGGAGAGGGTTACAAACTGGGCCAAAATGGCAACATCTCACTGGAAGGCCCTACGCCCATTTGCACCATGGGGGGGCTGAAGGCGCGGGGCAATCCAGTGGGGGCTACTGGCGTCTACCAGGTGGTGGAAGTGGTCGAGCAGTTGCGCGGCCAAGCCGGCCCTAATCAGGTACAAGCCCCTCGTCTGGGCATGGCGCAGAACATCGGCGGCAGCGGGGCCACCGCCGTCACACACATTCTGGAGGTGCAACGCACTTTCTGAAGTGCGCTGCATCTGGATTCGGACGGGAGAACGAACATGGACATGCCGCGACATTGGCGACTGAGGGAACAGCGATACAATCTGGTGGGCACCGAGTGCCGGGCCTGCGGGGCCAAGCAGTTTCCACCCCGCCCCGTGTGCCCGGACTGCAATTCCAAACAAGTGCAGCCCTTCACTTTCAGCGGCCGGGGCGAGATCTATTCCTATTCAACCGTCTTCCACGCTCCCCTGGGCTACGAGGAGTTCCTCCCCTACACTGTAGCCCTCGTCAAGCTGGAAGAAGGGCCTCTGGTGACGGCCCAGTTGACAGACATGGACAACGATGAGGCCCAAGTCGGCCTGGAGGTTGAGATGGTCACGCGCAAGCTCAGAGAGTACGGTGAGGACGGGGTCATCGTTTACGGTTTCAAGTTTAGAAGGCCCATCGCCGATCGTTCCGATGGAGGTCAGGAGCGAGCAAACGCAGCAATCCGATAGCATACCTCCGCGCAGACAGGGGCATCAGCCGTCTCCTGAGATGAGAAGCGTCATCAGATTTTGAGCCAGTCCACAGGACTGGCTTTTCTGTGTCTCGCCACTCATCCGTCCGCTGCGCTTTTGAGCCAGAATCAGTAGACGAGAAAATCTTGCTCCCGGGCGGCGTCCCCGCCACCCGGATGGGCGAGGCTTATCCTGAGCTCGTCGAAGGGACGCCCCTTTTGAGCGACTTTTCTCAAGCGCTGAAAATGGGTGGTCTCGCTCTTGGGTGTTGTTGATTGGCCCTCGGTCGCGGGAAGTCCTCCTCCACGACCTCGGCTGATACAGAAAATCCGTTGAATTGGAGATTGCTTCGGGCGCACACACCGCGCCCTCGCAATGACATTTGCCCCAAAACTGAAATGCGCCTGCTATTTCCGCGTTCTTGACTGAATGGGCTAGTTGTGGTATGATTTATACAGTGTAATCGCCGTTTCTCTTTCCAAATAAAAGGAGGAGGCTGCCATGAAGAAGACTCTTACCATAGTTGTTCTCGTCCTGCTCTTCGTCGCTTCGATGGCTGGCTGTAGACGAGCCAAGCCGGCTGTCGTCTCCACGGTGGAGGCAACTCCGACCACAACGGCTGCTGCTGGAACAGGCCGCACAGTCGTCCCTGTTGCTTCACCCACCTCAACCCCTGAGATCGCCCCAGAAGATACACCCACGTCCACCCCCGAAGCCGCCACCCCCATACCCACCGCCGCTGCGGAAACCACCCCCACCGTCGCTCCCATCTCAACGCCCGCCCCGACAGCGGCCCCGACAAAGGCTCCAACAGCGGCTGCAACCAAGGCGCCTTCAGGCGAGAGAACCCACGTCGTGCAGCCAGGGGAGAACCTGTTCCGAATCGCCCTGCATTATGGCATGACGTACAAGACTCTCGCCGCCGCTAACGGCATCATCAACCCCGATCTGGTCTACGTTGGCCAGAGGTTGACCATTCCCGCTGAAGGGACGGCGCCCACCACGCCAACGAACACTCACGTAGTGCAGCCGGGGGAGAATCTGTTCCGCATCGCCTTGAAGTATGGCGTCACGGTGGAGGCTCTCGCAGTAGCCAACGACATCAGCAACGCCAATCTCATCTATCCAGGGCAGGAGCTGGTCATTCCTTGAGCAGCTTCTGAGCTCGGAAGCGGCCCGTAGCGCCTTCACAGCCCACGCCGCCTCGATTTTCACCTGACACCGAGGCCGCACCACAGTCATTTGACTTTTCGGCTCATCCCCTCTAAAATAAGGGGCCGGAAGAACAGAGAATTGAACCTTTTACCTCTCCCGCTTGTGTATAAGCAGGAGAGGTCATCACCTGCCAGTGCCCTGATTGGGAGCGTACGCCATGCCCCTCAGCGAAGACGGTCGGCTGATCTCTCAGATTCGCCAGGGGAATATCCTGGCCCTGAAAGCCTTGTACGAGAAGCACAAGCTGCTTGTGTTCCGCACGGCCCTGGCCATCACCCACGATCGGGGAGCCGCGGAGGACATCCTACAAGACTGCTTTCTGAAAGTCTATACGCACATTGACACACTGGATGGCTCTCTCCCCTTGTCCCCGTGGCTGCATCGGGTGACCGTGAACCTAAGCTACAACTGGGCCAACAAGAGGCGCCGCTGGCTGAAGCCTTTTGAGGGCATCATCGAGCACTTAGTGGCAGGCCCACGCACCTTGCCTGAGTCCATTTTGGAGCGCGGAGAGGTGCAAAGCATTATCCAAAAGGCCCTTGCTTCCTTAAGCTTCAAGCACAGAGTGGTGATCGTTCTGTTCTATCTGAATGGTTTTAGTCTTAATGAGATAGCCTACATCTTGGATTGCCCAGTGGGTACAGTGAAATCTCGCTTACACTACGCTCGTCGGAATCTGCGTCGCGTACTGGAACGGGATAGGCATCTGCTGGCGCCGGAGGTGGCCTATGAGTTCTCATAGAACCCAGCCCACAGCGACGAAGCCAGCCTTGAATGAGCTTGACAAGCTGATTCGCTGGGCCCTTCTGGACGAGGTGGCTGGCGAGGACCCCTCGCCGCAGGTCTGGCAGAATATCCAGGCCAGAGTCGTGTTGCACTCCCAGGCCCTGCCCAGCCAACCAAAAACGGGGCGGCCCTGGCGAGATTTCGCTTGCTCCCTGCGAGCTTGGGCGCTGGGCATCACTGCCCCGCTGAATATGAAGTGGGACCCGAGGCTCACCCCACGGGAACGCTCGTATCTCATCTGGCGGGAGAATCTCCTGCTGTCCATCTTAAGTACGACAACGGTGACGATCTACTGAGCAAATAGGCTTCTGCTGGAGGATGAGTGACTAGAAACAACCGATGGATTTGGATACTCATAACCATAGCTGTTGTGGCCTGCTTGCTGCTCGCCTGCGGCGGCGGCTTTCTCTTTGTATGGTATCAAGACGAAGGAACGGAGTTCCTAGAGAAGCTGGCTCCGTCCGGCAAGCCCCAACCCACTAACAGACCAACACTTGAGGCCAAACCAGCGGCCCGACCCGAGGCCACACTCAACTTGCCGGGAGGCGAGCCTCCTACCCTAGACCCCGCCCTCACCCAAGACGCCACCTCAGCGACATACATTGTAGAAATTTTCAGCGGCTTAGTCACCCTAAACCCAGACCTGGAGGTCGTGCCCGACATCGCCGAGAGCTGGGAATTGAGCGATGAAAATACGACCTACACCTTCCACCTCCGCCAGGACGTCCAGTTCCACGATGGCAAGCCAGTCACAGCCCAAGACTTTAAGTATTCCATTGAACGGGCCTGCGATCCAGCCACCGGCTCGGTGGTGGCCGACACCTACTTAGGCGACATCATCGGAGCGCAGACCAAGCTGCGCGGCCAGACCGACGAGATCTCAGGCGTAGTCGTTGTGGACGATCATACCTTGCAGATCACCATTGATTCGCCCAAGGCGTATTTCCTCGCCAAGCTGACCTACCCCACCGCCTTTGTCGTAGATCAAGAGAACGTGGAAGGCCCCGTTCAGCCCTGGACCGATCAGCCCAACGGCACCGGTCCCTTCCGCCTGGCCGAGTACGAATTGGGCCTGCGCATCGTGCTGGAGCGAAACGAGGCATACTATGGCGCCCCCAAGCCTGCCTTGCAGCGGGTGAACTTCGTGCTGGCAGGCGGCTCGGCGATGACCATGTACGAGACCGGCGAGTTAGATGCCGTGCCCGTGGGCCTGGCCGACATCGAGCGCGTTCTAGACCCCTCCAACCCGCTGAACGAAGAGCTCTCCGTCACCTTGCCCATGCTGAGCCTCTTCTACATCGGGTTCAACGTCGAAAAGCCTCCTTTCGACGACCAGAAGGTGCGTCAGGCCTTCAATTACGCCGTTGACAAAGACAAATACGTGGAAGTCGTATGGAAGAACATGCAGCTCAAAGCAGAGGGCATCCTTCCTCCCGGTATGCCGGGATACAACGAGGACTTAGAAGGCTACCCTTACGATCCAGAGAAAGCTAGCCAGCTTCTCGCCGAATCCAAATATGGCAGCGCCAGCAATCTGCCAGAGATTACGCTCAACGTCTCCGGCGGAGGTGGGACGGCAGGCAGGCAAGTGGAAGCCATCGTAGAGATGTACAAGCAAAACTTGGGCGTGGACATCGCCATCCAGCAGACCGGATGGGCAACCTATCTCCAAGACTTGAGAGCTCACCGCTATCAGATGTTCGGCCTGACCGCGGGCTGGATAGCCGACTATCCTGATCCGCAGGACTTTCTGGACATCCTGTTTCACAGCGAGAGCCGCAACAACGACACCTTGTACGCCAATCCCGAAGTGGACAGGCTGCTGGAGGAGGCCCGGGGAGAGCAAGACCACGAGAGACGTATGGAGCTTTACCAACAGGCTGAAGAGATGATTTTGGAGGATGCCCCGATTGTCCCGTTGACTCACGACGCAGATCACTGGCTGACCAAGCCCTACGTGGAGGGGATGATCTACCCCCCGTCCATCATTCCCAAGCTGAAGTATGTCTCGATAAGCAAGTAGCAGCTATGCGACATCTTGTGGGAAGAAGCAGAATGTCGCAACGACTTCTTGAAAGGATACAAGTCGCGGTTCTCAGCGGTGAATACGATCTGACCCGCCACGCCATCAACGAGATGGCAGAGGATGAGCTGAGCATCTTTGACGTCGAACAAGCTATCTTGAGTGGCGAAATCACAAAGACAGAAACAGATGATCCGCGTGGGCCGAGATACACCATTATCGGACTGGCTGTAGACCAAAAAACAGAAGTGGGAGTAGTGGGCCGTTTTACCGAGACAGGCATCTATCTCATCATCACCGTCTATGAGGTTACTGAACCAGAGGAGTGGTAGGATGTACGGCTACAAATGTGAATACTGCGATGGGATCGTGCAGGAGCGGGTGGTAGAACAAGAGGTATTCAAACACCGAGACGGTTTCGTCATTTTGGAAAACGTACCCATTGGTGTATGCGACACGTGTGGCTTCCGCTACTACCACTCAACTCTGTTGCATTGGGTCGAGGAGGTTGCTACGAAAAAGAAGTCACCGAAGCGTATGGAGTTGGTGCCTGTCGCCGCTTTTGCGTAAAGGTTGAGGGGGCCGAGATGGAGCCGATGGTTTTCCAGGTTGATCAGAGAAAAGTGATCTCCGGCGATAAGGAGATTTATAATCGAATACGGAAAAAGCTGGAGCCAGAGCACAAGGGAGAGATCGTCGCCATCGAAGTGGATAGCGAGGATCATTTCCTGGGCAGGACGGTCACGGAAGCAACCAGTGAGGCCCGGAGGAAGCATCCTGACAAGGTCTTTTACTTTGTCAGAGTGGGATTCCCCGCTGTTTACGTCCATAGATGAAAATCAAGAATGATTACCTACCTCGTCCGTCGATTATTCTGGCTGCCCTTTTTGCTACTGATCATTGGTCTAATCACTTTCGCCCTGGGCCTGTACGGGCCAGGCGACCCAGTGCTGGTCATGCTGGGACAACATGCCAATCCCGAGGCCGCAGCTCGGGTCCGACACGAGCTGGGGCTAGACAGACCCTTTCTTGTCCAATACGCCGACTACGTCTGGAAAGCGCTCCACGGCGACTTTGGCGAATCTCTGATGTATCGCGGCCAGCCCGTGGGCCGCTTGATAGCCAAACGCCTGGCGGTGACTGTTCAGTTCAACACGGTGGTCATCGCGCTAGGTGTGGCGGTAGGCATTCCCCTGGGAATCCTGGCCGCTCTGAACCGTAACAATGCCATAGACTACCTGATTGTGGCCCTCACAGTGGCCGGCATCTCGCTTCCGGTCTTCGCCCTGGCGCCCATGGCCATGTGGTTTCTGGCAGCCCGACTCCAGATTCTGCCTTCTGGCGGATGGGAGGGCATCTTCAGCCGCCGCATCCTCATGCCCACGCTGGTGTTGGCTATCGGTCCGGCTGCCGTTTTTGTGCGCCAAACGCGGGCCAACATGCTGGAGGTGCTGGACGAGGACTACGTGCGCACAGCGCGGGCCAAGGGCCTGCGAGAGGTCGCCGTGATCATTGTCCACGCCCTGCGAAACGCTGTGCTCCCTCTGTTCACCATCTTCGGGCTGATGCTGGGCGGCCTGGTGGGAGGGGGCATCATCACCGAGAGCATCTTTGGCATCCCCGGCATCGGCCGACTGGTGTGGGGCGCCTTCACCGCGCGAGATTATCCGGTGATCATGGCCTATACGCTGCTGGTGGCAGCGGCCTACACCCTGGCTAACCTGCTCGTGGACGTCTGCTATCGTTTTGTGGATCCCCGGATTCGCTATGGCTAACTACGGACAAGGGACAAGGAACAAGGAACAAGGGACAAGGGATTGCCTGGCTCCTAATCCCTGGTCTCTGGTCCCTGGTCCCTGGCTTGCGGGGTTCTGGCGAGGTTTCAGCCGCAACAAGCTGGCCGTGGCGGGGCTGGTGCTGGTCTGCGCGATGTTTTTCACCGGCATCTTCGCCCCCTGGCTGGCGCCGTACTCCTACACCGATCAGAACCTCGACGCGGTGGAGCAGATGCCCAGCCTGGCTCACCCGCTGGGGACCGACGAGTTGGGCCGCGATCAGCTCAGCCGCATCATCTGGGGCGCGCGCACAGCGGTGATCATCGCGCCAACGGCGACCTTCTTCGGCGTGTCGCTGGGCCTGTTTTTCGGACTTCTGGCCGGGTACTACCGGGGTTGGGTGGAAACGGTGATCATGCGCCTGGCCGATATTTTGTTTGCCTTCCCCGGCATCCTGCTGGCCATTCTCATTGCGGCCACCGTCCAGGGCCGTATCGAGGCTTGGCTGAAGGGATTCGAGTTTCTGGAAGGATTTGTCAGAGCCGGCTTCGCCCAGGTTCTGGTAGTCATCGTTGCTCTCAGCGCGGTCGGATGGCCGGGCATGGCTCGCCTAGTGCGTGGGCAGGTGCTTTCCCTGCGCGAGAAGCAGTTCGTCGAGGCGGCCTGGGCCATCGGCGCCAAACCGTGGCGAGTGATCACACGTCACATCTTGCCCAACGCCCTAGCGCCCATCGTCGTTTCCGTCTCCATGAGCATGGGGGGCGCCATCATGGCCGAGGCGGGACTCAGCTTCATGGGCATCGGCATCCGCCCTCCGACGCCGAGCTGGGGCGCACTGATCATTGATAATTACAGCTTCTGGCGCAGCCCAGCGGCTCCGGTGTTGCTGTGGCTGCCCGCCCTGATCGTCGGAGCGATGGTAGCCGCCTTCAACTTCGTCGGTGACGGGCTCAATGAGGCGATGAAGCGATGAGGCAGGTAGGCTTTCAGGGAGTAGCTCAGAAACCAGGTTTTTTGGCACTTGCCATACTGAGCGAGCTTGGTTTCAGGCGGTTTCTGTAGGTGCAGGCAGTTTCTCTAGCGGGAAAAACCTGGTTTCTTGACCCTGAGGGAACGCGCCTTCGCGCCTCGGCGACTTGGCGCCCATGACCATATTATGACCATAAGTCAAAAATGAGGAGGAATAGAATGGCATTATTAGAAGTGAAGGGCCTGAAGACCCGCTTCTTCACCGAAGATGGAGTGGTGCACGCCGTCAACGGCATCTCCTACGATCTCGAGGAAGGCGACTCGATGGGCATCGTAGGGGAATCGGGGTGCGGCAAAAGCGTGAGCGTCCTTTCCGTCATGCGCCTCATCCCCGAACCTCCGGGCAAGATCGTCGCCGGCGAGGCAATTTTCGAGGGACGGGATCTGATGAAGATGGACCCGGAAGAAGTGCGAAAGGTGAGAGGGAACAAGATCGCCATGGTGTTCCAAGACCCCATGACCTCGCTGAACCCCGTCCTAACCGTTGGGCGACAGATTGACGAGGCCCTGGAACTGCACATGGGCATGGACAAGAATCAAGCCCGCAAACGCACAGTGGAGCTGCTGGAAATGGTAGGCATCCCCGAGGCAGCCAACCGCGCTGACGATTATCCCCACCAGTTCTCCGGCGGCATGCGCCAGAGAGTGATGATTGCCATGGGCCTCTCTTGCAATCCTCGCATTCTCATCGCCGACGAGCCCACCACCGCCCTGGACGTCACCATCCAAGCCCAGATCGTGGAGCTGGTGAAGAGGCTCAGGGACGACATCGGCATGGCCATCGTGTGGATCACCCACGACCTGGGCGTGGTGGCCGGATTGTCCGAAAAGCTCGTCGTCATGTATTCGGGCTACATCGTGGAGCGAGCCAGCGTTAAGGACATCTACGGCGACCCGCGACACCCCTACACCATCGGCCTGTTGGCCTCTCTGCCGCGCCTGGACGAGACACGCAAAAGGAGGCTGTTCTCCATGAGGGGACTCCCCCCTGACCTGATTGACTTGCAACCTGGCTGTCCGTTCGCGCCCCGCTGCAACTACGTCATTGATCGCTGCTGGTCAGAGACGCCCCCCCTAGAGCCCGTCGCCATTGGCCACGAAATCGCCTGTTGGGTAGACGTGACAACCGCCAAGCCCAGCGAGCCCGCAGATTAGGAGGCACAAATGACAACCGACAACGATATTCTACTCAGAGTGGAGAATCTGAAGAAGTATTTCCCTATCACACGGGGCGTCTTCCAAAGGCACGCTGGCGACATCAAGGCTGTGGACGGTATCAGCTTCTTCGTCCGACGAAATGAGACCCTGGGCCTGGTGGGGGAAAGCGGCTGCGGCAAGACCACCACAGGCCGCACCGTCCTGCAGCTCTACCGGCCGACCGAGGGAAACGTCTATTTTGAGGGACAAGATCTCAGCAAGATGAAGGGAGAGGCGCTCAGGCGCATGCGCCGCGAGATGCAGATGATCTTTCAGGATCCCTACGCTTCGCTTAACCCGCGCATGACCATCGGCAGCATCGTGGGCGAGCCTCTGGAGGTGCATAACATCGCCAAAGGCAAGGAAAAGAGGGAGAGGGTCCAAGAGCTGCTTCGCTTGGTGGGTCTGAACCCTTATTTTGTCAATCGCTATCCCCACGAATTCTCCGGGGGGCAGCGGCAGCGCATCGGCGTGGCTCGAGCTCTGGCCCTCAATCCCAATTTCATCGTCTGCGATGAGCCGGTTTCATCCGTAGATGTCTCCATCCAGGCTCAGATCGTCAACCTACTGGAAGACCTGCAGGCCCAGTTCGACATGGCCTATCTTTTCATCGCTCACGACCTGAGCATGGTGCGCCACATCAGCGACCGCGTGGCCGTGATGTACCTGGGCAAGATCGTGGAGCTCACCGGCCGCGACGAGCTGTACCAGAATCCGCTTCACCCCTACACCCAGGCCCTGCTCTCGGCCGTACCCATCCCAGACCCCGTGGTGGAGGAGAAGCGGCAGCGCATTATCCTGGAGGGCGACGTACCCAGCCCGGCCAATCCACCTGAGGGCTGCAACTTCAACACCCGCTGCCCGGTGGTGATGGATATCTGCAAGGAAGAAGATCCCGAGTTCAGGCTGGTGGGCACCGAGCACTGGGCAGCCTGTCATCGGGTGCAGTAAAGAAACAAACCATTGAAGTACCGCCGCTGTCTCAGATAATGAACCTGTAGCCTGCCCTGTAGGTATACTAGGTGAGGCAGCTTTGCCGAACTGGAGGGAACGGGTTTCTCCAACAAGTTGGCGCCTTGAGAGGAGGTGATGAAGCGGGACCAAAAAGGTAGGGGCGGAGGACTCTACCGCCAAGTTGATTCGCATTCTGCAACACAAACAAACTAAAAGGAGGAAGAAATGTTTAGCAACAAGAAGTGGTTTACCCTGATCGCTTTGGCAGTGACGGCTGCCGTGATCCTTTCGGCCTGCGCTCAGCCGACTCCGGTGGTGATCGAGAAGGAGGTACCGGTTGAGAAAGAGGTCATCAGGACGGTGGTGGTCGAGAAAGAGGTACCGGTCGAGGTCGAAAAAGAGGTACCGGTTGAGGTCGAGAAAGAGGTAATCAAAGAGGTGGTGGTCACGGCCACACCGTCTGCAGAGGAAGAGGCCGCCGCAGCCGTTGGCGAGTGCTGTGACGTCTACCGCCTGGGGATGTACGAGGAGCCGATTTCTCTGAACTACTGGAACTACCTCGGCCCTGGCAGTTCGGTTTGGACAGCCTACGTGGTCAGCGGCCATGCTCAGTCGCTGTACACCCTGTCGGATCAGCGCTTCGATTTCGTCCCGAACCTGGCCAAGGACCTGGTTGATCCGGTTCAAGAGGGCGATGTCTGGACCTTTACGGTGGAGATGCTGGAAGGCGCTAAGTGGAGCGACGGTACGCCGATTACGGCCCACGACGTGGTCTTCACCCACAACGCCTGCAAGGATCTGAAGCTGACCTCGAACTGGCCCAACCAGTGCGCGCCGCTGGGTATCGAAATAGAAGCCGAGGCCCTTGACGACTACACGGTGAAATACACGTTCCACGCCGCGCCCAGCCTGGGCACGTGGCAGGCAGGCGTGGCGCTGGCTCCGATCCTGCCCAAGCACTTCTGGGGCGACACGGTGGCGGAAGCGCGCGCCTTCATCGAGGCCACGGCGAAGCCTGAGGCCGAAAGGCCCGAGGACTGCGACGCCGAGGATCTGAGCGACGAAGACAAAGCCGCCTGCGACGAGTGGGCCGCCTACGACGAAGCCTTCGAGAATGCCCGCAAGACCCTGTACGAAGCCGATGCCTCCGGGCAGCCTTCGGGCGGCGGCTTCGTCACCGAGCAGTGGGAAAAGGGCGCGTTCGTGCAGCGTGCTCAAAACGCCGGATACTTCTTCAAGGACGCGGAGATCGTGGAGTATGACGACGGCACCTGGGTGCAGAACTTGCCCGATGGCACGACCCGCCAGCTCTACGGCGAGGCCGCGGGTGAGGAGACCTTGCGCTTCACCGGTGGCCCCTACGCGCCGAACGTCATCATGTCGCTCTACGGCTCGCAGGACGGCGTCTTCCTGGCCCTGGAGGAAGGAGAGCTGGACTTCGTGTTCAGCCCGACGGGCATACCGCGCGGCTTGCGAGAGAGGGCCTCACAGGCTCCCGGCATCAACACCTACACCAACGCGGACTACGGTATGTACTACATCGCTTTCAACATGCGCAAGTACCCGATGTCGGAGTACGAGTTCCGCCAGGCCTTCGACATCATCATTGACAAGGAGTTCGTGGTCAACAGCGTCTTGCAGGGGTCCGTCTTCCCCATGTACTCCACCATGCCGCCCGGCAACGGATTCTACTACAACGACGACGTCGAGTTCCCCTACAAAGACCTGTCCCGTGAGGAGCGCGTGAACGAGGCCGTCAAGGTGCTGAAAGAGGCTGGGTGGTCGTGGTCGAAGGAGCCCGAGTGGAGCCCCGATCTGGTGGACGTCGTGCCCGGCGAGGGCATCACCATGCCCAACGGCGAGCCGATGCCTGATCTGACCATCCTCGGCCCTGGCCCGGCCTACGACCCGCTGCGCGCCACGTTCAACCAGTGGATCTCGGAGTGGGCGCGAGAGCTGGGTATGCCAGTGAAGTCCGAGCTCACCGGCTTCAACACCATCCTCGGCCCGGTGTTCGTGGAGTCCAACTTCGACATGTACATCCTGGGCTGGAGCCTGGGCAACGTCGCCTTCCCCGACTACTACGAGTCCTTCTGGCACAGCCGCAACGACACTGCTGAAAGCGGCAACTTCAACACGCCAGGCATGCACAGCGATGAGTACGACGCCCTGGTTGACGAGTTCATGTCCACAACGGACATCGAAGAAGCAAGAGAACTGGTCTTCGAACTGCAGGAGATGCTGGCCGATCTGCGGCCCTACATCTGCCTGTTCTACAAGCAGGTGCACGATGTGGTCCGCGACAACGTCAAGCTGCCGTACACCGAGGTGCTCAGCGGCATCACGGATGCAGCCGGATTCCAGACCGACGCTCAACCCTTCTTCAAGTAAGCTGCGGGCTGTGTCTAGCACAGTCAGCACAACGCACGCTGGGAGCGGGCGGGTAATCCCGCCCGCTCCCAAATGTAGGAGTGTTCAGTTGTCGGGTTACTGATTACTGTTCATCCAGAGCGGAGCGAAAAACATGTGGAAATTCTTAGGCAAACGCTTGCTGCAGATGCTCATCACGCTGCTTCTGTTCCAAGCGGTTACGTACTTCCTGATTGACGCGCAGCCAGGAGACATCGCCGATCTGCTGTCCATGGACCCCAACATCCCCCCCAACGAGCGCCAGCGTCTTCGGGCGGAGCTGGGACTGGACCGCCCTCCGGTCGAGCGGTTCTTCACCTACGTCGGCAACTTCTATCGAGGCAACCTGGGAGTCTCGTTCGAGGAATATCCAAAGCCGGTGGCTGACATCATAAAGGAGCGACTGCCGCGCACAGTGGTATTGTTTCTCAGTGCATCCATCGTCTCATTTTGGACTGGTTTTATGTCGGGTAAGATATTGGCCTGGCGCCGGGGGGGGTGGATCGAATACACCTCTACCATAGCCGGGGTGACGTTGTACACTGTCTTCACCCCCTGGTTCGGCCTGATGATGATCTGGTTTTTCGCCGTCACGCTCGACTGGCTGCCAGCGGGGAAATTCCTGGATCCAATGGAGTGGATTGGCGTCTCGGTTTCGGCTAACACGGTTTTCACCAGGATGATCTGGACCTCCTTCATTGGTCTGGTGGTCATGTTTGCGGGATTTGTCTTCTCCAACAAAGTGCCGCGCCGTCAGCGACTGGCCGTCCGTGGATCGAGCGTGCTGCTCCCGGTGGCTGGCGTGCTCTTGTATTGGTGGACCAGTGGGTTGGGTTCCTTTGCCTGGGACATCCTCAGCCACCTCATCCTGCCGGTGCTGACCGTGACCGCCATCGCCTACGGCGGCACCATGCTGTTGACGCGCACCAGCATGTTAGAGACACTGCGCGAGGACTACATCATGACCGCGCGGGCCAAGGGGATACCTGATAAGACCGTGCGCGACAAGCACGCCGCCAGAAACGCGCTGCTGCCAGTGTGGACCGGCTTGGTGTTCAGCATCGGCAGATCCGTCACCGGCGGCATCATCACCGAGACCATCTTCTCCTGGCCAGGCCTGGGGCTGACCCTGTTGCAGTCCTCGATAGTAGCCGACATCCCTGTGGCCATGGGCGCGTTCACGGTCGTCGGGGTGATGACGCTCATCAGCCACCTGGTGGCCGACGTTGGTTACGCGTTCCTCGACCCCCGTATTCGGTATCATTAGGTTGGCAGATTAGGCTCGCCAATCTACCAGTGCACCGATCCTATAGGAGCAGAGTATGAGTTCAACATTATCTGAAGGTCTAGTTACGGCAGACGCCTTGCAGGTTCCTCTGTGGCGTATCCGATTGAGGTTGCTGACGAAGTCGCTACGAAGTAGCTGGGCCCTGTTCGCCGAGAACCCTATCGGACTGATCGGACTGGGGGTCATCATCTTCTTCGGCCTGTTGGCCGCCGTCCACCCCATCCTGATGAACACGGTCTGGCACCCCCGCACCTACGACCCTCTGATGGGCTACGACATGGAGATCGCGTACCATCCCTCTGCACCCTCAGCTCGCCACCTGCTGGGTACAGACCCCTTGGGCCGAGACGTGCTCAGCCAGCTCATGTACAGCACCCGCTACGAGTTCGCCTTGGGCATTCTCTCGGCGGTGGTCACCGTGCTCATCGCCACCACCATCGGAGCGGCGTCGGCCTACTACGGCGGAATCATAGACACTTTGCTCATGCGACTGGTAGACCTGGTGATCATGGTGCCTTTCATACCCATCCTGATCGTCCTCAGCGCCCTGACGGAGGTCGGGATGCTCGAACTGGCGTTCGTCATCGGGCTGGTGTCCGGCTTCGGCAGCACATCCATCGTTGTCAAGTCCCAGGCGCTGACCATCAAGGTGAAGCCATTTATCGAGGCGGCGCGCATCGCTGGCGGGGGCGACGCCCACATCATCTTCAAGCACATGATCCCCAACCTGATGCCCATCTCCTTGCTGTACATGATGTTCGTGGTCACGAGCGCCATCTTCTCCGAGGCCATCCTCTCCTTCTTCGGGCTGACGACCATCCAGATGAGTTGGGGGCTGATGATTAACATCACGCAGAGCCAGGGTTACCTGATGCGGTTCGATACCTGGTATTTGCTGATTCCGGCCAGCTTGTCCATCACCCTGCTGTGCGCAGCGTTCTACCTGGTGGGCCGCGCCCTGGACGAGGTAGTGAACCCCAGACTGCGCCAACGCTAATTACAACAAAGAAACCAGGTTGCCGCTTCGCTTACTGAAAAACCTGGTTTCTACCCTACACAGAGGATGCCATGATAGATAACGTTCTAGAGGTAAAAAACCTAACCATGCACTACAAGACCCGCAAAGGTCCCGTCTTTGCGGTGGATGAGGTGAACTTCTCTTTGACCAGAGGTGAATCGCTGGGGCTGGTGGGGGAGTCTGGATGCGGAAAGACCTCCATCGCCATCTCGCTGCTCAAGCTGCTCCCGGAGAACGCCGACATCATCGCAGGGCACATTCTGCTGAACGGCACCGACGTGGTACCTCTCTCCGAAGCGGAGATGAACAAGTTCCGCTGGAGACAGATGTCCATGGTATTCCAGGCGGCCATGAACGCCCTCAATCCGGTGTACACCGCCGAGGAACAGATTCTCGAAGCCATGGAGCAGCACATGAAGCATTTGAGCGAGGAGGAGATGAACCAGAAGGTGGACGAGCTGTTTGAGCTCGTCGGTCTGGACCCGGCGTTCAAGGATCAATACCCACACCAGTACAGCGGCGGGATGCGCCAGCGGGCGGTGATCGCCATGGCCCTTTCCTGTGAGCCAGACATCATCATCGCCGACGAACCTACCACCGCGCTGGATGTGATCGTCCAGGACCAGCTCCTGAAGCGAATCCGCGACATCCAGGAACAGCTCAACATGGCCATGATTTACATCTCGCACGACGTGGCGGTGATCGCCGAGGTCAGCGACCGGGTGGGGGTCATGTACGCCGGCCGCATGGCGGAAATGGCTTCCACCGAGGCCATCTTCCACCACCCCATCCACCCCTACACCATGGGGCTGATGTCCGCCTTCCCCAGCATCGTGGGCGAGAAGACCGAGCTGGTCACGTTGCCGGGCGAACCGCCGGACCTACTGGCCCCGCCGACGGGCTGCCGCTTCCACCCGCGCTGTCCCTACGCCACCGAGATTTGCGGGAGAGAGGTGCCAGCCTTCAAAGCGCACGAAGACAGGCACTACGCGGCCTGTTGGCATCCGGGAGGAGAAAAGTAATGGCCTCAAACAACGTCCTGGTAAACATCCAAAATCTATCCAAGCTTTTTCCGGTGGGGAGCGGCGTGTTCACCAGATCCAACGTCTACGTGCACGCCGTGAGCGACCTCAATCTGCGCATCCAATATGGAGAAAGCGTGGGGCTGGTGGGCGAATCGGGCTGCGGCAAGACCACCACCGGCAAGCTGATCACGCGGCTGGTTGATCCCACGGAAGGCAAGATCGAATTGCGCACCACCCAAGGCGTGGTGGACATCGCTTCGCTGCGGGGGAAGCAGATGAAGGAATTCCGCCAGATGGTGCAGATGATCTTTCAAGACCCTTACGAATCCATGAATCCGCGCCTGACCATCTACGACACCGTCGCCGAGCCGCTGGACGTACAGGGCATTGGCACCATCAGCGAGAGAGAGGAAATGGTGGCCCACTTCTTGGAAATCGTGGGCCTCACTCCAGCCTCCAGTTTCATGTTCCGCTATCCCCACGAGCTATCCGGCGGGCAGCGCCAGCGCGTCGCCATCGCCCGCGCCCTGGTGGTGAATCCGCAGTTCGTCGTCGCCGACGAACCCACCTCCATGCTGGACGTCTCGGTTCGCACGGGCGTGATGCACTTGATGCAAGACCTGGCCGAGAAGCTCGAGGTCACTTACCTCTACATCACCCACGACCTGGCCGTCGCCCGCTACATGTGCAATCGCATCGCCGTGATGTACCTGGGCAAGCTGGTTGAGCTGGCGGAGACAGAAGAGCTGCTGCACCATCCCCGTCACCCCTACACCAAAGCGCTGCTGTCGGCCGTACCCGTCCCAGACCCGACGTTTACGCGAGAGCCGGTGGAGATCAAGGGTGGGATCAGCCAGCCGATTGACCCCCCGCCGCGCTGCCGCTTCTACGACCGCTGCCCCATCGCCGCCAGCATCTGCCAGAAGAACGACCATCCACCGCTAGAGGACAAAGGCGACGGGCACATGGTCGCCTGCTACAGAGTCTAGCGGTCTGATTGAATTGAGAAGGATGTGCTTCACTCACCACGCCCGGCAAGTTTGTCGGGCGTGTGTGCTTGTGGACAAACTGTGCAAGAAACCAGGTTTTTCTCCTACTCAAATGGACGCACTGTTGCTTTTTAAGCTCTCCGCGTTGTGGAAGATCACGTTCTCTTCAACCAAAAACCTGGTTTCTCTTTAGATTGAACCATTCCGTTACGATACAGGTATCTATTGATGGAGACCCTATGGCCAAATTCATCCTGCGGCGGGTGGTGCGGGGACTGGTGGCCCTGATCCTGTTTCAATCTCTCCTGTTTGCCCTGATCCACGCCCTACCCCACGATTTCAGCTCCTTCATAATAGCCGGCCCAGGCTGGCGGGCGTTCATCCGTCAGCAGTTCGGGCTGGACCAACCACTGTGGGAGCAGTACCTCCGCTGGCTGATGGGCTTTGTGCGTCTCGACCTGGGGGTCTCTTACCAGCATTGGCCCGCCACGGTGTCCCAGATTCTGCTCGGCCGCATGTCTCGCACCTTGCTCCTGTTCCTGTCAGCGGCGATCTTGGCCTACCTGCTCGGCATCTGGCTGGGCAAGATGCTGGCTTGGCGCCGGGGCGGCCTGTTCGAGGCCGGGGCGACGCTGGGAAGCGTCGCCGCCTACACCTCGTTTGCGCCCTGGTTGGGTTTCGTGGCCATCAACGTCTTCGGTTGGTACCTGGGCTGGTTCCCCTACCAACGCTTGGTTGACCACAACGTGTGGTTCAGGGCGCCGGTGACGGTAGATTGGCTGCTGGGGCGCATGGTGGCTACCATCGGGTTGGCCCTGGCCATACTGCTGCCCCTGTGGCAGATCACCCGCAGCGCAGAATCGCAGCGCCGAGGCATCATCAGGCTGCCGTTTCGCATACCTCGCTTTGCTCATGCGAAAGAGCGCTGGCTGTGGCGAGCGGCCGGGCTGCTGATAGTGGGCGGCGGCGCTTGGACATGGTGGTCTCGGTCGGGGCTGGGCTATCTGGCCCTGGACGTGCTGGCCCACCTCGCACTGCCTTTGGGCACCGTGGTGCTGCTGTCGTTCGGCGAGACGATGATGATCATGCGGGCGGCCATGCTCGAAACCCTGGACGAGGACTACGTCTTGATAGCGCGAGCCAAGGGGCTGCCGGACAAAGTCATCCGCGATCGGCACGTGGCCCGCAACGCCCTCTTGCCGGTGATCACGCGCCTGATGCTCAACCTGCCCTTCGTGCTGGTGGGCAGCCTGGTCATCGAACGGGTCTTCATGTGGCAAGCTATGGGGCGCATCATCTTCGACGCCGTGGAGTACCTGGACATCCCGGTGCTGCTGGGCATCCTGTCGGCGGTGGGCGTGGTCGTGCTGACCCTCCACGTGGTACTGGACATTTTGTACGTGTACCTCGATCCGCGGCTGCGCTACGCAGGGGAGAGCTAGATGTCACTACGTGACAAGACCTTTAGGGTTTTTAGAAACCCTAAAGGTCTAATAAGATGGCAGGCCCGCTGGCGGAACTTCAGCGCCCACTGGAGACTGTTTCGCCGCCAACCCATCGGCGTGCTGGGGCTGGCGCTGATCGCCGTCTTCGGGATGATGGCGTTGGTACACCCGCTGTTGATGGCCACCGTGTGGAACCGCGCGCTCTACGATCCCAGCGTGGGCTTCGACCCGAGCCAGATGCCGCATCCCAACCCGCCTACGCGACGGCATCTATTGGGCACCGACAACTTCGGCCGCGATGTGCTCAGCCAACTGCTGGCCGGCGCCCAGACCTCGTTTGGCGTGGGCATCGTCGCTGCGCTGATCGCCGTCACCATCTCGACCCTGCTGGGCGGGGCGGCGGGCTACTTTGGCGGCATGATAGACATCGTCCTCATGGGCTTCGCCGACGTCTTCGTGCTGCTGCCCGCGCCGGTGGTGCTGCTGATCTTCGGCCTGCTGCTGCGCATGGAGTGGCCGACGGTGGCCCTGGCCTACGGCGTCCTGACCGGGCTAGGCGGGCAGGCCATCGTCGTCAAGTCCCAAACGCTGAGCCTCAAGGTCAAGCCCTTCATCGAGGCCGTGCGAATTGCCGGCGGCGGCAGCGCGCACATCATTCGCCGCCACATCCTGCCCAGCCTGATGCCGCTGACCATCGTGCACGCGGTCTTCACGGTGGTGGGGGCCGTGCTCACGGAGTCGCTGCTGTCGTTCTTCGGCCGAACGCGCTATTATCTGAGCTGGGGGACCATGATCTGGCTGGGGCAGCAGACCTTCCGCTGGTTCACGCTGGCGGGCCAATGGAACGCCATCCTGCCGCCCGCCCTGGCCATCATGCTGTTCTGCAGCGCGTTCTACCTCGTCGGGCGCGCCCTGGACGAGGTTCTCAATCCCCGCTTGCGGAAACGCTGACGACCCACAAGCGAAGCAGCTTCCCCCCTCTCCCAGAGTTGGGTTGGGAGAGGGGGGTTAGGGGGGAGAGGGCCATGCGTGCGCTGAAGTCCGATACTCTGCCGATAGAGGAGCCAATAGATGATACGATACCTCTCCAAGCGAGCCCTGTCTAGCCTCGTCGCCCTGTTTCTGTTTCTAACCTTCATGTTCTTCGCTACGGAGATCATGATCCCACACGACTTCACCGTCCAGTTCTCCCTGGCGCTCAACCGGGAGCAGAGGGAGGAGTTGCGCCACGAACTGGGGCTCGATCTGCCGCTCTGGGAGCGGTATCTCCATTGGCTTCGTAGAACGCTCAATGGGAGTCTAGGTACATCGCTCTACGGCGCTCCCGTCATCGAGGTGCTGAAGCGCATGCTGCCCTACACGCTGCTAGTCTTCTTTAGCGGCACGGTGATCGCCTTTCTGTTCGGACAGTGGCTGGGCAAGGTGGTGGCCTGGCGAGGATCGGGGCTTCTGTCCAGTTCGGCCACATTCAGCGCCATTGCGCTGTACACGAGTTTTCCCCCCTGGCTTGCCTTCCTGGTGACCTATTTCCTCGTCCACAAACTGGAGTGGTTCTGCTGGGGGCGCGGCGACAACCCGTTTGGCCGCAATCGCCAACTGTGGCGGGAGTCGCCCTGGCCCGCCCCGACGGTGATGCTGTACATGGTGGTCAGCATGGTTGCCGTGGCACTCGTTCTGGTCGCCGTCAACAAGCTGCTAGAGCGCAAGCTGGGGCAGCGCTTGCACGGGTGGCCCTTCGACTACGCTCAGGACAGGCTGGCCTGGCTTGAACTCCCGACGTTCGTCATCGGCCTGGTAGGAAGCTGGTTTGCCATCGGGTTTGGCCCTCAGGCGCTGGACGTTCTTAGAATCGCCGGCCTGCCGCTGATCACGTACGTGCTGCTCTCCTTTGGCGAGACGATGCTCATCATGCGCACCAGCATGACGGACACCCTGAAAGAGACCTACGTTTCCACGGCTCGCGCCAAGGGCCTGCCCGATGACGTGGTGCGGGACAAGCACGCCGCGCGCAACGCCCTGCTGCCAGTCTTGAGTAGACTGGTCATCAGCCTGCCCTACCTCTTGACCGGGGTGGTGATCATTGAGCAGCAGTTCGATTGGCCCGGGCTCAGCGGCATGTTGTTCGACTCGTTCATCCAGCAGGACATGCCGCTGATTTTGGGAGGGTTGCTGGTGGTGGGGGTGTTATCCGCGGCAGCCCGCCTGATCCTGGATGTCTTGTACGCCTATCTCGATCCCAGAATACGGTACGAGGTGGCTTCTTCGGGGAGGTTTTGATGAGCGAGGGCCGAGCTAAAGACGTAAGCGCAGCCGTGGCTCGAGCGCGGCGAATGCGAATACGAATTCTCTTAACTTGGCGACGTCTCAGGGCAGACTGGGAGGTTTTCGCCGAGAATCGTCTGGCCGTCGCAGGCCTGGTGCTCATCCTGCTGTTCGGGATCATGGCCATCTCACATCCGCTGCTGATGGCCACTGTCTGGAAAACGAGCATCTACGACCCGGAGACCGGCTTTGATCCCAAGCTGATGCACCCTTCGCTGCCCTCGGCCGATCACCTGTTGGGCACCGACGCCCTGGGCCGTGACGTACTCAGCATGTTGCTGGCCGCCACCACGCCGGCCTTCATCGTCGGCATCGCGGCTGCGCTCACCACCGCCGTCATCGGCACAGCCATGGGCGTGATCTCGGCCTACATGGGAGGCCCCGTTGACGCTATCCTGATGCAAATCGCCGATGCGTTTCTGCTGTTGCCGGCGCCGCTGTTCATGGTCGTCTTCGGCATGCGGTTCCGTGACATCGGACCCGCCCCGCTGGGGCTGATCTACGGCGTCATCGCGGGCGCGGGTGGAGCGGCCATCGTCATGCGGTCCCATGCCCTGACCTCGGTATCCAAACCATTCATCGAGGCGGCGCGGATAGCAGGCGGGGACAGCAGACACATCATGCTGGTGCACGTCGTACCGCACATGCTCCCGCTGGCCGCCCTGTACATGATGTTGGGGGTGACAGGCTCGGTCGTGTCAGACGCATTCGTGGCCTTCGGCGGCTTCACCAGAGCCTATCTGAACTGGGGAACCATCATCTACAACGCTTTCACCTATACGGAGGCGCTGGGCACCGGCGTGCAGTGGCACGTGCTGCTTCCTCCCTCTTTGGCCCTCTCCACCTTTGCGGCTGCCTTTTACTTCGTATCCAGAGGGCTGCACAGGGTGGCAGACCCACGCCTCAGGAGTCGGTAGTTGGACAGTGCTAAGTTGATGTCATTGCGAGCCCCGCAGGGGTGAAGCAATCTCCTCCAGGATGAGCTCTCCCGGAAAGTGCTCTGAGCCCCGTCCCCGGGGCGATTTCCGCGAGGTGATTTCGCTGGCGACGCCGCCGCTTCGCTAACAGGGGACGGGGGCTGGGAGCATTCCCAAGGACTTTCCGGGAGATCTCGGCTTCGTAAGGAGGGGATTGCTTCGTCGCCACGCTCCTCGCAATGACACTAGCGCGAAAGTTAACATTGTCAAGGTAGTTAGGAGGTCAACATGATCAACAAGATGAGACCGTATCTGAATCTCCGCCGGGTTGTAGCGGCCACACTGCTGCCGCTGGTGCTGGCGGGGTTGTTTGTGCTGGGCGTGAAGGCCCTGGATTTGGTGCGGTACGATGCGGCCTATTTCACCGAAGAGTACGCCGCAAAGTATGACACGCCGGGGGCGGTGGCGAGGGCACTGGAGACCGTGCTGCAGACTGGCGATCAAGAGCTGTTGGCCGAATTGCAGGGTTTGCGGCGGACAGTTCCTTTCGAGAGCAATCCCAAGATCATCTTCATCATGCTGTGGGAGCGCGATGACCGTTACTTCACTTACATGTATCTCGACATGCAGAGTCTCAAACGCTATCCGCACTACGTGGAGAAGGTTCGGGGACGATGGGTCGTTGCACCAGCGGATGCGCACTACTATCTACACTCCGGGCGGTGGCTGGTCGTCTTCATGCCGTTGGCCCTCGTCTGGTGGGTGCTGGAGATCGTGGTGATACTGGGGCTGCTGGTCTATCGTCTCTCGGCCCATCTGCGGGAGGAGATGTAGGGGACACTGGACGCGACTGTCCCATACTTGACTTTTCTCGCTTTTGCTGTAAAATACGTAATAGAGATTGCACCGAGAGTGAACCTTTGACGCACTTTGTGAGTATATTAAGTGTGGTGGCATTTACGAGTTGGTAAGAAGAGAGAGTCAGTATATCGGAATTCGCTAACCCGCTGGATCCCTTCAATGGGCTTAGAACAAGTTTGATGTCCAGCGGGTTCGCGGCGACAGGCAACCGTGTGAGGAGGACGCCGCTTCGCTTACTGCCTCCGTTGCACGCAGTCCGTCGCCAGCGACTGCGATATGCTGAACCTAGCGCATCCTTGGTCAGCAAGACGTTGTGGAGAGAAGTCGTCTCCAACAGCAAACACCGAGAGAGGGGGTGGTGAAACGGGACTACGAGAAGACATAGAGGCGGAGGAAGCCTCCGCCCCACAGATTGATTGGCCTATCACAACACAAACAAACTAAAAGGAGGAAGAAATGTTTTCCAACAAGAAGTGGATGACCTTGATTGCCGTGGTAGCGATTGCCGCCATGGTACTCCCGGCCTGCGCTCCGCCCGCCACCCCTGAGGTGGTCGTGAAAGAGGTGCCCGTCGAGAAGAAGGTCGTCGAGACCGTCGTAGTCGAGAAAGAGGTACCTGTAGAGAAAGAGGTGGTCAAAGAGGTCGAGAAAGAGGTCACCAAGGTAGTAGAGGTAGAGAAAGAGGTAGTGGTTACGGCCACGCCAGTCGCGGTTGAAGAGCCACTTACCTTGCTACACAACTGGGGCACTGAGCCGCCAACGGCCGACCCAGCCATGACCACAGACACGACGTCCTCGGCCCTCATCGGCTCCATCTTCACAGGTCTGACAGACATAGATGACGAGACCAAGGAGGCTGTCCCGGCCCTAGCGAGCGACTGGGAGCCCTCTGAGGACGCCACAGTCTGGACCTTCAACCTGCGCGACGACGTGCCGTGGGTGAAGTACAACGTCAAGACCGGCGAGATTGAGCAGGTACTCGACGCCGATGGCAACCCCCGCATGACCAACGCGCACGACGTGGTCTACGGCGTGAAGCGCGTCTGTGACCCGAACACCGCTTCGGACTACGCCTGGCTGCTGTATCCCATCAAGGGCTGCGAAGCCTTGAACACGACGGATCCAGAGGCCGAGGACTTCCAGGATGTGTATGACGCCATGGGTGTAGAAGCTCTGGACGACTACACCGTTCAGTTCACCCTGGAGTTCGGGGCTGGCTTCTGGCCACAGGTCGTCACCATGGCCAACCTGTTCCCGGCGCCCCAGTGGGTTATCGAGGAATACGGCGACCGCTGGATCGAGCCCGGCTTCATCGTCAACAACGGCGCCTACGTCATGACCGAGTGGGTGCACGGAGATCACCTCGTGCTAGAGCAGAACCCCTTCTGGCCATACTGGGGCACGGAGTACGGCTCGGGCAACATCGAGCGTGCATACGGCGTCACCATCGAGGAAGTCTCGACCAGCTTTGCCATGTACCAGAACAACGAGCTCTACACGGCTGGAATCCCGCAAGCGGAGATCCCGAGTGTGAAGGCGGATCCTGTGCTGGGCGAACAGTTCGTCAACGTCCCCGTAAACTGCTCCTACTACTACGGCTTCATCACACAGAAGCCGCCGATGGACGATGTGCGTGTCCGCAAGGCGCTGTCCATGGCCATAGATCGTTTGACCCTGGTCGAGGCCGTGACCCAGGGCGGCCAGATCCCCGCCAACACCTTCACCAACCCACTGAACTTCGGCCACGCGGCTGAAGATCCGGACGTCGCGCCGTGGGCCCTCACTGAGGAGAAGGGCGGCACGGGATACGCGGCAGCCGTGGAAATGGGGAAGGAACTTCTGGCCGAGGCAGGCTATCCCAATGGCGCCGGGCTGGACATCCTCCTGATGCACAACGTCAGCGAAGGCCACGCCCGCATCGCTCAGGCCATCCAGGCCATGTGGCAGGGCGCCTATCCAGAGGCGACCTTCACCATCGAGACTCAGGAATGGTCCGTCTACCTGAACAGCCTCCGAGCCACCACCGATATAGCCGACGTGCCGCACGTGTTCCGCTTGGGCTGGTGTGGAGACTATCCGCACGCCAACAACTGGATGCTTGAGGTCTTCCATCCAGAGCAAGGCGCCAACCGCATTCGCCTCAGCCCTGACGATCCGCAGGTCGGCGACCTGGTGCAAGAGTACATGGACGTCACCAAGGCCGCTCAGACGGCGCCTGAGGAAGAGGCCAAGGCACTCTACAAGCGCGCTGAGCAGTTGCTGATAGATGAGATCGTCGGCATCGCGCCCATCTACTACTACACCACCGTGAACGTCACCAAGCCGTGGCTGACGCGGTCCTACGACCCCATCAAGCTGCACCTGTTCCAGTGGAAGCTTGACGAAGCAGCAATGCCGTAACGAGTTACGGTAGAATATCTGGTGGCTGTGGGCACAATGCCCACAGCCACCAACTCTGTTGGGTAGGGACAACTTGACCTAGACTTCCGAAGTCTCTGAACCACCCTAGACGGTCTGCCTACCCAACTAGAAGAGCCATCTTGCCATCAATCACTCCGCTGGAGTAGACTTCGGAAGTCTGCCGTAATACCTAGGGAGGATCGAAAAGCCAATGACCAAATACATGATCCG
Organism: uncultured Anaerolineae bacterium; assembly: GCA_964510205.1. GTDB lineage: Bacteria > Chloroflexota > Anaerolineae > VGOG01 > VGOG01 > CAZEBW01. The sequence goes on from CAZEBW010000045.1 coordinate 26,340, forward strand.
ACGCATTCTGTGGTTTATCCCTGTCTTGTTTGCCATCGCCCTGCTGAACTTCGTAGCTGCCCGCGCCATGCCCGGCGGGCCCTTCGATTTCGCCGGGGATCGAACCATACCCGCCAGCATCGTGGCCAACCTGGAACGGAAGTACCACCTGGATTGGCCCGTGTGGAGGCAGTTCGCCCAGTATCTTCTGGATCTTATGCGAGGGGACCTGGGACCGTCCTTCCACTTCCGGTCCCGTACAGTGAATGACATCCTGAAGCAGACTTTTCCCATCTCCCTCCAGTTGGGCATACTGTCCATGCTCCTTTCACTGCTCATCGGCATCCCATTTGGCACTTTCGCGGCCCTCAGGCACAACACCTGGGTGGACTATCTTAGCTCTTTCATCGCCATTGTAGGGGCCTCAATCCCCAACATCGTGGTAGCGCCGTTCCTCATCTGGGCTGTAGCCCTCAAATTGGGGTGGTTTCCCGTAGCCCGCTGGGGCGCCGACTACACCGAATTCACCCTGGGCTTCATCCCTCCGATGACGCTCAAGTTCTGGGAGCACGCAGTGCTTCCCACCGTAGCGTTAGGTACGGCCCTGTCCGCCCGCATCGCGCGTCTGACACGGGCCAGCCTGCTGCAGGTCATCCGCGAAGATTACATCCGTACCGCCCGGGCCAAGGGCCTGCGAGAGCGGGCGGTCATCGCCGTGCACGCCCTGAAAAACGCGCTGATCCCCGTCGTCACTATCCTGGGTCCCACGTTCGCAGCCATCGTCACGGGGACGTTCGTAGTAGAGCAGATCTTCGGCATCAACGGGATGGGCCAGCACTTCATAGACAGCATCAACAACCGAGACTATCCTGTGGTCATGGGTACGATGTTGGTGTATGCATTGCTGCTGGTAATCGCCAATCTGGCTGTGGACATCACCTACGCCTGGTTGGATCCGCGGATTCGCTACGAGTAGGCCGCTGAAGTTTTGATAGATACGTCAGAATTCCAAAGGCCAAGACACGGTATTAATTTCGCCGTAACCATTCACCTGCTCCCGTCGGATCTGGCGATCCGACGGTTGAACGGGTTGAATCGAGCTGATTTCGCCCGCTTTGGCCTGGATTTGACAATCCAGGCCGAGCAAGGTGAATAGTCGCATTTCACCTCAAGAGGAGGATTTATGGCCGTTCAGACAACGACACCCCAGGAGCTAGCTCGTCTGCGTGCGGAGGCCCCACGGCGTGGGCGCAGCCCCCTGGCCGACGCCTTTCACCAGTTGACGAAGAACCGCTTAGCCGTGGCCAGCGGGATATTCCTCATCATTCTCATCCTCACCGCCGTGTTCGTCGACACAGCGGTGTTCACCATCTTCACAGGGGAGGAGTCGCGCCCTCTCATAGCACCCTACAGCTACGCAGAAGTCAACTTCCGCTATCACGACCTCGGCCCAATGACGCGAACTGATGACGGGAAGCTCTTCATCCTGGGCGTAGACTACCTCGGCCGTGACATTCTGAGCAGGACGCTGTACGGGACGCGAATCTCGCTGGCCGTGGCCTTCGTGGCAGCCGGCGTCAGCCTCTTCATCGGATTGGTCTACGGACTGGCCTCCGGCTATTTCGGCGGTCGCGTGGACGACATCATGATGCGCTTCGTAGACTTTCTATATGGCTTGCCCCTCATCGTCTTCGTCATCCTGATGCAGGTCTATTTCAAGGCCGTATCGCGGCATGGCGGTACAGGTATCGCAGGCACATTGATCAGCGCTAACCAATCCATGGGCGGTATGTTGTTCCTGTTCATCGCGCTGGGCGCACTCAACTGGTTGGGGATGGCACGCATCACCCGAGGCCAGGTGTTGTCCTACAGGGAAAAGGAATTCGTGGAAGCAGCGCGGATGGTGGGAGCGGGGGACATACGAATCATCTTCCGCCACCTTCTGCCCAATATCCTGGGGCCATGCATCGTAGCCGAGACGCTGGCCATTCCTGGCTACATCTTTCTGGAAGCTTTTCTCAGTTTCATCGGCCTGGGCGTCAACCCGCCAACACCGAGCTGGGGCCTGATGATCTCGGAGACATATCAGGGGTTAAGAGCATATCCCCACGAGGTCTTCGTGCCCGCTGTGGCTCTAACGCTCACCACTTTGGCCTTCAACTTCCTCGGCGATGGCTTGCGAGATGCTTTCGATCCTCGTTTGCGAGGGACGACGTAGAGACGGCGTTAAGGCACAGCCCCAGAAGTCCCTTCTTTGATGCGGTCCGAGGCGCTCCACGGATTTGGTGGAAAGTCCACAAAACCGCAGTGGAGAAGGGACTTTTGTGTGTGCAGGAACCACCAGCGTAAAGTTTGCTAGGAGCTCGTCGGAGAAGACTTCGGAAGTCTCCATAATAGCTCAGGTTTGCAAGGATTTCAGGCGATTTCAGGTAGTTGATGCACCAAGATTTCTAAGGTTAAGACTTCCGAAGTCTGGGAGCACGACCTCGGCAAGGCAGATATGGAACAGAACACCAGCCAACCCCCCAACGATTCACCTATCAGACCAACACCCTCGAAGGCGCCCGCCTCGCAGCCCCGACGGCGGCAAACGCTCGTCGGCATCGCCATCCTCATCGCCCAGCGACTGGCCTTCGGCGCCCTCGTCCTCCTCTCCATCATCTACCTCAGCTTCCTCGGCCTCGACATGGCCCAAGGCACCCTCTTCCAACCCGCCCTCACACGCGCCGCCTCCAACTCCCTCGCCTACCTCTCCAGACTCTCTCGCGGCGACCTCGGCCTCTCCGCCGCAGGCAGCATCACCCTACGCCCCATCCCCGTCTCCACCATCCTCCCAGATACCCTCGCCAAAAGCCTCGGCCTCCTCGCCGCCTCCCTCCTCCTCGCCTCCCTCACCGGCGTCGCCCTGGGCGCCTTCGCCGCCAACCACCGCCACTCCTCCTGGTCCCTCCTCACCCTCCTCGCCTCAACCACCGGCGTCTCCCTCCCCTCCTTCTTCGCCGCCCTCCTCCTCCAACTCGCCGCCATCCGCTGGACACAAACCTTCGGCCACCCCCTCCTCCCCGTCGGCGGCTTCGGCTGGGACTCCCACCTCGTCCTCCCCGCTCTCGTCCTCGCCGCCAGACCCATCGCCCAGATCGCACGCGTCTCCTTCGTCTCCCTCAGCGACGCCCTCGACCACGACTTCGTCCGCACCGCCCACAGCAAGGGCCTCCACCCTCGCCTCGTCCTCTCTCGCCACGTCATCCGCAACGCCGCCATCCCCATCCTCACCACCATCAGCACCTCCCTCCGCTTCTCCCTCAGCAGCCTCCCCGTCGTCGAGTTCTTCTTCGGCTGGCCAGGCCTCGGCTTCACTCTCCTCAAAGCCATCTCCCGCCAAGACCTCAACCTCACTGTCGCCCTCACCCTCTGCCTCGGCCTCCTCTTCATCGCCGTCAACCTCCTCCTCGACATCGCCTACCGCCTCATTGACCCCCGCCTCCGCCAAACCCCACCCCACATCGGCCAAGACGCCCACCAAACCCTCCCCCAAAGGCTCCACTCGCTCCTGGTCAACCTCCGCGATCTCATCACCCATAATCCTATCAGCAACTGGTTGGCCCGACGCCGAGCCGCTCCCTCCCCCAGCCCCTTCCGGGCCGTGCTGGAGCAACGCAACCTTCCTTTCGATGTCTCCCCCGACCAACACCGCGCCGAACGACGCCGCGCCTGGCTGCGAGGCACTCTGGGCAACCTCCCCTTCGTCGCCGGCGGCATCCTGGTCGCCGCCCTGGTCGCCGTCTTCGTCTTCGGACCCCGCCTGGCCCCCCACAGCCCCTACACC
>CAZEBW010000046.1:0-29169 GCA_964510205.1 uncultured Anaerolineae bacterium
TTTCTGGGTCTCGCCTTTGAAGATGAAAGCGGCCTGGTCGTCCCGGTGCCTCAGGAGATTCTCCGCGAAATTCAACCTAGCGCCGGGAAACCACCTAGCGCCAGGGAACTTGCTGGTTAGCGAAGCGGCATCGTCAATCACCTCATCATATCCGCGCGAGGCCTTGATCTCCCCGAACTCCCACATGGTGGCCCAAAAATCCGCTATGTTCTCAACTGACCAGTTCCACAGTTGGGTGTAGGAGTCAATCTCAAGGCCATATCTCTCGTTGACCACGCCAATAAACCGCGTGATGTTGGCCTGCTTTTTGCGTTCCTCGGAAGGCTCCCAAAGCGGCTCTTTCATGGGGCATCCCCCTTCTTCCATGCTACTAAGTTCGTAGATTCGTAGACTCGTAGATTCGTAAGTTCGCGGGCACGAATCTACGACCCCCGAACCTACGAGTTTACGACCTTAAATCCCTCATTGCCTCGTTGCCTCATCGCCCCATTGCCCCGTCATCTCATTCAGCTTGCGCAAGACGCGCCCATTTGCTCAGATGGGAGAGAGCAGAGATGGCTCTATGCACCTGGGGGTAGACGGGGAAGCTCTGGCCTTCGAGCTTGGCCACCGCCTGCCGCACCCGCGCGGCGTTTCCTTCGGCGCAGAACAGCACGGGCTTGCCGCAGGCGCGGAGCAGGTCGAAGTCAGGGGTGTAGGTGTCCCAGCCGGGCATGGCGAACAAGTTGACCACCAGCGCATCTACGGCTTCGTCTCGCAAGGCCGCTTCGATGGCTACTCCGTAGGCTGTCTCCACCCAGTTTCGCTCGATGGCGGGCCAGAGGTCTGTGGGATTCCTGACTGTGTGCCAGGCGGGCGTGATCTCCCGCAGGGCCTCCACCGTGGCGGGCGAAAACTCGGCCAGCGCCAAGCCTGCCGTCTGACAGGCGTCGGCGGCGATGACGCAGCCCGCCCCCGTGTAGTGGATGACGGCCACCCTGTTTCCGCTGGGGAGAGCCAGGAAGGCGAACGCCTTGATCACATCGAGCATTTCCTCGAAGCTGTTCACCCGCAGCAGGCCCGCCTGCCGGCAGGCCGCCTCGAACACCTCCGCGCTGCCGGCCAATGAGGCGGTGTGCGACAGGGCCGCCTCAGCACCCGCCTCGGTGATGCCGGCCTTGAAGACGACCACGGGCTTCTCTCTGGCGATTGCCCTGGCCGCCTCCAGGAAGCGGCGGCCATCGCCCAGCCCCTCGATGTACATGGCCACCACGTTGGTCTGCGCGTCTCTGGCCAGATATTCCAGGATGTCGGTATCGTCTACATCGGCCTTGTTGCCCAGCCCGGCCACTTTGCTGAGGCCGAAGTGCTGAGATGACAGGATGTGTTCGAACGATACCCCCAAGAAAAGGCCGGTCTGGGCGATGAAGGCCACGTTTCCAGAGGGCAGCTTGGCGATGGGCAGGAAAGAGGAGGTGAAGCGATTGTCACAATTCAGGATGCCGGTGGTGTTCGGCCCCACCACTCGCATGCCGGCCTGATGGGCGATTTTCATCACCTCGTTTTCCAACCGCCTGCCGTCCTCGCCCCCTTCCGAGAAGCCAGAACTGATGATGATGACGGCTTTGACTCCCTTGCGGGCGCAATCCCGCATCACGTCCACCGCGGCCTGGGCGGGCGTGGCGATGATGGCCGTCTCAACTTGGTGGGGGATTTGATCAACGGTGGGATACGCCTCCAGGCCCAGAATCTGGCCCGCTTTGGGGTTGACGGGGTAGACCTGCCCCTCGTATCCCAGCGTCAGCAGGTTGTGGAGGATGTTGTAGCCCGCCTTGTTGGGAGTGGCGCTGGCCCCGACCACGGCCACGCTTTGCGGCGCGAACACGGCGGCCAGGTCCTTTGAGGGCACGGCGCCAAACCTCCCCCCCTTCGCGAGGTCTTCCGCCGTTGGGGGGGACTGAGGGGGGGCCAAGATCATCCTGGCGTCCACCACCAGGCTGCCATCGGGATAGGCCAAGACGGGGTTCAGGTCCACCTCTTTGATGGCCGGGTAGGTCGTCACCAGCTCGGAGACCTTCAGCAGGATATCTCTCAGGCTGGCGAGGTCGGCGGACTGCCCTCGGTAGCCCCGCAGAAGCTCGTAGCCCCTGATCTCCTTCATTATCTCCTGGGCGTCGCCCTCGGTCACGGGGATGACCCTGAAGGCAACGTCCTTCAGCGCTTCCACGAACACGCCGCCCAGCCCGAACATCAACACGGGGCCAAACGTGGCGTCCTGCGTCGCGCCCACGATCACCTCCAATCCGGGCTGCGCCATCTCCTGCACGCTCACCCCGACCACGTGGCGATCTTGGAACCTGGCGACCAGCTCGTTGTAGGCCGCTCTCACCTCGTCCCGGCCCAGGTTGAGCTTCACCCCGCCGGCGTCCGATTTGTGGACCACCTCTGGCGAGAGGATCTTCAGCACCACCGGGTACCCGATGGCCTGGCTCATGGTCACCGCTTCGTCCTCGGATTTGGCGACCAGGCAGCTCGTGGTGGGCACGCCGATGTTTCGCAAGATGGCCTTGCACTCGTGCTCCAGCAGGTAGACCCTGCCTTGCTGGCGCGCGCTGGCTATGATCTCCGTTATCGAATCGGTCAATCGCACCTCCTGGTTCGTAGGCTCGTAGATTCGTAAATTCATGCTCTAAATCCACGAATCCCGAGTTTACGAACCCACGGCCCTGAAGTACTCGATATCCAATATCGAACCCTCCCGCTCGGCCTGGGGCTTGAAGACGGCCTCCACTTTCATGCCCATCTCCACCTGGTCGGGGTTCACCTCGCCCAGGCGGTGGATCAGGCCGCCGTCGCTGCCGTCCAGTTTGATGTAGGCCAGGATGTCGGGCTCCGCCAGCGGCTTCTCGTCCAGGTCCAGGTGCAGCACGGTGTAGGTGAAGACCGTGCCCGTGCTGGCCACCTGCACCCAGTCGTCCAGTTGGGCGAAGCAGCGCTCGCAGAACAGGGTGGGGGGCATATAGGTGATATCGCACGCCTCGCAGCGCGTGCCCAGAAAGCGACCATGATCCTTGATCTCGCGGAAGAATTTCTCGCCAGCGATGCCGGCGGTGTAGCGACTGGTGATGGGGATGTCGCCGCGCCAGGCAGTGGCGTGGTCGAGCTTGTCAATCTTTTCCAAAATGGACATTTTCACCTCCGATTTCGGGATTCGTGGATTCGTAAATTCGTAGACTCGGGACTCGTACATTCGGGCACGAATCCGCGAATTTACGAGCATACGAATCTACCTGGACAATGTTAAGTTAATGTCATTGCGAGCGTAAGGCAACCGCAGGTTGCACGCAATCTCTCGCCTCCAATTGCAAGCAACGGTGGGGATTGCTTCGTCGCTCCGCTCCTCGCAATGACGCTTGACGCGAAAGTTAACATTGTCGAGCTACGCACTCACACTGGCTTGAAGTACTTGATGTCTGTGATTGCTCCCTCGCGCTCCTCGGGCGGCTTCCAGACGGCTTGGACCTTCATGCCGATCTGGACGTCGTCGGGATCCACCTCGCCCAGCAGGTGCATGATGCCCACCGGCGGCTTGGTGCCGTCAATGTCAATCACCGCCGAGATCTCGGGCTTCTCCACCCGCTTCATGTCCCAGGTCACGTAGCACAGAGAGAAGGTGTTGATTGTGCCCGTGTCGGGCAGAGGGACCCAGTCGTCCATCGGACGGAAGCACCACTCGCAGACGTTGCGCGGCGGGATCACCGTGCGGCGGCAGTGGCGGCAGCGCACGCCGACCAGACGCCCTTCTTTCAACTCGGCCAGGTAGCGGCCGATGGCCACGCCCGCATCCCAAGCGTACCGGGCGTTGGGGCTCCACTCGTTGAAAATGACCTTCTTTTCTTGAAAGTCGGATTCCCGCAAGTACACGCCGGGAAATTCTTTGATTTTAGCAGTCATGATACGCCATGTGCAACTTTTTCTGGTTTGGGGTATACTTCCTGTAAACACTCCAGGAGGTATGCCCATGTTCGATGAAACACTGTTCATCATTGCCGTTTATTGTCTGATTGAAGACTACTACCACCGGCTTTTTCCCAACGGTATTCGTCAACGTGGCTTTGTCCCGCAATTGACCGATGCGGAAGCCCTGACGATCGCGATTGTAGGCGAATTCTTGGGCTTGGAGCGCGACAAAGCCATTTTCGAATACTTCTACAAACACTATCGAGACTGGTTTCCCTCCCTGCACGACCGCAGTCTACTCGTGCGTCAGTGGGCTAACCTGTGGCAAGTGGAGCAATTGATCTGGAAGCAACTGGTCAGCGACAGTGGTGCCGATCGTGCCGAGATTCAGGTCATTGACACCTTGCCGATCCCATTATGTGGACTGAAGCGGTACAAAAGCCGTCATATTTTCGTCGATGATCTCCTCATCGAACCCAGTGTCGGTTACTGCGCCAGTAAGGATATGTATTACTTTGGCGTCAAGGGCGGCCTACGGGTTGCCGCCAATGGGATGATTGTTCACGCCCCACTGCTGGCCGCCCGTCCGCACGACAGCCAGTTCAGGGAAGTGTTGCTAGCGGGTCTGGCAGCCGGCACCATAGGTGTGGCGGACAAAGCATTCTTGGACGAAGAGGAGCAGATCCGATTGAGAGACCGGCGCGGGTTGTTGTTGCTCACGCCCTTGAGGTCGAACATGAAGCCCAATGAATTCGTCCTGCCTGCCATAGCTCATGGCATACGACAACTGATAGAAACCGTCAACGGACAATTGGTTGAACGTTTTAAGGTGCAGAACCTGCGAGTACGCAAGGGATGGACGCTACTAGCCAAGTGGTATCGGAAAATCCTCGCTCATACCGTTTGTGTCTTTCTCAATCTGAAACTGGGACGCAACCCACTTGATTTCGCAGGCTTGGTGTCTGCTAAATAAAGTTGCACATGGCGTATGATTGTCTCTCCTCCTTCACACGCTCATCACAACGACGGTGCCAACCTGCATTAGATCGCCCCAGGCCTGGGCCAGGCCCGTTTTGGGATTGCCGGGCACCTGGCGCTTGCCAGCCTCGCCCCTAAGCTGCCAGAAGATCTCGGCCACCTTCATCAGGCCGGCGGCGGCGATGGGATTACCCACGCCCAGCAGCCCACCGCTGGGGCAAACCGGCAGGTCGCCGTCCCGCTGGGTGATGCCCAGGGCAGTGGCCTCGGGGGCCTTGCCCCTGTCGAAGAGCATCAGCCCCTCCAGGTGATGCAGCTCCTTGTAGTCGAAGGGGTCGTAGGGCTCGGCGATGTGGATTTCTTTGCGCGGCTCGCGGATGCCGGCCATCTCGTAGGCCATGCGGGCCGCGTTCTCCACGTAGCGGGGATAGTACAGGTCGCGGTTGGTCCAGTAGGCCGTATCCAGGTTCCAACCCACCCCCTCGATCCAAACCGGCTTGTCGGTGATGCGTTGGGCGACGTGCTCGGCGGCCAGCACGAGAGTCACCGCGCCGTCGGTCACGGGGCTCACGTCCAACCGCCGCACCGGCCAGGCCAGCACCTCCGAGTTCATCACGTCTTCCAGCGTGATGTCGGGATCGCCCAGCAGGCTGCACGGATGGTCGGCGGCGTTGCGCTTGTTCTTGACCGACACCAGGGCGATGTCTTCCTTTTTCAGGCCGTAGGCGTGCATGTAGCGGTTCATCTCCATGGCGAAGATCCACAGCAGGTTGGGCTTCAGGGGTCGCTCGGTGGTGTGATCGAAGATGGTCAGAAAGGCCCCCTGGGGGTGCGGCTGGCAGGAGGACATCTTCTCCTCGCAGACCACCAGGCAGGTGTCGAACAGTCCCGACGCCACGTGGTACCAGCCGTGGATGGGGGTGAAGACGCCTGTGCCGCCGCCCACGTAGCAGCGCATGTACGGCTTGCGCCAGCCCCCTGACCCGTCGCTGAGGTATTCCCCCTTCATGTGCACCCCGTCGAAGGAATCGGGGGCTGTGCCGTGGACGACGCAGTCAATGTCGTCCAGCGTCATCTCGCAGCTTTCAAGGGCCATCTTGGTGGCCTCGAAAGCCAGTTCCTTACCCGTCTCCTGGGCCCGGCGGACGAACTTGGTCATCCCGGCCCCAACAACGGCAACTTTTCGCATACTCATTTAATCCCTCCTTGGTTCATAAATCCTTGTCTTTGAGCAAGCAAGCGGGTTGCTGACTTCTATTATCTCACTGATTACAAATCCCGCAGCCACAGTACAGTGACCGCAGATTCTATTTTCTTGAACTCCGGATCCCCCGTGACAACAGTGGCTCCGAGTTCATCGGCCAAGGCGATGGCAAAAGCATCGGCATACGAGACAGGATAGTGTGCCTTGACGTGCGCCGCGGCCAAAACGCGCTCTTCGTCAACCCTACCGAGAGTGATGGGAAGGCGACGAATGTCTTCAAGCAACTCAACAGCTCGTCGCGCTCCCCTCTCGCGTTCGGTGATGTACGCCACTTCGCCAAAATTGATAAGGCTGAGAACTAAGTAGACATCCTCGGTGGTTCTCTCAATCAAATCGGCAACGATGTCTGCTCCCTCTTCATCTTGGAAGTAGGCGAAGATAGCGTAGCTATCCAGCACATAGAAAGCGCGTTCAACGACTTCCTCACTGCTTCTTGAAGTACTGCTCTGCTCTTTCCTGATCACGTCTCATCTCCCGTTCTCTTTCGATTGCCCTCTCGATCAAGAGAGCATCAACAAGCGATGGCTCACTGGCGTACTTGCCACGAGTTTCCTTGATGAGGGCCAGCACCTCCGCCCGCTTAGCTCGAGGAGCGGGTCTCCATTTCTCTAGCATCTCCAGGATAGCTTCGTACATTCCTGGCGGAAGAGAGAGAATCTTACCCTGCGGAGTGATCAGTTGAGCGGTTTGTGTTGTGGACATCTAACACCTCCCGTTATCCTAGGACTTAATTGCTCAAAATCACCGCGGCGCCGCTGGTGGACGGCACGCCGCGCCAGCCGAAGGCCAGGCCCGTCTCCACGTCGTCTAGCTGCCGCGGACCGGCCTCGCCGCGCAGTTGCAGCACCACCTCCAGCACCCGCGCCAGGCCCGAAGCATCCAGCAAGTGGCCGCAGCCCAGGCTGCCGCCGCTGACGTTGACCGGCAGCTCGCCGCCCATCCCCGTTACCCCTTCTTCAGTGAAGGGACCCGCCTCGCCGAAGCGACAGAAGCGCAGCGCCTCCAGGTGCTGCAACTCCTTGTAGGAGAAGGCGTCGTCAATCTCGGCGAAGTCAATCTCCTGCATCGGATTGCGGATGCCGGCCATCTCGTAGGCCATGCGGCCCGCTTCCTCGGCGTAGATAGCCCGAGCCCAGGCGCGGTTCTCTAGCGAGAAGGAGTCGTTGCACCAGCCGACGCCGCGGATCCAGATGGGCACGTCGGTCAGGCTCTCTGCCACGTCCGCCGCCGCCAGCACCAGCACGATGGCTCCGTCGGCGTGAGGGCTGATGTCCTGCCGCGTCAAGGGATAAGCGACCATCTCCGAATGGAGCACATCCTGCGGCTCGATGGCCGCGCCGTAGGCGGCAGCGGCATTGTCCAGGGCGTGGCGCTTGTTCTTGACCACCACTTGGGCGCACTGCTCCCGCGTGGCGCCGGTCATGTGCAGGTAGCGGTTCATCTCCAGGCCGGCGATGAACACCGGGTTGGCCGCCAGCGGACGGTTGAGGACTGGGTCCATGGCGTAGGCGGTGATGTAAGGTAGGGTCAGCACGTTGGACGCCTTGCTGTGTCCCTCCACGGCCACCACGTCCACGATGCCGCTGGCGATTTGCATGTAGGCGGTGGTGAGGCCGTGGATGCCCTCGCCGGGGATGGTGCAGGTGGGTTTGAGCAACGCTCCAAGCTGGTCGGGCACGTACTCGTCGAAAATGCTCGTGCCCTCGATGAAGTCCTCCGCTACGGTAACGAAGCTCTGGACGTCGCGGCGAGGGTTGACGCCGGCGTCCTCGTAGGCCCTGACCGCGGCCTCGTACATCAGCTCCTTGTACGAGACCTCTGGGGTGAGAGGACTGAAACCGGTGTAACCCACGCCTACGATGGCTACTCTATTGGACATACTGGGCCTCCTTTGAAAACTCGTATTTCGGGATTCGTAGACTTGGAATTCGCAAATTCGGACACAAATCTACGAATTTACGAGCCTACGAGTTGACGGTAAACCTATCCAAACTTTACGCTGAGCACATCCCCTAGCGTCGGCTGGCCGATCTCTTGCAGCTCGTAACGAACCCGCTGGGTGGGACGGCGGATCTCCACTACCCGCCTGAGGTCAATGGGGGTGGCCACGATCACGACGTCGCAGGGGGTGGCGTTGATGGTCTCCTCTAGCTCCTCGATCTGCTGCTCGCTGTAGCCCATGGCCGGCAGCAGCGGGCCGGTCTGGGGGTATTTCTCGAAGCTTTCGACGATGGAGCCTACGGCGTAGGGTCGGGGGTCCACGATCTCCGCTGCGCCAAAGCGTCTGGCGGCCACGATGCCTGCCCCGTAGGCCATCTCCCCGTGGGTCAAGGTAGGCCCATCTTCCACCACCAGCACCCGCTTGCCGCGGACGGCGGCTGGGTCCTCGACGAAGATGGGCGAGGCGGCCTCGATGATGACGGCGTCGGGGTTGGCGGCCCGCACGTTCTCTCGCACGGTGGACACGTTCTCCAGGTCGGCGGTGTCAATCTTGTTGATGATCACCGCGTCGGCCAGGCGCAGATTGGCTTCGCCGGGGTGATAGGCCAGCTCGTGGCCAGCGCGGTGCGGGTCGGTCACCACGATGTGCAGATCCGGCTGGTAGAAAGGCAGGTCGTTGTTGCCGCCATCCCAGAGGATAACGTCGGCCTCTCGCTCCGCCTCCCGCAGGATCCTTTCGTAATCAACGCCCGCGTAGACGACCATGCCCCGATCCAGATGGGGCTCGTATTCCTCGCGCTCCTCAATGGTGCATTTATAGCGGTCTAGGTCCTCGTAGGAGGCGAAGCGCTGGCAGATCTGCTTTTTCAGATCGCCGTAGGGCATGGGGTGGCGAACCACTACCGCTTTTTTGCCCATCCCGCGCAGGATGTCTGCCACGCGGCGGCTGGTCTGGCTCTTGCCGCTTCCGGTGCGCACGGCGCACACCGAGACCACGGGCACTTTGGCCTTCAGCATGGTCGTCTTCCCGCCCATCAGCCGAAAGTCGGCCCCGGCGGCCAGGACCATTGAGGCCCTGTGCATCACGTACTCATAGGACACATCACTATAGCCGAAAACAACCTGATCAATGTCTAGTTTCTTGATGAGCTCGGTCAGTTTGTCTTCCGGGTAAATAGGGATGCCGCCGGGGTAGGCAGGGCCGGCCAGTTGTGGGGGGTAGATTCTGCCCTCGATATTGGGGATTTGGGTGGCAGTGAAGGCCGCCACTTCGTAAGCTTCGTTGTTGCGGAAATAGACGTTGAAATTGTGGAAGTCGCGCCCAGCGGCGCCCATGATGATGACGGCTTGCGCTCCGGCTTGCGCTCCGTCTTGCGCGTTATCCTTCGCCATTGAACGATTCGCTCCTTTGCTTGTAGTCTCAATAGATCCAATTTTGCTCGGCCTGGATCGCCAGATCCAGGCCAAAGGCGGGGATTTGACAATCCCCTCAGAGCGATTTTGGATCTACTGAGTCTGTATTTTTGGATTCTAGGCCAGCTTGGCCAGCAATATGCCGATCTCGTAGAGGACTATGAGCGGCGCCATAACCAGTAACATGTTGAAAGGATCGGGAGTGGGCGTGATGACCGCGGCTAGAACGGCTATGACCAGGATGGCGTATCTGCGATAGCGAGAAAGGGACGCGGGAGTGACGACGCCTAACTTGGCCAGGAAGAAGATCACCAGCGGTGTCTCGAAGCTTACGCCCACCCAGAATAGGAGGGAGGTAATGAAAGAGATGTACTTGTCTATGAACCAGCTAGGGTCAATGATGTCGCTTAGAAAGCCCTTTAGGAAAGGTATGGCCGTGGGCAACATGACGAAATAGGCGAAAGCTGCGCCCGCTGCGAAGGAGAGGGTCGCGCCAGGCAGGATAAGATAGAGGTACCTTTTCTCCTGCGGCGTCAACCCTGGGGCGATAAAGCTGACCAATTGGTAAACGAGGACGGGCATGGCCAGCGCCACGCCGCTGATGAGGGCCACTTTGGCGAAAATGACGATGTTTGTCGTGGGGGACGGGCTCACGGGCGGGGTTTCCCCCATGGGAGCGATGAGCAGCAGCAGGAACTGCTTGGCGAAAACGAAGCTGATCAGAGTAGTGATGGTCAAGGCAATGGCCGACTTCATCAGTCGGTCCCGCAGCTCCTCCAGATGCTCGATGATGGTAACCTGTTTGTCTTTGGCCGTCAAGCTGAGTCCTCCTGGACCGGTTTCTCAGAAGCATTTTGGCCCGCATTTTTCTTGGCTTCGTTCTCTGTGGGGTCGAGGGAGACACTAAACTCTCGCGTTATCTCCTCCCTAACTTCCTGTGATATCTTTTTTACGTCGCTCACGATTTCGCCGAGGCTCTGGACTGGTTTCTCAGCCGCGTCTTGTTCCGTGGTCTTCCCCGATTTGCCCTCTGCGGAGTCGGGGGGGGCGTTGATCTCTCGCATCATGTCCACGGTGAACTCCTGTGACATATTCCTTACGTCGTTGACGATCTTGCCGAGCGTCTTGGCTATTTCTGGCAATCGGCGCGGTCCAACGACGACCAGGGCAATGACGAAGATAACCAGTAACTCAGCCGTGCCTATGTTGAAGAAGTTCATCTCTCACCTTCATTATCCCGTAGCTGTAGGCGCTTTCTCCCGGCGGCTTGAGCCAACCCCCTTGGACACGATGGCTCCCAAAACGCCGTTCACAAAGCGTCCTGAGCTGTCGCTGCCGAACAGCTTGGCCAGCTCTACTGCTTCGTTGATGGCTACTTTCACTGGGGTATTTCCCTCGACGACGAACTCGAAAAGGGCCATGCGCAGGATGTTTCTGTCTATGACAGCTACCTGATCCAACGGCCATTCGGGGGCGTTGTCCTGGATCAGTGCATCCAATTCCGCCTGATGATTGAGGATGCCTTGTACCAGGCTGCGCGCGAAATCGCGTCCAGATTCGGGAAGGGGATTATGGGCGACGCGCTGTTGCAGAACCGTGTCGGGGTCGTGATGGGCGATGTCAATCTCAAACAGGGCCTGCAAGGCCACAATTCGAGCGCGATGTCGGACTTTCACGGCAGGTGTCCCGTTCTACTCTCTTGTTAACCTTCGTTAGGTGGAAGCTCCACATCTTGGATGTGGACGTTGACCTCTTTGACGCCCATGCCCACTATGTCGTGGATGGCGCGACTCACCTCAGCCTGAATCTCTTGACTCAGCTTCAGCATGTTCACGTCTTGCTCAACGACGATGTACAGGTCTACGCTGACCGTGTCATCCTCTACTTCTATTTTGACCCCATCGCCCGGACCTCTACGCCACAGCAAGCGCCCCACGCTGTCTGTCCAGTCAGGACTCATCCTCACTACCCCCGGTACGGCGAGGGCAGTGAGTCTGGCGATGGTCACCAGAACGTTGGGAGCGATGATCACTTTGCCCAATGTCTTTTTCACTTCAGCATCTCCTTCTTCGCGCTTCCGTCGCTATCCCGTCATCGCCAGGCCGCCGTCAACACGCAGCACCACGCCGGTGATGAAGCTGGCCTCATCGGAGGCCAGGAAGGCCACGGCGTTGGCGATTTCCTCGGAAGTGCCGGGCCGTCCCAGCGGCGTCATCTCGATGGCCTTCTCGACCAGTTCCTGGGGCAAATCCGCCGTCAGATCGGTGGGAACATAGCCGGGAGCCACGGCGTTGACGGTGATGCCCCGCGAGCCGACCTCCTTGGCCACGGCCTTGGTGAAGCCCACCAGCCCCGCTTTGGCGGCCGAGTAGTTGGCCTGGCCTGGATTCCCCACCAGGCCCGCTACCGAGGTGATGTTGACGATGCGGCCATAGTGCTGGCGCATCATGGGGCGCATCGCCACCTTGGTGCAGTTGAAGGCCCCTTTGAGGTTGGTGTTGATGACCAGGTCCCAGTCTTGCTCCGACATGCGCATCAGCAGCGTGTCGTGGGTGGTGCCCGCGTTGTTGACCAGAATGTCCAGCCGGCCGTAGGTTGATTGGGCTGCCTTGATGAGTCTCTTCGCGTCGTCGGCATCGGTAACGTCGGCTTGGACGGCGATGGCCTGGCCGCCCTGAGCCCCGATGGCCTCGACGACCTCCCGAGCCGCCTCGGCATTACTGCGATAGTTGACTACCGCCTTGGCTCCCAGGCTGGCCAGCTTCAGAACGATGGCCCTGCCGATGCCCCGTGAGGAACCAGTAACGATGGCGACTTTATCGTTTAAGTCCACGATTCCCTCCAGATCCACTTGCCCCGTCTCTTGTCATCACGCCTGCATATCGCTATTCGGCGCTTCCCTGTTCAATTTCTATTGTCTGTCCTCGATCGAAAGTTACACGAAAGTGGTCAATGATGCCCCTGCCGATCATACATTCGTTGCCGAGGCGGCTGATTCTCACTGGAATTGTCACTGGTAGACCAACGATCGAAGCCGTGCCAAGGTAGTCCTCTGCTTCCACTTCCGAACCGTCACCCAGCTTCCATCGAGACACATAATCACCGAGGCCAAGCATCAGTCCATACCAGGCTGGCACAATAGCGTAACCGTCGAATCCTGTATCAATGTAGGCTTGAATTTCGAATTGCTGTTCGCGCACAGAGAGCTGGACTTGAACATAGGGGTAGTTTTCACTAACGATCATTGAGCAGATCTCCATTTGCCCAGCGCCCTGAAGCCAATGCGCCGGAAAGCAAAGTTGCCGCTCCCAAAGCGTTCCAGGGCGATCCTTAATACATCGATGTCGTTATCTGAGACGATCGTCTGACCATCACAATTGATGGCGATGAACTCACCTCGATGTTCGGCTTCCAAAGGTCTTCCATGCTTCGCATACAAAGCATCATCCCGTAGCGCACGTTCTCTCAGGGAGGGTTGCCCTTCGAGATTCACGCCTTGAACACTCATCTTCATTTTTCGATCCTTTTCCTCAGAGTCTTCGCCCCCGCCACATCTCCCACGTTCACTGCCCGCACGCTCTGGTCAATGCGCCGGATCAGCCCGGTTAGCACGTTCTTGGGGCCGATCTCCACGAAGGTGGTGACGCCTTGAGCGATCATGTACTCAACCGACTCTACCCACCGCACCGTCGAGGTGAGCTGTTTCACTAGCTCCTCTCTGATCTCGGCCACGGTGGTGAGGGGCGCGGCGGTGACGTTGGCTATAACTGGCAGCCGAGGTTGGTGAAACTCGATGTCAGCAACGACGTCGGCGAGCGCTTGGGCGGCGGACCTCATCAGCGGCGAGTGGGAGGCGATGCTCACGGCCAGCGGAATAACCCGCCTCGCCCCACGCTCCTCGGCCAGTTCCAGGGCTCGCCCCAGCGCGTCTTTGTGGCCGGAGATGACGATCTGGCCGGGCGAGTTGTAGTTGGCTGGCTGAACACTAGAAGCTGGAAACTGAATGCTGGCCTCCTGGCATATCTCCTTGAGGGTTTTCGCATCCAGGCCGATTATGGCAGCCATGCCGCCGGGATGACGCTCCCCCGCGCGCTTCATCACGCGGCCGCGCTCTCGCACGAGCTTCAGGCCGTCGGCGAAGTCTAAAGCGCCGGCGGCGACGAGGGCGGTGTATTCGCCCATGCTGTGGCCCGCCACGGCGACCGGCTTAAGCTCATCCAACTCCAGCGTACGCAGCAAGGCCACACTGACCGTCAGCAGAGCCGGCTGGGTGTTGATGGTGTCGTTGAGTTCCGGCATCGGCCCCTCGAAGCAGAGTCTGGAGAGGGGGAAGCCCAGGATGCTGTCGGCTTCATCGAAGAGAGCTTTTGCCTCGGCATAAGTTTCATACAGATCCCGGCCCATGCCCACGTACTGCGAGCCCTGGCCGGGGAAGACGAAGGCAATCCTCAAGATTGACTCTCTCCCTTACCTAACACTCACCAACGTCTGCAACTGGCCGATGGTCTCCTCCGCCTCGGCCACGATGCGCTCGATGAGTTCTTTGGCGGAGACAATGTCGTCAACCATCCCGGCGATCTGCCCCGCCATGACGGAGCCGTTTTTGATGTCTCCTTCGATGGCGGCCAGCCTCAGCTTTCCCGTGCCAAACTCGATGATCTCCGCCTCCGATATGCCACGCCTCTCTAGCTCCTGAAACTCGTGCACCATGGGGTTCTTGAGGGCGCGAACGGGATGGCCCAGGCTGTGCCCCGTGGTCATCGTGGAGCGGTCCCTGGCCTTTAGAATGGCCTGCTTGTAGTTCTCGTGGACGGTGCAATCGGTGGTGCAGATGAAGCGGGTGCCCATCTGGATGGCCTGCGCGCCCAGGGCCAGGGCTGCCGCCAGGCCTCGCCCATCAGCGATGCCGCCAGCGGCGATGACCGGCACGTCCACCGCGCTCGTCACCTGGGCTATCAGAGGCATGGTGGCTATGTCGCCGATGTGCCCGCCCGATTCCATGCCCTCAGCGACCAGAGCGTCGGCGCCTCGGCTGGCCAAACGCTTGGCCAAAGGCACCGAGGCGATGACAGGAATGACGGTGATGCCGGCTTCTTTGAGACGGGCCATGTGGTTCCCCGGTCTCCAAGCCCCGATGACCACGATTTCTACACCCTCTTCAATGCAAAGGGTCACGATGTCGTCGGCGCATTGGGAGACGGCCAGAGGGATGTTCAGCCCGAAGGGTTTATCAGTCAACTCCCTGACCAAACGGATATCGTGGGCGATGTCCTCCGCAGGGGCATTGCCTCCTCCGATCACGCCCAGACCGCCGGCATTGGAAACGGCGGCGGCGAGCTCGGCTGTGCCTACCCAGGCCATGCCTCCTTGCACGATGGGGTGCTCTATACCTAGCAGATCACAGAGGGGTGTTCTGATCATGCTTGCCTCCCAGTTGAAGCGGCTATTCGCTCGTCTCTTCCTTGGCTTCGATGACTTGGACGCCACGGTAAGCGCCGCAGGATGGGCAGACGTGGTGGTGCAGCCGTAGCTCGTGGCACTGAGGGCAGGTGACGAGGTTGGGCCTCTTCAGCGCGTGATGAGCGCGACGCTTGCCTCGACGCGCCTTGGAAATCCTTATCTTAGGTAGTGCTCCCATTTGTTTTTCACTCTCCTTCCATAGTCGGTAAGTAAAACGTGATCCGTGAAACGTGGGCAGCCGTTCTTACGTTTCACGCTTTACGTTTCACGTTTGACGTTTGATCTGAGCTTCATTATAAGACAGAGTGGCTATTGTGTCAAGAAGCGAGCCTGGCCTCTTCTGCCATCTTGTTGGCTTCAGGGTTTGCTTCACTCTCTTGCACGACCCGGATGCCATTTTGCACCGTGTTCAGCAGGCCGGCCAACTGCGACTCCAGGCGGCTCAGAGTGGCGATAACATAGTCGTCGGCGTCGGTTTTGACTTTCTCCGCCTCGTGCTCGGCTCGCTCGATGATGGTGCGAGCCCGGGCTTCGGCTATTTTGCTGATCTCTTGCTCGCCCAGCGCCTGCTGAGCCTGCTCTTTGGCTAAGGCCACGATGCGTTCCGCTTCCTCGTGGGCCTGAGCAATAATCCGCTCCCTCTCCCGCTCAGTCCTCTTGGCCTGCCTGACCTCCTCGGGGATGCGCGAGCGCATCTCATTGATGATGTCGAAACACACTTCTTCATCAATGAGCACCCTGGAGGTGAGGGGAATCCGTTGGCCCTCGGTAAGCCTGGATTCCAATTCGTCAATTAGATAAAGGATGTCCATTTCCATTACCCCCTTTGCAGTTCCCGCTCGGCGGGAGCTTATTTGGATCAGTCGTCAGATAGAATTCAGATAGAATGAAGAAGCCTGACGGGATGGCTTCAGTCTCTCAAAGAGACGATCTGTACTTTGTCATTCCCCTTTTCTCCCAACCCCTCGAACTTCTGTTTGAGAGCAGATGCGACGTGGGTAGATACCATGTTGTCTATGCAGCCGCCGGCCATGGCCACTTCTTTGACCACACTGGAGCTGAGAAAAGAATAGTCCTGGCTGGCCATCAAACAGACAGTGTCAATATCCGGAGCCAGCTTTTTGTTGGTCAAGGCCAGTTGAAACTCCCATTCGAAATCGGAGAGCACCCTCAGGCCACGCACTACCACTTGCGCCCCTTTTTGGCGGGCGAAATCCACGGTCAGACAATCGTAGCTTTCGATGCTGACATTGCTGAGATGCTTCAGAGATTGGCGCGTCATCGCCAGCCGTTCCTCGGTGGAGAAGAGAAGTCTCTTCAAAGGACGCGCGTACACCGCAGCGATCAGTTCATCGAAGATGGCCGCCGCCCTTGTCGCAATGTCTATGTGGCCATTGGTGATGGGGTCAAAGGTGGCGGGATAGATGGCTGTAACCATAGAAGACCTCCATGGGGCGTTAACTGATGTCGCCCTCTCCTCTCCAAAACTCCGCTACCTGGCGAGCCAAGAGGCGATGCTCTGGCTTGCTCAGGTCTGGATCATCTTGGAAGAGGGCTTGGGCCTCGGCGCGGGCCTGCTCCAAAATCCCCACGTCGCTGAGCTTGGCCAGCTTGAGGTCGGGCAGGCCGCTCTGGCGGGTGCCGAAGAACTCGCCGGGACCTCGTATCTCCAGATCCTTCTCGGCCAGGGCGAAACCATCTTGGGTGGACTCGATGGCGCGCAGCCGCTGCCAGTGCGGTTCACCGGCATCGGCCTGTGAAGTCGAGGAGTCGGAGAGGAGCAGGCAGTAGGATTGATGCTCGCTCCGACCCACCCGGCCACGGAACTGATGCAGCTGAGCCAGGCCGAAACGGTTGGCCCCTTCCACTAGCATGACGGTGGCGTTGGGCACGTCTATGCCCACCTCTACCACCGAGGTGGAGACCAGGATGTCGAACTCACCGCGTTTGAAGGCCGCCATGACCGCCTCTTTTTCCTCTCCCCTCAGGCGACCGTGGAGAAGGCCCAGCTTCAGATCGGGGAAGATCACTTTTTGAAGCCGCCGATGTTCCTCCACAGCGGCCTTGGCCTCGATCTTGTCCGACTCTTCCACCAGCGGACAGATGATGAAGGCCTGGTGACCTTTCTCGATCTGACTGCGCAGGAAAGCATAGGCCCGCTCCCGCTCTCGCGGCATGAGCCAACGGGTCTTTATCTCGCGCCGACCGGGGGGCAGCTCGTCAATGACCGAGATGTCCAAATCGCCATAGATGGTCAGGGCCAGGCTGCGAGGGATGGGCGTCGCACTCATGACCAGCACGTGGGGGCACACGGGACCTGTCTCCGCGATGCCTTTCTGGCGCAAGGTGGCCCGCTGCCTCACCCCAAAGCGATGCTGCTCGTCAATGACGGCCAGGCCCAGGTCCTCAAACTCCACGCTCTCCTGGATCAGGGCATGGGTGCCGATGAGGATGTCGGCCTCTCCAGCGGCGGCCTCCTCGCGGATTCGCTCTTTCTCCGCCGGCGACAGGCTGCCGGTGAGAAGACGAATTGTGGTGGGGGGTTCAATGTTCGCCAGCAAGTCGGTGACGGTTCTGTAGTGCTGCTCGGCCAATATTTCGGTGGGGGCCATGATCACGGCCTGACAGGCGTTGGCCACAGCCAAGAGCATGGCCGCTGCCGCTATCACCGTCTTGCCGGAACCGACGTCGCCCTGGAGGAGGCGGCTCATGGGATAAGGTTGGCGCAGGTCGTTGGCGATCTCTCGCAGCACGCGCTGTTGGGCGTTGGTCAGGCGGAAAGGCAGCGACTGGACGAATGAATTGAGCAACTCTTGGTCAATGGTCAAGGGCCGGCCTGCCTTAGATCGCCAGAGATGTCGTTGCCGCTGCACCCCCAACTGGATCAGGAGGAACTCGTCGAAGCAAAGGCGGTGCCGGACCCGCTTGAGGCTCTCCTCGCTCTCGGGGAAGTGGATTTGGCTGATAGCGGTCTCTAAGTCCACCACCCTAGCTCTCTCACGCATGTTCTCGGGTAAATGATCGGGGAAGCGCTTAGACCAGTAGGCCACCGTCTTCTTCATCAGACGGCGCAGCCAGCGAGCGCTCATCCCTTTGGTCAGGGGGTAGACGGGCACGAGACGGCCGGTATGGACGAGCTCCTTCTCCAGAGGCTCCCATTCCGGCGATTGGAAGACCAGGCGACCCAGATACTCATCCACTTTGCCGCTGATGACGATCTGGCGGCCAGGGGGCAAGCGCTTGACCAAGTAAGGCTGGTTGAACCAGGTGGCTTGAATGGTTCCTGTGCCGTCGGAGATGATGCTGTTGACGATGATGCCTCCGCTTCGTGTCTTGCGGGTCTTGGTTTGCCAGACATTGCCCATGATGGTCACTTCTTCGCCATACTCCAACTGACTGATGGTCTTCAGGGAGCTGAAGTCGTTGTATCGGTGGGGGAACAGATACAGCAGGTCTAGGATGGTCTCCACGCCTAGTCGCTTGAACCGCTTGGCGTGCACCGGCCCGATGCCCACCACGGCGGTGACAGGTGAGTCCAGGCCCAGGCGTTGGCCGGTTGAGGGCGCTGGCGGCTGCTTCTCTCTCGGTTCGACAGCTTTTCCAGGCGGCGCTTGTCTCACCTGCGTCGGCTTCTGCTCCGGCTTGGAGGACGAGGCGGCTTTGGCCAATATCTCATCTACAGCCCTCGCCCGCGCCTCGCGATCTTCCAAAGCTGGATATCTCTGGAGCGAGGCGGCGATCTCTTCCACCAGGCGAGCACGCTCCACTCCCTCGGCCTCCTGGCGAGCCTCCTCGCGCCAGAAGGGGGCGAACTGTTCCAAACCGCCAATGACTGCCTTGTTGTGGTAACCTTGTTCCTTTTCCAATGCCAATATCTTGGCCAATTTCTCAAAAGCGTTAGCGCCAGCCGTCATACAACCTCCGTTAGGCTATCTTGTAGCAGGGCAGCCCCCCACGCCCGCGGGCCGGTGGCCCTTCCACTGGCTCAGGACAGGCATGGGAGCTGTCTCTGCTGGTTGCTAAGATTCGAACCCCTCATAGACGATCACGCCGAGGCCATTGGGCCCCACGTGACAGGCCAGCACGGGGCCGTAGACCAGGATGGGGGGCTTGATCTTAGGAAAAATGGTCTCCAGCCGCTCGATCAGCATCTTGGTCTCCACGATAGGCTCAGGCGTGCTCTGCAGAATGGCCATCTGCTCGATTTGCGAGAACTCGCCAATAAACTCGAAAAGCTTGTCCACGGCGCCCTCGCGGTCGCGCACCTTTTCCAGGGGAATGATTTCGCCTTCCTCTATCGCCAGGAAGGGTTTGATGTTCAACAGAGTGCCCATCAGGGCCTGGGCGGGGCCAATGCGCCCTTTTCTTTCCAGATATTCCAGGGTCTCCGCCAGGAAGACGATGTAGATGCGGGGAATCATGCCGCGTATCAGAAACTCGATATCCTCCAGGGACTGGCCCTGGGCTGCGGCCTGGGCGGCGGCGGTAGCCAGGATCCCCAAGCCCAATGAGGTGGTGAGGGAGTCAACGACAGTGATCTGGCAGCGCCCCAAGAAGGTCCGAGATGCTGCGATCGCTCTGTCGCAAGTTCGATTCAGCTTGTTGGAGACGTGAATGGACATGATCTGGTCTGTGGTCTTGCTCAGTTTGCTGTAGACGGCCTGGAAATCTTCCACCGACGGAGGAATGGCCACCGGCATGGCGGAGCTGCGGTCCAGCTTTTGGAAGAATTCCTCCGGCGTGATGTCCACGCCCTCCAGGAAGGTCTCATCGCCGAGGCGAACTGTGAGGGGGACGACGGTGATCTCCAGCCTCTTGGCCACACCTACTTCCAGGTATGCAGTGCTGTCTGTAACGATCTTAACTTTCGCCATTTCACCTCCCATTTCGGAGTTCTGACCAGCTTGACAATGTTAGATTGCGGGCCAAGTGTCATTGCGAGCTACTCCATAGCGCAGTCGCGCTACTCATTGGAGAAGAAACAATCGTAGGTGTCATCGCGAGGAGCGGGCTTTGCGACGAAGCGATCCCCAATTCGCGTGGTGGAGATTGCTTCGGCAAAAAGACGCCTCGCAATGACACAGCCGCAACTTGTTTCTTAGTTAGGAGCGGAGCGACGAAGCAATGACATACATCATAATCATGCTGAAAAGGTACTAGCTGGCGTACTCAAACCTCTCCTCGGCGAAGAGCTTCAAGCAGGCGTCCGCAACCTCTGCATCGTAAAGGACGCCCTTCTTTCGTGATATTTCCGTGAGCGCTTTGTCTATGCCTAGAGACGATCTGTAAGGCCGGTGAGAGGCCATCGCGGTGATGACGTCCGCCACAGCCAGGATCCTTGCTTCCAGGAGGATGTCCTCGCCCGATAGGCCCTGCGGATAACCAGAGCCATCCGCCCTTTCGTGATGTTGAAGCACGATCTGGGCCACCGGCCATGGAAAGTCAAATTCCTTCAACACGTTATAACCAGCTTGGACGTGCATCCTAATCATACCATATTCAATGTCGCTCAACCGACTTGGCTTACTGAGAATCTCGGCGGGTATGGTGATCTTGCCGAGGTCATGAATCAGCCCGGCCATACGGAGCCCTTGGATACGTTCCTTGGAAAGGCGCATCTCGTTGGCGATGGCGATGGCCAGTTGAGTGGCTTGCCGTTGGTGACTAGCCGTGTAGGGATCCCTCATCCCGATGGTTGACACCAGGACTTCTATCGTTCCTTCAAGGGTTCTCTGCAATTGCTCCAGACTCTGCTGAAGTTCCCCCTCTGCCCGCTTGCGCTCGGCGAGCTCCTGCTGCGCCTGCTCGAACAGCCGAGCGTTCTCGATGGCGGTGGCAGCGGCGTCGGCGAAGGCTTCCAGCCGATGGGCGTCGGCGGGGCCGAACTGGCCCGGACGGGTACCGTCCACGTTGAGGATGCCCACCGTCAGGCCGCTCACGCAGATGGGGGCGCCGACGTAGGAGCGCAGCCACTTCCAACCTTCCCACACTTCCCAACCGGGTTCGGCGAACGTGTCCGAGACGAAGAGCGGTTCCCCGGCCTGAACCATTTGCACCACCTTGGATAACTCGGTGACGGGAGAGGCGAAACGAGTCATGCGCCCCCCCATGCCCAGGCGTTCGTACCCGCGAGAGCGAACCACCCGAGCAATACCGTCCTCTATCAACATGATGTTGAAGGCATCCCCCGCCACGACTCGCTCTACCTGCTCTAGGATGCGGTCCAGCACCTGATCGGGCTCCAGGGTGCTGTTGATGGCAGCGGCGGCCTCCTCCAGCGCCTCGGCCAGTTCCCGTTGCTCCCGCTCGGCTTCGTACAGCCGGGTTTGCTCGATGGCCAGGGCCACCTGGTCGGCGATGGTGGAGAGCAGCAGTTCCTCCTCTTCTCCGTAGGCGCGGGTCTGATAGGATTGCACGCAGATGATGCCTATCAACTGCTCGCCGATCAGCATCGGCGCCCCCAGCCACGATGCGGAGAGCTTCATCGTCCCCCACAGGTCCGGTGGCGGCAGGTCATCTCGCTCCTGTGCCAAGTCTCGGATGAGCAAGGGTTTCCCCTCGGCGATGACGCGGGAGGTCAACCCGACCTCCAGGGCTTGCCGCGCGGGGGGCTCCCGGACCCCTTCGTCCACTTGGATGCGGAAGTCCAGTTCGTTGGCCTCCTCGTCGTAGAGGGCGATGAAGAAGGCATCGGCTTGGAAGACGGAGGTGACCTCCTGATACACCGTCTCCATCAGGTCATCCAGGCCCAAAATAGAGCCGACGGCCCGGGCGATGCGATTGACCACTGCCAGTCGTTCGGCCCGGCTGCAGGTCTCTTCGTATAGACGGGCGTTTTGGATGGCGATGGCGGCCTGGGTGGCGAGCAGACTCAGTAGTTCAGCATCGGCTGGGGAGAAGCTGCGCGATGCATCGGCCTCGACGAGCAATACGCCCAGGAACTCCTCCCCCCAGTGCATGGGCGCACCCGCGATAGCTACGTTGGGCAGCCCCTCAAAGCTGGGCGCAAGGCCTTCCCAGTGTTGATAATCGTTCACGATGAGCGGCTCGCCCGTCTCCCAGACCTTGCCGGAGAGTCCCTCGCCTCGCTGGACAGTCACGCCCGCCGGCGCTGGGCTGGAACCGACGACGTTAGTCCACTCCAACGAGTCCCGTTCTGGCCGGTAGAGATCAATGCCGCCTGAAGTGCCCCCCAGCAGTTCGGTCGCTCGCGAGGCGATGGAGTAGAGAAGGGAGTCCAGGTCCAACTCTGCGGTGAGCTCCAGCCCCACCTGCCGCAACGCCTCTAACTGCGCCGTTCGCTGACGGATCTCCTCCTCGGCCCGCTTGCGCTCGGTGATTTCCAGTGTGACCTCGATAGCGCCCTCAATTGCGCCGTCTGCTTCTCTGATTGGATAGCCTCGTATCAACCACACTCTCCCGTCGGGAGAAGTTATTTCCGCCTCCTGTGGCTGACCGGTTTCAATGGCCTTGATGACAGGGCAACCTACACAAGGCTCATCACGCTGGTGCCAAATCTCGTAGCAATAGTGACCTACCAACTGCTCAGGCGACGAGTCCACCGATTCAGCCGCGGTCCTGTTAGCCCATAGTATTCTCAAATCTGTGTCTTGATGGGTGACCAGCTCCGACAAACTACTGAGGATCAGTGATTTTTCTTGCTCCGTTTTCCGCAGCGCCTCCTCGGCCTTCTGTTTCTCAACAGCCCTGCGGATGGTCATCAGCAATTGCTTCATGTCGTAGGGCTTCTGCTCGTAACCGTAGGCTCCCAGGTTGATGGCCTCGATGGCTGATTCCTGGGAGGCGTATCCGGTGAGCATGATGCAATCCGTGTCTGGACAACGCTCTTTGATCTCCCTCAGCAATTCCAGGCCAGACGTGTCTTCCAACCGGAGGTCTATCAGCGCTACGGCGGGCGTCTCTTCTTCGACTTTACGCAGGGCCGCCTTCCTCGTGGCGGCGGCTGTGGGCGCATAACCCTTGGCGCGAAGGGTGTCGGCAAGGGTCTTCACGAGATTGGGATCGTCATCTACGATGAGGATACGGGTCTTTGTATCTATGACTTGCCTCACTTTCCTTTTCTGACGCGCAAAGGTTCGACTGCTTTAGTAATGAGGAACGCGAGCCGTGATACTACTCCGCCGATAAGATGTAATGATAGTGAGGCTGCCCGCCGTTTACCAGCTCCACCTCTTGCTCTGGATAACTGTGCTGGATCTCATCAGCCACGGCCTCAGCCTCTGGGTCGGCGATGTCCTCGCCGTAGTAGATGGTGATGATCTCGTGCTCATTGGCCTGCATCTGGCGCAGCATCTCCTGGACGACCTCCCCCAGGGCGCCGCCCGAAGCGGTCAACTCTCCGTTCAGAAGGCCAATGACCTCACCTTGCTCCACACTGACGCCGTTGATCTGAGCGGCGCGGGTGGCCGTGGTTACCTCGGCGGTCTGAACGCTGTGGGCTGCCTGTTCCATCATCTGGGCGTTGGTCTCCAGATCCGCCTGATAGTTGAAAGCCAGAACCGCGCTGATGCCCTGGGGGATGGTCGTGGTGGGCACGATCACTATTTCTTTCGAGGAGAGGTCTCTCGTCTGTTTCGCTGCCATGATGACGTTGCTGTTGTTGGGCAGAACGATGACTTTCTCTGCGTTTAAGCCCTCAATGGCTGTCAGTATTTCCTGAGTGCTGGGATTCATGCTCTGACCACCGGGCACCACCGCGCTGACCCCCAGGCTCTCGAACACGCGCGTCAGGCCCTCGCCAGGAGCGACGACCACGATGGCCGTATCGCCCAATTCCTCTGCCAGCGGGGGAGGCTGGGCTTGGTCGCGACGGATGAATTCCTGGTACTGCTCCTGCATGTTCTCGATGACGATGTCGCTCAAAGAGCCCAGGGTGGCGCCATAGTTGAGCGGCGTCCCCGGCTCCTCGGTGTGCACGTGCACCTTGACCGTGCGAGAATCGCCCACCACCAGCACCGAGTCGCCCATTGTGGTTACGGCCGCCTGAATTTCCTCCACGTCCAAGTTCTCTCCCTGGATAATGAACTGGGTGTCGTAGCCATACTCCTCGCCCTCGAAGGCTTTGACCTTAACGGCAGAGGCCCGCTCCGGAGCGGCCTCCACCGCTCTTCCCTGGAGGAGGCGTAGTGCGCCTTCCAGGATGACGAACAGCCCCTGCCCGCCGGCGTCAACCACGCCGGCCTCTGCCAGCACGTCCAAGAGAGACGGCGTTCTGGCTACGGAGTGTCTGGCTTCCATCACCGTTCTCTCCAACACGTGACGTAGGTCGTTTCTCTCCTCGGCGGCGGCCACCGCTGCATCGGCCGCCTCTCGGGCCACGGTGAGAATGGTTCCTTCGACGGGCTTGATCACGCCCTGGTAAGCTATGACCGAAGCCTCCGTCATGGCCTGCGCCAACTCCTGGGCGGTGAAGGTCTCTTTCTTATCCAGGCTTCTGGCCAGACCTCGGAACAACTGGGAGAGGATGACGCCTGAGTTGCCGCGGGCCCCCATCAGAGCGCCGTAGGACAGGGCGTGGGCCACGACCGAGACCGACTCCGTCGGCGAGTTGTTCAACTCCTGGAGGGCAGCCCTCATGGTGAGCAGCATGTTGGTGCCCGTGTCGCCGTCGGGCACGGGGTAGACGTTTAGGGCGTTGATGGTCTCGACGTGCCTTTCTAGCCAGGCAGTGCTGGCCTCCAGGGCCTGCCTGAGTCCTTTTCCATTACATGAGTTCGCGACCTGATCCTCGTTTGTCAAAGTCGTGTCTCCGAATCACTAATCCGCAGCCCTTGAACATGGACATTCACCTGCGAGACAGGCACGCCGAGGGCTTTCTCCACGCTGAACCCCACGCTGTCCATGATGTTGTGGGCCACGGTGGAGATTCTGGTGCCGTATTCGATGACTACGTAGAGGTCTATGATGATCCGATGGTCCTCCAATCTCACTTCGACGCCTCGTCTGCTGTCTGGATGGAGGAGCTGCGCCAGGCCGCCCACCAGGCTCTTGGAGGCCATGCCGACCACGCCGTAGCTATTCAGCACCGCCTGGCTGGCGATGCCGGCGATAGCTGCTGGCGAAATCTCGATTCTACCTAGTCTCGTCGCTTGTGCCATTTTTACCTACCTCCGCCGATTTGCGCAAAGCCGCTGGTTGTGGTATGATATAGCCAGTGGTTTGAACATTTATTGAAAGGAGTGTGGCTAAAATCTGTGGAAGGTAGTAGTGACTTCAGTCGCTTGGAACGACTAAAGTCGTCACTACCACAAGTTTTAGCCACACCCTATTGAAAAAAGGGAGCAAACATGGCTAAGTGTGAAATCTGTGGTAAGGGCGTTCAGTTTGGACATAATGTACCCAGGTCCAAGAAGACGACCAAGCGTCAGTGGAAGCCCAATATTCAAAAAGTGACCGTCACGAAAGATGGCGTTACCAAGCGCATGAATCTCTGCGCCAAGTGCTTGAAGACGCTTTCTAAAACATAGCTAACGGTTTTTGCGCCATTCGCTATGCACCAACCTGCCAGCCCGAATTACGGGGCTGGCTTTTTGGTTTACGAGTGCAGGGTGTGGTTAGTCATGCCCATACTCTTTTAGCCATTCCCCCGGTGTCTGAACGTTGATAGTGGTCTTACCAGCAAAGTGTTTTGTGTTCCAGGTGATCAGAAGCTCACATCTGTTGGCCTCAAGCGTCCACAAGATCGCTGCGTCACCAAATCTCATCAACCGCTCAATCCTGTTGGTTACCTCGGCGTT
Organism: uncultured Anaerolineae bacterium; assembly: GCA_964510205.1. GTDB lineage: Bacteria > Chloroflexota > Anaerolineae > VGOG01 > VGOG01 > CAZEBW01. The sequence goes on from CAZEBW010000046.1 coordinate 25,753, forward strand.
CAATTGGGCCCAAAATTCTTCCTCTGAAATGAGCACAACGGGAGGATAAAGTATCTCTACATCGTTTCTCTCGTGATATTCTTTGAACAACTTCAGCGCTTTATCTATTTGACCGGCAGTCGCCATGACACCACACAGCTCAAGGAGGTTGAAGATTCCGACTCCTCTCTCTACTTCCCTGCTTTTCTCCATGAAGAGGCTCGTCGTCTTGAATCTGGGATCTCTCTGGAAGATATGGTACAAACTGAGCACATCGGTATCAATGGCTACCATCTGGAACTCCTCAGTTTCTCAATCAATTCCACGGGGTCACTAATCCCAAAGGTCTCAACGATTGCTTTTTCCACTTCCTCTGCATCTATGTCAATGTCGTTGATGGATCCTCTGCGTTCGAGCCGTCCCGAGATATAAGCCCGTGTGATCTCGGCTATTTCAAAAGGATCTTCTTGGCGAGTTTTGGGATAACTCTTGATTAAACTCAGAAGCACTTCATCTGTTGAGGTTGCTTCTCCGTGGATGCTCCTAGCGAAATCGTTCCACACTTCCTCGGGTACATCCAGGGTGATTCTCCTGGTAGCCACGGCCATTTTCATCCCTCCCATTGAAAATGCATTATGATTTTTCCTATCACTATCTCAGCCACATCTCGCTCACTTTCCATAGTCCTTTCTGAGGCATAATCATACACTGTATTATGGAAAAATGCAAGGCAACGAGCACGAAAGGCACGACGTGGTGCTGAATTCGTCTATCCGCTTGGCATCCGCTGACAGCGCAATTGGCCGCAGCCGGCCCGGATATCTGCGCCCCGCTCGACTCGCAGGGTATTGGGCACCTTCAAGCGGTTGAGCTCGGCTTGGAAAGCCAGAATCGCCTCCAGCGGCGAAGGTTGGTACGGCGACTCGCGGACGGGGTTGAGAGGGATCAAGTTGATGTGGCAAAATAGCCCGTCCACCAGGTGGGCCAACTGCCGTGCCTGCGCTGGGGAATCGTTGACGCCGTTGATGAGGGCGTACTCAAAGCTGATGCGCCTTCCCATTTGTTCGGCGTAGTAGCGGCAGGCGGCCATCAATTGGGCCAGCGGGTAGCGGCGGTTGATAGGGACCAGCTCGTCGCGCAGTGCATCGGTGGGAGCGTGCAGGGAGATGGCCAGGCCGATCTGCACCCCTTCCTCAGCCAGGCGGCGGATGCCGGGCGCCAGCCCCACGGTGGAGATGGTGATGCGCCGCGCTCCCAGATTGAAGCCCTCATCGTGCGTCAGCGTTTCGATGGCCTGCCAGGTGGCCTCGTAGTTGGCCAGCGGCTCGCCCATGCCCATAAAAACCACGTTGGTTAGCCGCTCGTCCGTGGCCCGCAGGAAACGAGCGAAGTACAGAACTTGTTCCACGATCTCCCCCGCCGTGAGGTCGCGCACGAAACCGCTCTGGCCTGTAGCGCAGAAGGGGCAGCCCACGGCGCAGCCGACCTGGGTGGAGATGCAGCCAGTGTACCTCACTGGCGTGGACCGCTGCTCGTAGTGCATCAGCACGCTCTCGATGGTCTGGCCGTCCCGCAAGCCGAACAGCACCTTGCGCGTCAGGCCGTCGGCGGATGTCTGTTCCCCCAAGTGCGTCATGGCCTGCACCAGGGCCGCCTCCGCCAATTTATCTCTCAGCTCCTGGGGCAGATTGGTCATCTCCTGGAAGTCGGCGGCCAGGGAGCGATAGAGCCAGTTCCATATCTGGTCGGCGCGGTAGGCGGGCTCGCCCCAGGAGGCGAGGAATCCCTCTAGTTGCTCGTGGGTTAGATCGAGCAGATGGAGCTTATCCAATTTCTCGCGCTCTCGTCCAGACCTCATACAGCTCCTTTACGCTTTCAAACACTAAGTCGGGTTTGATAGAAGACGCCGCCAATTCTTGGCGGGTGGTGACGCCCGAAAGAACGAAGATGGTGCTCAGGCCAGCCCGCTGCCCACCCAGGATGTCGGTCTCCAGGCGATCGCCGATGATGCAGCCCGTGGACTTCACTGGCGCCCCTTCTTTCCCTGCCCCCATTCTGGCCAAGGCCAGGTCGAAGATAGCTGTCTCTGGTTTTCCCACTACGAAAGGCGCTACGTCGGTGGCCGCCTCCAGGGCGGCCAGGATGCTTCCAGTGCCCGGCAGGATGCCTTCCTCGGAAGGAAAGGTTCGGTCTGGATTGGAACCAATTAACTTGGCGCCGCCTCGGATGAGCAGGGTGGCCGTCTTGAGCTTGTCGTAACTTAGTTGTCTGTCCATGCCCACCACCACGAATTCGGCGTTCTCCTCGGAGATGGTGTATCTCTCTCGCAGAGCGGCCCTCAGCCCCTCCTCCCCAATGACGTACACTCGGCATCCTGCCCGCGCTATCTTCTCCATGTGCAAGGCAGTGGCCTGGGCTGAGGTCAAGACGTTGCTTTCCTCGACGGCAATGCCCATCTTGGCCAGCTTCGCCACGTACTGGCTTGGCGTGCGGGTGGAGTTGTTGGTAAGAAACAAGAAGGGAATCCCTTCTCGCTGCAGGAGAGCCACGAACTCGCTGGCGCCCTCTATCACCGTGTTCCCACGATAGAGGACGCCGTCCAGGTCAATGATCAGGTTGTTGATGGAGCTGGAGGTTAGAGGTTGGAGGTTGGAGGTTGGAGCTCCGAACTTGTTCGGGGTTTTTAGGTTGGCGGTTCGATAATCGCCGGGCGTGTCAATGTCTGTGAAGATGGCTTCTGTTTCCACTTCTACTTCCTCCAGGTTGTCAATATGTTCGGCGATGATCTGTCGCCCGCCCTGGTCGCCCTCCACTTGCAGCAGTTCTGCGAAAAGACGTCGGTCGAAGAGCACCGGATTGCCCCGCCGGCCGCGATGGGTGGGGACAACAATGGGCGCGCGGGTCTGTCGGTAGCGCTCGATGAGCCGGACGATGACGTCTGTGGTGACGCCCGGCTGGTCGGCCAGCACGAAGAGGGCCGCGCCGGCCTCTGGTTTCACGGCCGAAAGCCCCGCCCACACCGAACTGCTCAGGCCCGACTTCCAGTTCTCGTTGACCACGACCTGGACGGGGCGGTCGGCGATGGTGGCTTCTATCTCCGCCGCCTGGCAGCCCAGGATGACGATCACCTGCTCCACGGGCGAGTCCAAGACGATGTCCACCATGTGTTGAGTCATGGTCTTGTCGCCCACGGGCAGAAGCTGCTTGGGCTGGCCGAAGCGCCGCGATTCGCCAGCGGCCAGCACGATGGCTGCCACTGGGGATTGCCGATTGCCGATTTCCGATTTCCGATTGGTCATTGGGATTTGGTCATTAGTCATTGATCACGACTTCCAGCACCGGCTCAGGGGCTACTAAGAAACAAGTCACGGCTGTGTCATTGCGAGGCGTCTTTTTGCCGAAGCAATCTCCCGCCAGCGAATTGGGGATCGCTTCGTC
>CAZEBW010000047.1:0-6981 GCA_964510205.1 uncultured Anaerolineae bacterium
GTTCCAGCAGATCACCCGCCGCCACCACGACTTCTGCATCGCCGGCGTCGCGGTCTTAGTGACGCTGGATGAGGAGGGTCAATGCGAGCAGGCGAAGCTGGTCTTCCTGAGCGCGGGCGACGGCCCCGTCGTTGCCCACCAGGCGGCGGAGATGCTCCAGGGGCAAGTGTCTACCCCAGAGCTCATCCAGGCAGCGGCCGAGAAAGCCGCCGAAGATGAAATTGACCCCGGCAGCGACATCCACGCTTCGGCGGAATACCGTCGGCACCTGTCCAAAGTGCTGGCCCGCCGAACCCTGACCCAAGCTTTCGCAAGATCAAGGAATCAGTGATCAGTGACCAGGGAATCAGGGCATCTTCTGATTTCCTGATTCTCTAATCGAAGGAGACTGCTATGAATGACCTATTCAACGTGAAACTCACCGTAAACGGCGCCCCATACGAACGCGACGTCGAGCCGCGCCTGCTGCTGAGCGACTTCCTGCGCCACGACCTGGGCCTGACCGGCACCCACGTTGGCTGCGAGCACGGCGTGTGCGGCGCCTGCACCATCCTCTTCGACGGGGAGCCCGTGCGGTCCTGCCTGATGTTCGCCGTGCAGGCCGACGGCCACCGCATCACCACCGTCGAGGCGTTGGGGGCCATGGATGATCTGCACCCCCTTCAGGAAGCCTTTCGCGAATCCCACGCGGTGCAATGCGGCTTCTGCACCCCCGGCTTCCTGATGTCCTTGACACCCTTCCTGGAAGAGAACCCCGATCCCACCGAAGAGGAAATCCGCGAGGCCATCTCCGGAAACCTCTGCCGCTGCACCGGCTATCAGCACATCGTTGATGCGGTGAAATTGGCAGCCGAAAAGATGAGATCGTGAAACGTGAAACGTAATACGTGAAACGTAATACGCAATACGCAATACGCTTCACGTTTCACGCCTCACGTTTCACAGTGTATTTAGAGAGGAGTGAACCATGACAGAAAAATACGTTGGAAAACGCATGACCCGAACCGAAGACCCGCGCCTGCTGACCGGGCAAGGTCTGTATGTGGATGACGTAGAGATACATGGCATGCTCTACGCCGCCTTTCTGCGCAGCGACTACGCCCACGCGCGCATCAAGAGCATAGATGTCTCCGCAGCCCGCAGCCGGCCGGGGGTAGTGGCCGTCTACACCGCCGAAGACCTGGGCGACTTGTGGCAGCACGGCCCCCCGCTGGTGCCCGCGCCGCATTCCGTCGAAGGCGTGACCTTCCACTCCCGCACCCAGGTGACTCTGGCCAAAGGCAAAACCCGCTACGTTGGCGAGGCAATCGCCGTGGTCTACGCCGAAAGCCGCTACATCGCCGAAGATGCCCTTGAGGACATCGTGGTTGATTACGAACCTCTGGAAGTTGCGGCAGATTTGGAGCAAGCCCTGGAGCCAGACGCGCCGCTCGTCCACGAAGACCTGGATTCCAACCTGGCCTCTCACCTCGTTCAAGAGAAGGGCGACTACGCAGCGGCGCGAGAGAAGGCCGACCTGGTCATCCAGCGGCGCTTCATCATTGATCGGGGCGCGGCGGCGGCGATGGAGAATCGGGGCCTCGTGGCTCAGTGGGATGAGAAAGGCCAACATCTGACCCTGTGGGACACCACCCAGGCGCCCATCCCCGTCCGCAACGGCCTAGCCAGGATATTGGGCCTGTCTGAGTCCCAGGTTCGGGTGATCGCCCCCTTCGTGGGCGGCGGCTTTGGCCCCAAGATCATGATGTTTCTGCCTGAGGAAGTTCTCGTTCCCTGGGGGGCGATGCAATTGAACCGCCCGGTCAAGTGGATCGAAGACCGGCGGGAGAACTTCTTCGCCACCACCCAGGAGCGAGGGCAGATCCACGACGCCGAGATCGCAGTCACCAACGATGGACACATCTTGGGGGTGAGCCACGAATTCCTGCACGACACCGGCGCCTATAACCCCTACGGCCTGACCATTCCCCTCAACACGCAAAGTCACTCCATGGGTGCATACGACGTCCCCAACTACTACAGCGACATGAAAGTCGTGTTCACCAACAAGATGATCACCACCCCCGTGCGCGGGGCTGGCCGACCACAAGGAATCTACTTGATGGAACGGCTGGTGGACATCGCCGCCAAAGAGCTGGACATGGATCCGATTGAAATCCGCAAACGCAACTTCATCCCGCCCGACGCCTTCCCCTACAACCACCAGATCATTGACCAGGCCTTCGCGGCCCTAGTCTTCGACAGCGGGAACTACCTGGCGACGTTGGAGAAGGCAGTGGACATGATCGGCTACGAGCAATTCGTAAGAGAGGAACAGCCGCGTCTGCGCGCCGAGGGCCGGCACGTGGGCATCGGCGTCGTCTCCTTCGTGGAGACCACCGGCGTCGGCCCTTACGAGGGATCGCGAGTCACCATCGAAGCCAGCGGCAAGATCAGCGTGGCCACTGGCGTCGGCACCCAGGGACAGGGCCACTTCACCTCGTTTGCCCAGATCGTGGCCGACCAGTTGGGGGTGAGTCCGCGCGACGTGCGCATGGTGACCGGCGACACGTCGGAGTTCCACTGGGGGACGGGTACGTTCGCCAGCCGAGGGTCGGTGGTGGCGGCCAATGCCATCCACGCAGCGGCGGTAAACGTTCGCGCCAAGGTGCTCAAGCTGGCCAGCAAAGTGCTGGAAACGCCCGAAGAGGAGTTGCAGCTGGTGGACGGCCTGGTGCGAGTGGCCGACATTCCAGAGCAATCCATCAGCCTGGGCGAACTGGCAGTGCTGGCCAATCCCCTGCGCGGGGCAGTCGAGCCCGGCACCGAACCCGGCCTGGAATCCACCGACTACTACGGCCCGCAGTACGGGGCGGTCGCCAATGGCAGCCACGCCATGATCATCGAGGTGGACCCAGAGACGATGATGGTGGACATCAAGCGCTACGTGGCCGTGGAAGACTGCGGCACGATGCTCAATCCCCTGATCGTGGATGGTCAGGTTCACGGCGGCGTGGCGTTGGGCATCGGCAACTCCTACTACGAGCAACTGATCTACGACGACAACGGGCAACTGCTCAACGCCTCCCTGGCGGACTATCTGATCCCTACAGCCTCCGAGGTTCCACGGATGGAGGTTGGACACGAGGAAACGAAGTCTCCGCTCAACGAGCTGGGCAGTAAGGGCGTCGGCGAAGCAGGGACCATCCCCGTTCCGGCCGTCTTCGCCCAGGCCCTGGAGAATGCCCTGGCGGACTACGACATCGAGATAACGGAGACGCCGATGAGTCCCAATAAGCTGTTTGAGCTACTGAAAAAACGTGAAACGTGAAGACGTGAAACGTAACCATCACGCATCACGTTTCACGTTTTACGCATCATACCAGGAGGAAAAACACAGTGAAAGTACAAGGTGAATACGTCTTTGACGGCCCCCGCGAGGAGGTCTGGGAACTGCTGCGAGACCCGGAGGTGCTGGCCACCGCCCTGCCCGGCACGCAGAGCCTGACCCCAATCAGCGAAAACGAGTACGAGGGCAAGATGCACGTTCGGGTGGGGCCCGTTTCGGGCGCCTTTTCCGGCCGAGTCATCGCCTCGAACGAAGTACCGCCCGAAAGCTACACCCTGACGGTAGAGGGCGAGGGCAAGGCCGCTTTCGTCAAGGCCAGCGGCGATGTGCAACTGATTGACCAGGGCGACGACACGACGCTCATGAAATATGCCGGCGAGTTTCAAGTCGGAGGTAAGCTGGTCAGCGTGGGCCAGCGGCTGATTGACAGCATAAGCAAGAGGATGCTGCGCCACGGGCTAGATACCATGAACAAAGCGTTGCAGGAGCGCATGTCGGAGGCCGGAGGCTAGGAGCTTGTCGGAGAAGACTTCGGAAGTCTCCATAATAGCTCGAGTTTGCAGGGATTTCAGGCGATTTCAAGCAGTTGATGCACCAAGAGTTCTGAGATTAAGACTTCCGAAGTCTGGGAGCACACACCCTAGCCTTTTGACATTCTCAAATCTGCATGTTATAATATCACGCGGTGGACGAGCCAAGATGCAGGTCAGGAAAGACAGTACGCTGAAGGAGATCTCCCGGAAAGTCCTTGGGAATGCTCCCAGCCCCCGTCCCCTGTTAGCGAAGCGGCGGCGTCGCCAGCGAAATCACCTCGCGGAAATCGCCCCGGGGACGGGGCTCAGAGCGCTTTCCGGGAGAACTCTGAAGTGGAAAGGGGGTGAGGGGCCTCAGGGAATGAGCTAAACGAAAGCGTTTCGTTTCCAGTCACTCTATTCAAATCCAAGGAGGAAGAAAGAAATGAAGAAGCTGACCGTATTACTAGTCATCGCGGCGGTATTGGCCAGCCTCGCAGCCGCCTGCGCTGCGCCCACCCCTGAGGTGGTCGAGAAGGAGGTCGTGGTCGAGAAAGAGGTTCCGGTCACCGTCGAGGTGGAGAAGGAAGTGGTCAAAGCAGTGGAAGTGAAAGAGGGTGCTACGCTGGCGATCGAGCACTTCAGCATCATTGAGGGCACGACTTGGTCTGGAGCCCACCATCGCGCCGGACAGCGAATCGCCGAGAAATATCCCGATGTGGAATACATCTACCGAGAGGAAGTGATGCCCGACGTCACCGTTCCCTTCGCCGAAGAGATGATCTCAGAAGGGGCGGACATCGTCGTAGGGAACGCCGAGTTCATGGGACTGCCCTTGAAAGATATCGCTGACAAGTACCCGGACGTTTACTTTGTATCCATCATTGCCAGCGATCTGACCACCAAGAGGAACTTCATCCGCCTCTTCCCCAGACAATATCAGGCGCTGTACCTGGAAGGCCTCATCGCTGGGGCGTTAACCGAGACAGGCAACATCGGCATCGTCTCGGCATTCCCATGTGTTCAGGTCATCCGGCGGCAGGCGGGCTTCTACCTGGGGGTGCAGGATGCAGCAGAGTTGCTTGGCAAAGACATCACGGTGTACGTGAAGTACGCCGGCGACTGGTACCTGCCCACGGAAGAGCGAGACATCGCCAAGACCTTGGTCTCTCAGTACAACGTTGATGTCTTAACCCACCAGACCGATTCCGGGTCTCCTCTGGACGTGGCCCAAGAAGAGGGCATCTGGTTCGTGGGGAAGGACATGGACATCGTGGGGTTCTACGGCTGGTCGAGCACGGATACCGTGGCCATATCGTTCGACACGCGCTGGGAGGTCCTCTACGAGAAGATCGTCAAGGACTGGATGACTGGCGATCAAAATCCAGAGACAATTCTGTACCTGGGCATGGAGGACAAGATGATCCTGGCTGATGGCACAGAAGTCCTAACCGTTGATATCATGAACGACAACAAGGTAGGCGTTGACGCCATCAGTCCAAAGGCGCTACCACTGATTCCGGACGAGATCGTGGAGCTCGTGGAGACAAGAAGAGACCAGATGATCAAAGGGGTGTGGGATCCCTTCTTCGAGCACGAGTTTGTAAGCAACGGAACCGGCTTGGACCTAGAAGGTTTGCCGGTCCCAGCGGCAGGGACAGTGGTCAAGCCGGCTGGCACAATGCAATCGGACGCATGGCTGCTCTCAGAGTTCAACTTCGACCTGGAAGGCACGGTGGTGCTGGAGTAAGCAGCTACCCTTAAATCAGGGAATCGGGAAATCGGGGAATCAGGAAATCAGGGGATCGGGATGCAGTCCAGATTCCCTGTTCACTGATTCCCTGATCGTTGAAGAGTGACCCAATGCAAAAAGAGCTCCTGGAAGGGATAGAACGGGGAGAGACGGTCTTGGAGACGCGGGGAATCACCAAGAGATTCCCAGGCGTGGTCGCCAATGACAACATAGATTTCGAGATCAAAGCGGGCGAGATTCACGCTGTCCTGGGGGAGAACGGGGCTGGGAAGACGACCCTGATGAACATCCTGTTCGGGCTTCTGCAACCCGACGAAGGCGAGATCTACATCGGCGGTCAAAGAGTCCACCTCAGATCGCCTCTGGACGCCATCGAACTGGGAATCGGAATGGTTCACCAGCACCGCAAGCTAATACCCGCTCACACGGTGATCGAGAACATCATCCTCGGCCATCCGAACGCTGGAGGCATTCTGGACCTGAAGCGGGCGGAGAAGGACCTCAAGAAGCTCTGCGAAAAATACGGATTCAACGTCCCCCTGAGAGCGAAGGTCTGGCAGCTTTCCGAAGGGGAAAAGCAGGCCGTGGAAATCCTGAAGACCCTCTATCGCGGGGCCAAGGTCCTCATCTTCGACGAGCCAACGTCCGCGCTGACGCCTCCTGAGACAAAGAAGCTACTGGCCTCCATCCAAGCCATGTCCACAGACGAGCTGGCCATCGTCCCCTTCATCACCCACAAGCTCCCCATCGTGCTGGCCATAAGCGACAGGGTCACGGTTCTGCGTCGAGGAAAAGTCACGGCCCGTCTGGAGACGGCGCACGTAACGGAGAAGGGCCTGGCCGAGAGAATGGTGGGGAGAGAAGTCATCTTCAGGATAGACCGGACCAAAGATGAAGCCACGCCTTCGGCTGCTCAGGAGAAGGGGAAACCCATCCTGCAAGTGGAAAACCTCTCTGCCCTCAGCGACAAGGGCTCCCCTGCTTTGAAAAGCGTTTCATTCTCCATACGTGAAGGCGAGATCTTCGGCATCGCCGGCGTCTCCGGCAACGGGCAACACGAGCTCGCCGAGATTCTGGCTGGCCTTCGAAAGCCGGAGAGAGGTCGGGTGCTTTTCGAGGGAAGAGACATCACGGGATGCTCTATCCTCGAAAGGTGGCAGATGAGAATAGGCTACATTCCCTGCGAGCGAATGGACGTGGCCTCGATCGGTGATTTCTCCCTGGTGGAGAATGTGGCCATGAACACCTACTTCGACGATGACTTCTGCCGGCGAGGGATTCTAGACTACCGGAAGATACGGAAGCTGACAGAAGAAATCGTCTCCGAGTACGACGTGGCGGCCCCGAGCTCAGACACGAAGGCCAAGAACCTGTCCGGCGGGAACCTT
>CAZEBW010000047.1:6991-28385 GCA_964510205.1 uncultured Anaerolineae bacterium
CTTCAGAGGCTCATCTTGGCGCGCGTGCTCTCTCGCAAACCTCGGCTTCTGATCGCCAATCTGCCCACCCAGGGACTGGACGTCGGGGCGACGGAGTTCGTTCGCAACAAGCTCATGGAGGCGAGGAAGGAAGGAGCCGCCATTCTCCTGATCTCCGAGGACCTCGATGAGATCCTATCGCTGAGCGATTGGGTGGCGCCGATTTACGAGGGACAGTTCATGGACATCATTCCAGGGGACGAGGCCAAGAGGGAACGCGTGGGGGCCATGATGGCCGGTCTACACGTGGACGAGCCAGAGGGGGCAGAAGATCAATGAGGATCGGTAGCTACGAACTGAAGCTCGAGAAGAGGCTGACGGTAAGCGGCTGGCAGGCGGCGATCATCTCGGTTCTGGCCATCGTCTTCGCCCTGGCGCTTTTCAGCCTCATCTTCATCCAGGCCGACATCAACCCGCTGCTCGCCTATCGAGAGATCTTCTCCTACGCTTTCGCCAACCCGTATGGCCTGCCGCTGACGATCAACCGCTTCATCTTCTTGCTGCTGTGCACCTCCGCGTTCATCATCCCTTTTCGGGCTGGGCTCTGGAACATCGGGATGCCGGGGCAGCTCTACGCCGGAGCGTTGGCCTCCTTCGCGATCCTGTTTGCCTTTGGCGCAAAGGACTTTCGCACATCAGACGTTTCCCCTGCCCTTCTAATCACATTGATGTTGATCGCAGCAGCCGTGGGCGGCGCCGTGATGGGAGCGATCGCTGGCTTTCTGAAGGGAAGGTTCAACATCAACGAGATCGTGGTGACCATGCTTCTGAACTTCATCGCTTTCTGGGTGGTTTCGCACATGATCAAAGAGGGCGGGCCCTTCATGAATCCCGGTGGGAGGGGGGAAAGCTTCGAGCTGCCCTCCTCTGTGTACGCGCCCCTGATCAGGGGAATTCCCTTCACCATCTTCCTCGCCCTGGGGATAGCCCTTTTGCTGTTCTTCGTCTTCGCCAAAACCAAAATCGGATACCAAATCAGAACCCACGGCCATAGCCCGGCTGCGGCCAGATACGCTGGCATCAGCCCATTCAAGATATCGCTGCTGGTCTTTGTCATCGGAGGCGCCGTAGCTGGTTTGGCTGGGTATCACTATTTCGCTGCGGTTCCGGGCGTCTACAAGATTGCCAGGACCTATGGATACTTCGGTGATTTGGCTTTCTATGGCATCATCTGTGGGCTGATTTCCCTCGGAAACCCGTTGGCCGCGATTCCGGTCGCGCTGCTTTTCGGAGGCTTGTCCATGGGCGGCAGATTCGTCCAGGGAAAACTCCACTTGAACTTCGGCGTGGACTACGCCCTGCTCGGAGTTCTGATGATCACCCTCGTCGCTTTTCAGTTCTTCTACCGCTACAGAATCACATGGGGAAAGCAAAAATCTAAATCCTCCCCAAACCTGAGCGTCCACGTGAGGAGAGACTAAATGTGGCAATTCATCATTAGAAGTCTAGAAGCCTCAACGATCTTCACCTTTGCCGGCCTCGGTGAACTCATTGACCAGCGGTCAGGCGTGCTGAACGTTGGGCTTGAAGGGGTGATGCTTTTCGGGGCTACCCTGAGCTTCATCACCGCCCAATCCACCGGCAACTACCTGCTCGGCTTCTTGGTGGGAATCGCCATCGGAGGCCTGCTCGGCCTTCTCCACGGATTCTTCTCCGTCACGCTGGGGGTTGACCAGGTCGTGGTGGGGATGGGGATATGGATCCTCGGCTTCGGCCTGACCACCTACATCGGCAACCCTTACACGGGGCCTTTGGGAATGGAGAGAATACCCACCTTCTTTGGCCTTTCCCCATTCTTCTACGTCGGCATCGTGCTGGTGGTCGTTTCGTGGTTCGTGCTCTCCAAGACGAGCCTGGGGTTGAGGATCAGATCAGTGGGGGAGAGCCCGTCTGTGGCCGAGGTTTCGGGCATAAACGTCGCCAGGACGCGCTATCTCTGTGTAACAGTCGGTGGAATGCTCAGCGGGCTTGCAGGCGCCATCTACTCTCTGTTCTACAACCCGGTCTGGAGCTACAACTTCCTCATGGGCTGGGGTTTCATCGCTCTGGCCCTCGTCTTCTTCTCCATGTGGAATCCCGTGATCCTGCTCGGTGGGTCCTTGCTTTTTGGAACCCTGTGGCAACTGTCGCTCAACCCACAGCTTGTGCTCCCTGGCCTTCTGTCCAGGTACATCTGGAGGACCGTTCCCTTTGCCATCACCATTGGCGTTTTGCTGATCATCTCAACAAAGTGGTTCAGAACCAGGTGGGGAGCAGCAAAACCCGAAGCGCTTGGACTGCCCTACGAAAAAGAGTGACGCTCTGACGAGGCAACGAGGCAATGAGGCAATGAGGCAACGAGGTAACGAGGCAACGAGGTAACGAGGTAACGAGGAATATGGAGCGGAAAACGGTTTTGTACCTGCATGGCTTTTCCTCTTCTGCACAGTCCAGGAAAGCGCAGTTCTTCAGAAACAGGTTCCAGGCGTTTCCCCAGGTAGAATTCCACACCATTGATTTCAACCCCACCCCCAAAGATTTCGAATACATGACCACCACCGGGCTGATCAACCGGCTGCGGCAGTACGTGCTGGATCATGATCTGGGTCATTTCAGCATTATCGGCAGTTCATTTGGCGGATTGATCGCCCTGCATTATGCGCACAGATTCGGCAGGGTCGAGAAGATGCTGCTCCTAGCCCCCGCTTTGACCTGGCTGTCAGGAGGACTCTCGGAGAAAGAGCTTGAGCAGTGGAGACAAGCTGGCGCCGCGCCCGTCCTCCACGAGGCTCTCGGAGGAGAGGTGTCCATCAGGTATGATCTCCAGGCCGATGGGCTTCGCTATCTGGAGCCCGTTCCGCCCCCGGCCCCCATCACCATCATTCATGGCCACCGTGATCAAACTGTACCCATAGAGCCAGCTCGATCGTACGCGGCCCGTTTTCCCGGCAAGGTTCAGTTGATCGAGGTGAATTCGGATCACGACCTCAATGGCCACTTGGAGTTGATTTGGGAATACGTGGAGTCCTTTCTGCTAGGCATCATATGACTACAACAGATTGAGAAAGGAACGGACACCTAGACTGGCTCAGTGCAAGTCTCTTGCTCCTGATCCGCTTTTTTCTGAATCTGTTGTAGTGTACCAAGCAAGGAGGTTAGCAACGTGTTAGCCAGACCCGGTTTACCCAGTTTCGACTACGTGAGGGCGAAAACTCCCGACGAGGCAGCCCACCTCCTGAAAGAGCACGGTGAGGCGGCGCGCCTGCTGATGGGCGGCACCGACCTTTTCGTGCGCATGCGCGATGGATTCATTCGCCCCCAGATCGTGGTAGACGTCAAGCACCTGCCTGGCATGGGCGAGATCTCATACGACGATGGGGCAGGGTTGACCATCGGCGCGGCGGCCACCATGAACGAGGTCGCCCGCCATGCGGACGTGCAAGCCCACTATCCGCTGCTGGCCGAGTCCGCCAATGCCGTGGCCTCGTACCAGTTGCGCAACCGCGCTACCCTGGGCGGCAACCTGTGCAATGGCTCCCCTGCGGCTGACACCGCCCCGGCTGTGCTGGCGCTGGAGGGGCAGATCATCCTCTACGGTCCCACGGGAGAGCGGGAGGCGCCGGCCAGCGAGTTCTTCCTCGGCCCCCGCCAGACAGCGATGCAGGCCGGTGAGCTGATGACGGCCATCCGCTTCCCCGCCCCGCCAGCCAACTCCATCGGCCGCTATCTCAAGCTGGGCCGCAACAAAGCCGGCGACCTGGCCATCGCCGGCGTGGCCGTCTTTGGCTTCCCCGACGCTGCGACCGCCGCCGGCTACCGGTTCCGCATCGCGTTGGCCTCGGTTGCGCCCGTGCCGCTGCGCGCGCTGGAGGCGGAGGAGGTGCTGGCAGCCAATCCGCCAGGAGAAGCTGCCTTCGCCCTGGCCGCCGAGGAGGCCATGAAAGCCGCCAGTCCTATTGACGACGTGCGCGCCAGCGCCGCCTACCGTAAGGCCATGGTGCGGACGCTGACGCTGCGGGGGCTGCGGGAGGTATGGGGAGAATTACGCAATACGCACCACTTACCACGCAATACGCACTACGCAATACGGGCAAAGTAGTGCGTATTGCGTAGCGCGTGTTTTTGCAAGGAGGAAGCAAGAATGGCTGCTCATTCAATCACTGTGACTGTGAACGGTTCTAAAGAGTATCTGGCCGTTCCCTCGAACATGACGCTGCTGCAAGCGCTGCGGGAAGAATTGGCGATGACCGGCACCAAGAACGGCTGTGAGGCCGGGGAGTGCGGCGCCTGCACTGTGCTGATGAACGGCCAGCCGGTCAACTCCTGCATGGTGCTGGCCGTGGAGGCCGATGAGGCTGAGGTCGTGACGGTCGAGGGGTTGTCAGAGGGAGATCAGTTGACGCCGCTGCAGGAAGCCTTCGTGGAGCACAACGCCGTGCAATGCGGCTTCTGTACGCCGGGAGTGCTGATCTCCGCTCACGCCCTGTTGGAGCGCTGTAAGCGAAGCGGCGCGCACCCAACTGAAGAGGAGATCAAAGCAGCGCTAGTCGGCAACCTGTGCCGCTGCACTGGCTACAACCGTATCGTACAAGCGGTGCAGGAGGCGGCACATAGTTGGTTGGACAAGGAGCAAGTGAAATGGCAGACGCGAAGCTAACGACCAATCCCGTGGGCAAGAGCGTGCCCCGCATAGACATCTACGAGAAGGTCACAGGCGCCGCCACTTTTGCCGACGACATGCAGTTCGGCCCCGGCCTGTATTACGGACGGCTGGTGCGCAGCCCCTACGCTCACGCCCTGGTCAAGAAGGTGGACGCCAGCCAGGCACTGGCGCTGCCCGGCGTGAAGGCGGTGGTCAGCGGCCAGGACGTCTCGGCCCGCATCGGCCTGTATCTGATTGACCGCCCCATCTTCGCCACAGACCGCGTGCGGCACGTGGGCGATCCCGTGGCGGGCGTGATCGCCACCAGCGAGGACATCGCCGAGGAAGCCGCTCAGCTCGTGGAGGTCGAGTACGAGGAGCTGCCCGCCGTCTTCGATCCGGTGGAGGGCGCGCAGCCGGGCGCTCCCCTGCTGCACCCCGACCTGGGCGACTACGAGGTGGCCAACTTCATCTTCCCCCAACCGGGCACCAACATCTCCGAACACTTCAAGCTGCGCAAAGGAGACGTCGAGTCGGCGTGGCCCAGGTGCGCCGCCATCGTGGAAGGCACGTTCCGACTACCGCAGATCCAGCACGTGCCCATCGAGCCTCACGTGGCGGTGGCTCTTTGGGAGCAATCGGGGCAAGTGACGCTGTGGACCTGCTCGCAGTCGCCCTTCGCCCAGCGCGACCTGATCGCCCAGAGCCTGGGCATCCCCCACGGCAACTTGCGCGTGGTGTCGCCCTACGTCGGCGGCGGATTCGGGGGCAAGGCCGGCGTCTCCATGGAGGCCTACGCGGTGGTCATGGCCGGGGCAGTTAAAGGGCACCCGGTCAAGCTGCGCATGACGCGCGAGGAGGAGTTCATCTGCACCACGGCGCGCCAGAGCCTGGTGGCGCACACCAAAATCGGCTGCGACGCCGAGGGCAACCTGCTGGCTATGGAAACCCAGTACTACTTCGGCGGCGGGGCCTACAACGACTACGGCGTCAACATCGTCCGAGCCGCTGGCTACTCCTGCAGCGGCCCCTACGACATCCCCAACGTCAAAGGCGACTCCTACTGCGTCTACACCAACCGCCCCGTCGGCAGCGCCATGCGCGGCTTCGGCATGCCCGAGATCCACTGGGGCATCGAGCAGATCATGGATCAACTGGCCGAAAAGATCGGCATGGACGCCGCCGAGTTCCGACGCCGCAACTGCGTCCGCACGGGCGACACTATCCTGACCGGCATGGAGATGCCCGCCATTGACCTGGTGGCCTGCATTGACAAAGTCACCGAGGCCATCGGTTGGGACGTAGGTCGGAATGCCATTCCGACCAACCCGCACAAGAAGCGCGGCCAGGGCATCGCCATCATGTGGAAGGCCCCGGCCATGCCGCCCAATCCTGGCAGCGCGGCCGTGGTGCGCTTCAACGAAGACGCCACCGTCAACGTGGAAATCGGTGCGCAGGACCTGGGGCAGGGCGCCTTCACCGTCATCGCGCAGATGGCGGCCCAGGCGTTGGGTGTGCCCTACGAGTGGGTGCGGGTTTCGGTGCCGGTGGACACCAAGTACAGCCCCTACGAATGGCAGACGGTGGCCAGCCGCATCACCTGGTCTACCGGCAACGCGGTGAAAGCCGCCGCCGAGGACGCCAAGCGGCAGATTTTGGACATCGTGGCCGAGCACTGGGGCGAGGACGCCAGCGACCTGGATATCAAGAACGGCAAGGTCATCTCGTACAGATCCGAGGAGGAGCAGCCGCTGGAGAAGATGGTCATCTACGGTCTGCCCAACGAAAACTTCGAGGGCTGGAAGGGCGGCCCCATCGTCGGGCGCGGCAAGTTCATGCCCACCTACGTCACCAACCTGGATTTCGAGACCGGCCAGGGCGCGCGCGCGGTGGTGCACTACACCGTCGGCGCGCAGGCCGTGGACCTGGAAGTGGACACCGAGACCGGCCAGGTCGAGGTCCTCAAAATCGCCAGCGCGTACGACGTGGGCAAGGCCATCAATCCTGATCTGGTCATGACCCAGATCGAGGGCGGCGCAGTGCACGGCCTGAGCTCGGCCTTCGAGGCTCTCCGCTTCGACGAGAAGGGCCAGCCCCTCAACCCCAGCCTGGTGGACTACCGCATCGCCTCCGCCGTGGACGCGCCGAGAGAGATCCACGGCGACATCGTGGAGACGCCGCTGGAGGACGGGCCGTGGGGAGCGCGGGGTGTGGGCGAGCACGTCATGGTTCCTACCGCCCCCGCCATCGCCAACGCCCTCCACGACGCGCTGGGCATCCGCTTCAACGACCTGCCGCTCTCGGCGGAGAAGATCTTTCTGGCGCTTCAGGAACAAAAGCAGACAGAGGAGTAGCGCCTCTTCCCAAGTCTGAGCAACTCAAGCCCGCGGTCCCGCGCTCTTCACGAAAGCGGGGCTGAGCGGGCTTTGTGCGTTTGCTAAAGTATCGGCGTTGGGTTATAATAGGTTGGGCCGGCATCCACGGTAGCGAAGAGGTAGAAGCATTGATACACTCCAACAAATGAGGAACAATAATGCCTAACGGGGAAGCAGATAAGACTACGGTGGCCTGCAACACGGGGCCGCTCATATCAGCGTTTCAATGTGGTCGAGTGGACTTATTGAAGCAATACTTCAGAACAATCTACATTGCACCCTCGCAAGTAGCCGAGTTCGAAAAGCACAACGCTGGTGAAGAACTGGATGATCTCATCCGGGAAGGATTCGTCGTGTTGGCAGAGGCGCTAGCACCCGACGAAAAAGAACGAGCAGAAACGCTGGCTCGTCGAATTGCTGAGCAACCCTCGTCAGGTGACCCAGACTACCACAATCACTTGCCAGAAGCAGAGGCGATGGTCGTTACTGCCCGCCCAGAACTTGGATGCACGTTGATTCTGTTGGACGAATTGGCAGCCCGGGCCGTGGCCGAGGAGGAGGGCTTGCGAATCACAGGGTTTCTCGGCGTGATAGGCCGAGCCGGCCTGGATGGGTTGCTCACTAGGCATGACATTCAACATTTGCTGAGTCTATGCCAGCAGCAAGGCACACATTACAGCAACCAGTTGATCGAGTACGTGGCAGAGACATACGGGAGGTAGGAGACCATGAGTATGAAAAGAATTGCCCCGCACGAACCAAAGGCAGCGTTGTTATCAGCAGAAGACGTAGACAAGGACGTGGCCTCGTTATCAGAAGCATTGATGGAAGAACGAGCCAGGCGAATTGCCCAAAATGTTCTCTTGCGTCACGACATGCGTCAAATTCTGGGGGACCTTCTAGAAAGCGGTGCTTGTGAGAGCGAGGAGGAGGCCATCGCCAGAGGGCTCAAGACCCTATCCATTGCCCTGTTACCTGTCCTGGAAGGCAGCGGTAAGAAGAACTGATGACCCCGCTTTGGGGAGGGATTGAGGCGGGCGGCACGAAATTCGTGTGCGCGGTGGGCAGCGGTCCCGACGACGTCCGGGCGGAGACGCGCTTTCCCACCACCACGCCAGAGGAAACCATCGGCCGCGCCGTTCGCTTCTTTCAGCAGGATCAGAAGAAGAAGCCCTTGACCGCCATCGGCATCGCCTCCTTTGGCCCAGTGGATCCAAACCCGGATTCGCCCACCTTCGGCCACATCACCACCACGCCCAAGGCCGGCTGGGCACACACCGACCTGGCCGGAGCGGTTCGGCGAGCGCTGGGTGTCCCCGTGGCCTTTGACACCGACGTCAACGCCGCCGCCCTGGGCGAACACCGCTGGGGCGCTGCCCAGGGATTGGACACCTTCGTCTACCTGACCATTGGCACGGGCATCGGCGGGGGCGGCATGGTCAATGGACAGTTGATCCACGGCCTGGTCCATCCGGAGATGGGCCACATCCGCATTCCCCACGACTGGGAGGCCGACCCCTACCCCGGCTTCTGCCCCTATCACGGCGACTGCCTGGAGGGGCTGGCCGCTGGCCCGGCTCTGGAAGAGCGTTGGGGGCAGCGGGGCGAGATGCTGCCCGCGGACCATCCCGCCTGGCCGCTGGAGGCCAAATACCTGGCTTTGGGCCTGGTGAACATCATCTGCATCCTGTCGCCCCAGCGCATCATCATGGGGGGCGGCGTCATGCAACAGCCCGCGCTCTTCCCGCTGGTGCGGCGGGAGGTACAGGAGCTGCTCAGCGGCTACCTGCCAGCGCCGGCCATCCTGGAGCAGATAGACGACTACATCGTGCCGCCCGCGCTAGGCCATCGGGCTGGCGTGCTGGGCGCCATTGCCTTGGCGCAGCAGGTGTAAAACCCGCCAGGCGATGAGACAAGCCCGCGGCCCCGGGCTTTCTGCAGAAGCGGAGCCTCTGTTCACTTGCCAAACCATCGTCTCTAGGTTATAATGGGAAGCGTCACCGATGCGTTGGGCTACGTTGGATGTTCGCCCGAATCCAGAGGGTGATGTAGGCGTGTTAAGCGGAGTTGAGGCCATTCGAGCACAGATCGGGGAGGTTCTAAATGACAATTGTGGTAGCTGTCAAGGTAAACGATGGATTGGTCCTAGCGGCCGACAGCACCGTAGCGGTACACGGTGGGCCGACCGGACAACCCCCTGGTATCCTCAAGACCTACGATTACGGACGAAAGCTCTGTCACATAAGAGACTACCCTATCGGCGCACTGAGTTGGGGAATCAGTTTGCTGGGATCCCGCACCATCGAGAGCTTGATCAATGAGTACGAGTTTGGCCTCCCCAGTGCCGAGGACGAAACTGCACGAGGGTTCGAAGTAAGCGACATCGCTGACAACCTGCGCACTTTCTTGCTGGAACGCTATGAATCTCAATATGGACCACTCTCACCGGGCGAACAACCCTCGTTAGGCATTCTAGTCAGCGGCTACTCTGACGGCGCGTATTTTCCAGAGCAGTACCTATTCGAATTCCCGTCCACCCCCGAAGTCCAGCCCCGGCGCCCTGACAAGGAAACCGGCGAGCCGGATTTGGGTGTAGACTGGTTTGGGCTTACCGACGCGATCACCCGTTTGATCAAAGGAGCTGATCCTCGGCTGGCCCAAGTGCTGGCCGCGCGATTGGAAATCTCATCCGATGAAGCCTGGCGACTATTGGCCCAATTTGAGTATTCTATTGCTTTCGAAGGTATGCCCCTCCAGGATGCAATAGATCTGGCTGTTTACCTCGTTGAAACAACGACAGGTCGCTACCGTTTTGCAGTCGGTGCACCGCTTTGTGGTGGCGAGGTGGATGTAGCTGTTATCACGCCACGTGGCTTCACCTGGGTCTACCGCAAGAACTGGCATGTGGTGCCACAAGGAGGCAAGTGATGGCTATTCATGAGCTCTATCAATCATCCATTGGGAATCATAATACTTCTTCACGCAGCGCCCGTCAGATCCTGCGCGAAGAGCAGACTTACTATGAACCCGAAGTACTAATGACAGGCCAGGTGTGGGTCGATAGCGGTCGCCAGGCACGGTCACTGCTTTCCCAACCTATGGCGCCACCGAGAGTTACTGCACCTACGCTGGATGCACAAGAAGTGGCCGAGAGGTTGGCCCAACAGGCTAGCCAACTGACCTCGCTGGAATCCATCTACATCAGAGTCAAAACGTGGGGCTTCGAGTGTTGGCTCGTGGCCAACTGCAGCACTGAGGATGAGCGGTTTCGGCTTTACGATCTTGAGTGGCGACTGATGGAGGTGACACCGCACATCGGTTTCAAGTTCCACCTGGTAGATCGTCAGGACCGCCCGCTTACCGAGGTTGTGACCTTGGAGCGATTTGACGCAGCAGTCATCCTGAGAAAGACATAACATGCCTGACGCTCAAGCCCATCTCCGACAAGCTCGACACAACCAAGATCTGATTGACACGCTAGATCCGGCCAGCACACACTTCTTGGACTGGATTGTTACAGTCGCCTTCTACGTGGCGTTGCACCGAGTCGAAGCCTGGTTTGCTAGCAAGGGACTGCACTTTGAGGCTCATACCCAGCGTGACGATTGGCTTAACAGAGCGAAGGAACTGCGCCGGAGTGTGTGGCCGCGCTACAAGGAATTGGAGTTTCAGAGCCGCCAGGCGCGCTATCAATGCGTCTCCTTTGATAGGGATTTTGTCCAAAACCGCCTCTTGCTCTTTCTTGGCGAGATAGAGCAAGAGATGCAAGCGCTCACTTGACCGCTCATGGCCCAACCGCCCAACTTGAAATCCCTTGCTCCAGCACAGCTCGCAGCCCCGCTTTGGGGGGCGCGGGCTTTGTTCGTTTGCGTAAGTGTCGGGGTTGGGTTATAATAGGGCAGATCGCGGTCTACCTTCAGGCGATCCCTGGAACAGGCGCGCTCAGGAGAAGGCATTGAATGGTGCGGGAGATGTTGGTGGTAGAACTCAGCTAGATAGACGAGCTGGTTAAGCCGATGCTGAGGGCTGAGGTGCAATGAAGTCCAATTGATCCACGCCTTTCTGCCCATCCGCGGCTCTGATATGTCACGCCTTCGCTCGTTGGGCAAACATAATCTGTCATAGGGAGGTGCAACTATGCGTCCTTTTCTTCCCGGTATTTTGGTGATCATCGTGATGATCGTCTTGCTGGCCATCAGCTTCACGCTGGTAATGGGCATTGCCCTTGGCGTGGGCTGGGTACTCACCCGTTTCTTGCCCTTCTCCTTGTTCGAGGCAACTCTGCTGAGCATCATTGCCGCCATGGCCACCTACACCATCTGGCGCAACTTCCTTGGCCCAGCTCCAAACTTCAGCTTCGATGAAGAGGAAGAGGAAGAAGAGGAAGAAGAGGAAGAAGAAGAAGAACCTGATCTCGATGAGATTCCTCTATCTCGGTTCTACAGGACGGATGCAGATAGAACCTGGGAGAACTGGTTTCGGTACGTGATGGCCAACACCATCTACGAAGACTTTCTCGATTCACCTGGTCGGATTGCCCTGATGAACGAGAGACAACTGCAGGAGCTATCCATTCGCCTGACGGATGCGGCCATAGCAGCACTGAAGCGCAAATCGCCTCATACCCGACGAGTGAGGGTGACTAAGGGGATGCTGAAACACGAGATGGGCAAGATGGGACAGCAGCCATACGATGACGACATCTTGGATATAGCGGTTGATGCTATCAAAGTCGAGTTGATCGCCTCCCAGGAGGAGTTGAGGGAAGTGATCCAAAGGAAGTTGTGGGATGAGCCTGTGGACGTGTTTTAGAACCCGACTTTGACCAGACGCACCGCTCTTGTTGCAACACAAGCCCGCAGCCACGTTGTCTCTGCTCCAAGAAGAGCTGCTTTGTTCGTTTGCGTAAGTGTCGGGGTTGGGTTATAATAGGGGCGCGTTGCGGTCTACCCTCAGGCGACCCTGGAACAGACGCGCTCAGGAGAAGGCATTGATCTGAAGACCTTCCGAGAGCAGATTGGCGAATATGACAATAATTGCAGGGATTGACCGAATTCATGACGCCAGACAGTATAGATTAGAAACATGATCGAATTCACGATATTTCTCGACGATTCAGAACTGGAGTTTGACCCAGCAAATGGCGAGCCGAATCTGGAATTTGTGCTGCCGCCGACAGCGCGAATTGGACGGGATGACGATGTGATCCATCTAGCACCTATTCCCGTGCATTGCTTTTTCAATGCCATGACTTTCGGGCACTGGCTAGCTACGGAGCACAAACTCTCCGAGAATGATGCTTTTAGCGTCTATATCATTCACGACATGTTTAAGAGCTTGCTCTGGCGGACACCTGGCAGGAAATGGCCTCACAGCAGAGATGAGTTCTTTGGGCATATAGAGACTGAATTGAGAGAAAGCAAACTCTTTGACGACTTCACCCGCGCTTATAGGCTGGCTAAAGACCATCATGTCACCAAGTGGGCTGAGGCAACGTATCAAGAGTTCAGACTGGATGTAGGACATTGGGCCAAAGGGTGGGCACTAATTGGACTCACTATCCGTCTGCAGTCGGCTCTGTCCAACGCGCTGAGTATTGCGTACGTCAAACGGTTGTTTGTCGAGTCCTACGTCAAGGCGATGCGGGATGAGTATCCCGAGGTGTTCGCTCGCTTTGACGCCATCTCCTACGAATACGAGTTCGTAGAGCCAGCGGCCCTGACCTGCGACACCGACAAGGATATCGAGGCACTGTGTCGTCAGAGCAAGGTTGACTTGGATGGACGGCGGCTGGCCATCCACACTTTTGTCGGCGCTCACGGTCCCCGCTGGAGGCCAGATCAGGAAACGATAGTTCAATTGCCTTTCTGGCTGATGCTGACACTTCGTGAAGATCCGGTCTCTATCTTGTTCCCTGTACCAGTTCGTTACAATGATATGACGGGCAATCGTGACTTTTTTAGACGTGTGCGCGATGGCTTCCACCGCCGGGTGCGCGACTTGCTGGAAAGTGTGCCGGTGAGCAAATCCAAGCGTGACACCTGGCTCCAGCACGTGGACGCGATCATGGCCGGTATTGACGACACTTTCCATATCACCCACACCAAAGCCTTTGGCGACGCGATTGATGCCCGACAAGTGGATAAAAGAAGGACAACGGCCCACTGTTCAATGTGTGGCTCACCCATTCCTCCCAGCTTTTCCTGCTCACCGATAGCGGATCTGGGCTGGAGCCCTGGCCGATACACCGATTGGCACATCGGTGATGCTAGTGACGCTTGTGTGCTATGCGCCATCTCTCACTTCAAAACACCCAACGCGCTAAAACCAGCCAAGAACTTGATCTTTCAGCGCAAAGCGGTCTACTTTGCTACCAGCACGCCGTCCGCTAGGGAATCAGAGGCAGCAGTAGCAGCAACCTTGCCTTTCTTCACGATGACAGGGTTCAAGCCTAAGTTGGAGATCCGTTCACTGGAGTCCCTGGTGACGCTGAATGTGGTTGCAGCGTTGTACTTGCACAATGCGCTTCAGAACGCCGTTCACTACCACAACGGCAAACGAGACTTATGGCTGGAAGCGACCTTCCCCACCGCCCCTTTCTCTTTTGTAGGCGAAGTGGCGAAGGCTAAGAGCAAGGTCGGGATGCCCGCATTCCTGGGCAAGCTATTCGAGAGCTTCAACCGGTCCGTTGTTTTGCTCGACCCATTGATGCCGATGCAGGTCGAGGTACCCTTTCACGCCCTGGCTTGCTTATGGGGGACTTCGAAGGGACGACATTTCGAGTTCAAGCACAAGCCGTTGATCGTGAGCAACGAGACGGCCACGCTGCCGGTGATCTGGGAAGGGTACCACTTCGTTGATAGACAAACGCTGACAGCCATCGAGACGCTGCAGGCATTCGTGGAGACATTCAGGCATCCCAAGGTAAGCCACCGTATGAAGCTGACCGCTCTGGCTTCTAGTCCAGAGGAGCTTGTCGAGACGCTGATACAATTGGGCGGGTTCAACTATGGAACAGTGCTAGACCGGCTTGCTCAGTTGTCAGGCGACCGGGATGCGGAGAGCTATTTGAGGCAAATGCACGAGTTGGTCGTGCAGACGCCATTGATTACAGAGATATGGAGGTGAATCAATGACCGACGATGCTTTTGAGGCCTTTTGGTTCTTGTACCAGGCCTGTCGCCGCAGCCTGACAAAGATGGCAACGAGTTCCAGCACCCGGACTTCCACACTGACTTACTTTCATCAGGCGGTCAAGGGTGCACTCAATCGCTCGAATGACGTGAACACATTCGTCAAAGCGATTGAGGCAGCAACTGACCTCAACTTCAGCCGGAACTACCCCGATTCGCTGCCCTCAACCGAAGCAATGGAGGCACTGTTCCGGGAGCTGAAGCAGCACGGCACGCTAGCATTTATGCCACAGTTAGTCGAGCGGGTGCAGGAGCGCAAAGAGACAGCGGACGAACAAGAGGACACAGGAGGTGACGCATGAGCAAGAGCAAACGCTATTTGGTCTCGGCTTATGGCATAGGCGAGAATCTGGCCCCCCTGGTTCATTCTGAGCAACGTCTGGGGATCAAGATGTTCTTTCGCCGCTTGAGCATCAAGTCAGGCAACAAAGTGGTGACAACGCCAGCTATTTCCGGCAACAGTTTCCGAGGAGCCTGGCGCGATTTGATGGCGCTTTACCTGGTTGACACACTGGGAATCCACAGTCTCTCCGACCTGGCCTTCGTGACCTTCTTCAGCGGAGGTACGCTGACGGCAGGTGATTCCTCACTGGCACAAAGCCTATACAACACCTTCCCCTCACTGCGCCTGTTCGGTTTCTCAATGGGTGGTCGGATGTACCCCTCACGCTTCGGTGTAGACTTCGCCATTCCACTGACAGCGGAGACAATGGCCTATGCCAAAGCTGCCTATCCCGAGCAGAAGGAGAGCCTGCCCGAGACCACCGTCGAGGCTGGCCAGATCACGGCCATGACAATGATGACCCGTAAGCAGGATGAGGAAAAGGCACCACTGGTAGATTTGACCATAGAGGGTGGGGAGATGGAAGAGGCGGGGCCTACTCAGATGATCTTTCATGTAGAGTACGTAGTGCCCAACACAACTTTCGTCCACGGCTTCCGCAATGTGTACCCGATGTCACCTCTAGAATTCGGTGCATTGCTGAAAGTGTTGGAACTCTCCAGTCAGCGTAGCTATGGGGGACAAGGTAGCCGCGGCTTCGGTCGGATGAACTGGAAGTACACGCTGACCTGGAAGACCTCATTAGATGACTCTTCGCCACAGAACGGCGCGGTCCGCCTGGGCCAAGAGCTTCACTTCAATGAGCCACTGGAGGAATTCAAGAAGGGCTACGAGGACTACGTCGTCACGCTGCCGGATCTGATCCAGGAGGATGAGAACTTGGCACCGATCATCCAGTTGACAGCTCAGGAAAGCAGCGAGGGCACGTGAATACTGCAATCACGCTTCGTTTCCTGACACCCTATATCAGCTCTATCACCCGCGATCAAGACTTTGTCCATTCACCGCTGCCGCTGGATGGAGCGCTAGCCCATGCTGCCTACTGGCGAGCATTGGTCGCCGGCCATGTGGCACTTTCCCCCACTCACCAACAGGCCGACCCAGCCATCATGAGGGATCATGTTACTCCGGTGCTGGATCAGGTTTTGGGCCGTGTGTCGCTGGGTGACCGCAAACTACTGAATGATCCAGCCATCCATGAATCGGTCTACGCCATCTCCTCAGGCTTTCCGGTGGTCAAGGGCCGGCCTTATCTCAAGCAGGGCGCTCGCTGGCTCGACCCGAACAGCGGCGAGAGACTCACACTCGACTATGAAGTACAGCCCATCCGCAAGCGCGTTGACATCACACGCCTCTCCTCACTGGAGATCACCCGCGTTGGCAAGCGGGGGCATCCGCTTACCAGCGAGCCGGAGACAGGCAAGGGCGTGCTGAAGGCGATAGACAACCGGATAACCACCTGGCAGGTGTACGAGTACGTTTGGCTGGCCGATGTACGCGATCGGGACCACCTGGGGACGCTGTTAGAGGTGCTCAAGTACCAAGGGATGGGCAAGAAGCGAACAGCCGGGTTCGGCAAGGTAGTCAGTTATGCGATCGAGGACGTGGGCAAGCGTTTCCCATCTTTGCGGGTCGAGCGGCGTCTATTCCTTTACCACCAGGGCCAACATATCCTACTCCGTCCGTTGCCCTACAACGCGATCATGCTGGCACCGGATCGGGTAGTAATGACCAACCTGATGGTGGAGTCTGGCTGTGGCTATCGCCCGCCCTACTGGAGCGACCGGCGGGTGGTGGTGCGCGAAGGGACGCTCTTTCGGTTTTTGGACTGATGCTAGAAAAGCTCAAGATAGCTAGATATCGCTTTGTGCTAGAGCCCATTGAGCCGATGAGCCTGGCGTCGCACAAGGGGGGAACATTGCGAGGCGCGTTCGGCTGGGCATTCAAACGGATGGCCTGTGTGCAGCCAGGCAGCCGATGCGACGCCTGCCAGCAGACGGCCCGCTGTGCCTACAGCTATGTTTTTGAGACGCCCGCACCGCCCGATTCGGAGGTGCTGCGCACCCACGAGGCGGTGCCCCGGCCCTTTGTCTTTGAGCCACCGCTGGACGGCAAAACGGAGTACAAGGTGGGTGACGAGTTAGCTTTTGGGTTGGTGCTGATCGGCGGGGGCATCGACCACTTGCCCCATTTCGTCCTGGCATTCAAGGCACTGGGTGAAGCAGGCATGGGCCGGGGACGCGCGCGCTTTCGGCTGAAGCAGGTATGGGCACGGGACCCACTGGGGCCGTGGGAGACGCTGATCTACGACGGGCCAAGCGACTCACTACGCAACGTCGAGATGACGGCAGGCATTGGTGAGATCGAGCAGGCGGCGGCCACATTGCCAAACCACGAACTGAGTGTGCACTTTCTGACGCCGACCCGCTTGAAACACAGCGGGAAGATAGCGCGCGAGCCAGCCTTCCACGTATTGATCCGAGCGCTTCTGCGGCGGGTGTCGTCACTGTACTACTTTCACTGCGGCGAACGGTGGAAGACCGATTACAAAGACTTCGTCAAGAGAGCACAGAAAGTGGAGACAGTTGAGGCAGTGGTCCACTGGCAAAGTCGGGAACGCTACTCTAGCAAGCAGCATCGGCGCATTGACATAGGGGGTGTGGTTGGCACGCTGCGCTACGCCGGCTCGCTGGCCGATTTTCGTACACTTTTGATCCTGGGATCAGCGATTCACGTGGGCAAGGGATGCGTGTTTGGAAATGGCAAGTACACGGTGAATTGAGCTGTCGCAAATCCACAGGGGTTGAGTGCAGTTTGAGATTTGCGACAACGACAATGGCGTTGGAAACAGGCGGAGTCGTTCCGCGATACTTGGAGCGAATAGGAGTACCTCTGAGCATGCTCTTTCGCCCTGAGAGACTCAAGAACCAGAGAAATCAACTCCCAAAGGCTGGGTTGCAGTGCTATCCCCGATGAGTAGGGGGCTGAAAGTTGATAACGTCTTAAAACCCATCCCCAAAGCGGGGAGTTGCAGTGCTATCCCCGATGAGTAGGGGGCTGAAAGTCGAAAAGTCCAAATCCCCTCTAGCTCCTGGGGCTTCGTTGCAGTGCTATCCCCGATGAGTAGGGGGCTGAAAGGTCGCCCTTGACGACGAGGATGCGGCTGTACTGTTGTTGCAGTGCTATCCCCGATGAGTAGGGGGCTGAAAGTCTGCTACTTTCGCCATATCCAGTTAATTTCGCAATGTTGCAGTGCTATCCCCGATGAGTAGGGGGCTGAAAGCACAGGTCTTGCTGGTGTAGCATGGGGCAGGCCCACGTTGCAGTGCTATCCCCGATGAGTAGGGGGCTGAAAGCCGGTCAACAGCGCCACGACGATGTACTGGACGACGGGTTGCAGTGCTATCCCCGATGAGTAGGGGGCTGAAAGAGTATGGCACCCGCACCCTGGTCGGCAGTTTGCACAAGTTGCAGTGCTATCCCCGATGAGTAGGGGGCTGAAAGCTGCGCAGAGCCACGTTCGCACCCTGGCCTACGGGAGTTGCAGTGCTATCCCCGATGAGTAGGGGGCTGAAAGCAAATTCGTTCTGGTCAACCTGTTCGTCGGCCCCCAGTTGCAGTGCTATCCCCGATGAGTAGGGGGCTGAAAGAGCGTTATGCCCAGGTCGGGATGGGTGAACTGCGGGGTTGCAGTGCTATCCCCGATGAGTAGGGGGCTGAAAGAAAATGAATTCGTCAATGTTCGCTCTGAAATCTCCTAAGTTGCAGTGCTATCCCCGATGAGTAGGGGGCTGAAAGGCTACGGATGATAGAGGGATAGTCTAGTCCATGCTCTTGTTGCAGTGCTATCCCCGATGAGTAGGGGGCTGAAAGAGCAGACGACCAACTTCATCCAGCCGCATCGCCATCGTTGCAGTGCTATCCCCGACGAGTAGGGGGCTGAAAGTGGTGTGGCCGTTTCTTCTTCCGCCCCGCCGTTGGCCGCGTTGCAGTGCTATCCCCGATGAGGTAGTCCCTCGTAGAGTGTTGCTGGCCTTGGCCGAGCAATGAATTGCTCGGCTGAGACATAAAATGCGATAAATCGCATTCGTTCTGAATCCGTTTCAACGGATTTCCTGTATCAGCCGAGGTCTTCAGACCGAGGGCCAATCAGGGCCAATCAACAACACCCAAGTGGGAGACCACCCCCAATGAGTAGGGCGCTGAAAGTACATCAAGATCGAGGGACGGAGCATCTCGGAAGACGTTGCAGTGCTATCCCCACTCGCGTTCCTGGGAAGCGAGGAGGGCGACCCATCATTCGCGGGACAGGGATCACCGTATCCCTGATCGCTCGCCTCTACAAGGCCGGCGATACCGTTGACGAAATCCTGGAAAGCTACCCTCACCTGCGCCCATCTTGGGTACACGACGCTATCGGTTACTACCTGGATCACCAAGACGAGATCGAGTGCGAAATACGCGAGAGCCGAATGGAATACCTGACCGAACAACACGATCTGACCATGGACGAACATGGCTTCGTCCACTTCCCAGAGCGGAGCGATTCGCATGGAGGAGGAGACATGACACACGTAGAGATACTGGAAGAATTCAAGAAGTTTCCGATCCCAGAGCGACTAACACTTGTGGAAGCCGCACTCCGCTTGATTCGTGAAGACCTTCAGCAAGCGGAACGACCCCTGACCCGGGCGGAGAGAAAACGTCAATTGGTCGCAGCGGCTGAAGCTCTACTACCGGATTATGCAGCAGGTGGCGAATTGACCGCTTTCACCGCTCTCGGTAGCGACGACTTCCATGTACAGCAGTCTCCGTGTCCCTGATCGCTCGAAGGAAACTCCCACAATGAAAACCCTAATCCTCATCAGACACGCCAAGTCCAGTTGGAAGAATCGAGGCCTGCCAGACCGCGATAGGCCGCTCAATAAGCGGGGGAAACGAGATGCGCCGGTCATGGGAGAACGCCTGGCGGAGCGAGGAGTCGAAGTGGATGGCGTGATCTCCAGCCCCGCGGCGCGAGCCGTCGCCACGGCGGAGGCCATTGCCTTGGAGATTGACTTCCCCTGGGATGAAGTCGTCCTGGACGAACGGCTCTATCACGCCGACGAGTTCGAGATGCTAGAAGTCATCCAGGAGATCGACGATGACTTGGACTGCGTGATGTGCTTCGGACACAATCCCGGCCTGACAGACCTGGCCAACTATCTCTCCCCATCCTACATTGACAACCTGCCCACCTGCGGCGTGGTCGAGCTGACGTTCGACGTGGAGACCTGGGCGTTGGTGGGCGATGTCGAGCCTGTAGACGTGGACTTCGACTATCCCAAGAAGAGGACGTAGAACGTGAAGGAGTTCTCTAGGTCAGCAACCCATGCCACAAGAGAAGAGGAGCAGCCATCATGCCAAATCGTCTGTCGCGCCGCACCAAGCTCCTGTACGGCGTCGGGGACACGGGCTTTAGCCTGACGACCACCATCCTGGGCGCCTATTTCGCCATCTTCATGACCGACGTGGTGGGCATCAGGCCAGGCATCGCCGCCGCCGCCATCTTTATCGGGCGCAGTTGGGATTACATCAACGACCCACTGTTCGGCCACCTCTCGGACCGCACCCGCACCCGCTGGGGACGCAGGCGGCCTTTTTTGCTTTTCGGCGCCCTGCCCTATGCCCTGACTTTCGCCATGCTGTGGTGGAAACCGCCCTGGGAAGGCACGCTGGCCCTGGCCGTCTACTACGCCGCCGCATACATCTTGTACGAGGCCGCGGCCACCCTGCTGTACATGCCCTACTTCGCCCTGACCCCCGAACTGACGTCGGACTACGACGAGCGCACCGCCCTGACCACCTACCGCATGTTTTTCTCCATCGTGGGCAGCCTGCTGGCCTTCACTATCCCCCTGACCATCGTCGGCTCTTTCACGCCCGAAAACGCGTCCAAGGTGTTGAGCATGGGCCTGCTGTTTGGCGTCGCCGCCGCGCTGCCCCTCCTGCTGGTCTTTCTCGGCACGCGAGAGCGCGAGGAGTACATGGATCAGCAGCAGCCCAGCCTGCGCCAATCCCTGCGAGCAGCCCGGCGCAACCGCCCCTTCGTCTTTGGACTGGTCATCTTCTTGCTCACCTGGGTCTCTGTGGAGATCGTCCAGGCGACGCTGCTCTTTTTCGTCAAGTACGTTGCCCAGCGCGAACCGCAAAGCGACTTGATCATGGCCATGATCTTTGTGACTGCCATCTTCGCCCTGCCCATTTGGCAGTGGGTCTCCCGTCGCTGGAGCAAGCGATGGGCCTACGTGGCCGGCATCGCCTTCTGGGCGGCGGTGCAGCTCGTGCTGATCAGCGTGAACGCCGCCACCGCCTTGACCCTGATCCTGTTCCTGTGCGTTCTGGCGGGCATCGGCGTGGCGGCGGCCCACGTGCTGCCCTGGGCCATCATTCCCGACGCCGTGGAATGGGGGGAATGGGAGAGCGGGGAACGACACGAGGGCATGTTCTACAGCCTGGTTACGCTGACGCGCAAGGTGACCACTTCCATCGCCATTCCCCTGGCCCTGCTGCTGCTGGAGTTCAGCGGCTACGTGCCCAACGCGCCTCAGCAGCCCGCCAACGCGCTGTGGGGCATCCGCATCGCCATGGGACCGATCCCGGCCGTCCTGTTGTGCGTGGGGATTCTATTCGCTCTCAAGTATCCGCTGACGCGAGAGCAATACGCCCAGGTCACCCAGGAGCTGGAAGCGCGGCGGGCCGGGCAAGCTCACTAGAGCACGAAGCGCTCTAGTACACTGTAAAGTAAGTTATGGTCTGTTGGGATAGAATTTGCTGAACTTGT
>CAZEBW010000048.1:0-28156 GCA_964510205.1 uncultured Anaerolineae bacterium
GGGAGTGTTCCAAGCGAGTTGGCTGATATGGTTGGTCGGAATGGTATTCCGACGGGTTGACGGATTACCAATCCGTCCTACAACCGAGATGAGTCGGGAGTGTTCCAAGCGAGTTGGCTGATATGGTTGGTCGGAATGGTATTCCGACGGATTGACGGATTACCAATCCGTCCTACAACCGAGATGAAACACGCTCAGATGATACTTGGTAGACTA
Organism: uncultured Anaerolineae bacterium; assembly: GCA_964510205.1. Classification (GTDB taxonomy): domain Bacteria; phylum Chloroflexota; class Anaerolineae; order VGOG01; family VGOG01; genus CAZEBW01. The sequence goes on from CAZEBW010000048.1 coordinate 217, forward strand.
CGAGCTACCTGGCTAAGATATCCAGGTGGCTCGTTGTCATTGCTCATTCATCTCGTAAATCAGCCGCAGCCCCTTGAGCGTAATCCACGGATCCACGAACTGGATGGCGTCGGTCTCCTGGGCCATGATCTCGGCCAGGCCGCCGGTGGCGATGACCTTCATCTCCGGGCCTAACTCCTGGCGGAAGCGGGCCACCATGCCTTCCACCAGGCCCACGTAGCCGAACAGGATGCCCGACTGGATGGCCTGCGTGTTGTTGGAACCGATAGCTTGGGGCGGGCGCGTCAGGTCGGTGCGCGGCAGCTTGGCCGTGCGGGCGAAGAGGGCCTCCATGGCGATGACGATGCCCGGCGCGATGGCGCCTCCCAGGTAGTCCCCCTCTGCCGAGACCGCGTCGAAAATCGTTGCCGTGCCAAAATCCACCACGCAGGCCGGCCCGCCGTACAGCCGATGGGCGGCCACGGCGTTGGCCACTCGATCGGCGCCCACATCGCGTGGGTTGTCGTAGCGAATCCGCACCCCCGTCCGAACTCCGGCGTCCAAGACCAGCGGCGTGCAGCCGAAGTAGTCCTCGCTCAGGCTGACGAACGTCCCCGTCAATGGCGGTACGACGCTGGCCAGGGCGATGCCGTCCACGTCGCCGACGCCGTATCCGCGGTGGCTGAACAGCTCGATCAGCAGAACGGCGTACTCGTCGGCCAGCCGCTGGTGGTCGGTGGCGATCCGCCAGTGGGCCGCCAGCTCCTCCCCCCGATATAGCCCCAGCACGATGTTGGTGTTGCCAATGTCAATACACAGCAGCATGGTTCACTCTCCTACTTCGAAATCGGGAAATCAGGGACTAGGGAATCGGGGAATCAGGAAAGACCAATCCCTGATTCCTGATTCCCTGATCACTGGCGTGGATCAAGATAATCCCGCAGCCCGTCCCCCAGAAAATTGAACCCCAGGACGGTGAGGGCCAGGGCCAGGCCGGGAAAGATGGCCAGCCACGGCCCACGGTCCATGAACAGCCGCGCCTCCTCCAGCATCCTCCCCCAACTGGGCAGCGGCGGCTGGGTGCCCAGCCCCAGATAGCTCAGCGAGGCCTCGGCCAGGATGGCGGTGGCGAAGCTCACGCTGGCCTGCACCAGCAGCGGGGATAGGATGTTGGGCAGGATGTGCCGCCACAGGATGTGCAGGTCCGATCCGCCCACGGCCCGCGCCGCCTCGACATAACCTTCCGCCTGTACCGACAGCACCGAGGCGCGGGTCAGCCGGGCGAACACCGGCAGGTTGACCACCCCAATGGCCAGCATGGCGTTGACGTGCCCTGGTCCCAGCGCCCCGACCACGGCGATGGCCAGCAGGATGGCCGGGAAGGCGAACAGGGCGTCCATCAACCGCATCAGCGCCTCGCCCAGCAGCCCGCCGTAGAAGCCGGCCACCGCCCCGATGATCGTCCCACCCCCCAACCCGATGCCCACCGCTACCAGACCCACGCTGAGGGCGATTCCCGCCCCGCCCATCACCCGGCTCAGGATGTCCCGTCCGTACTGATCGGTGCCGAAGGGATGGCCCGCGCCTGGCGGCTGGAGCCGGACAGTGATGTCCATCGCTGTTGGGTCGTGGGGAGTGGTGAAACGGCCCAGGACGGCTACCAGCGCCATCGCCAGGACGATGACCCCGCCCCAGATTAGAAGCGGGCTGACGCGCTGCCAGTGTCTCTCAGAGCGTGTCCGAAGAACGGCAGGCCAGGTCGTTGAGTGTGCTACTGAAGTGTCATTACGAGCCCCCGAAGGCTTGCCCTGAGCAATGTCGAAGGGGGGCGAAGCAATCTCCTCCCCTGTGGGCGTGTCATTGCGAGCGTAGCGAGGCAATCCCCTACGTTGCAAACTGGAGATTGCTTCGTCACTCCGTTCCTCGCAATGACACTTCGTTGCGGAGTTTACACTGAGCGTAGGCGAAGTGCTCCTACTAAGAAACAAACCGTCGTGTGCAAAGCCCGGAGAGCGAGCGCCGGTTGAGTAGCGTAGCGTATCGAAACCAAGCGAGCGGCTCTCTGCATTACCCGCTTGGCCTCGATATGTCGCTCGGATGCGTAGCCTCCGCTCGCTCCTACTCGGCCGGCGCTGATTGGGTTTCTTGTTCTTTCTTTTCATCTGTGTTCATCTGTGTAAATCTGCGTCCTGTTCAGCGAGATGCGCGGATCGAGCCGGGTGTAGGTCAGGTCCACCAGGAAGTTGATGACCACCACCAGAGCGGCGATGAACAGCACCAGGCCCTGGATGAGGGGCAGGTCGCGGTTGTGGATGGCGAACAGCGCCAGCCGGCCCAGGCCCGGCAGGGCGAACACCTGCTCGATGACGATGCTGCCTCCCAGCAGGAACCCCAGTTGCAAGCCCAGCAGGGTCACGGTGGGAATCAGGGCGTTCCGCAGGGCGTGGCGGACGATGACCTGAGCCTCGGTGAGGCCCTTGGCGCGGGCGGTGCGGATGTGGTCGCGGGCCAGTTCTTCCAGCATGGAGGCCCGCACCAGGCGGGCCAACACCCCGGCCACTGGCAGTCCCAGCGCCAAGACGGGCATGGCCAGGGAGCGCAGCGCGTTCAGTGGATTCTCGCCCCAGGGCACGTACCCGCCTGAGGGCAGCCACCGTAGGCTCAGGGCGAAGAGCAGGATCAGCAAGATGCCGACCCAGAAGGAGGGCAGGGCCAATCCCGCCTGGGCGAAGACCAGCACGCCGTAGTCCAGCGCGCTGTGTTGGCGGACGGCGGCCAGCACGCCCAGCGGCACGCCCAGCAGCACGGCCAGGATCAGCGACAGGGTGGCCAGCGACAGGGTAACCGGCAGCCGCTCGGCGATGAGGGTGGCTACCGGCCGCCCGTGCCGCAGCGAGACCCCCAGGTTCCCCCGCAGCACCCCGCCCAGCCAGATCAGGTATTGCAGCGGCAGCGGGCGGTCCAGCCCCAGTTGGGCCCGCAGGTTGGCCAGGGCCTCTGGCGGGGCCTCCGTGCCCAGGATGAGCTGGGCTGGATCCCCCGGCACCACCTGCACCACCACGAAAGTGACCAGCGAGATCAGGAGCAGGGTGAGCAGGAGGGATGGGAGGCGTTGCAATAGGTAGTTCATTGTTTCACAGTGGAGGCAGCGCCCCTCCACACCGTCCGCAGGTCGTAGATGTCAATGGGATAGAGCTGCCAGCCCTGCACCTCCTCCCGCAGCCCCACCGACGAGAGCGGGGCCAGGAGGTAGACGGCCACCGCGTCGTCGGCCAGCATGCGCTGCATCTCGGCGTAGATCTGGTGGCGGCGGGCCGGGTCGGTGCTGACCGCGCCTTCTTTGGCCAGCTCGTCGTAGCGGGGATTGCTGTAGTTCATGTAGTCCTCTTGGCGGTCGCTGACGTAGCGATTGAGGAAGGGGTCGGGGTCGAGGCGGCCGGTGTGGCCCAGGGTGGTCAGCGCGTAGTCGCGGCCGAAGTACACCTGCTCCAGGTAGGTGCCCCACTCGATGGTCTCCAGCTTGGCTTCGATGCCCACTTTGGCCAGTTGGTCGGCGATGACCTCGCCGTTGCGGATGTGGAAGTCGTAGGGCTGGGGCAGGGCGATGGTGGTCTGGAAGCCGTCAGGATAGCCGGCCTCGGCCAGCAGCGACTTGGCCTTCTCCGGATCGTAGGGGTAGCGGCCGGTCAGGTCCACGTAGAAATCGCTGACCGGGGGCATGTGGCTGCCGATGGGCACCGCGGTCCCCCACTGCGCCCCCTCGATCACCGCCTGCTTGTCAATGGCGTAGTTGAGAGCCTGGCGCACCCGCAGGTCGTCGAAGGGCGGGCGGGCGTTGTTGATGGCCAGCAACTGGATGCCGTTGAAGGGCTGCTGGATGACCTTTATGCCAAGTTCTTCTTTGAGGCCGGCGATCTCCTGGGCCGGCACCTCGGGCACCACGTCCACCTCGCCCGTCTTCAGACTGATCAGCCGCGCGGGCGGATCGGTGATCACGCGGAAGGTGACCTGGTCCAGGTAGGGCACGCCGGCCACGAAGTATTGGTCGAAGCGTCGGAGTGTGACGTGGCTGTCGGGCGTCCATTCCACGAACTGGAAGGGGCCAGTGCCCACGGGGTGATCGCGCAGGGTGTCGGCGGCTTCTTCGGGGACGATGGCCGTCCAGCCGTAGGCCAGGTTGGAGAGGAAGGCGGCCTGGGGCTGGGAGAGGGTGAAGACCACCGTGTAGTCGTCGGGGGTCTCGATGGCGGTGATGATCTGGTAGTCCTTGGCGCGGGGGCTGGCCGTGTCGGGGTCCAGGATGCGCTCGAAGCTGTACTTCACGTCGCTGGCCGTCATCTTCCGCCCGTTGTGGAAGACCACGTCGTCGCGCAGATGGAAGGTCCATTTCAGCCCGTCGGCCGAGGTCTCCCACGAGGTGGCCAAATCGGGCTCGATGCGGCTCTGGGCATCCACCTGCACCAGCGTGTCGTAGAGATTGCGGGTGATTTGGAAGGTGGCGGCGGCCACGGTCTTGTGGGGATCGAGGCCGTCCACATCGGCGGCGATAGCCACGGTGAGCGAGCCGCCGCGCTGGGCGGTGGGGCCTGGGGTGGCCGTGGGCGAGGCGGCTGGCCCACAGGCGGTGAGCAGCCCTGTCAGGATCAGCGTCAGCAGGGCCAGGGGTAGAGCGTTTCGTGCGTTCATTTCGGTACCTCCTCAGATGTGTGATGAGTGAGGGCCGGAGGGCGGAAGGCTCAAATGAGCTAAAAAGCCCCTTGGGGCGTGCCAAGGGGCAGGTATGGGTTATCCCGCCGTCTCGGTCGCCTCGGCGATCCAAGCGACAACAGTTGTCTACTGCTCTTGCTGGATTGTCAAATCCAGCGGGCGTGGCTTGGATTTGGCAATCCAGGCCGAGCAAGGCGCCTGGTGCTCACCGCCGCGTCATGCGGTCGGTGGCATGGATACTATACTACCGATGGACGAAAAGGTCAAATCGTCGTTTGCAGAGTTGCCAAAAAGAGAGATGGAGGGTATAATATCCTTGATTCTGGGAAAGGGGGAGTTATGGCTAGACAGGGGAAAGCTTCCGATGTCGGTGAGACGGCCGGTATTCTGGCTGGGATTATCAAAAACGCCAGGCTGGTGTGGCGTTTGCTGCGCGACCCCGCCGTTTCGTCCTGGCTGAAGATGATTCCGCCAGCCACGTTGCTCTATCTGCTATTTCCCATTGACTTCATACCTGACCTTGCCCTTGGCCTGGGCCAGTTAGACGACGTCGCCATCATCTTGCTGGGGTTGAAGCTCTTCATCGAGCTTTCTCCCCAGGAGATCGTGCGCCGCCACCTGCGGGAGATGAGCTCCGTGGACGGTTCCTATCGCGTGGTGGATGAAGAGCCCTCTCAGGAGCCAACGCCCTCGGGGTACATTGAGGCTCCCTATCGTGTCATTGGGGACGACGAGGAGTAGCTGGCATCCAATGGTATGGCATCTTTCTTCGCTGGCAGGGAGCTGTCAACGGATTCAGGGAGCGAGGGGTGGCTCATGCCTCCCTCGGCTCTCCGATGATTCGCCACCCCCGCTGCGAAGCATACTCCCACAGCTCGTCGTCGGGGTAGACGACGACGGGGTTGCCCACCAGTTCCAGTACGGGGACGTCGGAGATGCTGTCGCCGTAGGCGAAGCTCTGACTCAGATCCGCTACCAGATTGTTTTTGTCGAGAAGCTCGGTGAGGAAAATCACCTTGTCCTGGCCGAAGCAGGCTCTGATGGCCCGCCCGGAGTATCTGCCCCGCTTTATCTCTAACCTGGTTCCCACCACGTGCTGCACCCCCAGTCGCTCCCCGATGCAAGCCAGCAGCTCCTCGAAAGCGCCGGAGACCAGAATCACCCGGTGGCCTTCAGCCTGGTGTTGGCGTAGCGCCTCGGCTACCTCGGGGCGCAGGGCGGGGATGAGGGCCTGGTCGGTGACCCACTGGAAGATGACCTGGGCCTCATCAGGCCGCAGACCAACGAGCAACCAGGGCATGTTGCTGATCCACATTCGGAAGAATCGCTGTTGGCTCAACAGGCCGAGGCGGTACAGTGGCCACAGGGAGAAGTGGACCGCCAGAAAGGCATACAGGAGGAGGCGCCGCCGGCGGTGTTCGGTGAAATATCTGCTGAAAGCGTGCCAGACGTGCTCAGCGCACAAAGTGCCATCGAGGTCGAAGAAAGCTGCGATCATTTGTTTTCCTTTCCAAGGTCAAAGCTCAAGTCTCCGGCAGGAGTCCCCAACTTGTTGGGGGTTAAAGTCCTGAACTTGTTCAGGACTTTGATGTGCGCCGTTGTGGGGACACCCCGAACAAGTTCGGGACTCCGGCGCTTCAGAGTTCACCAGCGAATCGTTGTCCCTTCCGCAAGGTCCGTCTCCAGCAGCGCGCGCTGGATCAGGCCCGGCTGCCGCCCTGAGATGAGCTGCACTTTGAGGCCAGGATGTTCTCGCACCAGGGCGTACATGGTTCGGACCTTGGTCAGCATCCCGCCCGTCACGTCAACGCCGTGGGAGCCAGCCAGCATCTCCGCCACCTCATAGAAGTTCTGGCGTGAAATCTCCGCGATCAACTGGGCGGATTTATCCCGCAGGGGGTCGGCAGTGAACACGCCCTCTACCTCGCCGGCCAGAACGATCCGCGTGGGATCGAGGTGATGGCTCAGGTAGGCGAAGATCTGCTCGGTGGAGATGATGGTACAGCCGCGCACCTCGTCCAGAGCCACGTCGCCGTAGACCAGGGGGGCCAGGCCGTGGCGCAGCGCGAATTCGATGGGCTCCGTTGCCATGCGGATGAGCGCGCCATTGCGGCAGTGGGCCGAGGCCGAGGGCTGGATGGAGACGACCGGGACGCCTTCGGCCAGCAAGATGTCGGTCACCAATCGGTTGAGGCGGGCGGCGGCCGCGCCCGTTTGGGCGTAGCCCCGCCAGTTGGGTGGGCCGGCTTGCAGCAGCCCGTGGCGCTGGGCGACGAAATGGCCGAATGAGCCGCTGCCGTGGCCCAGCAGCAGGAGGAGGTCTGGGTCTCGGTCTAGAGCGGATCTGACCTCACGGGCGGCGCGACGGATGACGTCTGGATGGGCGGTTTGCTCTTTGTTCTTGTCGGTGATCAATGAGCCGCCTAGTTTCAAGAAGATCAGCCTCTCGTTCACGATTCACTTCCTTAGTTGACTGCATTGTGTTGTGGCCTCAATAATTGTACCACAGTTCAGCAAAAGAGGAAAACAATTCTTGACAAATTGCTTGGTTTCCCCTATAATGTTTTTCTAACCGCTTACTTCCACTGAAGCTATTTCTGTCTTCCGATCGGGCAAGCGAAAAAGGTGAAATCGGGATTTGTCTTTTTTCGCCGTTGCTGTTATAATCTGGAGGGGAGGAGGTGATGAGGGCCTATAGTGTAGCGTGACGAATCCATGCTGAGCGGGCTTGCGGGCTTGGCCTGCCCTCGGCCACTCGAGAATAGCAAATAATCTAGGAGGAGATAGCAAATGAAGTACGGTAAAGCTCTAAGTGTTCTGATGTTGACCATTCTGCTCGTGGCTAGCTGCGCCCCCCAAGAGACGGCCTTCGAGTGCGAGGATGCGATTGGCTGTGCCACCTATGACGCAGGCGAACCGATTCGCATCGCCTCCGCTCTCGCCATCTCCGGCCCCAACGCAGATCTTGGCTTGGACTCGCAGTACGGCGTCGAGATCGCCATTGACTTCAAGGGTGATGTCTTGGGCCATGAGGTTGAGCTTCAAGCTGAGGACGACGGCTGCAGCGCCGAGGGCGGGCAGACGGCTGGACAGAAGATCGTCTCCGATCCGACCATCATCGGGGTCGTGGGCACCAGTTGCTCTGGCGCGGGTGTTCCCATGTCCAAGGTCATCTCGGAAGCTGGTTACGTGATGGTCTCACCCTCCAACACATCCCCCGTTCTCACAGATCCAAACATCGCTTGGAACCCCGGCTACCTGCGCACCGCGCACAATGATAAGGTCCAGGGTAAGGCCATGGCCGACTTCGCCTATGACGTGTTGGGCGTGCGCTCGGCAGCCGCCATCCACGATGGCGATCCCTACACCGAAGGCCTGGCGAGAGTATTTGCGGACTCGTTTGAGGCGCGCGGTGGCGAGATCGTGATGTTCACCGCCGTCAACAAGGGCGACACCGACATGCGCCCAGTGCTCACCGCCGTCGCCGCGGCCGGACCACCTGATCTTCTCTACTACCCGGTCTTCACCGCCGAGGGCGCCTTCCTCACCAAGCAGGCCAAGGAGGTCTCTGGTTTGGAGGACACTGTCCTGTCAGCCGCAGATGGCATGATCTCCACTGCTGCTGCTGAGGCCATTGGCGAGGCGGGGGAGGGAATGTACTTCTCCGGTCCCGATACGAGCTTCTCAGGCGGCTTGTACTCCAGGTTCCTTAAGGCATACGTGGATAAGATCGGAAGCGAACCGGTCTCTGTCTTCCACGCTCACGCTTTTGACGCAGCAACCCTTATTTTGGACTGCGTTGAAGAAGTGGCTGTCGAGGAGGCCGATGGCACGATTCACGTTGGTCGTCAGGATATGCGGGATTGCCTGAGTGCAACGGATAATCACGAGGGGATCACCGGATTGCTCGACTGCGATCAATATGGTGACTGCGCTGACCCCAGGATCGTGGTCAAGCAGCTTACAAGCGGGCAGTATATACCCATCTGGCCGTAAGGGACGCCTGTTGGCGCGCTGCCTGTTGTGATCTGAACTAACTACAGGGGAGTGTGGGCCCAGGGACTGGACTTGGGTCCACACGCCCCGCTTTTTGGAGAGGAAAATGCTAGAGCGTCTTCGGGATGTTGATTATATCGGGTTTGTTCTTTGGTTTCTCAGAGCTGTCATTCTGGTCTTGATCGCTTGGGGCACGATTGCTGCAGTGTTGGACAATCCCTATACGATAAAGCAATGGATAGACTTCCTCATTTTCGGGATCGCCCAGGGTAGCATGTACGCCCTGATCGCCATTGGGTACACGCTGGTCTACGGGGTATTGTTGATGATCAATTTTGCTCACGGCGAGTTCTTCATGTCCGGCATCACGACGGCTACCATGCTTATAGCGATACCTCTGGGCAACTCCGGATTCCTCGACCGCCAACCCGTCGTTGGCCTGCTGGCTACCATGCTGCTTGCTATGGTGGTCTCCGTCGCCGTAGCGCTGCTCACCGAGCGCGTTGCCTATCGCCCGCTCAGGAAGGCGCCGCGCCTGATCCCCTTAATCACCGCCATCGGCGCCTCTTTCTTCTGGCAGTACTTCTTCCGGGGCTTGTTCGGTTCGAAAGTTATTCCCTTCCCCGAGATCCAGGTATTGAAAGGCTCCATCCCCTTCCTGGGAACAGAATTACTGAAAACTCACCTGGTGGTCATTGTCGCCACCATCGTGATGCTCATCGGGCTGAACTTCTTCATCATGCGGACCAAGACGGGTAAGGCGATTCGAGCCGTGTCTGAGGACAAAGACGCCGCCGCCCTGATGGGCATTGACATTGACCGCACGGTTTCCATTACTTTCGCCACTGGAGCCGCTATGGCGGGTGTCGCTGGCGTCCTCTTTGCGATCGTCTTCCGCCAGGTGCACTTCTTTATGGGGTTCGTTCCTGGTATCAAGGCTTTCACCGCCGCTGTCCTGGGCGGAATCGGCAGCGTACCCGGAGCGGCGATTGGCGGCTTGCTCCTGGGCATCTTCGAATCCGTTGGTCCGAGCCTCTTTCTGGAGGGCCTGGGCATCCCGGCCCCTCACCAATTGAAGGACGTCATTGCCTTTACCATGCTTGTCTTCGTGCTCATCTTCCGGCCCCAGGGCATCCTGGGAGAACGACTGTCCGAAGAGAAAGCGTGAGGTGCTAACTATGACTGAACATTCTCGATCTGGTCTGCGTCTGTTGATTCGTCGCGCCATTCGGTTTGGTCTGCTGGCCGGTGTGGTTGCGCTGAGCTTGAGCATGATAGGGATGGTGGAGATCTTCGGGGCGCGCTCCCTTATCGTCAACACCCTGACACTGGGACAAGTGATCCTCTTTGCTGCACCAGCTACGATGGGTTACCTCGCCGCCCAGGGCACGCCCAAGGACAGGCGAGGGGTCATCTTTCTCCAGGGTTTGATCTGTGGCCTGCTCACTGCCATACCCGTCGTCGCACTCGTTATGCTTGGAAATATCTTCAATCTTCGGCAGTTCTTCTTAAACGTCTCGCCCGACCTTCTGGAAACGTTGACTTTCGGCCAGGGCGTGGCTGTTGGCAGTCTTTTGCTTCTTGGCGCTATGGCGAGCGTCAGTGTGGCGGCCGCTGCATTCTACCTTCTACCGTCCCGCCTCCAGCGACCTCTCTTGACAGGGCTTCTAGGGACTCTCACCATTGGTCTGTTCTCAGAGATCCTCAGCAGCAGGCTGCGGGATTTCTTCGGTGCGGGCATCCTGAGGTTCATCTTCAAGTCAAGGGCGCTTCTGCCTGTGACAGCCCTGGTGCTTTTTGTCCTCATCGCTGGTGCATCAGCCCTGTGGAGTAGGCGCCGTGATCGTCTTCAGAAACGGATCACCGCTCTCCCTCCCAAACAACAAAAGACCCTTCGTTGGGTCAGTATTGGCTTGGGAATCTTCTTGCTGCTCATCCTACCAAGTCTTCTGGGCACCTACTTGTCCGAGGTGATGAACAACGTGGGCATCTTCGTGCTCATGGGTCTGGGGCTGAACATCGTGGTGGGCTTCGCGGGCCTCCTCGACCTGGGCTACGTGGCCTTCTTTGCCATCGGGGCCTACACCACGGGCGTGCTCACTTCGACCGGCCACTTGGGGTTCGGGATGTCGTTTTGGGCCGCCGTGCCTTTTGCGGTGCTGGCGGCGGTGTTGGCGGGCATTCTCCTGGGCATTCCAGTGCTGCGGATGCGGGGCGACTACCTGGCCATCGTCACCATGGGATTCGGCGAGATCATCCGTATCCTCGCGCTCTCGGACCTGTTGAAGCCGTTGATCGGCGGTGCGCAAGGCGTCCTGCAAATACCTAAGCCGCAGATGGGTTCCCTGGCGCTGATCAAACCCGAGCAGCTATTCTACGTCATTCTGGCCGGCTGCATCCTGGCGGTCTTCGTGTCTTGGCGTCTGAGGGGAGCGCGCCTGGGCCGCCAATGGATGGCCTTGCGAGAGGATGAAGACGTGGCCGAGGCGGTAGGCATCAACTTGGTCAAGACGAAGCTGCTGGCCTTCGCCATCGGCGCCGCATTCTCTGGATTGTCCGGCGCGATCTTCGCCAGCAAGCTGACCTCCATCTTCCCTCATAGCTTCAACTTGCTGGTTTCCATCAACGTGCTGTGCTTGATTATCGTTGGGGGCATAGGGAGTATCCCCGGCGTGATTGTGGGGGCCCTGGCCCTGATCGGGCTGCCGGAGCTGCTGCGCGAGTTCGCTGAGTACCGCATGTTGATGTACGGCGCGCTGCTGCTGGTGATGATGCTTTCTCGTCCGGAGGGATTCTGGCCGTCTGAAGTCAGGAGGCGTGAGCTGCGTACCGATCGGGAACCTCTGCCAGCAGGCTCCGTGGCGAGCTCAGCCGAATGGCAGAGTGCTGATTGAGCTTGGTTCATCTGTGTGAATCGTAGGAGATAAACTTCTATGGCTATTCTTATTTCAAGGAACGTCACCAAGAACTTCGGCGGTCTGACAGCGGTCAGCAATTTCGACTTCGACGTCCCCGAAGGCAGCATCGTCAGTCTCATCGGGCCGAACGGGGCTGGGAAAACCACTTTCTTCAACTGCATCACCGGCTTTTACGGGTTCGATGAGGGCGAAATCACGTTCGAAGGCCGCCTTTTGAACGGGCGGTCGCCGGACCAGATCGCCCACCTGGGCATCACCCGCACCTACCAAAACATTCGTCTCTTCGCCAACATGACCGCCATCGAGAATATACTGGTCGGCATGGAGCCGCAACTGAAGCACGGTTGGATCGGCGCCGTCATTGGCTCGCGGGGTACGCGGGGGGAAGAGCAGCGAGCGCTGGAGGAAGCCAACAAGCTGCTCCAGTTCGTCGGCCTGGCAGGCAAGGGCGATCTGTTGGCCAAGAACCTGCCCTACGGCGACCAGCGGCGTCTGGAAATCACCCGCGCTCTGGCTGGCAAGCCCAAGCTGCTGCTTCTCGATGAACCGACGGCGGGCATGAACCCGCACGAGACGAGGGAGATGATGGACTTCATCCGCAGATTGCGCGACGAGCTGGGGATCACGATTCTGCTGATCGAGCACGACATGCGGGTGGTGATGGGCATCTCCGAGAGGGTAACGGTCATTGACTATGGCAAGAAGATCTGCGAAGGGACGTGTAGCGAGGTTCAGAGCGACCCCAAGGTGATCGAAGCCTACCTCGGGCGTGGCGCTGCCACCGGCCTGGCCACCAACAACGCCTGACCCCAAAGTTTTTTGAAACCTTTAGGGTCTCCAAGGAGTAGTCTCTATGCCGATGCTAGAAGTTGATAACATACATACTTATTATGGCAATATCCACGCCTTGAGGGGGGTCTCACTCACCGTTGAGGAAGGCGAGATTGTGACCCTGATCGGGGCCAACGGCGCTGGCAAATCTACCACCCTGTGGACAATCGCCGGGCTGCTTAAGCCTCGACAGGGCGGGGTCTTCCTCGAAGGCGAGGACCTGACCAGCTACAAGGCCCACGAAATCGTCTACAAGGGTGTGGCCCTGGTGCCCGAAGGGCGGCGTGTGTTCGCGAAGCTCACCGTCGCTGAAAACCTGGAAATGGGCGCCTATCACCGCAGCGATCAGAAAGGCATCGCCGAGGATCTGGAGCGCGTCTTCACCCTGTTCCCGCGCCTTAAGGAGCGGAGGACGCAGGTGGCCGGCACGTTGAGCGGGGGGGAGCAGCAGATGCTCTCCACCGCCCGCGCTTTGATGGCCCGTCCGCGATTGATGTTGTTGGATGAGCCTTCGATGGGGCTGGCGCCCGTGCTGGTGGAGGACGTCTTCGAGACCATCCGAGGCATCAACCAGGATGGAACAACCATCCTGCTCGTCGAGCAGAACGCCCACATGGCGCTCCAGATCGCCGACCGGGGCTACGTCCTTCAGACGGGGGAGATTGTGTTGAGCGACACAGCCGATGGACTGCGGCAAAACCAGATGGTGCAGAAGGCCTACCTGGGGATGGAGTAGCCAGTCGTCGGCAGGGTCGCCTGTCCGATGCGCTTATCTTTCATGGGTTCGCGATTTGAACCTCCGAGCTTTCTAGGATGTATAACTTAAAGGAGTTGATTCAGCCTCAGAATGTTATTCGCACAAGAGGTCGTCGAGTTGCAGGCACGTGTGGGGGGTGGGCGCCCCTGGTTGAAGCCTCATGTCAAGTTGGCAAGAGATAGCTTGACGCTGGATATTCGAAATCCGAAAAAGAAGGAGGAGGTAAGAAATGTTTAGGAAGACGTTTGTTAATCTGTTCTTGGTGTTCGCGATACTGCTGCCCTTGGGGGTGAGCGCGGTCAGTGCTGCTCCGCCGGCCCAAGCGGAACTGACTTACACAGTCAAGCTAGGCGACAACCTCTGGACCCTGGCGGAGAAGTACCTGGGCAGTGGCCCAGCCTATTGGGCCATCGTTGGCGCCACCAATGCTAAGTACAAGGGAGATGCCAGCTTCGCCAACATCGAGAACCCCAACCTGATCCATCCCGGCTGGAAGCTCCTTATCCCCAGCCCGGAGGCGGCGGAGGCCTACATTGCCCTCGCCAAGGCGGAACCGGTGGGCACGGTTGTCGTTGGCACCAACGCCGAGTATCCACCCTTTGAGATGGTGGATGATGCGGGCAACATCATCGGCTTCGACCCCGAACTGATGGATGCCATCGCAGATGCGGCTGGCTTCGAGGTCGAGTGGGTCAACACCAAGTGGGATGGCATCTTCGTCGCCCTGGCCAATGGTGAGTTCGATGCCGTCATCTCGGCGGTTACCATCACCGACGAGCGAGCCGAGATCGTTGACTTCAGCAATCCCTACTTCGAGGCTGGGCAGGCGATCGTCGTTCGCGCCGCCGAAACCGAGATCGAAACCGACGCTGATCTAGAAGGCAAGAAGGTCGGCGTGCAGTTAGGCACCACTGGCGACATCTGGCTGACAGACGAGACCGGGGCTGAGGTCGTTCGGTACGAGGAGAACACGCTGGCAGTCCAGGCGCTGGCCGGTGGTGATGTGGACGCGGCTGTGATGGACAATCCGACCGCTGCCGAAATCGTCAAGGCCAACCCCGAGTTGGACCTCAAGCTGTTGCCTGGCGTCTACACCGATGAGAACTACGGCATCGCCGTGAACAAGGGTCGCCCCGACGTGCTGGCGGCCATCAACGCCGGTCTGGCGGCAGTCAAGGCCAGCGGCGAGTACGACCAGATCTGGAACAAGTGGTTTGGCACCGGAGAGGTGGCGGCGGGCGAGACCTTCATCTTTGGCCGTGGCGGCGACTCAATTCAGCTCTACCCAGCCGTGGTCACCGATGGTGAGAGCTTCCGCGTCACCGGTCAGATCCTGGAGCCCTTGTTCCAGTATGAGGACGGTGGCACAAGGACCATCCCAGCGCTGGCCACTGGCTACTCCGTCAGTGATGACGGCAAAGTGTGGACCATCAACCTGCGCGAGGGCGTCAAGTTCCACGACGGCACTCCCTTCAACGCTGACGCTGTGGTCTTCAACTTCGAGCGGCAGTGGAAGACGGACCATCCGCTCCACTTCGAGAGCGAAGTCTACGCCTACTGGGACTACATGTGGCAGGGCTTCGACGATGACTGCATCATCAGCGACATCGAGGCAGTGGACGACTACACCGTCGAGTTCACCCTCAAAGACCCCCTGGCTCCCATGCTGGCCAACCTGGCCATGGACATGTTCGCCATCTCCAGTCCCACCGCCATGGAAAAGTACGGTGAGGAATACGGCACACCCAGCGCGGGTGCTGTAGGAACTGGCCCCTTTAAGTTCGTGGAGTGGGTAGAGGATGACCACATCACGGTGGAAGCCAACATGGACTACTGGGGCGGTGCGCCGACCATCGGTAAGATCGTCTGGCGAGTGATCCCCGACGACTCGGCCCGCTACCTGACCCTCAAGGCCGGCGACATCCACGCTATGGAGCAGGCCGGCATCGAGGACATCAAGGATTGCGAGGCAGACCCCGACTGCTACGTGGAGGCGACGGGTCTGAACACGGGTTACCTGGCCTTCAACTACCACATCGAAGAATTGCGGGATCCAAAGGTGCGTGAGGCCATCTTCCACGCCATTGACCGCGAGGCTTTACGGGATGCCTTCTATGGCGAATATGGTCAAGTGCCGACGACCTTCCTGCATCCTTCCATGTGGGGCCGACCTGACCTTGAGCCTTGGGAGTACGATCCTGAGCTGTCCAAGCAGCTTCTGGCCGAGGCTGGTTTCCCCGATGGCTTGAAAGAAGTCACTAACATGGACACGGGTGAAGTCGGGCCGCTGACGTTCTACTACATGCCCGTCACCCGCTTCTACTACCCCAGCCCCAAAGAGATCGGGGAGGCTATGGCCGCTGATCTGGCCAAAGTGGGCATCGACACTGAGTTGGTCTTAGAGGGCGACTGGCCGACCTACCTGGCCGCAGCGCGTGAAGGCAAGCTGTACGGTCTTTACATGCTCGGCTGGGGCGGCGACAACGGTGACCCTGATAACTTCTTGTGCTACTTCTTCTGCCGCTGCACGGACGAAGAGAGTGCCAAGGGGCAGGGCTGGTACGTCAATCCAGAGTTGGCCGAGCTGCTGAAGCAAGCCGCCGTGGAGACCGATCAAGACAAGCGCGCGGAGATGTACGAGCAGGCTGAAACGATGCTCTACGAGGATCGTGCCCGGCTATGGGTGATGCACAACGATACGCCGCGTCTCTTCTCCTCGAAGGTTGGCGGATTCGTGGTGCAGCCGGTGGGCGCTGACAAGTACGAAGGGGTAGTGATCAAGGACTAGGCTTGGTGCAAGCAAGATCAAGCTGCACCGGGTCGGAGCCTTTGTCACCCGCCCCGCTTGATGCAACTGGGGAGGTGCGGGGGGAACCCCGCACCTCCTCTTTGCAGGCCGATTTCCCGATAAGGCCTTGAAAACGCTCTCTGAGCGCCCCAGCGATGGGGCTGCGAGCGCTTTCCGGGAAAGCTACAGGGAGGTCAGTTTAGCTTTTTCCCCTCAAACCTGAAACCGTATGTGAGCGGAGCCGAAAGCTCAAGTGGGATGTGCAACTGAATCGCTTGAGACAGCAGGTTTCGCAGTTCTCCGATAGAATTGCAAGGAGGGATTTGTGACCAGACATATTGTCAATCACTTGCTCTCTCTCATCCCCACCTTGTTGGGAGTGACAATCCTCGTCTTTTTGTTAGTTCACTTCATCCCTGGTGATCCGGCTCTGGTGATCCTGGGTGAACACGCCACCGAAGAAAGTGTGATCTCGCTTCAGCACCAGTTGGGCCTGGACAAGCCACTTTTCTTTGATTTCGACGCTTTGGGCCAGATCTCGCGTGGAGAGATCAGCATAAGTGAAGGGATCGAAACCTTATTTGATTCACAGTACCTTCGCTTCCTTAGTCGCTTGCTGCAATGGGACTTAGGCCGGTCGATCCACGAGCGAACTCCTATCGCTTACACGCTGAAGCGCAAGTTCCCGGCTACGCTGGAGCTAACGATTTTTTCGATGATCTTCGCCATTATCGTGGGCATTCCAGCCGGAATCGTCTCTGCTACGCGCCGCAACTCTATCTTTGACAATGTGAGCATGATCGGCGCCCTAATGGGCGTTTCTATGCCCATCTTTTGGCTGGGTTTGATGCTCATTTACTTCTTCGGTGTCAAACTGGGTTGGTTTCCCACCTACGGGCGCTTTCCGGTTGATTTGTCGCTGGAGACCACCACGGGCCTTTATGTGCTCGATAGCCTCATCGCGAGGAATTCTGAAGCCCTGAAGTTGAGTCTCAAACATCTGGCCATGCCCTCCATCGCCCTGGGCACGATTCCCATGGCCACCATTGCCCGCATGACCCGCTCCAGCATGCTAGAGGTGCTACAGGAAGATTATATCCGTACCGCTTATGCCAAGGGATTGCGGGAGAGGACGGTCATCATTCGTCATGCTCTCAAGAACGCTTTCTTGCCTATCATTACCGTCATTGGTCTGCAAGTGGGCGGGCTTTTGGCCGGGGCCATCATGACTGAGACGGTCTTTTCCTGGCCGGGGATGGGCAAATGGGTGTACGATGCCATCCTGGCGCGAGACTATCCTGTGGTGCAAGTGGCCGTCCTGATCATCACTGTAGTTGTAGCCGTGATCAATCTGGCAGTTGACGTTTCCTACGTCTATCTTAACCCCAAGATTCGATACGAGTGAGGAAACAAATGGCCAAAGTGAAACCGATGACTGATCGTCAAACGGAACCAACAGTAGATTTTGGTGTGCGCGAACAGCGCTCTCTTTCAGGCGATGCCTGGCGGCGATTGATTTCCCTCAATACCGCGCGTCTGGGCATGATCATCATTGCCATCTTGTTGCTGGTAAGCGTTTTGGTGCCTATTGTGCACGACTACAATCCGAAAATAGATTCCAATCTCAGAGCGCGGCTCGATCCCCCCTCGCGTGAACACCTCTTGGGGGCCGATAACTTGGGACGAGACGTATTGGTGCGCTTGATCCACGGCGCCCGATACTCGTTGGGGGTGGGCATCATTTCTGTGGGCATTGGTTTGATCATCGGCGGGACTCTAGGCATGGTGGCTGGCTTTCTTGGAGGGGTGATTGGCAAAGTCATCATGCGCTGTATGGACATCATCCTGGCCTTCCCAGCCATGCTCCTAGCCATCGCCATCGTCGCTGTGCGCGGACCAGGGTTGAATAATACGATGATAGCTGTTGGGGTGGTGTTTATCCCTATCTTCGCCCGCCTGAGTCGTTCAATGGTGCTTTCGGTCAAAGAACAGGAATACGTTACAGCTGCTACCTGTGCGGGAGTGGGGAGGCCGCGCATCCTGTTTCGACACATACTGCCCAATATCCTCTCGCCTATCATCGTGCAGTCCACCCTGGGGTTGGCCAGTGCCATCCTCTGGGCGGCGGGGCTGGGTTTCCTGGGACTGGGGCAGCAGCCGCCAAAGCCGGAGTGGGGAGCCATGCTTAGCGATTCTTACAAGTTCTTGGCCAAAGGCGCCTGGTGGGTCATCATCCCCCCCGGCGTGGCCATCATGCTCAGTGTGTTTGGTTTCAACTTGCTGGGCGACGGCCTGCGCGATGCTTTGGATCCCCGTCTGCGCGCCGATTGAACGGCTGCTGCGCAGCTACCGCCAACGAGAACTGGAGGGAGGGTTCCAATATGACATCTGAAGTAGAAGAGTCAAAGAGAAACAAGGCTCTGGTTGTCCCCTGGGCGCGTGTTCCCTGGTGGGTTGTCATCGTCGTCATCTTCGGTATCATCATCGCTTACTCGGTGCTCACCTCCGAGGCGTATCTCAAAGTTTTTGACTTCGTCCTGGATGGCGTCAAACTGACCCTGCAGGCCACTGGGATGGCCTTCGTTCTGGCTTTGGTGTTGGGCCTGCTGGGGGGACTGGGCCGCGTGTCTAAGAATCCCTTTCTTTACGCCATGGCCACGCTCTACGTGGAGGTCATTCGCGGCCTGCCAATGCTGGTCATCATTCTGTATGTAGGCTTCGTTATCGGCCCATGGATTCGTGACCTGACGCAGGGCGCCTTTGATCCTCCCATGCTTCAACGGGCCATCGTAGCGCTGGGATTCGGCTACGGCGCCTATCTGACCGAGATCTACCGAGCGGGCATTCAGTCTATCCACCGAGGCCAGATGGAGGCCGCTCGCTCCCTGGGCATGAGCTATTTTGAGGCCATGCGCTACGTCGTCCTGCCCCAGGCCTTTCGAATTATCCTGCCTCCCCTGGTCAACAACCTCTCTGCGCTGCTCAAGGACTCCTCGCTGATCGCGGTCATCGCTCTGCCCGACCTGCTGCAAATGGGCCGTCTGTACATCTCGCGGACCTTCCGCGCCTTCGAGGGCTATAATACGGTGGCCCTGCTGTACCTGCTCATGACCCTCATCCTCTCCTCGCTGAGCAGGGTGCTGGAAAGGAGGATGAAAATTGTCGACTGAGCCGATCATTGAGATCAGGGATGTTCACAAGCACTTCGGCCACGTTGAGGCGGTGGATGGCGTCAGCCTGGATGTCAATCCAGCCGAGGTGGTGGTTATCATCGGCCCTAGCGGCTCTGGCAAGTCCACTCTCTTGCGCTGCATCAACCAGTTGGAGCATGCAGACTCGGGCACCATCATCGTGGATGGCTTTGAGGTGACCGATCCCAAGACCGACATCAATAAGGTGCGGGTCGAGGTGGGCATGGTCTTTCAGTTGTTCAACCTCTTCCCCCACCTGACCGCGCTGGGAAACGTCGTTCTAGCCCAGCAGGTGGTGCGCAAGCGCTCAAAAAAAGAGGCGGAGGCCATTGGCATGGAGCAGTTGAGGAAGGTGGGCATTCCCGAGAAAGCCAACGTCTACCCCGGTCAGCTCTCCGGCGGGCAGCAGCAGCGGGTGGCCATCGCCCGCGCCCTGGCCATGCAGCCCAAGATCATGATGTTCGACGAGCCGACCTCGGCCCTGGATCCGGAGATGATCAAAGAGGTGTTGGACGTGATGCTGGACCTGGCCAGCGAGGGAATGACGATGGTCGTCGTATCCCACGAGATGGGCTTCGTTAAAGAGGCTGCCGACCGCATCGTCTTCATGGACGCGGGCAAGATTGTAGAGATCATGACGCCCGACGAGATGAGGGCCGCCACGGAGAATCTGGATCTGGCTAAGACAGAGAGGACTAGGGCGTTCTTGAGCAAGATCTTGGTCTGAGATGCTTTCCCTTGGTGGCTAAGCGAAGGTCTCCGACCGAGCTCCCTAGCCCGCTTTGGTCAGAGACTCTCGGCGAACCAAACCCTACATCAGCCAGCAATACTCGACAGTAAAAAGAGGAGTCAGAGATGACTCCTCTTTGTGGTTTCGTAATTATCCATCTTGCTCGGCCTGGATTCCTTCGGCAGCCCTTCGATACGCCTGCGGCTACTCAGGACAGGCCTCAGGACAAGTGTCAAATCCAGGCTAAAGCTGGCGAAATCAGCTCGATTCAACCCGTTTAGCCGTCGGATCTGGCGATCCGACGGGAGCAGGTGAATGGTTACGTGGCTTCTATTCTTGTGACGGGGTTCTTCTTGATCACAAGGGCGGCAGTTTGTCCATCCCTCGCTCTTTGGCTGCCCGCAGCGTGATGGCCCTCAGCTCGGCCTCTACCTCTTTTGGCAGGGCTTTGGGTTGGTAGGCGGCTACGAGTTGCTCAACTCGTTCGTGCGCTCGCTGCACGATGTCCTTGCTCCCCTTCGCTTCCCAGACCTGACGGTAGTCGCGGTCAATAACCGACGTGGGGATGAACAGCTCCCGCCGGAACCATTGGCGGGTGTGCTCGGTGGCCAAGAAGTTGCCCGCGTGCCCCACCTGGCGCATGATGGTCGTGGCCAGGGGATCTTCTGAGGCGTCCATGCCTCGCACCAGACGGCGGGCCATGCCGATGAGCTCGTGGTCAATCACCAGCTTCTCCAGGCTGAAGCAGCTTTCGAAATCCATCATGCCCGCGCCGGAAACCATGTTCACTCCGGCCAGCGCGGCCAAAATGCTGCCGATGCCCGACTCCAAGCCAGCTTGGGCGTCCACCACCTTGGCGTCGCTCATGCCCATGTAGGCGTGGGTAGGCAATCCCAGGTGCTTGCCAACCTCGACATAAGCGCAGTCCATCATCAGGGTCTCGATGGCGCCCATGGGCGTGGTCAGCGTGCGCATGTCGAAGGCGGCCGGCGAGCCGCCCCACACGATGGGCGATCCAGCTTGGGCCAATTGGTGGATGGTGATGCCGCTCAAGCACTCGGCGGCGTGCTGCACCACCGAGCCGACCAGGGTGGCGGGCCCCGTCGCTCCGGCCAGGGGCATGGAGACCAGCTCCGCCGGGATGCCCGCGCGGGCGCAGTCAATCATGTTCTGGCAGGTGATGTCGCTCCACAGCAGCGGGGGCGAGGGGCAGACGTCGAACACGGCAATCGGCTTGGCGGCCAGCGCCTCCTCGCTGCCCGCCACGGCCACCAGCAGGTCCTTCATGATGCTCCAGGTCTCGACGGCGAAGGCGCCGGTGACCACCGGCTTGCTGGCGTATCGGAGTACCAGGTAGAGGCGATAGAGATCGGCCATGCGCTTGGGCACGTCCGAACACACCAGGGCGGTGCTGACCGCGTCTATCTCGGGCAGCATTTCGGCCAACTTGATATAAGCCACGGCGTCGGCAGTGATGGGCTTGCGCGAGCGGGTTGCGCCATAGTCCAGAATCTCGATGGCTGCCGAGCCGGGATCGAACTGCACATCGTCGCCGCCGTAGTGGACGGTGGGGTTTCCCTCGGAATCGTGGAGGTAAAACGAAGAGGGGGCTGTTTCCACAGCTTGATCAACCAGTTCGGCAGGGATGTTGGCCACTTTGCTGTCGAAATCAACAGTGGCCCCAGCGTCGGCGACCAGCTTGAGGCCCTCGTCGCTGTGGATGCGCACGCCTGGGTCCCACAGCAGCTCGTGGGCCTCCGCCAAGATGCGCTCGATGGTCTCCCGGTCGAGCAGCTTTAGTTTGGATTTGAGCATTCTTCTCTCCTTCGTGTTTTGGCTCTCTGGGAATTTGGGTGGTGAGACCCTGGGTAGTCTCCCCGTAGAGTGTTGTTGCTCCCACCAAAGCTGTTGCTCGTCATTGCGAGGCGTCTTCTTGCCGAAGCAATCTCCACCCCGCGAACTGGGGATCGCTTCGGCGAAAAAACACCGCCTCGCGATGACACGGCAGCAACATCCAAGGGGGGACTACCAGACCTTAAAGGTTCTGAGTTCGCGCTCGCAAGCTGGATTTTTCAGGAGACGAAGGGAGTTCCTGGAGTGTTTTGAGACTTGCGCTAAGCCTTTAGGGTCTGTCCTGCAAACTCCCAGACCCTTCGTGTTTTGTGGACAGGCTTTGATGAGCCGCGTAATCATAGCACGTAGCCGGGATTTTGTCAACCATACTTGCTACCCCGGCTCGTTGTGCTATAATCAGGACTATGGATACTCAATACGACGAGGACTACTTCACAAGGCACTACTCTACGCCTTTATATCGGCGTTACATTGCCATGAGGAATGTGTTCATTCGCGGCGAGGTCGCCAAGCTCGTCTCTTCTGGGAGGTTTCTCGAAGTAGGGTTTGGGGATGACAACCTGATACGGCTCTTCGACAAGGACTACGATGTCTTTGGGGTGGACATATCTGAGTTTGCGGTCAGGGAGGTCACAAAAAGATACCCGCCCGCCCATTTCAAGGTCTGTGACATTTCGGAAGAAGAGGTGCCTTTCGATGAGAAGTTCGATGTCATCTGTGCCATAAACACGGTTGAACACCTCGAGAACCCCGTGTTCGCCCTGCAGAACGCTTTTGATTCACTGAAAAAGAAGGGCGTCTTGGCCGTCTACCTCCCGACCCGCAGCAATGTCCTTTCCAGAGTCCAGTACAGGCTGTTCTATGATGTAGAGGAGCATGTCTTCAGACCGTCGGTTCGGGCGCTCAGGAGTTTGTTGAGAGGCGTGGGATTTCGTGTGTGCACAGAACGTGCGGCCAGTTTCGCTCCCCTGAAGCTGAGCGGCGATTTCCTTCTCCAGTCGTTCATTTTGTATTTTGGGCTGTGGCGGAAATAGAAAGGCCCCAGCGGCTGCGCAGGACGGCAATCGCCGAGGCCGGGTTCATGTTCTGAGCTGATGATCTAATAGCTGAGGCGCCGCTCGGTGCCGGCCAGCAGGCGGATGATGTTGGGGCGAAGGGCCAGGGCGACGAGGGCGCCGGCCAAGAGGCCGTAGAGGGCATGAGGCAAGGGGCAGTGAGCGAAGAGGGCCAGGCCCAGGAAGATGGCGGGGGCCAGGGCCGCTACCGCCAAAGAGGCCACCGAGGCGTAGCGGGAGACGACGATGACCAGGAGACCGGCCCCAGCCAGCGCCAGGGCCACCGGGAGGGATAGGGCCGAGATCACGCCCAGATTGGTGGCCGTGCCAGCGCCGCCCCGCAATCCCAGGAAAATGGACCAGTTGTGGCCCACCACCGCCGCCACCCCTACCAGCACTTCCCCGGCTGAGTTGCCCAGCATAGCTCGGGCGATCAAAACTGCGCCCATGCCTTTCAGAAAGTCGCCCGACGCGGTGAGAATGGCTGGGCCGAGGCCAGCGGCGCGCCAGACATTGGTGCCCCCTGAGCGGCCGCTGCCATACCGGCGCACGTCGTCGCCTTTTGTCAACTTGACCACCAAATACCCAACAGGGATAGAACCCATCACGTAGCCGAGGGCTATCATGATGACATAACGCAGAATGTCCATGGAAGCTTCCTCCTATTCAGGTCTTTTCATTACTTACAACACCGAGGTAACTGTGAAGTTGCGCTAAATGCTCTCTAGAGATCTCCCGGAAAGTCCTTGGGAATGCTCCCAGCCCCCGTCCCCTGTTAGCGAAGCGGCGGCGTCGCCAGCGAAATCACCTCGCGGAAATCGCCCCGGGGACGGGGCTCAGAGCACTTTCCGGGAGCTCTCTCTATCAAGGGAGGGAAGAGGGATGCGGGTTTTGATCGTGGGGGCGGGCGCTATCGGGTCGCTGGTGGGGCACAGGTTGGCTTTGGCAGGCAATGAGGTCACCCTGGTGGGCCGTCGGCCTTACGTGGCCGCCGTGGAAGCGCGCGGCTTGCGGCTGGAGGAGAGCGGGCGGGTCACGCGGGCGAAGGCCGAAAACGCGAGCAGGTCTTCCCGCGCCAAGGTGCGTGCGGTAACGAGCGCGTTGGAGGTGTCTGATGAGGTCTTCGATCTGATTCTCCTCACCGTCAAAGCCTACGATACAGCGGAGGCCGCGCTTCAGGTCGAGTCTTTGGCGCGGCGCGGCGTTCCCATCCTGGTTTTGCAGAACGGCGTAGGAGGCGAGGAGGCGGTGGCGGAGGTGCTGGGCGAATCCAGCTTCGCTCGGCCTGGATCGCCAGATCCAGGCCAAAAGCAGGAGGCAACCACGGTTGCACGCAATCCCCTCAGAGCAATGAAGGTGATCCTCTCAGCAGTGATCACCCTGTCGGTGGAGGTAGTGGAGCCTGGGCTGGTGCGCCTGGCCACCACGCGAGGCGGCATCGGATTGGCGCCGACCGCGCTCGACCAGTCGGTTGATGATCTGGCCGAGGTCTTTCGGGAGGCTGGATTCAGAACCTCCGTGTATCGAGATCATCGGGCGATGAAATGGTCTAAGCTGCTGCTGAACATGATCGCCAATGCGTCCCCGGCCATTCTGGATATGTTGCCCGATGAGGTGTTCGCCGATCATCGGCTGTTTGCCCTGGAGCAGGCGGCCTTCCGCGAGGCTGTGGCGGTGATGCAGGCCCTGGACCTGCGGCCCGTGCCCCTGCCCGGCTATCCCGTGCCCCTCCTCGCCTGGGCCATCTGCTCCCTGCCCGCTTGGCTCCTGCGCCCTGTTCTTCGCCGCGTGGTTGTCTCTGGCAGGGGAGGCAAGATGCCGTCCCTGCACATGGACTTGTCCAGAGGCAAGGGCAAATCGGAGGTGGATTACCTGAACGGCGCGGTGGTCAGGCGCGCCCAAGAGCTGGGGTTGGACGCACCCGCCAATCGGGCCCTGCACACGGTGCTGATGGGCATCGTCAAGGGAGAGATTCCCTGGGAGGCGTACCGGAGCCAGCCGCAGCGACTGTTGGCGTTCAGGTAGGGGCAGCCCCTTGCGGTTGCCCTCGTTTGGGTAAGGGTGAGGCTTACCTCCAAAAGGAGCGCATCATGTTTGTCAGATTTCATTTCTCATTCTCAGGCGGCATCCGGACCGTGATCCCTCGTTGCCTGATGACCTTTGTCGTGCTGGCGTGGCTGCTCGCCGGCACAGGTTGCCTGCCTGCGCCCACAGCCGTACCGACGGCGACTGTCCCGCCCTCCCCCTCGCCGATTCCAGAAGACCCCCTGTCGTCTCTCAAGCCCGAAGTGCGCCTCTATCTGATCCAAACAGAGCCCTTCACCTCCGCCAGCGCGCTGAGGGAGGCCCGCTATCTGTCGGTGGAGCAGTTAGACGTCGTGCTCAGCCAATTGGACAGCATCGTCCCGCCCGCTGACCTGGCTGAGGCGCACGAGAAGCTGATCGCAGGCTACGACTTTCTGCGCCAGGGCATGGTCATCCTCTCCGCCCATCCGACCCCCGATGGCGTCCTCCGCGCCGAAGGGTATTTCTTGCTGGATTGGGGCATGAAGACCCTCCGCGATCATCAGGAGATGGTGTTCAGCTACGTGGAGACGCAGAGACTGCGCGCCGCCTTTGGCACCCCCACCCCACAAGCGGGCCGTGAGCGCATCACCCTGGCTTTCGGGGGAGACGTGATGCTGGGCCGCATGGTCAACTCGGCGATTCTGCGGCAGGGGCCTCGCTATGTCTGGGGCGACGTGCTGCCCCTGATGCAGGATGCCGACTTGGCTCTGGTCAATCTGGAGTGCACCATCGCCGAGAGCGGCGAGCCTTTCGAACCGCCCCGCGTGTTCTACTTCCGCGCCCATCCCAGCGCCGTCGAAGTGCTGACCCTGGCCGGGGTGGATTACGTCAGTCTGGCCAACAACCACGCCCTGGACTTCCAGGCCCCGGCCCTGCTGGAGACCATCCGCCACCTGGACGAACACGGCATCGCCCACGCTGGTGCAGGAGCCGACCTGGCCGAAGCCTCCCAGCCGGCCATGCTGGAAGCTGGGGGCGTCAAAGTGGGGGTGGCGGCTTTCGCCGACCACTTTCGGGAATACGCGGCTACCGAGGAAGCGCCGGGCACTCATGTCATCACCATCTCCACCGAGGAGCAGTACTTTGGTGAGGTGAGGGAGAGTATCCAGGCGGTGCGGGAGGCGGGGGCGGACCTGGTCGTTTTCTCCATCCACTGGGGACCTAACATGTGGCAGGCGCCCTCTTCGGAGTTCGTGGCCTTCGCCCACGCGGTAATGGACGCTGGAGCCGACATCTTCCACGGCCACAGCGCTCACCTCTTCCAGGGCATCGAGATCTACAATGGCAAGCCCATCCTGTACGACACAGGGGGCCTGATTGACGACTACTACGTGGACCCCCAGTTGCGCAACGACCAGCAACTGCTCTTTCTCCTCACCGCCACCTCGCAAGGCGTAGAGCGCATCGAGCTGATCCCGCTGCTGATCTCCCACATGCAAGTCAATCGGGCCACCGGGGACGACTTCGACGAAATCGCGAAGCGGATGCGCAGCCTCTCGGCGGAGATGGGGACCGAGATCGAGCAGGAGGGGGATCGGCTGGTTATCGAGGTGGGGGAGTAGCTCTTGTCATAACTGATGCTGGAAATGATGCGGACTTGCAGGCTAAATGAAGCTGTGGTATACTGGTCTACACGAATGAATAAGGGGTGAAGTTATGGAAGCGGGGACGATCCACTGAAGAGGACTGGAGGGGTGACTGAGGGGCTATGGGCGGTGTGAGCGGAACTGGCATGAAAGTGGTGATGAAAACTGATCAGGAGGTGTCAAAATGGACGTGCAAGCGTTGACTCTCGAATTGAGCAATACGTTGGCAATTTCGGAATCCGAGCTCATTCGAAAAGGGTTGCTGGCCTTCATCGAAAAAGAGATCCGGCTGGCGGAGTGGGAAATCGCTCGGATCCGCGAGCGGTATGAAGTGTTCTCTAAAGAATCACTGTATCAGGCGATTCAGAATGGAGAGATTCCCGGACACCCGGCGTGGGAAGATTACATCGTCTGGAAGAACAAGGAGGCCCACATTGCACATCTGCGCCAGATGGCGGGAAGGCAATAGGCCATGCTGGTTACGTATCAGGCTCTGGCCCGCCAGGTGCTGGATGAGTTCAAGGACGTTGTCACGGGCACAACCTTTATCGGGGGGACACCTGCCAGCCCCAACAAGCTACGATTGACATTCACCGATGGATCGTTTCTCGACGTTTGGTTCTCAGCAGATGGAGATTATGCTTATCACTGGGAGCAACGTCGGCAACGCGGCCAATTGTTTCGGTGGGATAACGCGCCCCACCATCCGCACGTGGGCACATTTCCCGACCACTTTCATGATGGCGACGAAGGCACGATCGTCGAAAGCTATTTGGATTCCGCGCCGGAGGCTGCCCTGCGCCAGGTGCTCGAGTTTGTCCGTCGGCAGTTGATTTGATCAAGCGGGGCTGGAGGAAGTAAGCTGCTCCAGTTATAGCGAGACGGAGTAGTAGTCATGCTAAACGAAGCGGATACCCGCGCCAAACTGATTGATCCCAAACTGCATCACTCCGGCTGGACGGAGGATGCCATCCGCTGAGCGAGTATGGCACCTTCACGGCCATCGCTGAGCTGTTCCAGGGGCTTGAGAATCTCAAGTAGACGGTGGATGAGTTGCAGGTGAGGTTGTATGCTACTGCCTAACAATATTGGGAGAGTCAAATGACCCGCGACGAACTCCGCAACGCCATCAACAACGCCTGCGACATCATGCGCCGCGAAGGGCTGACGACCATGGACTACATGGAGCAGCTCTCGTGGCTGCTGTTCCTCAAGTCGTTCGAGGAGACGCAGCAGGAGATTGAGGCCATGACGGGGACGGTGCTGGAGAGGGCGTTAAGGACTGCCAAGGTGGACCTGAGCAAGACGGCTGGGCCAAGCACGTCGGGCAAGAGCATCATCATCGCCTCTACCAAAGGCAACCAGCCGCTGCCTGAGCCTCATTCTGAGGTGAAAGTGGGGCTGAACGTGTACAAGGTGCGCTCGTAGGTGTCATCGCGAGGAGCGGGTTTTGCGACGAAGCGATCCCCAATTCGCTGGCG
>CAZEBW010000049.1:0-27490 GCA_964510205.1 uncultured Anaerolineae bacterium
GCAATCCCATGGCCGATCCCTACATCATCGGCACTTCGGGCGGAGCGGCTCTGGGGGCCACCGTTGCCCTGCTCCTGCCCATCCAGGTGGTCTGGCTGGGCTTCACCCTGGTGCCTCTGGCCGCCTTCGCCGGTGCGCTGGTCACCGTCCTGATCGTCTACAACATCGCCCACGTGGGGCCGCGCACGCCGGTCACTACGCTGCTCCTGGCGGGCTTTGCCTTCAGCTCCATGTTGGCTGCGGTGATGTCCTTCCTGATGCTGGTCAGCGGCCACACCCTGCGGCGGGTGGTGCTGTGGACCATGGGGGGAGTGACGGCCAGCAGTTGGCCTCAGTTGCGCATCGTGGTGCCTTTGATCGTGGCCGGGGTGGTGACGGCCTACGCCCTGGCCAATGACCTGAACGCCTTCTTGCTAGGGGAGGAGCAGGCAGCCTACCTTGGTGTGAACGTGGAGCGGCGCAAGCTGGTTTTGCTCATGCTGGGGTCGCTGCTGACGGGGGCGGCGGTCTCGGTCAGCGGCCTGGTGGGATTCATCGGCCTGGTGGTGCCGCACGTGGCGCGCCTGATCTTCGGACCGGATCACCGCCTGCTGCTGCCCACTTCCACGCTGATGGGCGGCCTCTTCCTCGTCCTGGCCGATCTGCTGGCCCGATTGCTGCTGGCCCCAGCCGAGATACCGGTGGGCATCATCACGGCCATGATCGGCGCGCCGTTCTTTATCTACCTATTGAGGCGGAGTAAGCGGGAGTATGCGTTTTAGGCCCTCACCCACCCCCGCTGCCTACGGCAGCACCCCCTCCCTCTCCCGGTTTCGGGAGAGGGAGGGGGCAGGGGGAGGGAGAGGGCAGAGGGAAAAGAAAATGCGAGGAAATCATTCCGCCCTTAGGGCTTTGGGTGTGGATTTCCACTACTACAAGAATGATGGCCAGGTTCTATGCGGGGTCAGTCTGGAACTGGGGGCGGGCGAGCTGGTGGGCCTCATCGGGCCGAACGGTTCGGGCAAGACGACGCTGCTCCGGGTGTTGAGCGGCCTGCTGTCGCCCAGCCGAGGTTCGGTGTATCTGGATGGGCGGGATGTGGCTGCCTTCGACCGGCGCCAGGTGGCCCAGCGCGTGGCGGTGGTGCCTCAGGAGCTGGCCATGCCCTTCGCCTTCAGCGCGTGGGAGATGGTGATGATGGGCCGCACGCCGCACGTGCGCCCCATCCTGGGCGCGGGCTCCCGCGACCGCCAGGTGGTGGCGGAGAAAATGGAGCTGACCGCGACCTCGGCTCTGGCAGAAAGGCCGTTCGGCGAGTTGTCGGGCGGCGAGAAGCAGCGGGTCATCATCGCCATGGCCCTGGCCCAGGAGCCCGACATCCTCCTCCTCGACGAACCCACCGTTCACCTCGACATAAATCACCAGATCGAGATTCTGGAGTTGCTCAAACGCCTCAATCGTCAAGACAGCCTGACCGTGCTGGCCACCATGCACGATCTGAATCTGGCCGCGCTTTATTTCGACCGTCTCGTCCTACTCGATGGGGGGCGGGTGGTGGCCAATGGCAGCCCAGCCGAGGTGCTGCGGCAGGAGAGCATCCGCCGGGTCTTCCAGGCCGATGTGCAGGTGCAGGAGCATCCCACCCGCCGTACCCCCCAGGTTGTCGTTCTGCCTCTTGCATAGGAAGACCCTTGGGGTTTTGCGGCCATAGCTTCGCGTTCCGGCGTATTTTGCAGCGCTGGCTACCAGAATCTCAGTTTCGCCTGGAAAAACCCCAAGGGTCTGAATGCTTGCCCTAATCCTCCGGTTTCTCGAAGAACTCCATGGGCAGGGGCATGAAGCGTATTCCCAGGTAGGCCCTGTTCTTTCTGTCGGGGTGCTCACCCAACCGCACTCTCGCTTGGTGCTGCTGATCGCCGCGCCGGTAAGTGACCTCCACGACGTCGCCGGGTTTGTAGCGTAGGATGAGCCGGTCCAGGGGGTGGTTCCTGTCTACTTCCCGGCCGTCCAGGGCGGTGATGATGTCCCCCTCCTCCAGTCCCGCCTCAGCGGCTGGGCTGCCGGGGTCCACGTAGGTCACCACAGCGCCGGAAGGCAGCCCTCTGAAGAACTCAAACTCCTCTTCGAAGGGCGCGGGCGGCAGGATTTCGGGACGCTCAATGCCCCCTCGTTCTCGAAGTGGCTCCTCGGCCGCTTCCCGCGTCTGGCGGCTGGCGATCCAGTAGCCCGCCACGCCTCCAGCGAAGCAACCGACGACCAGGCTCACCAACACGCCCCCCAGGGCGATCAGTATGGTGATGGTGTAGAGTTTGCGTTTATCCTCCATAGCTTTTCACCTCCAAAATGGGTTGGTAGGGGCAGGTCTCGCACCTGCCCCGGGCGACCGCAAGGGATCGCCCCTACTCACCCTCACATCTCTACGCCGTCTATCTCCACCCCGCAGTAAGCGCACTTGGCATCTTCGATGTGATTCTCCATGATGCGATAGCCATAGCGGCCAATGAGCAGCTTGCCGCAGTTGTAGCAGAAGGTGCTTTCACCCTGGCTGCCGGGCACGTTGCCCTGATAGACGTAGCGCAGCCCTGCGGCTGAGCCGATTTCTTGCGCTCGGTTCAGGGTGGCGATCGGGGTGCGCGGCTTATCCATGAGCTTGTAGCTGGGATGGAAGCGGCTGATGTGCCACGGCGTCTCCACGCCCAGCTCCTGGGCGATGAAGTCGGCGATGTGCTGGAGCTCCTCGTCGGAGTCGTTCAGCGTAGGGATGATCAGCGTGGTCACCTCTACCCAGACGCCCAGCTCCTTCATCTTCTTGAGGCTGTCCAACACGGGCTGCAGCCGCGCCCCGCAGTACTGGCGATAGAACTCGTCGCTCCAGGCCTTGAGGTCCACGTTAGCCGCGTCCAGATAGGGATCGAAGGTCTCCAGCATCTCCCCAGCGCCAGCCGTCATGTAGCCGTTGGTGACGTAGATGTTGGCTATCCCCGCTTCGTGGGCCAGCTTGGCCGTATCGTAGGCGTATTCGGTGAAGATGGTGGGCTCGGTGTAGGTGTAGGCGATGCTGCGGCAGCCGTGGCGCTTGGCGCTGGCCACCAGTTGCTCTGGGGTGGCCTTCTGCCCCATGATCAGGTGCTCGTCTCGCACTTGCTGGGAGATGTTCCAGTTCTGGCAAAAATCGCAGCGGAAGTTGCAGCCCACAGTGGCTACTGAGAAAGCGGTGGTGCCAGGGTAGAAGTTGAAGAGCGGCTTCTTTTCCACGGGGTCCACCGCCTGCGAGATGGTCCGCCCGTAGACCAGGGTGTAGAGCGTACCTTCGCGGTTTTCGCGCACTAGACAGATGCCCCGTTTCCCCTCTTTGATCAGGCAGCGATGGGCGCACAAGTTGCAGCGCACGCGGTTGTCTTCCAGCTTTTCGTACAACATCGCTTCTTTCATGGCAACCCATCTTTCCGTATGATTTCATTGCGAACCGAAGCCGCGAGCGCAGAAACGTAGGGCAGGTTGGGCTCGGCTTATTCTTATTGGCGATTACCCGCCCGATGTGGCGCACTCCTCACCCGTGGGGCCACGCTGGAGCAGAGCGGGGAGAGCCCTACCTGCCACCTAAGCCACCTAGGAGCGGCAGGTAGGCGGCTGGATGACTTGCTAACCAGGGCGATCCTGCTACGAGAGGAGGCTGGTCGAGCGCCGCCGTCCTACTATCACCGCCGCCAACCTGCCCTACGAATGCTCTAACCCATCCAGCGACTTGATGATCTTCTCCATGGCTTGTCGAACCTGGGACTCGCGAGGGAGTTCGATCAGCGGCAAGCCCTTGGCATCGTATTCGCCCACCGTGAGGTCCTCTGGCAGCAGGCCGATGAGCTTGAGTCCGTTTTCGGCGACGGCTTGCTCCAGCTTGGGCGACAGCTTCAGCTTGCCTGCCCCGTCGTCCCGCACTCGGTTGACGATGAGACCGATATCCCCCACTCTAGTATCCAGTTCTCCGATGAGCTTTGCCGCCCTGCCAGCGGCGATGATGCCCCGCATGGTGGGATCGGAGACGGTGAGCAGGATGTCCACGTCGCGGGTGGTGCGGCGGCTGAGGTGCTCCAGGCCGGCCTCGTTGTCAATGACCACGTAATCGTAGGATTTGGAGAGGCGATCAATGGTCAGGCGCAGCATGTTGTTGGCGGCGCAGTAGCAGCCGGGCCCCTCGGGGCGGCCCATAGCCAGGAGGTCGAAGTCGCGCTCTTCCACCAGGGATTGCTGGATTCTGAGGTCGAGGTAGTCGGGCTTGCTCATACCTGCCAGCGAGCCGCCTCTTTGTACCTCCTCCAGGGTCTCCTCGCGGATGTCGCCCACGGTTTCGTAGATCGGTACGCCCAGGGCCAAATTCAGATTGGTGCTGGGGTCGGCGTCAATGGCCAGTACTGCGCCGGGCCGATTTTCCACTAGATATTTGATCAGCAAGGTAGTAACGGTCGTTTTGCCCGTTCCGCCTTTGCCTGCTACAGCGATTGTTTTAGCCATAAATATTCTCCGTCATTGTTTTTGCTCACATCTCATGTCTGACCCAATGATAATCCAGAGCAAGCATTTTGTCAAATACTTGACAACGAGCTTCGTCTGTGCTATAGTTAAAGTGGTGCTCAAGCAGGCCAGGCGGTCGCGGGCGGCTTTCGCCGTCCGAGGAAAGTCCGAGCTCCACAGAGCGCGGCGCTGGGTAACACCCAGGCGGGGCGACCCGATGGACAGTGCCACAGAAACAGTCCGCCGTTCGCGGTAAGGGTGAAAAGGTGAGGTAAGAGCTCACCAGCGGTCCGGGCGACCGGGCCGGCTAGGCAAACCCCGCCGGGAGCAAGGCCAAGCAAGAGGGCGTGTGTGGGAGGGAATCCCCTCCTGCACCGGGGGCTGCTCGTCCCAAGTCCCTCGGGTAGGCCGCTGGAGGCGGCGGGCAACCGTCGCCCTAGATAGATGATCGCCGCCCTCAACCGGCTCGCAGCCGGCAGGGAACAGAACTCGGCTTATCGGCTCGCTTGAGCACCTCTCACGCCTCACAAGACAAAAACGACGCCAGCCCAAGGCATCACCCCAGGCTGGCGTCGCTTTTTACAAAGGGCCTACTATTCACATTTCAAGCCTTCACGTTTTACGTTTCACGCTCTAGCAAGTCTCTCCCCAGTGGGCTGTCACCAGCATGATGTCCACCACGTCTATGTCGCCGTCGTTATCCAAATCGCAGGTGTCAACATAGCAGTCGTCGCCAAGTTGGCAGCGCCAACGGCCGGATACCTGCTGGATGTCCTGGACGTCCACGACACAGTCACCGTTCAAGTCGCCGAAGAGATCCTGGGGCGCGCTGGTTGGTGTGGGCGTGCTGGTGGCCGTCGGTGTGCTGGTCGGCGTGGGGGTGTTGGTAGCTGTTGGCGTGCTGGTGGGCGTCGGATTGGGACTCTGATTGCCGTAGACAACGTAGTTGGCGGAATAGCCCACCTCGGAGGTCCCGTATGCAATGCGCATGTAGCCGCTCTCGCCCCACCACGAACCCCAGGAGTTTCTCAGGATCCAGGCCCCGTCTGCATCATTCCAACCGACCAGGACGACGGCGTGGTTGATGTCGGTACACTCAGGGCCTGTAAAAACACCGCTGGTATAGTATTGGAAATCGGAGTTTACGCAGACGGCGACCGAAACCGGCCCGTGGTCATAAATGGCCTGTTTGATGTCCTCGACGGATGGAACACCCCATGAACTCCCTACATAGGTCCAGGAATCAATCTGATAAGGATGGGAATAGGGGCCGCCGCAAGACGTGTCCGATGCCACGTAAGGGGACTCTGCTTCGAGGACCGCTCCGGCCTCGGACTCGCTGGGCGGTTTCTTCCACTGATGATAATCGTGAGCCCACCACCCGCCGCTGCAGCCCCAGCCATCCGTGTTACAGGAAACGAGATATTGCTCTGAAAGATTCTTTTCCACCCCATCCTCGATCTTGATGTTGGCCTCCAGTGGGCCTACCGTAGCAAAAGCCCAGCAGCTTCCGCAGCTCCCCTGACTCTTGACGGAGGTGACCCCTCCATAATCTCGCCAGTCGAAAGCGGCTGGGAGTCCCGAGGGGTTGCCGTCTGGCGTGGTTGTGGCTGTGGGTGTGGGGGTGGGAGCAGGGGGTTCGCCGGTGACCTTGCGGAGAACGATGTCGTCTACGTAGGCCCCCTCGGGGTAGGTGATGGACTGGTCGCTGATGAAGGCGAAGGCGATCCAGACCTCGGGTTGACCGGTCAGGTTGCCCAGACTGTAGACGTTGGTCAAGTCGAAGTTCACTTCGCTCCAACCGCCAGAATCTCCGCTAACGCGATTGCCATAGAAGCTGCTGCCGTCAATGGAAGCCCCCCAGAAAAGGTAGTCCCAGTAGTTCGATTCGCAGAAGGTCCAATACCAGAAGAGCAGTTCTGCATCGCTTGCATCGCTTAAGTCAAATGGGCCGTAGATCATCCAGAATTTGGCCTTGCTGCTAGAGTTTAAACTGTAGGGGTAATTATCACCACAGGAGAGGCTGCCGCCGTCTGCCCCGCCGCCTACGGCCCAACCGCTGGAGTAGCCTGAGTGAGGTCTGCAATTGCGCTTGCCCCAGTCGTATTCGCCGTTGGCAACGCCGTTATTCCATAAGGTCCAGGGACCCGGAAAACTCCCCTCAAAGTCTTCGGTCATGATGTTGGTCCAACCTGTCAGACTCCCTTGTACTTCGACTTGTTGAGAGGGCTTGGGGTCGCCAGTGAGTTGCTGCTCGAGGATTTCCATGTGTGCAGACTCTTCGACATCCAGCGTGGTCGGCCCTTTCTCCGGTTTCGTGGCTGGCGGCGCGACTACCTGGATGGCGTACTCCTTGATTGGTTTCACGCCCTTCTCCCAGGGGCGACGATAGGCCAGCTTCAGGTCGCTCTGCCCCCCGCCTGTGGGCCTGAAACGCAGGATCTGCTTCTCTGGAGCGCCAAGCAGGGGGGACGTCTGCTCGAATTCGGTCTCCCCCACCAGCTTAAGTACGTTCTCGTTTATGGCCTCCACTTGCCACGAGTAGCCAGTGGATGGATTGCTCTCCAGGCTGATGACTAGGGTTTGATCTTGGTCGAGTTCAGCCAGGCGGCCGTGATCCTCCTCGGTCAACCTGATTTCTTCAGAGTTGGGTGCTGCCGTTGCTGGCGGCGGCGCATCCAAAGGGGCGCTTGCAGGGGGGACTGCCAAGGCGCTGGGAAGCGAGAACAAGCTGGCGCAGAGAACCAGACAGGCGACAACGGCTGCAAATCCTTTTGGTGAAAGAAAGCGACTGATCTTCATTCAGTGTCTCCCTTCATTTGCTTATTGTGGTCTCGAAAGAATGGTAACGAACCCCGCTGCAATCTATGATTGAGCGCCATCCTAAGTGTAGCACAAATGATGGTTTTGTGGGTGAAAATGGGGTGAAGGTGGCGTAAATTTGATATGAAAGCGCGATTTGATCAGGGACTAGGGAGCAAAGGCAATGAGGGATTTCTGCGCATTTCACGTGGTTAATATCAAAAGGGTGTGTTTCATCTCGGTTGTAGGACGGATTGGTAATCCGTCAATTCGTCGGAATGCCATTCCGACCAACAATACCAGCCAACTTGTTTGAAACACACCCATATCAAAAGCGTCGGCCAGTCAGGGCGGGTTTCTCGGTCAGCCTCCCGGCCTGCGGCGGAGTAAAAAGACAACCAGACTGGCCGCCGCTAAGGCGGCCAGCGCTAGACCAAGCGCCACGTTGTCCGAAGCGCCTTTCGCTGCTGGCACGGATAGGGTGGCCAATGGGGTCGGCGAGGGGGGCGGGGTCGGTGAGGGGGACAGAGGATGGGAAGTGTCCGCAGGCGAGGTCGGCGCTGTGGTTACAGTGGTGGGTGTCTGGGCAGCCTCCGCGGTGGGTGAAAGCGGGATGGGGGTCACTTCCGCCGGCTGGGTCTCGGTGGGAGCGATGCTGGCGCTGGGCGTGGGCGAGGGAAGCGGGGCGGCGGTGGGTGTTTCCGCGGTGGGGCTGGCGGCGGTGGGTGTGGGCGAAGGCGGGGCCGTGGCTGCCGGAGTGAGCGTATCCACTGCTTCAGGCGTATTCGTCGGCATGGGGGTGGCCGTGGCTGGTGGTGAAGCCGTGGCTGTGGGGGGCGGCGTGGGAGTATCCGTGGCTGCTGGCGCAGGGGTGGCCGTGGGGGGCGGCGTGGGTGTTG
The DNA here is from genome assembly GCA_964510205.1 of uncultured Anaerolineae bacterium. Classification (GTDB taxonomy): domain Bacteria; phylum Chloroflexota; class Anaerolineae; order VGOG01; family VGOG01; genus CAZEBW01. The sequence goes on from CAZEBW010000049.1 coordinate 8,190, forward strand.
CTGCGTCTCCCACCACGACTCGGCCGTCTTCTACCGTGACCGGCTGAGGGTTGGCCATTGTGTCCAATGTCTGCACCTCCTGCAACGCCAGGGCGGTGCTGCCCTCTCCGTGGGCGATACAGGTGATGGCGGCTAACACGCCTGCGCCACTGGGCCCAGCCGCGCTGCCGAAGCTGACGGCCCCCAAGCTCAGCTTTCCCTCTACGTTGTCCACTTCTGGCCCAATGGCCATCGCAGATCTCCCCGTGCTTTCCAGGAAGCCGCCCAGCAGCGCCTGGGTCACCTGCACGACGGAGGGGTCGTAGACCAGGTCGAACTGGAACCCTCCCAGGTCGTTGGCCTCTTCGATCACCACTTGTACGACGAAGGACTCACCCAGGCTCGCCGCCGAATCCGCCGGCTCTATCCTCACCCTGGCGCCGCTCGCGGCAGCGCCAAGCTTGGGGATGCCCGCTGAGGCCACCGTTAGAGCGAGCAAGCCGATGGCGATCAGTCGTTTTTCTGTGGACATGGCAGCGCCCCAGTCATGATTAGAAATCAGAACCGCGTTTTCGGAGAGGCTTGTTTTTCAATAATAGCATGCTCTCTCCTGGCAAATAGCAAAAAGCGTGCTATTACGGCAATCTGCTCGGGCAGCACGCTTGTTATGATCTGTCTTCGGCAGCTCGGCCGTCCCATTAGCTGAATTCGCCCACTGCTAACGCGGACCCGTAGCTTTGCGTCCCCACCTTTCGGCGGGTTTGCCCTTATCGGCAGAGGTCAGGTTGATTGTATTATCAGTAGATGAGAAAATCTTGCTCCCGGGTGGCGTCCCCGCCGCCCGGACGGGGCGAGGACGCCCCTTTTGAGCGACTTTTCTCAAGTACTGATTATACGTGAAATCCCGGTCGCTGTCAAGGAACAAAAGCGAACAAGGCGTATTTCACTTTTGGGGCGAGTGTCATTGCGAGCCGAAGGCGAAGCAATCCCCACCCTGCGAATTGGAGATTGCGTCGTTTTCACTTCCAAGTTCGGCACAAAAACCGTGCCTCGCAATGACAGAGCGGGCAGGTCCTCGGTCCCGCCCCGGAACTGAAATGCACCTAAGCGAACGTGCGGTCGAGATGACGATTGGCACAAAGCCGAAGCGTATGGTATAATGCCCTTGTCAGTAGGAGATATTCATATGCAAGCCATCATCATGGCAGCCGGCAAAGGCGAGCGTCTGCATCCCCTCACCGAGTGGGTGCCCAAGGCGCTTTTGCCCATTGGCGGCCGGCCCATCATCGAAACCCTGCTCGCTAACCTGCGCCAGGTCGGGATCAGTCAGGCGATCATCATTTGCGGTCACCTCGGAGGGACGCTGCGGCGCTTTTTGGGCGATGGCTCTCGTTACGGCATGGAGCTCATTTTCCGCGAGCAGAGGCGGCGGCTGGGCGCCGCCCACGCAGTGATGCAGGCCGCCGATCTCATCGCGGTCAGCCATGCCCCGGTCATGGTGATGGCCAGCGACACCGCCTTTAGTCTCGATCACATCGCCGGTCTGATGCAATTTCACAGGACGTGCGGCGCAGACGTGAGCCTGAGTCTCAAGCGTTTGCCGGTCGAGCGGCTTTCGGCCAGCAGTTCGGTGGCCGTGGACCCGGCGGGCCGCATCACCCACATCGTGGAAAAGCCAGCGCCCGGCGCGGCGCCCAGCGACATCGCCAGCGCGCCGCTCTACATCTTTCCGCCGTCGCTGGCCGATTATTTGGCCCGCGTGGGCCTTTCCATCCGAGGCGAGTACGAATTGCCCGGTGTGATCGCCATGATGATTGATGATGGGCTAAAGGTGATGGGCAAAGTGGAGCCGGTGGCTCCCAACCTGACTGACCAGCGGGATCTGCTCAGACTGAACTTCGATTACCTGAGGGCCTGGCTTTAGCGCCTGTCCGAAGCCCTGTGAAACGGCAGATAGGCCGCTTCCTCGCTTTCGCCGAGGGTAATCCAAGCATCCGCCACGGCCCGGCGGCGTCCCACCGTCTCGGCGAGAGTCGCGGCCAACCTGCCCGCTGTCCCTAAAATGCGAAGGCCACGAAAGCTTTTCGCGCCTTTCGTGGCCTTCGCTTGTCCTGAGACTGCTTCACTTACGGTCGAAGGGTGTCTTTCACGATCTTTCACGGTCCAAACCACTCCCTCACCCGCAGGTCTCCCCCCAGTGCGCCACCACGAGCATGATGTCCACCACATCAATATCGCAGTCGTCGTCCACATCGTACTTTGGATCGTAGCACTCGTCGCCGCATTTGCAGCCCCACCGACTGGCGATGGCCTGCACGTCTGCTACATCTATGCATCCGCTCTCATTAAGGTCGTAACACGCCGTGGCGCTGGCTGCGGCGCTGTTGTTCGCCGTGTTGGGGTCGGTGACGCCGCTGGTCACGATGGCGGTGTTGGTGAAAGTTCCGCTTGCCGTGGTGGTAACGACCAGGGTCACCGTGGCGGTGGCGCCGTTGTTGATGGCGCCCAAATCGCAAGTGACCGTGCTGAGGCCACTGCAACTGCCCTGGCTGGCGGATGCGGAGGCAAAGGTCACTGTCAGCGGCAAAGTGTCTGTGACGACCACGTCGCTGGCGGCGAGCGGGCCGCTGTTGGTCACCGTGATGGTGTAGGTAACGGGAGCGCCGGGGATGACTGAGTTCGGATCGCTGGTCTTGCTGATGGCCAGATCGGCTCCGGGCTGCTCGGTAGTGAAGTCCCACACTGGGCCGCTGCTAGGGCCATTGAGTCCGTTAGCTACCACCTGCCAGTAATAGTGGGTGTCGTAGCTCAGTGGCCCCGGATCGCAAGCGGTGTTGGATACCTCATCGCAGATCAGCGTGGTGGGGGGATTGGATGTGTCGAAGTAGACGTCGTAGGTCGCCGACTCGCCGGGGCAAGGATGCCCTCCAGACCAGATCAGGTTGGCGTTGGTAGACACCTCTGTGTCATCGTCAGCGGGAGAGGGGTCGTAGGGCGTGGTGGGCGGGTCTGTGCACGATACAGCCTCTAACTGAACAATGGTAACGGCGCAGTGCTGCATTCCGCTGTAGGTACCCCCCCAGGTCATGGTATGATCAGCATAATCCCAGGTGTCATGTATATAGATTAGATTGGTAGCGTCGTCATAGCCAAAACCAACCATGGTATGACCTTGCAGGTGAATCATAACGGGTCGCCCGGCATCTATTTCGGCCTTGTATTGATCATACGTAAATCCGTAGGTAGCACCGTATTCTATAATGTACTGGTTATACATATTAGAAACGGTGTAGCCCCGGGATTCGTAAAAAAGCTTAACTCCGTAGCCGCCATCTTCATCTTCGACGCCATAGTTTTCCATATCGGACCCGTATATGGGTGATCCATTGGTGTGATAATAGAAGGCTGTGGAGCCATCAACGTTGAATTCGTATGAAGGGTTTATCCATTGATTGGTTTTCATGAAGTCGCCCGTGCAATCACCGTAGGTGTGTTCTGCCCAATTGCCGTCCCAGGGATCGGGTCCTTCACTGCCGTACGAGATCCAATAGTCGTCAACGTGACCTTTGGTGGTTCTCCCATCGTATCCCTGATGAGTTGCGCTTAATGGGCATTCGCCCGATCCCCATGCGCTGTTATCCAATGGCATCACGCCACCATTTGTTGGCCCTGTGTACATGTTTGCATACCCTGTTCTGTCATAATATCCGGCGATCATGGCGGCAGAGGTGGCAGAACATCCGTAGGACCAATCGAAAGCGGGTACATCAGATAGCGTATTGACAGTCAGAAGTTCAGCGCCCCTACCAGGTATTTTGACTACGGGCCGCTCGTAAGCAGGCGGAGGCGTCGGCGGGCCATTGATTACAACTTCATCAATGCTCGTGCCATCCTCGAGGGTTATGGTTTGAACTCTGTAGTATTTGTCAGAGATCTCCCCGTCGGCTGATGTTGTTCCCACCAGGGCTAAGAGCACCAGGGACACCAGGGACAACACAGCGCCCACTTTGAGCAAATGTCTCTGTCTCTTCTTCATGTCATACTCCTTCGGTACCCAAAACAAAAAAGCGTGCTACCACGGCGATTTGCTCGGACAGCACGCTTATCCTCAGACTGTCTTCGGCAACCCGGCTGTCCTGTTAGCTGACGACGGCTAATTTAGACCCGTGGCTTTGCGCCCCCACCTTTCGATGGGTTTACCTTTGTCGGATAGATTCAATTTTCCCCAATTACATTGTACACAAAATCTGCTGATCTGTCAAGGGGTAAAGCGTGAAGATTGCGTTAAGATTGCGTTAAGACCCGGCCAACCTTCTCCTCCCGTCAAGACCCAATCTATCACCCGCACCAGACGGACATTATCAAAGTAGAGGGTGCGAGGGCCCAGGGGGTAGGTCTTGGTCTGCCCCAGGTAGTTCTCCTCACCTACGCGCCCCCCACTGAGGGGCACCTCTCCCCCCAATGCACCGCCACCAGCATGATGTCCACAATGTCCACGTCGCCGTCGTCGTCCAGGTCGTGGGCTGGATCGAAATCAGGGGTGTGCCAGTCGGCGGCGACGGCCATGATGTCAGCGATGTCCACGTCGCCGTCGCCGTCCACGTCTCCCTCCAGGATGCAGGTCGGCGCCTCGAAGGCGCCCAGGTCTGGCGATGCGCCCCGCGACTGGCCTAGGATGTCGTCGGCAGGCGATTGGGTCGGGTCGGCGGCATCGCTGGCAGGGCTGTCGGCAGGCAGCGCACCGTGGCTGTTCACCAGCCGTTCGAACTCCTGGCGTATCGTCGCGTTGCCGCTGAGGAAAGCACCGGCATTAGGATCCCAGCGCGGCAGCACCACGTCCGTCGGATTGGGTAGGCCGGGGTCGGCCACCAGGCGATGGGCGTCGTCGGTGTAGTTGACCAGCTCGCCGGCGTCGCTGGGGATGGCGTTCGGCCCGTTCCAGTAAAGGTTGTGATCCAGGACAAAGGAGAGGGTTTCCCCAGGCGGCGTGTCGGAGAAGTCGTTGGGCCGGCTGGGGTTCTCCGCGCCCATGGTGCCCGTCGGATCGGCCCAGATGTTGTTGTAGAAGCGGACGTTCTCGTTGGGCGGGTTGTCGCCCTCGGTGTTGAGCCGCATGGCGTAGGCCAGGGCTGGCAGGTCGCCCACCACGTTGTTGTGGCGGAAGGTGATATCGCGGGCGCCTTTCACCCCGAAGGCGGCGCGCATCACGTGGGGCGCATTGCCCAGCATAAGGTTGTTCTCCACCAGCACGTCCTGGGCCTCGTGGAAGGGCTTGCCGTCCTCGCCCGTCAGCACGAAATAGCAGCCCGTGCTGCCCTGCCAGTTGAGGAAAACGTTGCGGCGCACGGTGATGCGTTCGTTCTCCGGCAGCCCGGCCGAGTTCTTGATGACGATGAAGCTGCTGGTGTTGTTGCCATTGATACGGCCACTGCCCTCGAAGTCGTTGAAGAAGACGTTGTCCTGGATGACCACGTCGGTCACGCCGTTGGCGTCAATGTGCTCGTCGGAGCCGGTCTGGTTGTAGAACACGTTGCCCTCAACGAGCACGTCCCGTGCCCCGTAGTTGACCTTCAGCAGGTCGTTGTTGTAACTGTCGTGGATGACGTTGTTGCGTAGGGTGATGCGGCTTACGGCATCGTCCCCGCCGGGCGGGCCGAGCAGGTCCTGAATCTGGATGACCAGGGCGCCGGCGCCGGGGCCGCTGTGGGCGATATCGAAGCCCTCCAGGGTGATGTCCTGGCCGTAGAAGCAGGTGACGACCGTGGCGTCGTGGCGTAGCCGAGCCTGGTAGGCCACCTCGGAGCGGACCGTCACCCCCTGGCTGAACGCGCCGCGCAGCCGCACCCGCCCAGAGTACGTGCCGGGCTTGACCAGCACCGTGCTGCCGTCCGGCACGCTGTCCAGGGCGTGGGTAATGGTGGCCCAGGGATGCGCTGCCGAGCCGTCGCCGGTCGTATCGCTGCCGTCGGTGGCCACGTAGTAGACCCCCTGGGCCGACACAGAGGCCGTGACCAGAGCCGCCAGCATCAGGCCAATGATCAGAATGTGGCTTTTCATGTGTGATCCTTGGCTGCAATGGAGGAAATATGACAACGAATTCAAGGGATTTACCGAATTGACGACGCCGGATTCGGTAAATCCTCCAAATTCGTTGTCATATGTCATTTTACTACTCACAACTCGCCCCCCCCAATGCACCGCTAAGTCCCCCGAGTTCCTCCGAGGCTACGTCTCCCCCCCAACCTCCCACACGTGTATCACCGTCTCCCCCCATGGACCCGCCGCCAGTTCGGCTACGTAGATGAGCCCTCTTTGCTGGTCATAAGCTGCGGCGCCCAGGGTGGCGCATTCCGGATCGAGCACTTCGTCCAGTGGGCGGTAGACTGCATAGGGTACTACCTCCCACGGCTGCCTGGTTCCGGCCAGCACCTCTTTCAACTCCTCTGGATCGTAGAAGAGGATCTGAGGCTCATACGGATAGGCGTGGTAGCCTTTGGATAGATCGCAGGGATCGCCACCGCACTGTTCCGGGGTGCCGTAGCAGTTATCCCCCAGTCCCTTTCTGCCGAAGATCAGGATGCCGCTTTGGTCGGCGGTCTGCACCCAGGCCCCGCCTCCCCAGTCATCTTTGGCCCGATAGTTCGGAAAATAACATGCCTCCGGGTCGTCGAGACACTCCGGGTAGATCATGGGGTAATACAGCAGGGCCAGGGCATCCAGATTATGTCCGGACTCAGGAGGGCTGCCGTCTTCCCACGGGGCGAGGGCATAGAGCGTTGGTCCCTGCGAACCGCCGAAGGCTCCCGCCCCGCGATGGTTGCCGGCGATGAGCCATTTTCCCTCCAGATATTGGTTGGCAAAGCTCTCAGGAGCCTGGAAGAGGTAGTTGCAGGTCTTGGCGTTGTGGAATACGTCGTTGCCCCGCTCTCCGATGTGCCACACCCCCTCAGCGCCGCTCATGTCCAGATCGCTCCATCCCAGGGAATCCTGATCGTAGCCAGCCACGTTGTACCAGTCCCGCAGGTTCCAGGCGATTTTGTTGATGTTTGACAGATATTCTAAGCCGTCCACCTCACGATAGATGCAATCGTCGTTGTAGGTGCAGTTGTCCTTCCAGCCTGCGGTGATGTCCGTCAGGGACCGCAGCACGGAGGCTTGGGGCAGGTCATCGAAATCGTCGGCTACCACCGGCGCGGGGATGGTGATCTCTCCCACCAGATCGTACCAGGCATGGGCGGCGGCATAGAGTGAGCCAGGGTAGCCGTCGGTTGGCCCAGTGGGATCGCCTTCAGGATAGTAGGCCAGCGCATGGCCGCTGTAGGCCCAGTCGTCGCCAGCAGGGTAGGCGAAGGCGCCCTGGTAGACCAGGTCGGTCGGTTGGACAAGCTGGGAGGGGATGACGGTAGTGGGCGTTGGTGTGGGCGTGGGGGTGGAGGTGGAGGTGGATGTCGCGGTAGCCGTTGGCGTCAGCGTCGGCGTAGGCGTGGCGCAGGTCTCTCCCCAATGCACAGCCACCAGCATGATGTCCACGATGTCTATTTCACCGCTGCCGTCCAGATCGTAATCGGGATTGTAGTCGGGGTCGCCCTCGGAGGTGTGCCACAAGCTGGCCACCAGCATGATGTCGGCGATGTCCACGTCGCCGTCGTGGTCCAGGTCGCCGTCGAGGTCGCAGGGCGGACGGGTGGGCGTAGGCATGGCGGTGGGAGTCGGGGTGGACGACGGCTCGCCGACCTCGTCCGCCCCCACGTCCGGAGCAGGGCCGATGGGTCGCGCGTCGCCGTCGAAGTCGTCGTCGCACAGCCCTGCACTGAGCAAGACGCCGTGGTCTATGGCTGCATCGGCGGTTCCGGCCAGGTGAAGGTCGCCGTTTGCTCCGTCAACAAACAGGGAGAGCGATTGGTTCTCCAGGTTTCCATCAAGAGATGCTGTGCCACCCCGATTCCTCAGATTGTGGCTGACCAAGTTGTTGATGATGTCTACATCGGTGTGGTCGAAGCGCCACTCGATGGAAGAGAAGGGAGCTTGCGTCGAAACGACGGTATTGTGCAAGACCTGGGCGCCGCAGGCCTGCCACAGGCAGATTCCACAGTCGAAGCCGTAGTGGGAGGCGAACAATCCGCTATCGTTGGCGAAGACGAAGTTGTTGCGGATGATGCCGCCGTAGTGATCAACGTAACCGCCGCCCGCAGCGGGGCAAGGATCGTCGGGGTAGGTGCGAATACCATCGCCGCTGGTTACCAGGCCAAAGCCTATGCCCCGGGCATTGTCCCGCAGTTCGTTCCGCTCGACCAAAGTGTCGCGGCACGACCGCCAGAGGTGGATCCCGTGCTCGGATAGCCCGCTGTCGCACCAGAACCCCTCGATGAGGTTGTCGCGGATGATCCAGTCCCGGGACTGGTGGGCGTCCACACCGCCGGTGTAGCAGTTGTTGCGGATGTGAGGGCGTCCAGCGTCGGTGAGCTCGATGTGGGAGCAGGCGATGACGCCATTATCGGGGAAGTAGAGGGCATTCTCGCCAGTATAAGGGTTGATCTTGATGGCCTGCTCGCCGGGGTCAACGATGTGAACGTTGTAGATGAGGGTGCCGGTCGTATCCGCGCTGCTGGTGGACATCACGTGGATGGGGTGATAGTACGCCTCGCGCAGGGTCAGATCGGCGATGGTGACGTTGGAAGCGACGATCTGGACGATCTCGGTGGTCGTGTAGTTGCCGTCCAGGATGACGCTCTCGCGGTTTCCGCTGACTGAGCGCAGGGTCACGTTGGGAACGTCGAACCGCAGGTAGACGCCATTGAGATCGTAGGTGCCGTCAGCGACCAGAATGGTATCGCCCGAGGCCGCGCTGTTTACGGCGTTTTGCAGCTCGGTGACGGTGGAGACGGTGACGGTGGGGGCGGTGGGTGGGGGCAGTGGGGGGCAGGGGTCGTCCGCGCTTGACGACAGAGTCCCTTTCTCGGCTTGGATAGTGACGAGAAGCAGCGAGGCCAGGATCAGAATAGCGAATAATCCGGCAAGAATTGTTTTCATGGCTCAATCTCCTTTAGATCAAGCAAACGCGGTCGAAGTGAGTTGTAAGGAAAGCCTCTTTGTGGTATACTTGATGCCAGGAAGGAATGATAAGGTCAGACAGATTATGCTCACAGGCTCTCGAGGACAAGTACGGCGTTGCTTGAGAAATGCTTTGAAAGGACAGAGTAGTGAACACATATCAGTTTACAGTGATCATCGAACGTCAGCCTGAGGGTGAATATCTTGTCTCTGTGCCGGCCCTGCCGGGCTGTTACACCGAGGGACGCACCCTGGAAGAAGCTCACGAAATGGCCGCCGATGCCATCCGTGCCTACTGCGCCAGCTTGCGCAAACACGGCGAACCGATCCCCATCGAGTCCACCGAGGAGCAGTTCATCGGGCGATTGAATGTGGCTCTGGAGCCTGCGTGATGCCTCGCCTGCCCACTGTCAAGCCGCGTCAGGTCGTCCGGGCTTTGGGGCGCGCTGGCTTCGAAATTGACCACCAGACGGGCAGCCACATCGTTCTGCGGCGTGTCAGCGACAACCGCCGCGTGGTTGTGCCCTGGCATAGCCGTGATCTAGGGCGTGGCCTGACGCTGCGGATCATCAAGAGCGCCGGCCTTACCCGCGATGAGTTCATTCAGTTGCTCAAGTAGCTCCTACAGCTCACCAGACCACAGTTTGCTACGTCCTATGCCCAGACCTGCCGGATCCCCCTCTCGCTGCCCCAATTTGCCCTTCCTCATCGAAGAAATCGAGCGCACAGTGCTGCGCCGGTAGAACACGGATTCGCAGGATTGGCGGATTTCTTTTCACTTGATCCGTTAATCCCGCCGATCTGTGTTCTTATGGTACCGTGTTCCGCCCCCAATGCTCAACGATCACGTCCATCAACTCGCTCGACTCCACGTCGGTGTGGTTATCGGGGTCGGGGCCGTGGCGGAAGTTGAAGGCGTCCACTTGCTGTGTCCACGGCTCCCAGGCCGGGTCCCACACCCACAGGGCGTGGTTCAAGCCCCGCTGCTCGAACAGGTCCATCTCATCGTCCATGAAGGTGTGGACGTTGGGCGTCCAGCGCACCGCCCCGAACTCGTTGACGGCCACCGGGACGCTGTGGGTGCTTTTATAAGTGTCAATGATCGAGAGCCGGCCCTCTAACCACGTCTGATCAAAGGGCTCAGGCTGGTCATCCCAATCCACGTCGCACGTACCCGGATAGGTGCAGTCCTGCACGCCGGCGTCCTGATGGGTGTATTTGTGGGGCTGGTACTGGTGCACGGTGTACACCGTGCGTGGGTCGCCGGTGGGTTCCACGTAGGGCAGCCAGTCGAGGGAGCTGTACCCGTTGCCGCCGATGAGGATGGGGGTATCGCTGTCCACCTGACGGATGGCGGCGACGATGCGGGGGTAGAGCTGGTTCCAGTCGTAGAGGGTGCCGCCGTAGGTATCGTAGAACTCCTGCGGGTCCCAGATGTGCAGCGCATCGTAGAGGGCGTGGCTGCCCACCTCGTTGGAGTTGGGCTCCACCATCAGGTCGTAGCCGACGACGGCTGACGCTACGGCGTTGTCACGGTAGCGCTGGGCGGTGTAGGCCCACATGGCCACCCAGGCATCCTGCGCGTCTTGATCCTGCCATACGGAGTCGTTGAGATAGCTCTCATCGAACCAGTCGCCAGCGCCGTCCCAGTAGAAAGTGAAATCGCTGCGGCCCGGCCCGGTGCGGGCGCTGATCACGGCGAACATCCCGGCCTGCTCGATCATGGCCAGCAGGTTGTCCAGGTTGTCCTGGATGTCCTGGTCCAGGACGTAGGGTGGGTTCTCGGTGAACAGGCCGGGGTGGGAGACGTTGACGTAGTTGGCCCCCAGTGCGGCCAGGTCGTCGAAGTCGCTCTGGACATAGGGCGGCCCGACGGGGCCGGGTCCCAGAAACTCGGTGCCGTCCAGCTCCGGATACACCCGCCGCTGCCAGATGTTGGCTCCGCGCAGTTGCGTGCCGCCTGTCCACAGCGCCCACTTGTCAACCCCAGTTTCACAGGTCTCCCCCCAGTGCACGGCCACCAGCATGACGTCCACGATGTCCACGTCGCCGTCGCCATCGAGGTCGTACGGGTCGCATTCCGGGTCTGCGCTCCGCCAGCAAGCGGCTACCAGCATGATGTCCAGGACGTCCACGTCGCAGTCGCAGTCCAGGTCGCCGGGGATCTGGCAGGGCCAGGTGGTCGTGGCGGTGAAGCTCAGGACGGCGCTGACGCCCAGATCGAAGGTGGCCTGCAGGTGGGACTCGTCGGGGGTGGTGAAGGGCAGCGGTTGGGCGTCGCCCAGGAAGTCCAGAACTTCGCCCGCCGTGGCGCTGCGGTTAGGGGGCAGGGTCAGGGTCAGCGACAGATCGTCCTGCGGCGTGGGCACGGCATCCCCCGTGTTCACCCCCACCAGGTTGACGGCCCGCACCACCAGCTCGTCGCCGTCCGCGAAGGGCAGCAGGATCACACCGCGCGGGGCGTCGGTGGTCAGCACAGGGGTGACGGCGGCCGGGGTCCAAACTTCGCTTAGAAAGGCCTGGCGGATGGCCTCCGCCTGGGCCGGGTTGCCGCCGCCCCAGGCGGGCGCCGCCGCCCAGAAGTACTCGCTGGGGTAACGGTCGAGGGTGAAGAGCGACCGCCCGGCCCCGTAGTCGTTGACGTACACCACGCCCTCCTCCGCCTGGCTGTAGCTCACGCCGAAGACGTCGGCCAACTGGAAGTCGGCGAGCGGCTGGCCCTGGGCGTCGAAGCGGGAGGTCTCGCCGCTGATCACCATCGTGCCTCCAGCGGCCACGAAGTCGCGGATGGCCTGGGCCTGGGCGGGGCTCATGGCCCCGAAGAGGGGCAGGACGAGGGCGTCGTAGTTGGCCAGCGCGTCGGCGGTCAAGTCAGCCTCAGTGATGACCCGGTAGGGCACGTGGGACTCGAGGAGTATCATGGCCATGCCGCGCCACTCGTCGTGGTAGGCGTGCTCGCTTTCCCATCTCCCTTTGTCGAGATAGTCCAGGGTCTGGCGGGAGAAGAGCAGGGCCACGTTGGCGTAGGTCTGCGGGTCGGCGTCGTAGTAGGCGCCGTCGTGATCGGCCAGCCAGCCGAAGAGCTGCTGTCGAAAAGCGGGGTCGGGGGTGCTGGCCATGCTCTCGGTGCCGGAGGTGTAGTAGTTGAACCCCGCCGCCAGGACGCTCCCCGCGTGCAGCCGGGCCGCGTCGAGGGTGTGGGGCTGATCGGCCAGGACGTAAGAGAGGAGCCAGGCGGGTTGGTCGCCGTCGGTGTGACGCCAGAAGGCCAAATCGGCCAGCATGGCCAGCCAGCCGTAGTACTTGGTGGCGGTGTAGGGACCGCCGTACTCGTGGGCGGTGAGATCGCTGACCTCGGGCAGGTCCAGCGGGCTGTTGCCGTGCTGGGTGGCCGAGACCCCTGGCCCGACCGAGGTCTCGATGATGAGCTGGATGTGGGGATTGACGGCCTTGAGGGCGGCGTCGAAGTCGGCCACGAAGTCGTCCGTCTGCTGGTAGCGCCAGGCGACGAAGGCCAGCCAGGCCGCATCGTCCCAGTCGGGCGTGCTGGGCGGCGCCGGCAGGGTGTGGCCGGTGTCGGCCTGGAATTTGGCCTGGCAGACGGGGCAGTGACAGGGCCACTGCGCCTGCCAGCCCTCGCCGAACTCGTGCACGAAGAAGGGGACGTCAAACCAGACGGCGTCCACGCCCGTGGCGGCGATGTCGGCGGCCAGGGACATGATGAGGGCGCGGTACTCGGCGTTGTTGGGACACAGCCACACGTCTTCGTCCGTGGGGTCCACCCAGAAGGGCATGCCGGGCTGGGAGCCGTAGAAGACCGCCCGTCGGCCGTCGAGGCCCATCTGCAGCCAGTCAGGGTGGTCGGTCCAGGTGGTGTGCACGCCGTCGTCGGGCTGGCCGTCCATGTCCGTGTCGGCGTCGGGCGTCTGCATCTCCAGGGGGGCGATGTAGACCATCATGCGCACGCCGGGGTGATGGGTGTGGACGTACTCCACCCGCTGCTGCAGGTCGGCCAGGCCCGGCGCGGGGTTGAGGACCCGGCCGGGGTAGGTATCGCTGAAGTCGGCCCAGTCCAGGATCACGTTGGCCCCGTCGGCCACGGTGCGGTCAACGGCGTTCTCCCAGCCCGTCCACTCCTCATCGGGATAGTCGTAGGGCGTGGCCATGCGGGCCGCGCGCGTCCAGTCCGCGCTGCCCGAGAGGTGACGGAGCCTTGGCACATCGTCAAGTGATGAAGTGCCAGCAAAGCGGCCGGAGATGAGCATGACACCCGTCAATATTCCTATCCACATGCGTTTCATCGGCATTCGTTTCTTTCCATTGATGAACAAGAAGGTGCTCAGGGCCGCTTTCGCCCGATAAATCGGGCTGTTTTACGGGGTGGCAGCTCCGCAGGCGTGGCATGAAGTGCCACGGCGGCGTGGGGCAAGTGAGCACCCCTGGCGTTCTTTCAAGGGAGAGGGCTTCAGCACTCCTTCCCCCAGTTCACCGCCACCAGCATGATGTCCACGATGTCTATGTCGCCGTCGGCGTCCAGATCGTAGGCTGGATTGAAGTCGAGGTCGCCCACGGTGGTATGCCAGAGGCTGGCCACCAGCATGATGTCGGCGATGTCCACGTCGCAATCGTAATCGAGGTCGCCCGCGAAGGTGAATTCGTCAGCCCCGATGTCCACCACGGCAACCTCGTCTGAGTCGCCATCCAGGGGGCGGGGATTGCCGTGAATGTCAACCGCCGGCGCGCCACTGGCGGTGCCGGCGTCAATGGCCGGGCTGTCGGCGGTCAGCTCCATGCCGTAGCGCTGGCCGGAGAGGGAGCCGGCGAGCTTCGGGTCAGCCTGGATGTCGTTGGCGCCGGGCGTGTACAGGCTGTGCTTGGTGTTGTAGAGAACGCTGTAGTCCGAATCGAACGAGAGATCCGCGCATTCCTCATAGTAAAAGAGGAAAGCTCTATCGTACACAGGAGGGTCATCATTGAGAGCATTCCAGTCCCAATCTCCCAGAAAGATGTTGTTGCGTCCGAACAGGACTTCGGAACTGTCGCAGCTATAGCCCTCCCGAGAGCCGGCGCCGACCAGGCCGTCTCCCTGGCCGTAGAGGGTATTGTTGATCACGGAGACCGTCTCGCCGCCCATAAAGGAGAGTTCCAGGGTGTTGCCCAGGGCGCGGCAGTTGTCCACGTCGTAGGTGAAGGGCTGGCCCTCGAAGAAGGCGCAGTTCCCCACCAGCACGCTGTTGACCAGCGTCGTCTGACCGGTGACCTTGATCTGGTTGCCGGCGTTGCCCTCGGCTCGCACACGGTTGATGGTGATGCTGCCGCCCAGGCTGTGATAGAGCAGGTCCAGGCCGTCGGAGGTGTTGTGCAGGAAAGCGGAGTCCTCGATGATCCAGTCGCCGCCCGTGGCGCCGGTGCCGACGCCATCACCGTAGCCGCCGGCTGTCTGCGCCCAGCAGCCGGTCGGCTCCTCGCCCGGATAGGTCTCGCCGCAGCCGTTCCATTCCACCGTCCAGCGACGGAAGGTCATGGTGCCGGAGTTGGAGTCGTCGCCATCAATGTCGCCCTCCCAGCCCACCCAGCCGTTGCCGGCGATGCGCACGTCCTCCACCGTCCAGTCGGTGAGGCGGCCGGCGTGAACTCCGCCGCTGGCCAGGCCGTGGATGTTGAGGTGGTGGAGATAGACGTTGGCCGAGTCCTCGGCGTAGAGGCCGATGGCGGCCCAGGGACCGAAGGGGTAGCTCTCGCGCTCGCAGGCCAGGCCGCCGGTGTGGGACTCCACGCAGTCGGAGTGGTCGGTGATCTCCAGGCAAGCCACCTCGACGTTGCTGGCGTCGGTCAGGTTGACAATGAACCAGGGTCGCTGCGTTCCCCACAGCTCCGGCGGATCGGAGCAGCCGCTGTCCCAGCCGGCGCCCAGGATGCGGGTAGGATGGGCCGCATCGGGGCCGCTGGGGATGGGCGGCACGTAGCAGTCCCACGGGTAATCGGACTCGCAATTGTCAGCCCCCGGTGCGCCGTAGCCCATCATGTAGCTGCCGGCGCCGATGATGAGGGTGTCGCCGCCGGCGATGCGCGGCGTATCGCCGGGCGGCAGGGCGCGGAAGGGGTGATCCCAGGCGCAGGGCTGTCCCGTTCCGCTGCCGGGGTAGGGCGCGTCCACCAGGCCCGTGCATTCTTCAGCAGAGCCGCCGTCGGGGCGCACGTAGTAGGTGGTTGCGCTCGCCTCCCCGTCCCACCCGGACAGCCTGGCTGCCATCCACCAGAAGGCTTTGCCTTTTTGCAGGCAGTTGAAGCCGTGGGAATGGGCGCAGGAGCCGGGAAGGTCGGTACAGTCGTCAGGGTGGGCGGCGCACCAGGTGTAGCACCAGGAGCAGCTATCGTCTTCGTCGGGATAGAACGTGCCCTCGGGGTCGTAGCTTTCGATGTCGGCGAAGTCGTAGAGCACTTTGTCGTTGGCGGCGCAGTAGGCGCGAATCTGGTTGTTGCGGGCATACAGGTTGCCAGCGACGCCGGTTCCATCGAGGTGCCCGGTCATGTACACGAAGGTGACGTCGGGATAATCCGCTTCCAGCCCGCTCATGGCGTCAAGATAGGCGTTGATCCCGGCCTCTGTGTTGTCGCTGACGCCGCCGCACCACGACCAGACGACCACGTTGGTCTCGGGGGGGCTATCCAGGTAGCTTCGAGTGGGCGCCACCCAACTGGTGTCCCCGTTGTGGCCCAGGTCATCCCCGTACTCATACATCGTCAGCGTGCCGATGCCCAGGGCGTCCATCCCGCTAACCGGCTGGCTGCCGTGGGAGGTATGGCCGTAATAGATATTGAGCTGCGCTTCCGCCTGGTCTATCCAGTACTGGGGCACCTGGTCCAGGTCGGTGGTGGTGTGGTCAACGATGATGGCCTGCTGCGCCTGGCTGGAAGCCTGTGCCTTCAGGGAGGCGGCGCTGTCAGCCTGGCTGTCCATCAAAAGAAGGCCAAAACAGGCCAGCAGCATACAGCCAGCGACGAAGAACTCCCTCGCTCTTGGCTTTGATGAAGATACGTTTTCCATTGCTGATCCTCCTTGTCCCTAGTCCCTTGCCCCTAGCCCCTAGCCACTGCACATTTCCCCCCAATGCACCGCCACCAGCATGATGTCCACGATGTCAATGATGCCGTCGTCGTTCAGGTCGTAGGCCGGGTCGTAGTCGTCGTCGCCCGCGGCGGTGTGCCAGCGGCTGGCCACCAGCATGATGTCGGCGATGTCCACGACGCAGTCGCAGTTGAGATCGCCGGGGAGGTTGCAGGGAGGGTCCAGGACCTCGAACCAGTTCTCGGCCATCAGCGCGTATCCCTCGACGTTGGGATGCACGGCGTCGGCCATCAGCGAGGCATCCGCCATGCCCGTGGCTGGATCGTAGAAATCCTCCCAATTGCTGGTAAACCACAGGTCCACTCCGGTCAGATCGCTCTCCAGACTGTCGTTGTAAACCGACACCCACCACGTCGCCGTTTCAGAGATCAGATTGGGAGGGATGGCCGAGACGATGATCTGCGGATGCGAGCCGTCGGGGTTGGTGTGGGCTTTCACGATGTTGACGATCTCTTGCACCTCGGCCACGGTGCTCTCAATCGTCTGCAACTGGGCCAGATCGTTGCCTCCGACTAACAGCAGCACGTAGTCGGGATTGTCCTGCTCCATCCAGCCCCGCGTGTGGTCGCGCACCTGGTCGGCTCGCCAGCCGCCCTCCCCGTGGTTGATCACCTCAAAATTGCCGGAGCCGTAGGCTCCATCGAGCATCACTTGCAGCCGGGCCGGATAGGTGTTCTCCGTCCCGGAGTAGGGGATGCCCTCGGTGATGCTGTCCCCCAGGCAGGACACCACCCAGGTCGGATCGTCCCCTGAGACGGAGACGGTCACCGCGGCCATCCCGGCTATGAGAAGGATGAGGATGAGCGCCCTTTTCATGAGTCCCTCCAAGTTCCCCCGAGTTGGGAAATAGGGACTAGGGATCAGACAGTCCCTTGTCTCTAGTCCCTTGTCCCTAGTCACTGCACATTTCCCCCCAATGCACCGCCACCAGCATGATGTCTACGATGTCTATGTCGCCGTCGTCGTCTAGGTCGTGGACCGGGTCGTAGTTCTCCACGCTGTGCCAGCGGCTGGCCACCGCCATGATGTCGGCGATGTCCACGTCGCAATCGCAGTCCAGGTCATAGCCGGCCACACATTCCCTGAGCGTGCCGGTGTGGGCCAGGGCGTAGGGGCCGCCGTCGGCATCGTCACGATAGGTCTTGAACGTGACGCCGTTGGCGTCCACGTTGATCGTGATAAAAGTGCTGCGGGCGCCAGTGTCTCCCTTGCCGCGAGCGTGTCCAGCATCCAACTGCCAGACGTCGTCCACTTCAACCGCGCTGTAGCCGTGCGTGTGACCACAGACGTAGGCGACCACCCTCTCGTCCCGCAACAGATTCCAGAAGCGGTCGCGATGGGCCGAGTATTGGTCCAGGCTGTCGCCCACGTGGCGCGTTCGCCCGTTGTCGGCGTCGGGTTGGACATGGGCAGGCTCGTGGCCGAAGACGAAGACGTGGGTGCGGTCGGTGGCGCTCAGGTCGTCCACCAGCCAGTCGTAGAGGTGATCGGGCACGTCGCCGCTGGTGGCTGTGTCGCCGCCGCTGTCGCAGTACTCGTTCAGCATCACGAAGTGGGCGTTCTGGTAGTCGAAGGAGTAGGTGGTCTCCGGGCAGCCCGACGGGCCGGGATTTACGGCCCCGTAGTCGTAGCCGCGCAGCCAGTCCATGTTGGAGCCGGAATAGGATTCCTGGCCCGCGCCGGGCAGCTCGTGATTGCCGACCACGGGATACCAGGTGTAGGTCGCGCCCAGGATAGAGGTGATGGTCCAGAGCACGTCGCTGGGGGGATCAATGTCGCCGGGGCTGACCATGAAGGCGCCCCTGCCCCGGCTGGCGATGGCTTCGCAGGCTCCCCTGAAATACTGAGACGAGTCGTACCCCGGCCCGGAGTATCTCCGCATATCGGCGGTGACGGCAAAGGTGAAGGCATCGTCCCTGCTTTCCTGGCCGCGCAGTTCCAGGTCGAAGCTGATGTCGGAGCTGGTCACGGCGCCCTGGTGGATCTCCACCGCCAGGACGTTGGGACCGTCATGGAGAATGCCGGGGTCAACGCTGGTCGTGAAAAACGCCGATTCATCGCTGCCGCTGACGGTCGAGGCGGCCAGGGTGGTGTAGCCGATGGCCCCGTTGGGCATGTTGGAGCGGAGAACCTCCGTCCCGTTCAGATAGACGACCGCGCCGTCGTCCCTGAGAACGCGGAGGGTCAGGCTCTCGAAGCCCGAGGCGTCCGCCGCGTCGAAGCGGTGGCGGAAATAGGTGGTGATGTGCTTGTTGTTTGGATCGCCTCCGTAGCTCACCACCGTCGCTTCATCGCCGTCGCCGTAGCCCAGTTGGGCCGCGCCCGACGCCCATCCCGAATCGTCGAAATCGGGATCGCGCCAGGCCGCGCCCTGGTCGGTGCCGTCGTCCAGGTACTTCCAGGTGGAGCCGGTTGGGACCAGCTCCGTGGAGGTGTCCCGTTCGTAGAAGTAGACCGGCTGGTAAGCACGCTCGCTGACGGTGAAGTAGCCCAGGATGTTGCTGGCGAAAGCGATGGCCTCACCCTGAGGCTCGACGGCCAGGGGCACTGGGCAGGCTGGGCCGGAGAAGGCTTCCCACAGGTTCGACCCCGCCGCACGAGGCCAGTAGTAGGCCTGAGAGTAAAGCCGCAGCAGCACGCCATCGCCGGAGGGGGAGACGTCGCCCCCGGTGACCTGGGCGGGCATTGGAATGCTGTCCACCAGCTCAAGCGTCACCATCACGCCGGGCGTGTGCGGGGCCGGATTGCGGAAAACGTGGGCCAAGTCCTCGCCAGCGCGGTCCTTGGTCACCAGGAAAAGGTCCCCGCTCAGCGGATCCACCAGCAGCGTCTCGCAATCGTAGACCTCGGGGCCGGGGTACTGCATGGGCAGGGCGTCCACGTCGTCCAGGTCTACCGTCACCGGCTCCTGCGTGGCGCTGACCAGGGGTTCAGCCACGCGGTAAACGGTCACCGACGCACGCTGGCGCGCATTGTCGCCGATGTCGCCGGCGTAGACGTAATCCTGCCCCGCCGTCGGCCCTGGCCCGATGGCGATGTCTTCCCAATCGTTCGCGCTGGCCCCGACCAGATTGTAGACCCCCAGGTGTCGGCCCTGGATGCTCAGGGCGTAGATGCGGGCCGAGTCGCCGGAGTCGTTGTG
>CAZEBW010000050.1:0-26382 GCA_964510205.1 uncultured Anaerolineae bacterium
GAGCTGGAAGGGGAACTGGCCAATGTGCTGGAGGCCGATTCCAGCATGGAGAACAGCCCGCTGCTCATGCTCTCCAGCGAGGTGAAGGCGCCCTGTGTTGCGCCTTCCAGAGATGGGATACCCCCGCCCTCGCCCGTGGCGACCGGCGGACGAGGGCTTCCCGCGCCCATCCCGCTCCCACTGGCATGGCCGTGTCCGTAGATGATAGGTGGATAGGGGTAGTACCAGGTGGGAGCAGGGGATCCGACGGCGGCGAACTTCTTGATCCAGCCCTTCTCCAACCCGAAGGCGATGGCGTAGGGCAGATACTTATCGAAGATGCCTTTGGCTTGTTCGAGGTCGGTGTATTTCTCGATGTTGGCCAGATAGCGATTGAAAGCCTTCCACTTGGCTGCCGCCAGCGATCCCTCGTTCGTCTTGCGAGGCATGAAGTAGCCGATGATGAGGAAGGCGATGGCGGTAATGCCCAAGCCAATGGGGGGACAGATGGCCGCGCTGCTGTACTCGCTGAGGATAGCAGCAGCGCCGACGCCCAAGACGCCGGCCAGGACAATGCCGATAACGCCCAGAATGGCGTATTTCTTGCGCGTTCGATCGGGACTTTTCTCGAAGAAGCCCTGTGCCACTACTTCGTCATATAGCTCCTCGCGCAGATCGGGAATGGCCTTGTAAAACTTCTCCTTCAGATCGGACAGGTCAACCTGGGAGCGACCGCGAAACAGTTTTCTGATCAACGTCTTCTCGTAGGGCCGCAGGGGCTGCCGGTCGTTCACCAGGCGGAAGGTGAAATCGCGCTTCTTGCTGAGGCCCAGGAAGCCCGACTCCTGAGTCTCGGTCATGGTGATCACACCCCGCCGCGCCAGGTCAACGATGCTGGCCACGATGTCCTTCATGTCAGCCTTCTCGTCCAGAAGGGCGCCCACTACGCCAGGCGGCAGATCGCTCGGCGGCTCAGGCAGGTAGTCCGCTACTGCGCTCAAGGGGACGTCTCGCCCCCGACTGTACCATAGGGCCACAAGGGCCAGAGGCCCACCAATCAGGATCAAGAGGCCGATGGCCCCCAGGCCCAGGTCAACTAGGGGGCGGTATTTCTCATCGTACTCGGCTTTTCTGTCGAAGTCAGCCTGCCAGGAGGGAGCCGAGCCCTGGATGACGCCGTGGAGGAACTGCACACGGACTTCCAGCTCCTCGCCGGGCTGGGTTCGGCCTGCGGTGAAAATGATCTCGGAGCCCTTGTTTTCGATCCGCACATCCCGACGCTCGTCGCTGCTCCCGTCGTAGGCGGCGAACACCAACTCCTCAGGATCGAAAGCGGCGGGAAGATGGACGGTCACCACCGAGGCCAGCACGGGGACGTCCCGATCGGGGAAGACGGCTTTCCAGAAGACTTGGTCGCCGCCTTCGTAGAAACGCAGTCCGCCCTTCACTGTGTACTTGAGGGTGTAGGTGTGGGTGGAGTCGTTGTAGCCCGGATAGTACCACTTGATGGTGAAGTCACCGTCGTCGTTGTAGAAGGTCTCGTAGGTGTAATCACCGCCGCGCCCGCGTTGATATTGCCGGTCTCCCTCCCAGACCTCCACGTCGGTGATGCTCTCCAGCCTGTCGGTGGGGATCTCGCGGTAGCCGAAGCTGAACCTGCCGCTGGTGTAGGTGAACTGCTGGCTTTCCACCACGCGGAGGTCGGAGTTCTCCAGCACGGTGATGTCCACGTCGAGGCGGTCCCAGATGTAGGTCTTGCTCTGGGCTTGAACAGCGCCCGCCAGCCCCAAGAGCAACGCGGTGATGACGACTAGCGCTAGAAGCTTCTGCCTTCTCATGAAACCTTACCTTTCTGTCCTCTGTCTTGGAGCTTGTCCAAAGTCCAGTCTGTCGGATGTCGTGAAACTATTATACTCTATCCAGGCTGAAAAGGGAAATTCAGCGCTTCTATTATAGCATTTGTGGCCCCGTTTTGCTTGACTTGAGCCGGCCAACTCTGTGACTTCCCCTTGACTTTCCTGGCCCTTTTGGGCGGCTCGTCACTATTCGTCAACTGTTCCAAAGTGTAATGATCGTTTCACTAAGCATTTTAAGGTAAAAAGCCTTGCTTTTTTCTCAGTCTTGTGGTATAATGCGGGCGTTAAGCAGTAGAGTAGCCCCACCAGCAGTGATTACCCTCCCTCTCGATTAATGAAAGAAGCAGACAATGACTGAAGAGGTTACTTTCCGAGACACTATTGTCTCTGGTTTCCCGGACTTGACTAGGAAACAGAAGGAAGTAGCCCGTTTTGTTCTGGATAACGACCATTTCGTAGCCTTCGCCACCGTCGCCGAAGTGGCGCAAGAGGTAGGCGTTAGCACGGCGACGGTGGTACGATTTTGCCAGGCCATCGGCTACGAGGGATACCCTTACCTGCAAGCAGCTATCCGCCAGACATTCTCCCGCTCTACAACCACGATCCAGAGGTTAGAGGCCAGGTTGGCATTTCCCTTACCAGAGAGTGATCTGCTGGCGCGGGTTTGTGCAGCCGACATCGAAAACATCAAGCGCACGATGGAGCTAGTAAACACTGAGACCTTCGAGGCTACTGTGACCGAGATTGTTCAAGCCACCGGCATTCTGGTGATAGGCGAGGGGCTTTCGGCCCCACCAGCCCTCTTCTTCGCCCATTCACTCAAAGTGATGGGCTTCCCCGTACAGGTGCTGACCACCGGCGGCGCTCCCCTGTCCTTAGCACTCAGTACATTGAGGCCCAGCGATCTGCTAGTAGTCATCAGTTTCTGGCGCTACTTTCGCGAGACCGTCGAAGCGCTGTACTGGGCCAGGAAGGTGGGTGCCAAGAGGATCGTCATCACCGACAGTGAATTGTCGCCTATCGCCCAACCGGCGGACTATGTCTTTGTGGCGATCACCGACGGCCTCGCCTATAGTAGTTCTCTGGTCGCCCCCCTCTCACTCATTAACGCCTTCATTGCTGCTCTTTCTTTCCAAAGGCCGCAACAGGTGCTCACCGCGCTGCGCAACGTGGATGCTGCATATAGAGAAAATAAGCTTCTGGTGGATGTGAGTGAGGGGGGCAAATAAAATTGTTGAAGGGAGGGATGTCTATCGCACAGAAACGTCGGATCCTCGTATTCGTTCCAAAACACAAATAAGGAGGCAGTAAATGTCTAAGAAGATGCAGTACCAACGAGTTGGCCGTAATCTGTTTCTAGTGCTGGTGATGTTGCTGGCCCAGGTGAGCATGGCCAGCGCTGCTCCGCCGGCCCAGGAGGAGATGTCCTACACGGTCAAGCTGGGGGACAACCTTTGGACGCTGGCGGAGAAGTACCTGGGCAGCGGCCCGGCTTACTGGGCCATCGTCGGCGCCACCAACACCAAAGCCGAGGAGGATACCAGCTTCGCCAGCGTCGAAAACCCTAACTTGATTCACCCCGGTTGGAAGCTCCTCATCCCCAGCGCTGAGGAAGCTGCGAAGTACATCACGGCCGCTGTGCCTGAGAGAGGCGGCACCCTGGTGGTAGCTCTGGCTTCCGCACCCACCTCGCTGGATCCGGCCGACCACCGCAGCCGACAATCGGAGACGGTGATCCGCAATATGTTCGACGGCCTGGTCACCCGCGACACCCGCAGCGGTGTCCACCTGGAGCTGGCGGAGGAGATGAACTGGCTCGATAACCAAACGCTCGAGGTCAAGCTCCGCCAAGGGGTGAAGTTCCACGACGACGTGGAGATGACCGCCGATGACGTGGTCTTTACCTTCAACCGCATCATCGGGGAGAACATGATCGAGTACCCCGAGTCCCACACGTCGCCCCGTAAGGGCCTCATCGCGCCGCTGGAGTCCATCGAGAAGACGGGCGATTACGGCGTAGTGATGCACTTCAGCGGTCCCTGGGGGCCGGCGATGCAGATGATCGTCCACCAACAGATCGTGCCCCAGCACTACCTGGAAGAGGTGGGTACAGAAGGCTTCGTCGCGCACCCCATCGGCACGGGTCCCTTCAAGTTCGTTTCGGCCAAGGGGATGGATGAGATCATCATGGAGCGCTTCGACGATTACTACGGTGGCGCCCCCGATCTGGCACCGGTTGGCACGGCCTGTGTGGAAAGAGCTATCTTCCGCGTGATCCCCGAAGCCTCGACGCGCGTGGCCGCGTTGCTGGCCGGTGAGGTGGACATCATCCAGGCTCTACCGCCGGAGCTAATCGGCATGATAGAGCAGAACCCTGCTGTCCAGGTGAAGACGGCGCCGGGCACCCAGCCCAAGTGGATGCAGATCAACGTCACCCAGCCGCCCTTCGACGATGTAAAGGTCCGCCAGGCCCTGAACTACGCTGTGGACAAGCAGCTCATCATTGACGAAATCTACGGTGGTCGCGCTGTGGCCCTGCCCGGAGCTCTGTCACCTTTCAACAACTTCGTGAACAAGGACCTAGAGCCGTACCCCTACGATCCGGACAAGGCCGTGGCTCTCCTGGCGGAAGCCGGCTGGACAGATTCCGATGGCAATGGCATCCTGGACAAAGATGGCCAGCCCTTCAGCTTCACCATGGATACCATAGAGGAGTGGCGCCCGCTGGCCGAGGCGGTGGCTGGGCAGTTCCGAGCCATCGGCGTTGAAACCAGCGTCCGCTTCTGGGAATACAGCGTGGTGAAGCCCATGCTGCTGGCCTGCGAACGCCTGGCCTATCTGGACGATTGGGGCGACTCGGCCTTCGATCCCGTGGGCCACTTCGAGGCCAAGTGGCACGGCCAAGTGGAGGGGTCGCCCTATGGCCGCGGCAACTTCTCTTGCTACAGCAACGAACGGGTGAACGAGCTGGTCAAGCTGGGCGAGACCACCGCCGACGTTGCTGAGCGGCAAGTGATCTACGACGAAGCCCAGGAAATCGTCTACGAAGAGGCTCCCGCTGTGTTCTTGATCCTCCCCGAGGAGGCCGAGGCGGCATCCAGCCGCGTCCAGAACTGGGAGCCAGCTTCAGACAGCCGCATCAACCTGCACGACGTGTGTGTCACGCAGTAAGCTCGCGGATCGGATAATTCGATGATCAGGGATCGGGGGCAACCCTCTGGTCCCTGATCATTGTTCGTCAACTATCGTTCTTCCGAAGGACACTACTTATGAGGGCTGTCAAGGTTCTGGAACGTATCTTGATCACCATCCCCATCATGTTCGGCGTGGCCATCGCAGTCTTCTTCTTCATGCGCCTGACGCCCGGCGACCCGGTGGACATCATGATGGGACAGGGGGGAGCTGTATCTGTCGGTGAGATGGAACGGTTGCGGCACGAGTTCCACCTGGACAAGCCGCTGCCGGTGCAGCTCTGGTACTTCCTGCGGGACGCCGTCCAGGGTGACCTGGGTTACTCCTACATCCAAAAGCGGCCGGTGAGCGAGCTCATCGCTGAGCGCCTGCCGGCGACCATCGAGCTGGCCGCGGGCGCTCTCTTTTTCGCCTTGATGCTGGCCATACCCATCGGCATCGTCTCAGCCGTCAAGCAAAACTCTCTCCTGGATCAATTCAGCATGGCCGGAGCCTTCCTGGGTATCTCCATGCCTGCTTTCTGGCTGGCTATTATTATGATCCTACTATTCTCTGTACGCCTTCGTTGGCTTCCCGTGCAAGGTCGCATCAGCTACGGCACGGGACTGGAAGAGGTCACCGGCTTGTACGTCTTGGATAGCCTGCTGACCGGGAACCGGGCGGCGTTGATCAGCAGCCTGAAGCACCTGGTCTTGCCCTCCGTCAGTCTGGGGGCAGGGGTGGCGGCCATCGTGGCGCGGGTGCTCCGTTCCAGCATGTTGGAGATCCTCCGACAGGACTACATCACCCTGGCTCGCGCCAAGGGCCAGGCGGAGTTCCTGGTGGTCATGAAGCACGCCCTGCGCAACGCCCTGATCCCCACCGTGACCGTGGTGGGCCTGCAGGTGGGGGTCCTCCTGGGCGGCAACATGATTGTAGAAACCGTCTTCAGTTGGCCCGGCCTGGGCCGCCTGGTGGTCAAGGCCATCTTCGAGCGGGACTTCCCCCTGGTGCAGGGCACGGTGATGGTCTATGCCCTTACCTTCGTGATGGCGAACCTGATCGTGGATGTTTTGTACACGTACCTTAACCCGAAGATTACTATGTAAGGGACTAGGGACAAGGGGCAAGGGACCAGGGGCAAGGGCCTAGTCCCTGATCCCTTGTCCCTAGTCCCTAACTTGAGTAACGAAAGACGATTTCTATGAAACAAGCCTCTACTACACTTCGCCCAACCTTTTGGTACCCCATCAGCATCCGGCTGCGGCTGTTGCGCCGAAACCTGTTGGATTTCCTGTCCGAGCTGCGCCGCCACCCCCTGGCGCTGCTGGGAGGCATCATCGTCCTGGCTTACGTGCTGGCCGCCGTCTTTGCTCCTCAGATCACGCCCCATGACCCCACCATGGGCAACCTGCGGCAACGCTTCCTCCCGCCGGCGTGGCAAGAAGGTGGAGACACGGCCTATCTCCTGGGGACGGACGACCAGGGGCGCGATCTCCTCACGCGGATTATCTTCGGAGCTCGCATCTCGCTGATGATAGGGCTTCTCTCCGTGGGCATCTCGGTGCTGATAGGTACCGCGCTAGGATGCATCACCGGCTATTTCCGAGGCCTGATAGACGATATCATCTCTCGCTTTGCCGATTTGCTGCTGGCTTTCCCCTATCTGATCTTCGCCATTGGCGTGATGGCCTTTCTGGGACCAGGTTTCGGCAACCTGATCACCGCTCTCACTTTCAAAGGGTGGGTGGAGTTCTTCCGGCTGGTGCGGGGGGAGATGATGGCAGAGAAGACCAAGGAGTACGTAGAGGCAGCCAGAGCAGTGGGCCAGTCCCACAGGGCCATCATGGTCAGCGAGATCCTCCCCAACATCGTCCAATCCGTCTTCGTCCTGGGCACCCTGCGCATGGGCTACATGATCATCATGGAGGCCAGCCTGAGCTTCCTGGGCCTGGGCATCCAGCCCCCTACCCCGGCCTGGGGCTCCATGGTGGCCGCTGGCCGCGACTACCTGTTCACCGCCTGGTGGGTCTCCACCCTGCCCGGCATCGCCATCTTGATCTTGGTCTTGTCTATCAATCTGTTTGGCGAAGGGCTGCGGGATATCCTCGATCCGCGGCTCAAGATAGAGTGAATGAGGGGCTAGGGACAAGGGGCTAGGGAGAATGGTTAGGCTGCTTGAGGTCAGCGGAACGCACTACAAAATGGGATGGCAGCACGGTCGCCAGGTCAGGGACCTGCGTCCGTTGATTTTGGATGCCGTCCAGAATCGCCTGGCTTCCCTGGAGGGGAGGGAGGGGATCACGGATCTCCCGGAGCGTTTGCTGGAAACGCTCCGGGAGATCGGTGGAGCTCCTACCATCGAAATGATTCGAGGCCAGGCCGATGGACTGGAGGTGGACTTTCAGCGCCTGTTTCAGTACGATGTGGCATCCTATCTGGAGGACAATCTGCTTCCCTCGAACTCAGAGGGTTGCAGCACCTGGGCCGCCTCCCAGGGGGCGACCAGCAGCGGCGAGCCGATCCTGGTCAAGAACAGGGACTACTATCTGGAGCACCTTCCTTTGCAGATTGTGGCGCGAGCCGATCCAGCGGATGGACGCCGCTTCGCTTACCGCTATCTCTGCGTCGGCAGCGCGGGCAGTCCCGGGGTCTTCGGCTCTGGCATCAACGAAAGGGGCCTGTGCGTGGCCGACACCCGCGTTCGATCCCTCGACAACGGCCCGGGCCTTCCTGCCTATTCTCTGATGATGCACATCCTGGAAGAGCACGACAACGTCCGTTCGGCCCTGGAATACCTGCACAGAGCGAAGCGGATGGGGGGCAGCAACCTGGTGCTGGCCGATGCCCAGGGCGACCTGGCCGTGTTCGAGGTGGGATACAGAAACTATGGCTTAATCGAGGCCGATGATCACATCGTGGTGAACGCCAACCACTTCGTCAGTCCCGACTTAAGAGACCAATTCGTGGACACCAATCCGCCCGAAACCAAAGGCAACTCCTTCCATCGTCACGAAAAACTGGACGGCGTGCTGCGGGGTTCGTATGGCAAAATCAGCGCGGATCTGGCCCAGCGCCTCATGGCTTTCCACGGCAGTCCTTTGGACTCCATCTGTCGTCACCAGCAGCTCTTCATGGGAAAAGAAACGGGCACCATCTCCACGGCCATCTACCTGCCAGCCGAAAGGAAGCTGCTCTTCTGCCACGGCCGGCCCTGCGAAGAAGAATACGAGGCATTTTCTCTTTGAGTAAGGATACCTATCTACGAGCCTTGACCGAAGACGAGGTCGGGCGCATCCACCAGGGCTCGATGCGGGTTTTGGAAGAGATCGGCGTGGTCGTAGATCATGGCGAGACACGGAGTCTGCTGGAGCAAGCGGGTTGCCGGGTAGACCCGGCCAGCGGGCTAACGAAGTTCCCTCCGAAGCTGGTGGATGAGGCCGTGGCTAGGGCTCCGTCGGAGGTGCTCCTCTGTGGACGCAACGGCCAGCACGACATGCAGGTCGGTGATGGCAAGCTCTACGCCAGGATACCGGGCGGCGCCCCTGGCATCCTCGATCTGGAGACCCGGACCCGGCGGCCGCCTCTCAAACGAGACGTGGCCGACATCGCCAGCATCGCTGACGCGCTGGAGCACATCAACGGGGTGTCCATGTTCCCGGTGGTGCCCAGCGATGTATCCATCGAAGTCGTGGACGTCCACGCCGCCGAGGCGGCCTTCCGTCACACCAGCAAGCACTTGTTCTACGTGTGCCACAACGCGGCGCTGATGGACCAAGTGATAGAGATGGCTACGGCTGTAGCTGGAGACGTTGAGGCCCTTCAGCGCAGGCCCCTGCTGAGCGCCCTGGCGGAGGCCACTGCCCCGCTGCGATTGGTGGAACATCAGCTGCAGGTCCTCATGGCCTTCGCCGAGCGGGGCCTGCCGCTGATGCTGCACTCCCACCCTATCGCCGGCCTCACGTCGCCGGTGACCCTGGCCGGAGAGTTGGTGCTGACCAACGCCGAGATCCTGAGCCTGGTGGTCATCGCTCAGTTGATCAGGCCCGGCACGCCGGTGGTCTACGGCATGTCCTCTTCGGTTCCCGACATGCGGAGCACCATCAATCTGGCCGGGGCGGTGGAGATCGGATTGTTGGGCGCAGCGGTGGCTCAGATAGCCAAAAGGTACGGCCTGCCCTGCGCTATGACCTCTGGCATTGACGCCAAGGCGCCCGACGCCCAGGCGGCCCTGGATCGGCTGCTGACCATGCTGCCCCCCGTCCTGGCCGGCATAGACCTGGTGAACCTCTCCACCACCGATACCAAGCTCACCTTCTGTCTGGAGCAACTGGTCATTGATAACGAGATAGTGGCTGCTGTGAAGCGCTATCTCCAAGGCATCCAGGTGGACGACGAGACTCTGGCCCTCGACCTGATGGCTCAAGTGGGGCCCAGCGGGAGTTTCATCGCCACCGAGCACACCGTGCGCCATCATCGCCGCGAGCTGCTGTTGAGCAAACTGCTCAGCCGGGAGCCCCGCGCCGTCTGGGAGGAGCATGGGGCGAAGGATACGTGGGAGCAGGCCAGCCAGACGGTTAGGCGGATTCTAGAGGAGCACCAGACATTGCCCTTGAGCGACGGAGCCAGCCGGCGGATTGCGGACATTGTAGCTGAGGTGGAGAGGGGGTACACGGAGAGAAAGTGAAATCCCAAGGAGAACCCCTGTTAGAATTGAAGAACCTAACCACCATCTTCCCCCTCAAGCGGGGGGTGGTGCAGGCGGTGATGGGCGTGGACCTAACCCTCCAGCGGGGGGAGATCCTGGGCCTGGTGGGGGAGTCGGGCTGCGGCAAGAGCATGACCATGCTGTCCATACTGCGCCTAGTGCCTTACCCAGGTGAAACGGTGCAAGG
This sequence comes from uncultured Anaerolineae bacterium, assembly GCA_964510205.1. GTDB lineage: Bacteria > Chloroflexota > Anaerolineae > VGOG01 > VGOG01 > CAZEBW01. The sequence continues at coordinate 9,902 of CAZEBW010000050.1, forward strand.
CCAGGTGTTTTACAAGGGTCAGAATCTGTTGGATAAGCGCATAGGTGAGGTGAGGCGGATCAGGGGGCGGGAGATCGCCATGATTTTCCAGGATCCCATGACCAGCCTGAACCCCGTTTTCAAAGTCGGCGAGCAAGTGCGGGAATCTCTGCGCATCCACGGGATAGTGGGCGACAAAAAGCTTCCCTGGCCCTTCGACAAGCTCAGGACGTGGCCCTTCGATAGGAAGATCAAGGCCGCAGAAGAGGAACGCGTGCTCAAAATCATGAAAGAGGTGGGCATCCCGGCTACCAAACACCGCTATCACGAATACCCCCATCAATTCAGCGGGGGGATGCAGCAGCGCATGGTCATGGCCATCGCCCTGGCCTGCGAGCCTGCGCTCCTGCTGGCCGATGAACCCACCACTGCGCTGGACGTCACCATTCAGGCTCAGATCCTGGACCTTTTGAGGAAGATCAACCGCGAGCACGGCACCAGCATCATTTTGGTTACCCATGACCTGGGAGTGACCGCCGAGTTCTGCCGCAACATCGCGGTCATGTACGCGGGGCGGATCGTGGAGAAGGGCACAGCCGACCAGGTGATCCAGGACCCCAAACATCCCTACACTCAAGGCTTGCTGAACTCCATCCCCCGCATCGCCAAAGAACGAAGACGAATAAGGCCCATCCCCGGCGAGGTTCCCGAGCCCATTGATCTCCCCGAGGGATGCGCTTTTTATCCCAGATGCGATAGGGCCAGGCCAGAGTGCCAGGGGAGCGAGATCCCGATGATGGAGATCGAGGAAGGCCGCCTGGTTCGGTGCGTGAGGGCAAGGGACTAGGGACAAGGGGCAAGGGACTAGGCCCACCTGATCCCTAGTCCCTAATCCCTGACCGCTGAGAGTGAGATGAGCGAAAAGCAACCCTTAGTAGAGATAAGACAGCTAAAGAAGCATTTCCTGATCCGGCGCAGCGCTTTGGTGAAGCTGCTGGCCCGCAAAGGCGATTTGCTGGTCCGGGCCGTGGACGGCGTCAACCTGGCCATAGGGAATGGAGAAACGCTGGGGCTGGTAGGCGAGAGCGGCTGCGGGAAAACTACTCTGGGTAGAGTCGTCACTCGCTTATACGAGCCGACGGAGGGTCAGGTCCTTTTCAAAGGCCAGGATATTACCAGCACTCGAGGCTCTGAGCTGTTGAACCTTCGCTGCCAGACCCAGATCATCTTTCAGAACCCCTACGCCTCCCTCAACCCCCGCAAGACGGTGCGGCAGATCGTCTCCGTGCCTCTACGGAACCGGGGGGTAAAGAATGTTAAGGCCCAGGAAGAAGAGATTCTCTATCTTTTGCGTCGAGTGGGCCTCAGCGATCGCCAAATTGATTCCTATCCGCATCAGTTTTCAGGTGGTCAGAGGCAGAGGATAGGGATCGCCCGCGCCTTGGCCATGCGGCCCAAGTTCATCGTAGCCGATGAGCCGGTCTCTTCCCTCGACGTCTCCATCCAGGCCCAGGTGCTCAATCTGCTGGAAGAGCTGCAGGAGGAGTTCGGGCTGACCTACCTGTTCATCGCCCACGATCTGAGCGTTATCTTCTACGTCAGCGACCGGGTGGCGGTGATGTATCTGGGCAAGATCGTGGAGGTGGCAGAAACCAAAGAGCTCTTCGCCAGACCGTTGCATCCCTATACCCAGGCCCTGCTGGCTGCCGTCCCTATCGTGGACAAAAAATACCGCCGCCAGAGGATCCTCCTGGCAGGGACCGTTCCCAGCCCCATAGATCCGCCATCGGGGTGCCGCTTTCACCCCCGGTGCTTTGCCAAAAAGGGGAAGATCTGCGAGACCGAGGAACCTTCCCTCGTCGTAAGAAACGGCCACCAGGTGGCCTGCCATCTTTTCGATTGAGTAGACATGAGGCTGCGCAAAATCACTGTCTGCGGTGGGGGGAACGGGGCGCAAACCCTGGCCCCCATCGCCGCCCACAATCTAGGGTGTCCCGTAGACATCTACGCGCCCTTCGCCGACGAAGCGGAGCGACTGCGCGCTGGGGTCGCCGCTCACGGCGGGCTTGAGGTCACCGGCGTGGTGCAAGTCAAGGCGCAACCGCGCCGAATCAGCGCGAACCCGGCCGAGGTGATCACCGGCTCGGACGTGGTGGCGCTGGTGTTGCCCGCCTTTGCCCACGAGGGCGCCCTGCGCCAAATCGTTCCCTTTTTGGACGAGGGCGCGTGGGTAGGGGCCATGCCCGCGCGGGGCGGCTTTGATTATTGCGCGGCCCAAATCCTGGCCAAACATGGTCGGGACGACGTGGGACTCTTTGGCCTGCAGACGCTGCCCTGGGCCTGCCGCATCCGCGAGTACGGCCAGGTCGTCCACGTGCTGGGTGTCAAAAACGTGGTGGACGCGGCCAGTCGGCCTGCGGCTCCCCCTCTTTCCTCCCCAACGCCTGCCCTGAGCGCCGCTTCGCTTACAGTCGAAGGGTTGGGGGGGATGAAAGGGGGAGAGCAGGCCGCGCCATTCCCGAACAAGTTCGGGACTCCGCTACGCCCCTTGCTGGAGCGAATGTTGGGGGTACCCATCGGCGCGGCGGCCAACATGCTCGCCCTGACCCTGGCCAACACGGGGCAGCTCATCCATCCGGGCATCATGTACGATCTGTTTGCCGATTGGGATGGCAAGCCCTTCCGCGCCGACGACGTCCCCCTGTTCTACCAGGGTCTCAGTGAGGAGGGGGCGCAAACGCTGGCTGGCCTGAGCGACGATGTGCAAGCCATCCGCGCCCGGCTGGAGCCCGCCCTGGACCTTTCCGCCGTGCGTCCGTTGAAGGCCTGGCTGCTGCGCTCTTATGGCGATGCGATTGCCGACACTTCTAGTTTGCGGAGCGCCTTCGTCACCAACCGGGCTTACGCCGGACTCAAGGCCCCCGTGCGCGAGGTCTCGCCGGGGCAGTTCGCCCCCGACTTTCGCGCTCGCTACCTGGCCGAGGACGTGCCCTTTGGCCTGGCCGTCAGCCGAGCCATCGCCAGCTTGGCCGGCGTGGAGACGCCCACCATGGACGAGGTCATCGCTTGGGCCGGCGCGCAGTTGGGCAAGGATTACCTGGGCCGAGACGCGGGCGAGGCTCGCATCCCGCAGAGGTATGGGTTGGGGAGTGTAGAGCAGTTGATTGAATTTGTGGCTAGGGGCTAGAGACAAGGGACAAGGGACAAGGGATCCTTGTCCCTTGTCCCTGATCCCTAGTCACTTATACAGTAGGAGGGAGTACCATGAGTATTGACACAGAAACACCGACCAAGAAACGCCGTGTGCTGGCCGGCTCCATCGGCGATTGCGTCCACTCGTTGGGAGTGGAGACTTTCGCCGAATGGATGGAGGACCGCGGCGAGGGCCACATGGCGGTCAAGCTGGGCCCGGCGGTGCCCATTGAGGACGTGATCAACAAGATCCGCGAATCGCGGCCCGAGGTGGTGGCCATCTCCATGCGCCTGGGCGACCTGCACGTGGACAAGCTCATCGGCGAGTTCATCGAAAAGGCGGCCAAATACCACCTGCTGCCCCGCGAGAGCGGCATTCGCTATGCCTTTGGCGGGCTGCGCCCGGCGGCCAATCTGGTGCGGGCCATGACCGGCCTGCCAGTGCTGGAGGACAAGTTCTCGCCGCCGGAGGACCGCCACTACGACCTGGACGAGATCGCCGAAAACTACGGCGACATTGACGCCTTCCAGGGTTTCTTCGGCCTGGTGGTGGACGACTTCATCACCATGGAGGAACTGGAGGCCTTCGCCCAGGGCAAGGTTGTCACTGTGATAGATGAAGAGGTGAAGTGGGCCGACACGCTGCTGGAGCGGGTCCGTCAGGTGCGCGAGCTGGAGAAGCGGCCCATCATCCGCGCCCACATCGGGGTCGCTGCTGACAGTATCGAGCCTACGGTGGAGGCCGTGGAGATGCTGGCCGAGGCCGAATGCCTGGAGATCGTCTCCCTGGCCCCCGATCAGCCTTCCCAGGAGTACCTGGCCAAGTTTGTGCGCGGCGAAGAAGACCCCGATAAGTATCTCAAAGGCCAGGGCGGCGTGCCCATCCGCAGCAGAGAAGACCTGCGGCGGCTCAAGGAGGCCACGCAGCGGGGCAACTATCCCATGACCCGCATCTATTCCGGCACCGACGAGCTGGTCGAGCTGGCCAAGCTCTTTGAAGAATCGTTCCTCATGCCCTTCCCGGCGGTGCCGATTTTCTTTTACAACAAGCTGGACGGCCGCGGCCCCATCTCCATCCGCGATAGCTTCGACGAGCACTTCGAGGTGATGCGCTGGTGGGCGGCCCGCGACAAAGCCGTCGAGATCAACGATCCGCACCAGTGGCAACTGCGCAACAGCACCGACGACTTGCTGGTGACCGATCACGTCGTGGCCGGCGTGGTGGCGCTCAAGATGGGCATCAGGAAATACGTGATGCAGATGATGTATGACCTGCCGCCGGGCGCGTCGGGACTGAACGACCTGGCCAAGTTTCAGGGGGCCTACGAGCTGATCGAGCCGCTGATCCATCACTTCAACTTCCACATCGTCAAGGAGACGCGAGGCGGACTTTCCGACTTTCCGCCCAACCTGGATAAAGCCAAGGGTCACTTGGCCGTTTCCACCTACTGGCAGATGTACATGGAGCCTGACATCGTCCACGTGGTCAGCTTCTCCGAAGCCCACCACGAGGCCAAAGCCCAGGACGTCGTCGAGAGCTGCGACATCGTTAAGCAGGTGTTCGAGGATTTTTATAAGGACGATCGTCCGGACGTCTGGGCCGATCCCCGTTTGCTCTCTCGTAAGCGACGGCTCAAATTGGGGGCCATGTATAACATCCTACACCTGGCGCTGTTGGGCGGCTACGAAGGGCCGGTCACGCTGGATAACTTTTTCGAGTGGGCTGTTTCACCGCAGGAAGCTCGCCAGCGCGATCATCCCCGCCAGTGGGAACGCAATTACGAAACCATGCTGCTCAGCTTCATTGACGAAGCCAACTATCCCACCGGGCAATGCGGCATGATCAGCGCCGATACACTGGACCTGGCCTTGCAATTGGGCTTGTACCAAGCTCCCCAGATCACTGTGCTGGACAAGCGCTACGAAATGGTGGGCAAATGCCGCACCAAGACCGTGGACGGCGGCTGCGTGATTGACGAGTTCGACGGCGTCAAAGTAGAGGACGAGATCGAGCGGGTGGATCGGGTTCGCCAGCGAAGCCCGTGGTTCTTCGACAAGACCATCAGCCAGGCCGACGAAGACCTGTACATCACCGAAACCGCTGAGGCGATGGACGAGGACGTGGTGACGCGGGCGCGCCAACGGCTGGACATCCACAGCGAGGCGGACCTGGAGAATAAAAGAGTGCTGGTGGTGGACTTTGGCAGCACGTTCTCCAAAATCGGCATCTTTGACACCGCGACGGAGGAATTCGATCTGCGCTATGTGCCTACCATCGTAGAAGATTTGCGCATCTCGCTGGCCGACGGCCTGGGCATCAAAGAGGAGTGCGAGCGGCGGGGCGACTGGCAGCCCCTGGGGCGCGAGATGGATAAGTTCGACATCAAGCTGCCCTGCTCCAGCGCCAAAGGCGGCCTCAAGATGGTCACCGTGTCCATGGTCAAAGAGGAGAGCGGCTTCGCCGCCGACCTGGCGGCCCTCACCGCCGGCGCCAAGCTGCTGAACAGCTACGAGGGGAAGCTCACCGAGGAACAGGCGCGGGCCATCTACGAGCAGGATCAGCCGGAGATCATCCTCCAGGCCGGCGGGGTGGATTTCGGCGGCGATACCGAGACGCAGTTGCACAACGCCCGCCTGCTGGCCGAATACGCCAAGGCGGCCGCCTATGCCCGCTACGGCGTGCCGGTGATCTATGCCGGCAACCAGGACATCCGCCGCGAGATCGAGCGCATCTACAAAGCCGAAGGGGTGGACATTCGCCTCACGCCCAACGTCATGCCGGAGGTCAACACCTTTCACATCGAGGTGGTCAACGAGGCCATCCGCGAGCTGTTCCAGACCATCATCATTCGGGGCAAGGGCTTCGACGTGGTGGAGGAGTACATGAGCGCGCCGTTCATCCCCACCCCGCGCGCGGCCTTCCGCGGCATCAACCTGTTGGCCAAGGGGTACGGCGACGAGGCGGGGCTGGGCAACATCATGGCCCTGGACATCGGCGGGGCGACGACCGACTTTTACTCCAATGTGGGCGACAATCCGCTGTACACCTATCCGGGCGACGATCCACGGCGCAAGGTGAAGCGCACTATCCTCAAGACGCCCAACACGCCGTTGGCCTATCGCCGCGTGGAGGGCAAGTATGGCCTGGCCTACGATGCTGAAAACGTCAAAGAGCTAGAGCGGTTTCAGAGCGGGGCTATGAAGCGCGACCTGGAGGAGTTCTTGCTGGAGGAGTATCCCGATTTTCGTCCGGGCGACGATGAGTTCGGCGACTTTGTGCGGCGCCCCTCCTCTTTCCCCCCCAAAGTTGGGGGGGATGAAGGGGGGGCTTGTCTGGACTTCGATCTGGATCGTTATCTGAGTTGGCTGACGGCCAATCCTCATCATTTGCCCCTCAGCGACGAGGAGAACGCGGCGCGTTCCTTCTTGGCCAAGGAGATCATGGCCGCCACCACCGGGCGCAACTTGGGATACGTTAGAGAGACGGACACCTACTTTTTGCAGTACGGGGTCAATTTCTTCAACCAGCCCTGCACCACTCTGCTCATCGGCGGCACCATCTATCACAAGTGCAAGCCGTTTCATCACATGAGTGACGTCACGGCGGCCGCCGATGGCGGCGACTTTGAGCGCGATTTGAGGCTCATCGCGGCGGGCACGCAGTATAACGAGAGCGAAAGCTGGATCCTGCGGCCTCAGGGCGATGTGCTCCTGGACGCACGCTACATGGTCTCGATTGTGGGCGGGCTCTATGGCCGCATTGATCCGGAGCGCGCGCTGCGGATACTCAAATGCAGCTTGCTGCCTTTGGAGATAGTTCGTTAGCCAAACCTTGCTCACTTGAGTCAGTTCACTTTTGCCTCAAACCGTAGAAACACAGCATGGTGCTGCCGTACTTGCGCTGGTCTAGCAGTTCGAGACTCTTCAGCGCCAGGTCCTCGTACTCTTTGGGAAAGATCTGGGCGATGGCCAGGCCGCCTTCGGCCAAAAAGCCTCTTCCATCCAGGGCCAGCAGCGTTTCCGCCCACAGGCCCTTGTACTGGGGCGGGGCGATGTAGATCAGGTCGAATTTCTCTGTCGGTTCCCTGGCCAGGAACTTGAAAACGTCGTCTCGAATCACCTCGGCTCGATCAGCCAGGCCCGTGATCCTCAGGTTCTCCTCGATGGTCTTGATGGCCCGCCGATTCCGTTCCACGAAGACCGCCCGCCGCGCTCCCCGGCTGAGGGCCTCGATGCCTACGCTTCCGGTGCCGGCGAAGAGGTCCAGGAAGACGGCGTCTACCACCTCGTTGCGGAGGATGTTGAACAGCGACTCTTTGACTAGGTCGGTGATGGGGCGGGTGACGTCGCCTGAAACCGAGCGCAGCTTTCGACCCTTAGCCTTCCCCGCGATGACTCGCACGTTCCCTCCTCGCTACTGCTTCAAGATAATGCCATCCATTAGCTCGATCCCCTCGTAACTCGATTATACTTAAGAAGCTGCGAAATAGCAAGAGGGCGAACCTGCCGTGAAGGGCATCGCGTGTTTGACACCTGGCTCAAGATGTGGTATAAGGGTGGGGGAGTGGATGACGTGAATCAAGCCCATCGGCCTCGAAGGATAAAACACATCATCAACGGGCAGATCCACGCGCCGGAGGGGGTCATTGAGCGGGGTGTGGTGAGCATCGTTGGCGACAAAATCGCCGCCGTGGGAGAAGTGGGATCGGCATCGGTTTCCAGGGAAGATGAGCTGATTGACGCCACCGGCCTCCACGTGATCCCAGGCCTCATTGACTTACACATCCACGGTGTTGGCGGTTTGGATGTCATGGAGGGTCAGACTGCGGAGATGGCTGCTGAACTCCCTCGCCACGGCGTCACCGCGTTTTTGCCCACGGTTGTTGCTGCGCCCTTCGGACGATTGATTGAATTGCTGGCGGAGATGGCCATCATCACTGCCAGCCGACCGCCTGGGGCTCGCGTCTTGGGCGTGCACTTGGAGGGGCCTTACCTCTCGCCCCAACAGTCGGGCATGATGGATCCTAGCCTCTTTCAGTCCTTCCGCTGGGAGGAGTTCGAGCGACTGTGCCAGGCAAGCCAGGGGCAGATCAAAATGGTGACTCTGGCCCTTGAGGTGGACGAGGTTCTGAACGCTATCCCTCGCCTTATCGAGCGGGGAATCGTACCCTCCATTGGCCACTCGGACGCCACCTTCCAGCAAGTCGCTGAGGCTGTGCAGTTAGGGTTGACGCACGCCACGCACACCTACAACGCGATGCGTGGCTTTCACCACCGAGAGCCCGGTGTGGTCGGCGCGGTGTGGCATTTTGACCAGATCACGGCCCAGGTCATCGCCGATGGAGTGCACGTGCATCCAGCGGCTTTGGCCCTGCTGCTGCGTCTCAAGGGCGCCGAGCGGGTGGCCCTCATCAGCGACGCTGCCCCGGTGGCCGGCCTGCCGCCGGGGGAGTACACGTGGGGCGAGAAGCAGGTCATCCTCGATCAACGGGCCTGTCGCACCCTAGATGGCCGCCTGGCTGGAAGTGCGGCGCTGATGGATGTGGGTCTGCGCACCCTGGTGGAGGAAGTGGGCGTGCCTCTGGAGACGGCGCTGGTGACCGCCGCTGCTGTGCCTGCTCGTGTGTTGGGCCTCAACAAGGGCGCGCTGGCCCCCGGTGTGGACGCTGATGTTGTCTTGTTGGACGAAGCTCTGCGGCCTGTGCTGACTATGGTAGAGGGAGAAGCAGCGGTGAAGATTGGGGACAGGTGGGGTGAATGGCCACTGAAAAAGCAAAGCCGCTGACTTTCGCGTTCAGTCAGCGGCTTCTTTTTTCTTCTCCAGTGTCTCTGTCTCGGAGCTTGGTTTCTTGTCACCCCCGTTGTTGCCGCGGTTGTCGGTCACGTAAAACCCTGGGCCGTTGAACACAATGGCTGGAGGGGAGAACACGCGTCGCACGCCGTGATGGCCTTTTGGACATTCCTTGGGAGGTGGATCGTCGAAGTGCTGAAGGCGTTCGAAGTGGAGGCCGCAAACGAGGCATTCATATTCGTAGATGGGCATTGTGATGAGAACTCCTTGGTTATGCTGTCAAGACGCCTCTAATTGTGCCACAAAAGACGAGGTTTGTCAAGCTCTGCTGCCGTGGGGGCCACACTCGGCCAACACCTCGTTCAGCACGTCGGGGCGGTTGGTGATGATGCCATCCACGCCCAGGGCGATGAGGCGCTCCATCTCGGCGGGTTCATCCACCGTCCAGGCGTTCACCCGATAACCTCGGGCTTTGGCCCAGGCCACGTACTTCCGGGTAATCAGCCCCTTCTCTGGATGCAGGGCATCGGGATGGCCCAGGAATATCAGCAAGGACCGAGCCAGGTGGCCTGGAAGGTCAAAGAAGTAGAGGAGGCCGGTGTTGATGCGTGGGTTCAGCCGCTTGACCTGGCGCAGGGCCAGGGGATTGAACGAGGAAACGATGGCTCGATGGCCGAGGTTGTGGTCCTCAATGAGCCGCACCACTTCGGCCGCCAGGCTTGCGCTGTCCAATCCCTTGGTCTTCAGCTCAATGTTCAGCAGCAGTTGGGGTCCCACCTCGACCATGACCTCCTGCAGAGTGGGGATGCGTTGGCCGGCGAAGCGGGCGTCGAACCACGATCCGGCATCCAGCTCCTTCAACTCGGCCAGGGGCTTGTCCTTGACCCGACCCTGTCCGTCGGTGGTGGCGTCCACCGTGAAGTCGTGGATGACCACGACCTCGCCGTCTCGGCAGACCTGCACGTCCAGCTCCACGCCGTCAGCGCCCGTCTCCAGCGCCAGGCGAAAGGCGGCCAGGGTGTTCTGCGGAGCGTCGTGGCTGGCCCCTCGGTGGGCGAAATTCAAGGGCCTGCTGTGATAGAGTTCTGGCATCTGGCGAATTCTGGGCATTATCACCTCCGAGTGACAAGGGATAAGGGACAAGGGACAAGGGACTGGGGGTCGGGCATCCCTAGTCCCTGGTCCCTAGTCCCTAGCCCCGAGAACCTGGCCCACGCGCCGCACTTCCTCCACCGTGTTGTAGCCGTGAGGGGAGACGCGGATGTAGCCCTCGCGTAGGGAGACGATGACATTTTGGGCGATGAGCTTCTCGTAGTCGGCCTGGGTGTCGGGCGTGGTGAAAGAGACGATGGCCGAGCGGTGCTCTGGCCGCAGGCAACTGGCGATCTGGTAGCCCCGCTGCTGCAGGTCTTCGATGAGGACGTCGGTGAGGTGCAGCGTCCAGCGCTTGACCTCCTCAATGCCCGCCTCTAGCAGCAAGTTGACAGAAGTTAGCAGTCCCATCATGCCCACCAGGTTGGGCGTCCCCAGCTCGAACCGCTTGGCTTGGGGCTGGAAGGTGAGGTTGTAGTCGCGGAAGTTCAGGAAGTCCACCACGCTCGTGGCGCCGGCATAAGCCGGCTCCATCTGTTCGATCAGCTCCCGACGGCAGTAGAGAAACCCCTGTCCGCAGGGTCCAAGAAGCCATTTGGGGCTGCCGCAGGCGAGCACGTCAATCTGACATTCGTCTACGTCGAGGGGAATCACCCCCAGGGCCTGAATGCCGTCCACCACGAAGTAGATGTCCCTAGCTCTACATAACTCCCCAATACCTTCGAGGTCGTTCCGAAAGCCGGTCAGAAACTCCACCGCGCTGGCGGCCACCACCCTGGTCCGCTCATCAACGGCCTCTTCGAGGGCCTCCACGGCCAATCCGCCCTCGCGATGGGGGAGGATGCGGGTCTCCACTCCGCGTCGCTCCAGGTTCATCCAGGGGTAGACGTTGGCTGGGTACTCCATGTCGCAGAAGATCACGTTGTCGCCTGGCTGGAAGGGGAGGGCGTGGGCGGCGATGTTGAGGCCCTCGGCGGTGTTCTGCACCAGGGCGATCTCTTCGGGAGAGGCGTTGATCAGTTGGCCCAGGGTCTGGCGCAGGTCCTGATCCAGCGTTTCGTATTCCTCCCAGGCCCGGCGGACGAAACGGCGCGCCTCGATGAATCTGGTCATGGCCGCCCGCGTCCGGCTGGGCAGGGGTGAGGTAGCCGCGTGATCCAGAAAAGTGACTTCCTCCGTCAGGGGAAACTCTCGTCTGAGCTCGTTGAGGTCCATTTTGATCCTTTCCTGTTTGGGATGAGAGAACAGCGGATGGGCAGGATTTGCGGATCAAAGGAATCCGCAAATCCTGTAAATCCGTGTTCTAAACCATTATAGCACACACCGGCCCAGAGGACAAGCTGTTGACTAAAGACGTGAAAGGTGATATACTTAGTATTTGAGAAAAGCCGCTCAAAAGGGGTGTCCCTTCGACGAGCTCAGGACAAGCCTCGCCCCGTGCGGGTGGCGGGGATGCCACCCGGGAGCAAGATTTTCTCATCTACTGATACTAGGTCAGGTCAAGAATTCTAACAGGAGGTGCAAAATGATTGAGAACATTCATTGGTTAGGTCACGACTGCTTCAGGATCGAGAACGACAAGACCATCTACACTGATCCCTACGAGTTGCAGGGCGAGCTCCCCAAGGCCGACCTGATCCTCATCACCCACGACCACTTCGACCATCTGTCTCCCGATGACGTGGCCAAAGTGGCGAAGGAGGACACGGTGATCGTGACCATCGCTGCGGCGGCCCAGAAGCTGGAGGGCGATGTGCGGGTGGTCAAGCCCGGCGACAGCGTCACGGTGCAGGGCATCCCCGTTGAGGCCGTCCCCGCCTATAATGTGGACAAGTTCCGCAGCCCCGGCATGCCCTTTCATCCGAAAGCGAGCGGCCACGTGGGCTTCATCATCACCGTGGCTGGGCAGCGCATCTATCACGCCGGCGACACCGACGTCATCCCCGAGATGGACGACATCCAGGCCGACATCGCGCTGCTGCCCGTGGGGGGAACCTACACCATGACCGCCGACGAGGCCGCTGAGGCCGCGAACCGCATCCAGCCCAAGCTAGCCATCCCCATGCACCATAGCGCCATCGTCGGCTCCGTCGAGGACGCTCAGCGCTTCGCCGACCTTTGCGACATGGAAGTGGTCATCCTTTCTCAAGAGGAGTAGCTATCCATCCGTGGGTTAGGAACCATGGATTGGCAGGATTCGCGGACTGTGCAACCAATCCGCTAATCCTGCCAATCCGTTGTTCTATGTCCAGCGACAGCAAAATACAATGCACAGGAGGCAGAAATGAGCAAGAGGATACAGATCGGGTTGACGCTGGCGGGTTTGGCGCTGGCGGCTTTGCTTCTCTTTGCCGGCAGCGCCATAGCCGGTCACCCGGCCGCTGCATCCGGCGCCGCCGCTCTCCAGGACGCCGCGGGCTGGAGCAGCGGCTGGGTGGACATCGCCACCGACACGGCGACGACCTTCACCCACGATTTGGGCGGAGATCCGGACGACTACGCCGTGGAGCTGTGGCTCAGGGATACGGACACGGGCGGCATCGGCGTCAACAGCTTCGGCGCTGGCGGATTCGAAGCGGGCGGCAATTTGCGCGGCGCGCACTGGCAGAATCTGACTGCTGCCGGCATTGAGGTGGTTCGCCGCCGGGATGATGTCTCCGCCGACCAGGTGCGCGTGCGAGTTTGGATCCCCGATCCTCCTGTGTGGGACAGCGGGTGGGTGAGCATGGCTACGGACGAGCTGAAGTCGCTGACGCATGGTCTGGGCGGAGACGTGGACGATTACACCGTCGGCCTGTGGTTCAAGGACACCACGCCGGAGGGCATAGGTATCAATACGCGCTGCTATGGTGGTTTCGAAGCCAGCGGCCAGCTTCGTGGGGAGGCCTGGCAGAATCTCACGAATGCCACGATAGACGTCTTGCGCTATGCTGACGACCCGTGGGCTGACCAGGTGCGAGTCCGCATCTTCGCCCCCGACCCGCCTGACTGGGACAGCGGCTGGACGAACGTCGCCACCGACACGGCGAATATTCTCACCCACAACCTGGGCGGGAACCCGAATCTCTACGTCGTCCGAGGGTGGCAGAAGGACACCGACGACGGCATCGGCGTCAACCACCGCTTCGTGGGCGGTTTTGAGGCCGTTGGCAGCTTCTTTGGAGCCAACTGGCAGAACCTGACCGATACGACCATTAACTTTTTCCGCCAGCCGGACGACTGGGCGGCCGACCAGGTGCGCGTCCGCATCTGGATGAGGGAGTTCAAGATTCACTTGCCCCTGGTCTTGAAGGGGTACTAGCCGTATCGCCGACCTGCCCCAGGCACCTGGCACTATGTGAAACGTGATACGTGATGCGTGGTGCGTGAACAGGCTGTTTTCGCGCAACACGCATCACGCATCACGGTCAGGAGGTGGTCAAATGCCACGAGAAGCTGCGCGTATCAGCCGCAGGGATTTTCTCAATCCTGACCACGCCGCAGGCCACGCAGCGGATGAAGGACCTGGGCGTGGTGGTCAGCACCCAGCTGCAGTTGTCGCTACCTCTCTGGCCAGCCCCAAGCGTTGGGATGCGCCGACTGGCGCTGGGTGCGGCCCGACGAGTTGGACGACTTCGCCTTCCCCGCCGCCAACCGTCGCATTCTGGCCGCGCTGCACGGGAATTTGAAGGGGTAGGAGGAGAAAATGGCACAGTGACTTATTATTCGCCAGTGGCTGTTGGCCCCTCCCTCTCGCAGGGGGAGGGGGGAATGCCCAAACGTGCTGGACGTGACTGTCCAGCGGGAGTATAAATACTTAAGGAGAAAAAAATGAACGAGAAACGAATGTACATCTCAGTAGTGTTCGGGGGGCTGGTGTTGGCGGCCTTGCTCCTCCTGGCTGCCAATGCCATGGCCGACCATCCAACTGCTCCATCTGGGGTCGCCGCTGTCCAGGATGGCACAGGCTGGAGCAGCGGTTGGATGGACATCGCTGCCGGCTCCGTGCTCATGTTCACCCACAACCTAGGCGGGAGCCTGGATGACTATGCCGTTGAGCTATGGTTCAGGGACACAGAAACAGGTGGCCTCGGAATCAACACCCAGGGCGTGGGCGGGCTCGAAGTCGGCGGCAATCTCTTTGGGGCCCATTGGCAAAACCTGACCGAGTCCACTGTCCAGGTCGTGCGTCGCACGGAAGACACCTTTGCCGACCAGGTGCGGGTGCGCGTGTGGATACCCGATCCACCGGCCTGGGACAGCGGCTGGGTGGACATCACCCCAGGCGCGCTGGAGACGCTGACCCACAATCTAGGCGGAAACGTGGACGATTACACCGTGGGCCTGTGGTTCAGGGACACGACGCCGGGGGGCATAGGCGTCAACACACGCTGCTACGGGGGAATGGAAGCGGGCGGCCAGCTCCGTGGGGCGACCTGGCAGAACCTGACGGATGCGACCATTGACGTCTGGCGCTATCCGAACGACGGCTGGGCCGATCAGGTGCGAGTCCGTATCTCTGTCCCCGATCCGCCCGACTGGGACAGCGGCTGGGTGGACGTCACCGCGGGAGCGTTGGAGATGCTTACCCACGGTCTGGGCGGCGATCTCGATCACTACGTCGTCCGTGGGTGGCAGCGCGATACCGACGAGGGCATTGGCATCAACCACCGTTTCGCCGGCGGATTCGAGGCAAATGGCAGCTTCTTTGGAACCAATTGGTCCAGATTGACCGATACGTCTCTCAACGTCTTGCGCCGCGCGGATGACTGGGCTGCCGACCAGGTGCGCGTCCGCATCTGGATGATGGCATTACCGGTTGAGCCCACTTCCCTCTCCGCCACCCTGGGGGTGGGGCAGCAAGCGGACACTACCCTTACCATCAATAACCTTGGCAGCGAACCGCTCACCTTTGAGATTCGAGAGCAGGTGCCCATCACGGCCACTGAGTTTTTGGTGCTCGATCATGGTAGGGAAAAGACCCTCTTCGCCGACCACTCCTACGACACCGTGAGCGAGACCGAGTTCGCGGCCCTCTCCACGGAAGAGATGGCGCAGTACCGCGTGGTGTACTTGGAGCCATCTTGGAGCGATTATGGGAACCTGAACCAGGACGACTTGGCCGCCTACGTGCAGGCGGGCGGGGTGGCGGTGATCAACATCGCCGGCCACATCGGCTCCGCCAACGACGTAGACCCGGCTGGGACGGATTACAATCGAACCTATACCCACAATGCTGAGACCATTCTGCTTCCTGGGCATCCCTACATCACCGGTCAGCCCTACGACGGGAGTTTGCTGACGGCCAGCGATTTCGACAGATGGGGTTCGACTGACCACGGTTGGCTCACTGGCTATCCGGCTGCCAGCCAGGTGGTGCTTCAAAACACTGATGGGGCATCATGGGTCCAGTACCCCTACGGATCGGGTCAGGTGATTGTCACCACCCTGCTCTACGGGTGGGGAAGCGGCGGCGCCCGTGGTGCACCTATGGAGAATCTGATCGAATACGCGCTGGCTGTCTCCGGCATCCCCTGGCTAGACGAAAGCCCCGTCACTGGCACCGTGGCTGCAGGGGAGTCGCAGCCGGTCACAGTGACCTTCGACGCCTCAGGCCTGACGCCAGGGACCTACACCGCCGACCTCTTCGTGGACATCAGTGACTCGGCCAGCACCGTGATCACCGTGCCCGTGACCCTGAACGTGACCGAGTTCGGACTCTCCCCTTCGACCAAGGGCGTGGACCTGACCACGGCCAACCCTGGCGACCGCCTGACCTACTCCATCGTGCTGGATAACGCCGAGGCCACCCCCATCAGCGCCGTTCTCACCGACACCATCCCGGTCAATACCACCTATGTGACCGGCAGTGCCACCGGCGGAGCCACCTACAACACCACTGAAAAGCGCATCGAGTGGAGCGGCAGCGTGCCCGGCGGCAGCTCGCAGACCATCACCTTCCAGGTGGACGTCAACAAGCCTCTCTACGACCTCACTTCCATCCTCAACACCGCCCTCATCGAGGACCTGACCAACGGCATCAGCCACTGGCGTCAGGTGACGACGGACATCGAAGCCCCGGTGTTGACCGATTCATATAAGTACGTGGCTCCTCAGATAGTCTCCCCTGGTGGTGCGCTCACCTTCACCGTCGTCATGCACAACACGGGGAGCGCGGACGCTGTGGGCGTCACCCTGCGCGACGCGATCCCTGACCACGCCACTTACGTGGCCGACAGCGTCACAGGCGGGGCCGCTTACAACGCTTCCCAGGATCGCATCGAGTGGGACGGCACCATCGCGGCCGGCGGCTCCGCGACCGTGACCTTCCAGGTTACGGCAGATCAGACCACCCGAGGGCTGCCCATCATCAACCAGGCTACCATAAGCCACCCCTGGGCCTACACGACCTATGAGTACGCCGGGGCTGGCGTGCTAACCGGGGCCG
>CAZEBW010000050.1:26392-26873 GCA_964510205.1 uncultured Anaerolineae bacterium
ATGTACGTGGCATCTATACGGAGGCTCTGGAGGCCAACGGCTACACCCGCTACGACTTCTACCCCGCGGACTACGTCGGCACGCCGCCCACGACCACTCTACAGTCCTATGCTACAACCATCTGGTACAAGGGCGATCTTTACGAGGCGCTGAGCAGCGCTGACCAAGCGGCTGTGGAGGACTACTTAGATAGCGGGGGGCGGCTGCTCCTCACCGGCCAAGACATCGCCGAACGCACGTCTTCGGCGTTCCTCGCGGAGACGCTCCATATCAATTATGTGGAAGATGCTCCCAGCGGCGACAAGGGGGTGGTGGGCATCTCCGGAGAGATCGCGGAGACCATCTCCGCCACCATTAACACCTACGACCCCGACATCATCGAGCCGGCTGATGCGCTGGCCGTGCCCATCATCGAGTACACCGGGGTGACAACGGGCACGGCGGGCATCCGCTTTGCCGAGGACGACAGCCGCGGTGTGTT
>CAZEBW010000051.1:0-17670 GCA_964510205.1 uncultured Anaerolineae bacterium
AGAGAGGGTGGTCGTACGGTAGGCGCCGGCGTGATCACCGAGATCTTGGATTGAGAGAGGGCATTGATTGCCGGAAGCCCGCCGATTTGTCCATCGCGAGACCCTGAGTGAGGGGGGAGGAAATCCAAACAAGTTATGGCTAGACAGAAGATCAGGATCCGTTTGAAAGCCTATGACCATCGAGTTCTTGACCAATCGGCGCGGCTGATAGTGGAGACAGCGGAGCGCACGGGGGCCAACGTAGTCGGCCCCGTGCCCCTGCCGACCAAGATCGAACGGTTCACGGTGCAGCGCTCGCCTTTTGTGGACAAGGACTCGCAAGAGCACTTCGAGATCCGCACACATAACCGTCTGATAGATGTCGTGGATCCGGACTCAAAAACCATAGACACGCTGATGCGCCTGGACCTGCCGGCGGGTGTGGACATAGAGATCAAGCTCTAGCATCCCAATCCCTACGTCGAAGGTTCAGTGCAAGGGCATTATCTTTTCCAAAAATGGTAATGTGGGATCATGGAACTGACCTTTGAATGGGACGATGAGAAAGCCAAAAAGAATCTCAGTAGGCACGAAGTTAGTTTTGAGGAGGCGAAGACGCTTTTCAACGATCCATTCCTGTGGACATTTCCTGATCCTGAGCACTCTGACATTGAACAGCGCTACATCAATATCGGTTATTCTTCAAGAGGGCGAGTTCTAGTTTTGGTTCATACAGAGAGAGGAGCGAGTATTCGGATTATCAGTTGTCGCAAGGCGACTGCAAGCGAGCGGAGAGCCTATGAAGAAGGAGATTTCTAAACAGATAGAAAATGACGATATGCGCCCCGAGTACGATTTCCAGAGTATGAAAGGTGGTGTGCGCGGTAAGTATTACAAAGCTTATCGTGCAGGCCACACGGTGAAGGTTCACCAAGACGATGGGACAACCATCGTGCAGCACTTCCAACTGGAAGAAGGGGCAGTACTGTTAGAGCCAGACGTGCGCGAGTATTTTCCTGACTCCGAGGCTGTAAACAAGGCCCTGCGTTGTTTGATTCCGTTGTTGCCCAAAAAGCATGGGACAGAAGCGAGAGTATGAAGAAGATGAGGCAACGAGTAACGAGGCCCTCGTTAACTTGTCCCTTTATCGTAGAGAGTGATTGATTATGAAAGGTATCTTAGGTAAGAAAGTTGGCATGACTCAAGTCTTCGATGAGAGCGGGGAGGTTACTCCCGTTACCATTATCGAAGCAGGTCCCTGTTTTGTGACCCAGAAGAAAACGGTGGGACGAGATGGGTACACGGCCATTCAGTTGGGTTTTGAGGAAGTCAAGCCCAAGCGACTGACCCAGCCTCAGCGGGGACATTTGCGAAAGAACAATCTGCCCCCCCTTCGCTACCTTCGGGAGATCCGCATCAACGAAGAGGAAGTCGAGGATTACGAAGAGGGGCAGAAGATCAACATCGGCATTTTTGAGGCTGGTGAGATGGTGGATGTGGTTGGCATATCCAAGGGCCGGGGCTTCGCCGGGGGCATGAAGCGGCACGGGTTTGCGGGTGGTCCCAAGACCCGCGGCCAGTCTGACCGTCAACGCGCTCCAGGCTCCATCGGCCAGACCACCACGCCTGGGCGCGTCTACAAGGGCAAGCGCATGCCCGGCCGAATGGGCAATGAGCGCGTCTCTGCGCAGAGCTTGCAGGTGGTCTTGGTGGATCCTCAGCGCAACCTGTTGGCTGTGAAAGGGAGCGTGCCTGGGGCCAGAAATGGGCTGTTGCTCATCAAAGAGGCACGAAAGACGGCCGTCACGCAAAAGAAGAAATAGAGCTGCTCCACAGGAGCGCTAGAACTAGAGTTGGTGAGAGATATGCAAATTTCTGTACGCAATATGGCGGGGGAAACCGTCGGCGAGATCGAACTGAGAGACGATATTTTCAGCGTACCGGTCAACGTGCCGCTGATGCACCAAGCGTTGGTGCGTCAGCAGGCCAACGCCCGCCTGGGCACCCATAAGACCAAGACCCGTGGCGAGGTGAGAGGCGGCGGCCGTAAGCCCTGGCGTCAAAAGGGGACGGGACGAGCCCGTCACGGCAGCATTCGCGAACCCCAGTGGCGAGGCGGCGGCATTGTCTTCGGGCCGCGTCCGCGAAGCTATCGCAAGAAAATGCCGCGCAAGATGCGGCGACTGGCGTATAGGTCAGCCCTCTCCGCCAAAGCTGGGGAGGGGCAGATCATCATCTTGGATGACTTGCACATGCCTGCGCCTAAGACGCGTGAGATGGTGTCTGTCTTAGAAGGGTTGGTCGGGGACTCCAGCGCCTTAATCCTTTTACCGGGGGAAAACGTCAACGTTGAAAAGTCGGCTAGTAACCTGCCCAATGTGAAAACCTTGCGCGCTAACTATCTGAACATACGCGACCTGTTGAGCTACGATTACTTGCTTGTGCCTTTGGGAGCTCTAGAGATCATCGAGATCATATTGGGAGAGTGAACGCTGACGACTGATTCAGAGGATGAGGTGCGATGAACGTTTACGAGGTTGTGAAACGGCCTATCACGACAGAGAAGAGCGGCATACTGTCGGACTATTACGATCAGTACACTTTCGAAGTGGATCGCCGAGCCAACAAGCACCAGATCAAGGAGGCCATCGAGACCATCTTCGAGGTTGACGTTGTGTCTGTCAATACCATGATCATGCCATCCAAGAGAGGGCGTTTTGGGCGGCGTCGTGTGGTAAGGAAGCCCGCTTGGAAGAAAGCGGTGGTCAGATTGGCGCCGGGGCAGGAAATCCAGTTCTTCGAAGGAGTGTAGGCGCCGCAGATCGGGAATTAGAAGTTAGAGATTGGGGAGATTATGCCTGTTAAGATTTATAAACCCACTTCGCCGGGGCGGCGTGGGATGAGCGGCTACGATTTTGAAGAGATAACCAAAACCAAGCCCGAGAAATCACTTCTGGCTCCGCTGTACAAAAAGGCGGGGCGGAATGTGCGGGGCAAGATCACCGTTCGCCATCGTGGCGGCGGCCACAAGCGAAGGTACCGCATCATTGATTTCAAGCGGGACAAGGTCGGTATACCGGCGCGGGTGGCTTCCATTGAGTACGATCCGAATCGAACGGCGCGCATTGCTCTCTTGGTGTACGCCGATGGTGAGAAGCGCTATGTCATCGCCCCCCTGGGCTTGCGCGTGGATGACGTCCTCATGTCTGGGCCTGAGGCCGAGGTTGGTGTGGGCAATGCTATGCCCATCGCCAACATCCCTGCAGGCACGCTGATCCACAACATTGAGTTGACGCGGGGCAAGGGCGGGCAGTTGGTGCGTTCCGCTGGCTGCTCGGCCCAACTCCTGGCCAAGGAGGGGAAATACGCTCACATTCGTTTGCCTTCAGGAGAGGTGCGCCTGATACCCCAGGTTTGTATGGCCACCGTCGGCCAGATAGGCAACACGGAGCATGGAAACATCAGGCTGGGCAAGGCTGGGCGCAAGCGTTGGCTGGGCTGGCGGCCTGCGGTGCGGGGCTCGGCCATGGATCCGGGGTCTCACCCGCACGGTGGGGGCGAAGGGCGCTCCCCCATCGGCATGCCCTCGCCAAAATCCCCTTGGGGCAAGCCTACCATGGGCAAGAAGACGCGCAAGCGGAAGAAAACCAACAAGTGGATTGTGCGCCGGCGGAGCAAGAAGCGGCGTTAGGAGGTTGTGCAGTGGCCAGATCGCTGAAAAAGGGGCCGTACGTGAGCCCCAAGTTGCTCAAGAAAGTCGAAGACATGAACAAACAGGGCGAGAAGCGCGTGATCAAGACGTGGTCGCGAGCTTCGACCGTCTTTCCCCAGATGGTTGGCCATACCATCGCCGTGCACGATGGTCGTCGCCATGTGCCCATCTATATCACTGAGAACATGGTGGGGCACAAACTGGGGGAGTTCGCTCCCACTCGGACCTTTCGAGGGCATTCCTATAGAGAGAGAAAGACCGGCGTTAGGAAGACGGGCGCTAGAAAGATATAGTGATGGAAAGCATAGGTTTTGAGGTTAGAGCAACTGTCAAATACGTACCCATGTCTCCACGCAAGGTGCGCCTTGTCATAGATCAGGTGCGCGGCATGGCGGTGGACGAGGCTTTGGCTATTCTCAAGTTCACACCAAAGGCAGCGGCCAAGCCGGTGACCAAGGTGATCGAATCGGCCATTGCCAACGCCGAGGAGAACTTTGGGTTAGCCAGGGAGGACCTGCGCATCTCGCAGATATTTGCCGATGTTGGCCCGACCCACAAGCGGTGGAGGGCCGGAGCCAGGGGGAGAGCCAAGCCCAGATTGAAGCGCTCATCCCATATCACAGTTGTCCTTGAGGAAACGGAGTGGGAGTAGGTAGCTGCAAGCACTTGTTTAGCTTGCTGAAGTAGAAGGGAGGATCCATTGGGGCGTAAGGTACATCCCCTGGGTTTCAGGTTGGGGGTAATTAAGGATTGGCGAGCGCGGTGGTTTGCTACTGGAGAGGAGTATGCCGACCTCTTGCAGGAGGACCTGGAAATACGCAAGCTGATACGCGAGAAGATGGGCCGGGCTGGTATCTCCAAGATCGAGATCGAGCGTTTCCCCAAGCGGGTGAGTCTGACCATTTGGACGGCCAAGCCGGGTATCATCATTGGGCGCAAAGGCGTAAACGTCAGGGCCTTACGACAGGATCTGGAGGAATTATCAAATAAGAATGTGCGCATTGATGTCCAGGAGGTCGAGCGGCCTGAATTGGATGCCTATCTCGTGGCCGAGAACATAGCTTCCCAGTTGGAGCGCCGCATTTCTCACAACCGCGCGATGAGAAGATCGGCCACGCAGGCTGTGCGCATGGGCGCTGAGGGCGTAAAAATCAGTTGTAGTGGCCGCCTGACCGGGGCGGAGATGGCCCGCCGAGCGTGGGTGATGGAGGGGCGGGTGCCCCGCAGCACGCTGCGAGCCGATATTGACTACGGTTTTGCTGAAGCTCGGACCACTTATGGTCTCATCGGCGTCAAGGTTTGGATTTACAAGGGCGAGGTCTTGCCTGAGTTGCCAGAAGAAGCGGCCGCTTGAGCCTGGAAGCAATGATCAGTGGAGAATGAATCGTCATGTTGATGCCTAAGAGAGTCAAGTATCGCAAACAGATGCGGGGGCGAATGAAAGGCCGGGCCTCACGGGGCGCTACGGTGGCCTTTGGCGACTACGGCCTGCAGGCTCTGGAGCCTTGCTGGATGACTAGCCGCCAGATCGAGGCTGCCAGAAGGGCTGTCGTTCGCCACGTCAAGCGCCGGGCGAAGGTTTGGATCAGGGTCTTTCCC
This sequence comes from uncultured Anaerolineae bacterium, assembly GCA_964510205.1. Classification (GTDB taxonomy): domain Bacteria; phylum Chloroflexota; class Anaerolineae; order VGOG01; family VGOG01; genus CAZEBW01. The sequence continues at coordinate 5,291 of CAZEBW010000051.1, forward strand.
GATAAGCCCGTCACGAAGAGGGCTGCCGAAACGCGAATGGGCAAGGGCAAAGGGGCTGTGGATCACTGGGTAGCAGTGGTTAAGCCAGGCAGAATCCTGTTGGAGATAGCTGGCGTGGATGAGGATGTGGCCCGAGAAGCCCTGCGCCTGGCTTCCCATAAGTTGCCTATCAAGACCCAGTTTGTGGGTCGGCTGGAAATCTAGCGGGGTAATCATTCACCTGCTCCCGTCGGATCGCCAGATCCGACGGCTGAACGGGTTGAATCGAGCTGATTTCGCCAGCTTTGGCCTGGATTTGACACTTGTCCTGAGCCTGCCGAAGGAATCCAGGCCGAGCAAGGTGAATAGCCTAGCGAGACGCGACTTGGGGTGGTCTGGAAACTAGGCACTGAACACCGAAAGCAGGGGGTCTGATGGAGGCACGTGAAATTCGAGCAATGACTACAGAGGAGATTCAGCGCAAGCTGGACGAAACTCAGGAGGAGCTTTTCAACTTGCGGTTCCAATGGTCAACCAGGCAGTTGAAAGACACCAACCTCCTTACCCGGGTTCGGCGGGATGTCGCTCGCCTGAAGACCATCTTGCGCGAAAGGGAGCTGGTCCAGCTTTGGGAAGGAGAGGATTGGTCATGAAAGTAGGGCGTAAGAGATTGACCGGTCGCGTGACCAGCGATAAGATGGACAAGACGGTCATGGTTGAGGTCGAAAGGCTGCAGCGGCATCGCCTTTACGGCAAGGTGATGAAGCTGACGAAGAAGTACATGGCCCACGATGAGGAGAATGCATGTCGCGTGGGCGACTTGGTGTGTATCGTCGAGTCGAGACCCTTGAGCCGCAGGAAGCATTGGGTCGTTGAAGAAATCATGGAGACTCAGTAGCTCCCAGATTTCCAGCAGAGGCGGCTCCGATGCTTCTATCCTGAGGCTGTGCAGGTCGAAGGGCCTGTTCGTGAGCTCAGCCAAATGGCGTGCGAGCCCGCTCTGCTCCGAAATCTGGATCCACTGAGACTGGTATCTAATGCAAGCCAGCATCCGGAATTGGGGAGAATAGGATGATTCAGCAGGAATCCAGGCTGCGAATAGCCGACAACACAGGCGCCAGGGAGATCCAGTGCATTAGGGTGCTGGGTGGCTCCTCGCGCCGCTATGGGAGTGTAGGTGACGTCATCGTGGCCTCGGTGAAGCAGGCCACTCCCGTGAGTTCAGTCAAGAAAGGCGAGGTGGTGCGAGCAGTCATCGTTCGCACAACCAAGGAATATGGTCGCTCGGATGGTTCTTATATTCGATTTGATGAGAACGCAGCCGTGATCCTAGACGATTATCAGAATCCCAAAGGGACGCGCATCTTCGGTCCCGTTGCTAGGGAGCTCCGCGATAGAGGGTTCATGAAGATCGTCTCACTGGCCCAGGAAGTGTTGTAGCGAGGAGATAAGTGATGAGAAGGATAAAGAAGGGCGACACGGTGGAGATCATCAGCGGCAACGACCGCTGGGCCAGGGGCACAGTCCATCGGCTCATTCCTAAGAAGGATCGGGTGGTTGTTTCAGGTATCAATCTCGTTAAGAAGCACCAAAGGCCCATGCCCACGGGCGGTCGCATGCAGACCCAAGCGGGGATTATCGAGTTTGAAGCCCCTATTCATCTATCCAATGTCATGTTGGTCTGCCCCCAGTGCGATCAACCAACGAGGGTCGGTTTTGAATTCCTAGAGGATGGCACGAAGGTGCGCGTTTGCAAGAAGTGCGATGCGATCATTGAGTAGTTCATTTGCGACAGGGGCCGTCCGTCCGGCCACCGCGAGCGGTAGAATCCTTGCGGTTCATCTATGAGTTGGGAGAGTTAGTTGTGCCAAGGCTAAAAGACAGTTATCGTAACGAAGTGGTTCCTGCTTTGATGAAGGAATTCGGCTATCGCAATGTGATGGAGGCGCCGCGCCTGAAGAAGATCGTGGTCAACGTGGGCGTAGGCGAAGCTTTGCAGAACGCCAAGGCGCTGGATCACACCGTCGAGGACATCACCACCATCACTGGCCAGCGGCCCGTGGTGACCAGGGCCAAGAAGTCTATCGCTGCTTTCAAGTTGCGCGAAGGGGCGACGGTCGGTGTTAAAGTCACTCTGCGGGGCGACCGGATGTATGATTTCCTGGATCGGTTGTGCAATGTTGCCCTTCCCCGCCGGCGCGACTTTCGCGGCGTCTCCCCCGATTCCTTCGATGGTCGAGGCAACTACAGTTTGGGCCTTCGGGAGCAGCTTGTGTGGCCGGAGATAGATTACGACTCCATTGACAAGGTGCGGGGGATGGAGATCAGCATCGTCACCACGGCCGAGACCGACGAAGAGGGGCGGCATTTGCTGCGACTGTTGGGGATGCCCTTCGCCAGAAGGTGAGCCCGGTTCGGGCGGAACTTCGGTGAGTGTGGGATACGCCCCGTCGAGCCGTTGCTAGTCAGGAGGGATAGTGGCTAAGAAGTGCATGATTGAACGAGAAAAGAATAGGAAATACAAAGTACGGGAGGTCAATCGCTGTCAGCGGTGTGGCCGCCCCCGAGGCTATATGCGCCGTTTCAAGCTGTGCCGCATTTGTTTCCGCGAGCTTGCCCTGGAAGGTAAGATTCCAGGCGTAGTTAAATCTAGTTGGTAGGATCAAGTCGAGAGACGGGGTGTAAGTCCAGCTTGTGATCTGGAATTAGCGAATAGGAGTCCGATTAATGACCATGACCGATCCCATCGCCGACATGCTGACCCGAATCAGGAATGCCATTATAGTTGGCCACAACTACGTGGTTGTTCCCGGTTCCAAGATGAAGTCGGCTATCGCCGGAATCCTGAAGGATGAAGGTTTCATCGAAAACTACACTGTCACCAAGGATCGCCCCCAGCCCATGATCAGAATCTGGTTGAAATATGCAGGGGATAAGAAGAACAGGCGATCTGCCATCACGGACTTGAAGCGGGTTAGCAAGCCGGGGCGTCGAATCTATGCTGGGAAGGACGACATCCCTTGGGTGCTCAGTGGCATGGGTATTGCCATTCTATCCACATCTAGGGGGGTTATGACGGGCAAGAAGGCCCGTCGTCTCGGCATCGGTGGCGAAGTGTTGTGTCATGTTTGGTAGCTTCTAGTTGGGAGGTGCTTAGGTGTCACGCATAGGTCGCATGCCTATCCCCATTCCGAAAGGTGTGCAAGTAGATATAAAAGGCAGCCAAGTCACGGTGAAGGGGCCCAAAGGCGAATTGAGCCGCTCCTTCAACCCAGATATGACGATTTCCCTTCAGGATGGCAACATCGTGGTGAACCGTCCCACAGATAACCGGCAGCATCGCGCCCTGCATGGGTTGACGCGGGCCCTGCTGGCTAACATGGTAACCGGGGTCACCGAGGGCTACCGCAAAGATCTGGAGATCCGTGGAGTCGGTTATCGCGCTGAGTTGAGAGGCGATAACCTCGTTCTGCATGTTGGCTTTTCTCATCTGGTGGAGGTGGCGCCGCCCGCGGGATCGAACATCGCCTTTGGCATCGAGGATCGCGGCAAGGCCGTTTTTGTCGAAGGAATTGATAAGGAACTGGTCGGCGAGATGGCGGCCAGAATCAGGCGAGTTCGCCCTCCCGAGCCCTACAAGGGCAAGGGCATCCGCTATGTGGGCGAGCATGTGCGCCAGAAAGCTGGCAAGGCGGGCAAGGTAGTCGGAGCGGGAGCAGGAGCGTAGACCCCCTGGGAGGGACGAGACGACGATGGGTAAGAAGGCCGAACTAGCACGCAAGCGAAGACATCGGCGGGTGCGGGCGAAAGTAGTGGGTACCTCTGACCGCCCCCGTTTGAACGTCTTCAGAAGCTCAACGCACATCTATGCCCAAGTCATTGATGATGACAAGGGGCATACCCTGGTGGCTGCTTCCACTCTGGATCCCGAACTGCGTGGGGAGTTGAATGGCCTCACCAAAACGGAGCAAGCCAAGTCGGTCGGCAAGCTCCTGGGCGAGCGTGCTTTGGCAGAGGGCGTGAAGCAAGTGGTTTTTGACAGAGGCGGTTACAGGTATCACGGGCGGGTGAAGGCTTTGGCTGAGGGCTCGCGCGAGGCCGGCTTGGAGTTTTAGAAGTTGGAAGTTGGATTGCAGAAGTTCGCTTTCTAACGTCCAACATCTAACTTCCAGAATGAGGAGGATGGATGGCAAGGAGAGATTCGCGAGAAAGAGATGAGTTGGATGAACGCGTGGTGCACATTGCTCGCACATCCAAGGTGATCAAAGGTGGGCGGCGTTTCGCTTTTCGCGCTGTTGTCGTGGTAGGCGACAATCAGGGCAGTGTGGGCGTTGGGGTAGGTAAGGCCCGAGGCGTACCCGATGCTATCCACAAGGGGGCAGATCAGGCCAGAAAGAACATGAAGAAAGTCGCCTTGATGGGCACCACGATTCCTCACGAGGTGCTGGCCGAATACAGCGCGGCTAGGGTTCTTCTGAAGCCAGCCTCGCCGGGCACAGGCGTCATCGCCGGCGGCGGCGTGCGGGCAGTGGTGGAAGCGGTGGGCATCCGCGATATCCTATCCAAGTCCCTGGGCAGTTCCAATGTCCTCAACGTTGTCAGGGCCACGATCAAGGGGCTGTCTCAGCTCAAAGATGTCGAGGAAGAGGCCAGGCTGCGCGGGAAGTCCGTGGCGGAGTTGATGCCTTTCTGGGCGAGGGAGCGTAGCGGTGGCTGACAAGCAAACCAAGAAGAAGACCAAATCTGGAAGGAAAGAGAAGGCGTTGCGCATCACGTGGGTTAAGAGCGGCATCGGCTATTCCAAGAAGCAGAGAGCTACGATCAAATCGTTGGGCCTCAAGCGTCTGGGGGGCACGGTGGTGTGGAAAGACGACCCGGTGACCAGAGGGATGATTGAGAAGGTAAAGCACTTGGTCGAGGTTGAGGAATCGTAGGCTGGGGATTAGCTGCCACATGCCGAAATGGGGGCGAGGATGAAGTTACATGAGTTGCGTCCCGCGAAGGGCGCCAAGAAAAAGAGGAAACGAGTAGGCCGCGGGAGTGCTGCTGGCCAGGGCAAAACCGCTGGACGGGGCATGAAGGGTCAGAATGCCCGCTCTGGCGGGGGGGTGCCGCCTTACTTTGAGGGCGGCCAACTGCCCTTGGTGCGGCGTTTGCCCCAGAAGCGGGGTTTCAACAACGTGTTTAAGATTTACTACACCCCGGTCAACCTGGACCGGCTGGGCGATTTCGCTGCGGGAGACGAGGTCACTCCCGACTCCCTGGCTGAGGTGGGCATCATCAAATCGCCGCGCGAGCCGGTGGTCATCTTGGGGCAGGGCGAGCTGGATCGGTCCCTTACGGTCAAAGCCCACCGTTTCTCGGCCAGTGCTCGACAGAAGATTCTGGAGGCCGGTGGTTCCGCGGAGGTGCTATCGCGTTGACGACGGGGCTAAACCCCAGGCGTCGGCGCCGGAGCTATTAGGAGGGATTGATGATACAAGCTGCCCGTAACGCTTTCAAGCTGCCTGACCTAAGACGCAGGATCCTGGTCACTGTTTTGATCTTGGTCGTGTACCGTTTGGCTGCTCACGTTCCGGTTCCCAACGTAGACCCGGTGGCTCTGCGGCAGGTCTTTGAGTCCAACCAGCTCCTGGGCTTGCTGGATATGTTCTCGGGCGGCGCTATGTCTAGCTTCTCGGTGATGGCGATGGGGGTCTATCCCTATATCACGGCCACCATCGTTATGCAGCTTTTGCAGCCCATCATACCCGCACTGGAGAGGTTGGCTCAGGAGGGCGAGGCCGGGCGCAACAAGGTCAATCAATACACCTATTACATAGCCATTCCTTTGTCGGCTCTGCAGGGCTATGCCCAGGCCACGCTCTTGCAGACCCAAGGCGTTATCACCAACTTCGGCCTTTCCGGGGCGACGCTGCTGCCCACCATCGCTACCGTTCTTACCCTGACGGCGGGCACGATGTTCGCCATCTGGCTCGGTGAGCTGATCACGGAGCAGGGAATAGGCAACGGCCTGTCCATCATCATCTTCGGCGGCATCGTGGCGCGTGTGCCGCAGCGGGTGGGCGCTCTGCTGGTAGGTGACGTGCGCGGCCTGATAGTCTTTCTGCTCATTATGGTTGTTACGGTGGTGGTGATCGTCATTGTGCAGGAGGGACAGCGGCGCATTCCAGTTCAATACGGCAAGAGAGTGCTGGCCATGCGGGGCGGCCGACTGCGCGTCGCCGGTGGCCAAAGCACCCACGTCCCCTTGCGAGTTAATGCAGCGGGCATGATCCCACTTATTTTTGCTCAGTCTCTGTTGATGCTCCCTGGTGTGATCGCTTCCTACCTGGTCTCGGCGCAGAATCAAACGGTCTCCACCATCGCCAACGCGATCTACCAGACTTTCAACGGCCAGGGCAATATTTACTACATTATGTACTTTCTGATGGTGGTTGGCTTCACCTATTTCTACACCGATATGGTCTTCCAGCAGCAGAATCTGTCTGAGAATCTGAAGCGCCAGGGAGGCTTCATCCCCGGCATTCGCCCCGGCAAACGCACATCGGATTACTTAAATGGGGTGATGCGGCGCATCACTCTGGTGGGCGCGCTCTTTCTGGGCATGGTGGCCGTGCTGCCCTGGATCGTGGATGTGCTGGGCATTGTGGAAAACCCTGGCATGATGCTGATTACCAGCTCTGGCCTGCTCATTGTCGTTGGCGTGGTGTTGGACACCATGAAGCAGTTGGAGGCGCAGCTCTTAATGCGCCACTATGAAGGTTTCATCAAGTAATGTCCCCAAGGAGGTTTTTGGGATGAAAGTGAAAGCATCGGTTAAGCGTCGCTGTTCTAAGTGCAAGATCGTCAGGCGGAGGGGTGTAGTCTACGTGATCTGTGATAACCCCAAGCACAAGCAGCGGCAGGGATAGCGTTTTTGCAGTCCCAAGTCCAAAGCCCAAACTTTGACCTGGGACTTAGGACCAAGAGAGGGAGGTAGACGATGGCACGAATTGCTGGAATTGACCTGCCCCGCAACAAGAGAGTGGAAGTCGGGTTGACCTATATTTATGGCATTGGGCGCTCGACCAGCCAGCAGATTTTGTCTCAAACGGGAATTGACTACGACACGCGGGTCAAGGACCTGGCCGAGGCTGAGATCAGCCGACTGCGCCAGGTGATCAACTCCAATTACCGAGTTGAGGGCGATCTGCGGCGGGAAGTCAGCCAGAACATCAAGCGCCTACAGGAAATCGGCTGTTACCGGGGGCTTCGCCACCGCTACAACTTGCCTGTGCGTGGGCAGCGGACCAGAACCAACGCCCGCACCAAGCGGGGCCCGCGCAAGACGGTGGCCGGCCGCGGCAAGAGGCGCGGAGCTAGGAAGAAGTAATCAATGACCAATGAACGATGACCAATGAACCAATGAAGAAGTTGATTTGGGGTTTGGTCATTGGGATTTGAGTCTGGGGAGGAAAGATGGCGCAACGAAGGGGAAAGAAGAGGACAACTCGCCGCGCGCGTAAGAATGTCCCGCATGGGCAAGCTCACATTCATGCGACCTTCAACAACACGATCATCACCATGACCGATCAGAAGGGCAATGCCATCGCTTGGGCGAGCGGGGGCATCGTGGGTTTCAAGGGGTCGCGTAAAAGCACCCCCTACGCGGCTCGTATGGCCGCTCAACACACAGCCCGACAGGCTATGGACAATGGTATGAGAGAGATAGACGTATTCGTCAAAGGGCCCGGGCCTGGTCGTGAGGCAGCTATTCGCGCTTTGCAGGGAGCGGGCCTAAAGGTGAAGTCCATCACCGACGTTACTCCCATTCCTCACAATGGTTGTCGCCCACCCAAGAGGCGAAGGATGTAGCTAGGCTGGATGTTGGAAGTTGGATGTTGGGACTCTTCTTTGAGCTTTCCGATCTCTGATTTCTGACCTCTGGCCTCGAAACAGGAGGTAAAATGGCCAGATATACCGGCCCAGTTTGCAAGTTGTGTCGGCGAGAAGAACAGAAGCTGTTTCTCAAAGGCGAAAGATGTTTGACCGCCAAGTGTGCTCTGGAAAGGCGTTCCTATGCTCCTGGCGTACATGGCCGCGAGGGCCAGTTCCGCCGCAGACGCAAGTCAGAGTATGCTGTGCAGCTCCGCGAGAAGCAGAAGGCGCGTCGCATCTACGGTGTGATGGAGAAGCAGTTCCGTCGGTATTTTGCAGAAGCCGAGAGACGCAAGGGGCTAACTGGCGCCAATTTGCTGATCATTCTAGAGAGCAGGCTGGACAACGTCGTCTATCGGCTTGGGTTCGCCGACTCGCGGCCCCAGGCACGTCAACTGGTGTGCCACGGCCACTTCAACCGCAATGGGCGAAGGGCCGACATCCCCTCGATGCTGGTAGAGCCAGGAGACGTGGTCGAGGTACGCAAGGAGAGCAAGGACAAGACCTACTTCAGGGAGAGGGCCAAGGAGCTAGAGCGAAAGGCTGTGCCGGACTGGATGAGCCTGGACGCGCTCAGCATGTCCGGGCGGATCTTGAACCTCCCTTTACGGGAAGAGATAGAGCTACCTTTGAACGAGCAGTTGATTGTTGAGTACTACAGCCGCTAGAGCGATGCTTGGCGTTAGCTTCATCTTCCTGTTCCTGGAAGGAGGGAGTTAGGCTAATGACAAATCAGGAAGGTAATCCTTTGATCAATATGGTTCTACCCAAAGTCGAATGCGAGGTTAGGTCGAGGGGCTACGCGCGTTTCATCATCGGCCCCATGGAAAGGGGCTATGGCACGACGATGGGCAATGCCCTGCGACGCGTCCTGCTCTCATCCGTGGCTGGAGCGGCGGTCACATCCATCAGGGTCAGCGATGTGTACCACGAGTTCTCGAGCATACCCCATGTCAAAGAAGACATGACCCAGTTGATTCTCAACGTGAAGCAAGTGCGGCTGAAGATGCACTCCGATGGTTCTGAGCCGGCGCTCTTGCGTCTGGAGGTAGGGGGCGAGGGTGTGGTGACGGCTGGCGACTTGGAATATCCCAGCGACGTGGAAATCATCAATCCTGACTTGTACTTGTTCACCGTAGACTCCGATGAGGCCGAGGTGGAGATAGAGATGACGGTCCAAAAGGGCAAGGGTTATTCGCCTGCTGAGGAGCGGGGCAAGTTGTCCATCGGAGAGATTCCCGTGGATGCCATTTTCAGTCCCATACGCAAGGTTGGCTACGAGGTACAGCAGGCCCGAGTTGGTCAGATGACCAACTTCGATCGTCTGATCATGGAAGTATGGACCGACGGTACCATTGAGCCTCAAGAGGCGTTGAAAAACGCCGCAGAGATTCTAGCGCAACACCTGCAGTTGGTGGCTGGCGCCGAGGAAGAGGCGCCAGAAGAAGAGGGCGAGGAAGAAGGCATACCGTCCCATGTTTACGAGATGCTCATTGAGGACTTGGACCTCAGTGTTCGGGTCTACAACTGCCTCAAGCGGACGGGGATAACCAACGTGGGAGAGGTGCTGGAGAGGATGGAAAAGGGCGAAGAGGAGATGATGGCCATCCGGAATTTCGGTCCCAAGTCGCTTTCTGAATTGAAGGAGAAGTTGGCGGCTAAGGGCTTGCTCTGGACCGAGGTCGAGGAAGAAGAAGAGGAATCCGAGGAGTGACATGAGACATCGAAAAGCAGGCCGCAGGCTGGGTCGCTCCAGCGGCCATCGCAAGGCTTTGTACAAGAATCTGATAACTGAGCTGTTTCGCCGTGAACGGATAAAGACGACAGAGGCCAAGGCCAAAGCCGTTCGGGGCAAGGCGGAGAAGCTGATCACGCTGGGCAAACGCGGTGATTTGCACGCCCGCCGGCAGGCCTCTGCCAAATTGAGCGATCCGACGATCGTAGCAAAGCTGTTCGATGATCTGGCTCTTCGTTACGAAGGCCGTCCCGGCGGCTACACTCGCATACTCAAGCTGGGGCGACGTCAGGGCGATAGTGCGTCCATGGTCCTTTTAGAATTGGTGGAGGAGTAGCCGGGTGCTGGATGCTGGGAGCCGGAGGGCGGATGCCAATGACCAGCAGCCAGCGGCCAACGCCCAGAAGCTCATGGCCGTCGTCGAGTACGATGGCACGGGTTACCACGGCTTCCAGGTGCAAGCCCAAGGTGCCACGATTCAAGGGGAGATAGAGAGCGCCTTGGCGGCGGTGACTCAAGAGGAGATCAGGATAGTTGGGGCAGGCCGCACCGACGCCGGCGTTCATGCCCGGGGCCAAGTCGTGGCCTTCACCACGGCCTGGCGACATCCTGTTGAAGAGCTTCAGCGTGCGCTGAATGCCGTCTTGCCCCAAGATATCGCAGTGCGTCGCCTGGAGGGGGTGGCCGCGGGCTTTCACCCCCGCTTTGATGCAGCCAGTCGGGAGTATCGCTACACTATCCTTAATCAGCCCCTGCGCTCGCCGTTGGCTCGGCGATTTGCCTATCATTACCCTCACCCTCTCGACGCAGCAGCCATGAACCAGGCGGCTGGCGCCTTGGTGGGCAGCCACGATTTCGCCTCTTTCGGGCGAGCGCCTCAAGGCGATAACACGGTGCGCGAGGTGCACCTTGCCCAGTGCGCTTCGGAGAAGCCATTCGTCCATTTCGATATCGTAGCCAATGCTTTTCTCTATCGAATGGTGAGGAGCCTGGTGGGCACGCTGCTTTTGGTGGGAACGGGGGAGCTATCCCCGGCTGGGTTTGAGGACATTCTCCGCTCTGCCGATCGGAGTAGGGCGGGCCAGGTTGTCCCAGCCCAGGGACTGTGTTTGATGAAGGTCAATTATTGACGGGGCGACTGAGCCCGTTCTGAGGTCGCTTTGCTTACAAGCGGTGTCAGTCGAACCGTTCGTCGAGAGTTGGAGGGTAACTTATTCACCTTGCTCGGCCTGGATTGTCAAATCCAGGCCAAAGCTGGCGGAATCAGATCGATTCAACCCGTTCAGCCGTCGGATCTGGCGATCCGACGAGAGCAGGTGAATGGTTACGTCGGAGGAATCATAGGTGAAGACGTATACAGCTAGACCAGAGGACATAGAGCGAGAGTGGTTCCTAGTGGATGCTGAGGGCAAGACGTTAGGGCGTCTGGCTTCGGAGATCGCCCAAGTGCTGCGGGGCAAGCACAAGCCCATCTACACGCCGCACCTCGATTGTGGCGACTATGTCATCGTGGTCAATGCCGAGAAGGTTCAGGTCACCGGGCGGAAACTTGACCAGAAGATGTATTATCGCCATTCGGGTTATCCCGGCGGGCTCAAAAGCATCAGCTTGAGAAACCAGTTGCAGAAGCATCCAGAGCGGGTGTTGGAGGCTGCGGTGCGAGGGATGCTGCCCAAGAACCGACTGGGTCGAAAGATGTTCAAGAAGCTCAAGGTCTACGCGGGGGATTCTCATCCGCATCAGGCTCAGCAGCCTAGGGTGTTGGAATTGTGATGGTGTCATTGCGAGGCACGGTTTTTGTGCCCGCCTGTCTTGAGCTTGCCGAAGGGAAGCAATCTCCAAGGTGCGGTGTGGGGATTGCTTCGCTCCCTGCGATCGCTCGCAATGACAGCAGTTTTTATTGAGAGGAGAAGGGTAATGGCAGTTGTGTATTATGAGGGGGTAGGGCGACGCAAGACGGCTTCGGCTCGTGTGCGGCTCTATCCTGGCGATGGCGAATTCGTTGTCAACGACAAACCGGTGAAGGAGTATTTCTCGCGGGAGATAGACGTGCTGCGCCTGACGGAGCCGCTGCAGGTCACCGACGCCGAGGGTTCATTTAACGTCTCGGTTAAGGTTCAGGGGGGAGGCATAACCGGCCAGTCGGGAGCGGTGCGTCATGGTCTGGCGCGCGCGCTGCTGAAGGCCGATCCGAACCTGCGAACCGTTTTGCACAAGGGCGGCTTTTTGACCCGCGACGCACGCATGAAGGAAAGAAAGAAGCCTGGGCTCAAGCGCGCTCGCAAGGCGCCGCAGTACACCAAGCGCTAGAAGTTCCCGCACAATCGGTCCGTTGTTCAGATCAGCACGCTGTTTCGAAGGGGTGAGGTTCTTAGGAACCTTGCCCCTTCTTGGTTTAGAACAGCGGATCGGCGGGATTAACGGATCAAACGACTTGAAGTGAGGAGAAATCCGTAAATCTTGCCAACACCTGTTCTTCGTTATTGACAATTTGAGGCATTATGATATAATCAGATGAGTGTGGCTAAAATCTGTGGAAAGGTAGTAGCGACTTCAGTCGCTTGGAACGACTAAAGTCGTCACTACCACAAGTTTTAGCCACACCCTAATCAGATTCAGTGGGAAACCTCTTGCCGGATGAGCGCTGTGGAAAGGTAGTAGCGACTTCAGTCGCTTGGAACGACTAAAGTTGTCACTACCACAAGTTTTAGCCACACCCTAATCAGATTCAGTGGGAAACCTCTTG
>CAZEBW010000051.1:17770-26009 GCA_964510205.1 uncultured Anaerolineae bacterium
CCGGATGAGCGCTGGAGGGCATCATGCTGGATAATCAAACCCTGCAGGGTCTGGCCGACCGAATCGTGAAAGATAATGCTGTGCTTTTCCTCGGCTCAGAACTTTTCACCGGCTTCCCCAGCAAGCGGGAAATCGCCAGAGCCCTGGCCGAGAGGTTCGAGTACGTCAAGGATGACGACTCACTCCCAGCCGTGGCCCGCGACTACCAGGTGCTGCAAGGTCCCCACGCCCTCACCGCGTTCCTCAAAAGCGTTTTGGACGATCCCCAGCTCTCACCCACACGCATCCACCAGCTCGTGGCCGATCTCTCCAGGCCCTTCACCAAGATCATCACCACCAACTACGATCGCCTCCTGGAGCGAGCCCTCAGGCAGGCTGGGAAAGCGTTCGTGCTCATCGTCCGCGACGCCGATGTCCCCTACTTCGACGAGACCAAGATCGTCCTCATCAAGATGCAGGGCTGCATCACCCAGCCCGACTCGCTGATCGTCACCGAGGACGACTACGAGGGGTTCCTGGTCAGGCTGCCCACCCTTTCAGACGTGATCAGGGCCCTCTTCGCTACCAAGACCCTCATTTTCATCGGCTACGACCTGGAGGACCGCAGCTTCCGTCGGTTCTACGCCAACGTCACCCGAGGCGTCGGCCTTCATCGGCGCAGGGCCTACGCTGTCTCGGAGCGGCGCCTGGCCCCGGTGGATGTGAAGTTCTGGCGCCAAAAGGGGATCGAGATCCTCCAGGCGAGCCTGGTGGACTTTCTCGAAGGGCTGGCGGCGGAGATCAACCGCCTGGGTCCGGTCGAGGAGTTAGAGGAGGTCGCGCCCCTACCCGATCAACCCTACAAGTTCCTCGACTCCTTTGACACCGAGGATGCGGGCATCTTCTTTGGGCGAAAGCAGGAGGGCCATCGCCTGGCTGACAAAATCCTCTCCCATCGTCTGGTCGTCCTCTACGGCGAGTCGGGCGCGGGCAAGACCTCGCTCATCCGGGCGGGGGCGGCGCCCATCCTCGCCAGGCGTGGCTGCCTGCCCCTCGTCGTCAGGCCAGCCGACGACCCCGCGCTGGCCGTCAAGCGCGAATTGCGGGATAAGCTGGAGGGGCTTCCCGATCTCACGACGGACCTGGCCCCATTTCTGCAGGCGGCCGAGCAAGCCACCGAGAAGCTCATCGTGGTCTTCCTCGACCAATTTGAGGAGTTCTTCCTCAGGTTCGGCGACCAGAGCCGCGCCGGCTTCATCGCCGAGCTGGCCCGCTGCCGCCAGAGCGAGGCTGTTGATACCAGGTTCGTCCTCTCCATCCGCGAGGATTTCTTCATCAGATTGCACGAGTTCGAGGGCCGGCTGCCGACGATTTTCGACAGCCGCTACCGTCTGGAGAGGTTAACCAGAGAGAACGCCAGGGAGGCCATCGTTGAGCCTGCGAAGCTCTTCGGCGTCGCCTATGAGGAACGGCTGGTGGAGAGGCTGCTGGACGATCTCTACCAGGAGGGGGTGGGGCCGCCCCAACTCCAGATCGTCTGCGATAGGCTGTACCGCGAGTTCGGCCAGGCGGAGCGGCCCATCGCCCTGGCGGATTACGAGCAACTGGGCGGGGCCAAGGAGATTCTGGCGGGCTATCTCGATTCCGTCTTGGCCGCGTACGAGGGCCAGGAGCTGGAGGCGGCTAAGGGGATCCTGATGACTCTGGTCACCTCGCAGGAGACTAAGGCGCTGTCGAGTTTCGACGCCATCGCGGCGGAGGTGGGGAGGGGCAGGGAAACCGTAGAGCCAACCTTGCGCAGTCTGATTGACCAACGGCTGGTAAGGGGAGTGCAAGCGGGCGAGTATTACGAGCTGACCCACGATTACCTGGTCGAGGAGATCAAGCAGTGGATCGGCGAGGACGCCAAGAGGGTCAAGGAAGCGAGGGAGATGCTCTCGCGTGCGTTGGCTGACTGGCGCAGCAGCGGCATGTTGATTGACCTGAAGAAGCTGCAGCGTATCCATGCGCAGCGAGAGCGGCTGGCCCTCGGACGGGCGGAGTGCGAGCTTTTGCTGCGCAGCGCGGCCCGCTACGAGTACGAGATGGACGACTGGCTGGGCCTTGTGCCAGAGGTGGACGATCAGGTGGCCTGTCTGGCAGATGTGTTGACGCCTGAGCACCGTCCCGCTGAGAGGATTCACGTCGTGCGCTCCCTCAGCCGCATCCAAACCGACGAGCTGGGTAAGCGCAGCGACGTCGGGCGGATACTGCAGCAGGTGGCCCTGGAGGATGCCGAGGCCGAGGTTCGGCAGGCCGCCGCCGTGGGGCTGGCGCGCGCCGGTGCGGGGACGCCGATTGAGGGGCTGGCGCAAATCGCCTGCCAGGACGAGGGGGAGCAGCGGGCCAGAGCGACGGAGGCTTTGGCCTGGGTGTGGGATACCCATGCCGCGCTGCTGCCCGATTTGAGCTGGCCTCTGTACGCGAAGGTCGCCCGCCGCGTGGCCCGCATCCGCCTGAGCCGGGCGGGGGACTCGATTCGGTCCGTAACCGTGGGCGGGGCTTTGGGCGGGGCGGTGGGCTTCGCCGTAGGGCTGTCTCCAGTTCTGGTGCTGAATGTGGCCCAGATGTACGGGACGGCCATGGGCATGGCCGTTATCCCGTTTGCTATCGTGCTCCTGGGCACTGTGGGCTTGTTGGCGGGTGCTGGCGTAGCCTTGGGAATCAGCATCGGGCAAGCTCTGGGCCCTGGGCGGCGGGCGCTGTCGCGCACGTTGGGCGGGGCTGTGGGAGGAGCCATTGGTTTCGCCTCGGCTTTGCTGCCCTATGTAGTGGCGGGTAGGCAGCTATTTAGGTTTAGCACAATCATCGTTGTTGCCCCGGCAGGCAGCCTAACGGCAATCGGCATAGCATTTGCAGGCGGGGTGAGCAAGTCGCCCATGGCGAAGCTGGTGGGCGGGGTGGTGGGTGGGTTTGTGGGCTTCGGCTTGCTGGCTGCCGCGGATATAGTGCCGTCAACAAGCCCTTTTCTCGTTCTTGCTGTTGGGCCGATCGTTGGTCTGGCCATCGCCTGTGGCATCGCCTGGCGCGAAGCGTCTGCGCCTGGCTCTGAGGCGGGAGGTGGGCCATGACCGGCAAGCGAATAGCGATCATTTGTTTAGTGTTGTTGGCCCTGACCGTGGAGGGTTGTGGACGCACCCCGACTCCAACCTCGACCCCGACCTCGACCTCGACTCCGACCCTGACCCCGACCTTCACACCGACACCAGCCACGGGTACCCCAACACCGGCCACAGACACGCCCACTCCCACGGCGGCGATGGATACACCGACGCCAACGCCGGCGACGGGCACGCCAACGCCCACGCCCAGCCGTGCGGCCGATCTCTGGGCCGAGAGCCATCTGGTACAATGCCGTCATCCCGGCCAGGCGGCGAAAGAGGTGCCTGTGCGAGAGACTGAGCCGGTGGGCACTGGCGATGAGATCAACACCGACCAAACCGGCCGCGGCATCCTGACCTTCCCCGATTTCCTGAGGGTGGAGGTTTTTCGCCAGACGGGGCTACAGGTGAAGGCGGCGCCCGACCCCGATGCTCCTCTCATCGTGAAGCTCTATCTCGCCTTTGGGACGACGCTTCAGAAGTTGCAAGAGCAAGCGGAGCAGGTCGTGGTAGTTACCGAGACCGATTGGGCGACGATCACCAGTGTATCCACCGAGTATCTGATCTCTGTGGACGAAGAGGGGGTCACCTCGGTGGTCGCATTTAAGGGGGAGGTGAGGGTCGAAGCTCAGCAGCGGGCCGTAACGCTCCAGAAAGGTCAGGGGACCTATGTGAGACCTCAAGAGGCGCCCCGTCCCCCCAGTGATGTCGAGATGTCGGCGGTGGATGACTGGGTGAGTGGAGCACGCGCGGCCGAGGATGTCGGGTCTATCAAGCCCAGGATCTTCCCCTCGGCGGACCTGGTCTCCACGAGCACGCCTACGGCGATCCCCAAACCAACTCACACGCCAATCTCCACCCCCACGGCGACGGCGACGCCCAGGCCAGCCGATGTCCGCTTGCTCTCCGCCCTGCAGATCTCCGCACTCAATCCGCTGGCTGAGGAGAGAGTGGAAGCGACTTTCGAGGTGCGCAACTACGGGGAACAGACCTTCACCGCCAGGTACTTCGGCGTCAAGGGCCGAGGCCCCGACGATTCCTTCCAGGACTTCTTGATGCTAGAGAACTTCTCGTTGGCTCCTGGAGCTGAGTACACCTATTCGGAGGGCAGGAGCTTCTCAACCCCCGGCGAGTATTGGTTCACGCCGCACTACAGCCCGGATGGCGCCAACTGGCTTGATATAACCTGGCCCAGTGGGGACGTTAGCTATGTGACCATCGTCGTGCGGGACGATGCGCCGGTGTTGGTGGGGATCTACGTAGAGCCGGCAACCATCTATCAAGGGGGGGAGTTCAGACTCAGGCTGTTGGCCAGCGACGACGTCGGCCTGCAAGCCATGAGGTGGCGGATCGGGGGGACAGGGAACAAGGACTTCGATACAGGAGGAGAGGCTGACTGTGCCGCAATGACGTGGTGCGACTTCGACTGGGACCTGGAATGGACGGGCCAGGATGGACAGTTTGTCATCCAGGCTCAGGCCCGCGACACAGCCGAGCAGTTGTCCAGCATTGAGGGTGAGCCGATCACCGTGTTGGCCGCGCCGACGCTTTCCCTTTCCATAGGCGGTGGGCCTTTTAATGACGAATGGGTGCAAGAGGCTGTGGGTTGGGCCATCAACTGGGCCGCGCTCCGAGACGAAGTCGGGGAAGTGGTGTTGGTGGACTTCGCCTCGGGCGATGTCTTGGCTGGTTCCGCCGACCTGCCCTACAGCCCAGATCAGGCCAGGGAACTTCTGGCTAAAGCTGGCTACTATGGCTTTGACACGATGTTGCTGTTTGACCGCGACGACACATTGGCTGCCAGGCTGGCCGAACTGGTGAGCGAATATCTCTACGCGGTGGAGATCTATCCCAAATACCTCTGGGTTTCTCCCGCCGATGCGCGTACGAACTTTGCCGATATGATTGCCGCTGGCGAAAGCGGTTTACTCATTGAGCGACCCTAGCTACCGTACAATTTGCGTAGCAGCTGCTACAAAGTGGCGTCTCGCCACGCCGAACGCGGCGCAAAACACGGGGCGGGGACGCCCCTCAGTAGCAAATAAGAGAAAGTGTACGGTAGCTAATGAGCGACCATAATCTCACAAAACGACAGGAGGTCAAACATGATTGTCAAACGCGTGGCGCATACCCTTTGTTTGGTGTTCTTGGCATTGGCTGCGGTAGCCTGTACTGAAGCCGAGTTCGTTCCGACAGATACGCCTGCGCCCACCGACATGCCTACGGTGACTCGAACGCCGACGGCCCTGCCGACATCCACTCCGACGACCAGGCCGACAAGCACCCCGACGCCCATCCCGACGGCGACGCCGACCGATACGCCGACACCCATTCCAACGTCTACCCCGACGATCACGCCGACGCCCAAGCCGGCCAATGTCCGCTTGGTCTCTCCGTTGGAGGTGGTGACGCCCGATGACGTGCTGCGTGTCGGAGAGAAAGTCAAAGCGACTTTCAGGGTGCGGAACTATGGAGGGCAAACGTTCGAGGTCGCGAAGTTCTTGGTCAAAGGTCGTGGCCCGGATGGTTCTATACAGGACTTCGCCCCGATAGACAACTTCGTGCTTGGCCCCGGAGAAGAGTACACCTATACAGAGTTCAGGAGCTTCTCTTCGGGCGGCAAGTATTGGTTCACACCGCATTACAGCCCGGACGGCGCTAGCTGGTTCGATATCCTTTGGCCCAATGATAAGCCCAGCCGGGTGGAGATCGTCGTGGACGGCCTGCCGGTCGTACAGAATATATCCGTCGAGCCGTCTTCTATACTTCAAGGAGAGGCGTTTGTGATTACCATGTCCGCCAGCGACGATTTCGGTCTGCAGTCTATTCGTTGGTGGAGCGAGGAAACTGGCGATGAGTACCTTGACAAGGGAGGTAAGGCTGACTGTGGCGGAATAACGCGGTGCAGCCAGAGATGGCCTCCCCAGACATGGACGGGCCAGGATGGCGAGTTCATCATCTACGCTGAGGCTCTGGATACCGCCGATCAGGTATCCCACGAGGTCACAGCGACGCTCACCGTGGCGGCGAGGTTCTCCCTATTGGTCGGCGGCGGACCTTTCGCCAAAGAGTCGGTGCAAAACGCGCTGGGATTCGGCATAGACTGGGGGGAGCTCGGAGAGGAAATCGGGGAAGTGGTGTTGGTGGACTTCGCTTCGGAAGAGACCCTGCCTGTGATGACCCACAACCCAGCCTCGGCCAGAGAGCTGCTGGCCGGCGCTGGCTATCCCGACGGCTTCGGCGCGGTGCTGCTGTTTGACCCGGACGACGACTTGGCTGCTAGAATGGCCGATTTGGTGGCGGGGCACCTCTCCGCTGTGGGGATTCGGTGTGAGTACCTTTGGGTTGCCTCGGCCGATGCGCGGGACAGGTTCGCTACCATCACGGGCGCTGGAGACGAGGGTGGCTTGCTCATCAAGCGGCGGTGATAGCGAGAAACCAGGTTTTTCAAGGTCACCGTACTCCCGAAGACGAAGGCGCTCGCCGCGTCGCAGGTTTTGGGGCAAAAGGTTCTAAAAACCTGGTTTCTGCAAATGGAGAACTCCCATGCACATTCCAACCGAACTGATCGAGCAAATTCAAAAGGGCAACGTGGTCCTCTTTTGCGGGGCGGGCATCTCCATGGGGCCAGGAGGGCTGCCCAGCGGGTGGCAGTTGACCCAGGAATTGGCCGAGCGGGCTGGTCTGGAGGACGCCAGCGGGATGGGCCTGCCTGAGGTGGCGCAGGCCTACGAGTTGGGGCTGGGCTACCAGAGCCTCATTGAGTACGTGATCAACCGCGTTGACGATCCAGCATACTCGCCTCTGCGCACCCACCAGCTCATTGCCGCTTTGCCTTTCAAGAAGGTCATCACCACCAACTGGGACACCCTGCTGGAGGAGGCCCTGCGCCAGGCCCGCCAGCCGTTCGTCAAGGTGGTGCGGGACGCCGACATCGCCTTCGCCGACGAGGAGAAAGTGCTGCTCATCAAGCTGCACGGCTCCATCGAGCAGAAGGACACCATCGTCATCACCGGCGACGACTACTACGACGTCTTCTATCGCCTGCCCGAGATCGCCAAAGTCGTCGGCGCCTACTTCGCCACCAAAACCCTCCTCTTTCTGGGCTTTGGCCTAGCTGACGAGGACTTCAAGCGGCTCTACCACGAGGTGGTGCGCCACCTCGGTCGCCACAAGCGCCGCGCCTACGCCGTGCAGCTCCGCCCTCGCGCGCTGGACGTGCAGTACTGGGAGCGAAAGAACGTCCAGGTCATTGACTGCGACGCGACGGAGTTCCTGGAGGAGATTGAGCGGCGTCTGGACTCGGCCTCGTTGGAATAGGAATGAGTGACAGCCTGCACCGCGCCAGGGAGGTGGCCGGCGCGTTGCAAGGTGCGCGCGCTTGACAGGATTGGCAACTTGTAGTATGATGGGGAGTGAAAAGCGCCGTCACTTTCCTCGATTTTCGCATTCGCAGAAGGAGGTAGTCTCCCTGTAGAGTGTTGCTGGCCTTCGCCGAGCAATGAATTGCCCGGCTGAGACATAAAATGCGATAAATCGCATTTGTTCTGAATCCGTTTCAACGGATTTCCTGTATCAGCCGAGGTCGTGGAGGAGGACTTCCCGCGACCGAGGGCCAATCAACAACACCCAAGAGGGGGACTACCCAGAAGGAGGCCAAGATGAAAACTGCATTACGCCATGCGCTAATCGTCGTCCTGCTGCTGTCCCAGTTCGTGCTGGGCATTGGTCTGGCTGAGGCCCAGATAGCTCAAGCGGAATCGTCGTGCACGTATTACACCGTGCGCTGGGGCGACACGCTCTACTCCATCGCCCGCAGGCACGGCGCCACGGTGCAGGCCATCGCCCAGGCCAGCGGGATTGCCAACACCTCTCTCATCCACGTTGGACAGAAGCTGTGCATTCCCTCCGGGGAAGCGCCTCCATCGCCTCCTCCTTCCGACTCCCACTACACTGTGCAGCGGGGCGACACCCTCTACTCCATCGCCCGCCGCTACGGCGTCACGGTGCAGGCCATTGCGCAGGCCAATGGAATCTACAATCCCTCTCTGATTCACGTTGGCCAGGTTCTGACCATCCCTTCGGGAGGCGAGCCCACCCCTCTTCCCACCCCCACTCCC
>CAZEBW010000052.1:0-16979 GCA_964510205.1 uncultured Anaerolineae bacterium
CCGACCGCCGCTACGAGCTATCGCTGAGCGTGGGCCTGGCACGCTACGATCCCGAGCGCCCGTGTTCCATTGATGAGCTGCTGACCCGCGCGGATAGGGCGATGTACAAGCGGAAAAAGCGCGACAGCCTCGCGTAGGGCCTCGGTCGGAGACCCTCGCCCAACAATCATCGGAGTTTGGAAAGGACTTGGCGTGAACCAACTGAGTCTGTCTGGCCTGCTCGACCTGATCGAAGGCCTCCCCAGCTACCGCGAGCTCACCGAGCGCCTGAGAGCGCAAGAGACAGCCGCATCATCCTCAATCTCCCCCCTGACCCTCAACCTGCTGTCCTCGGCGCGGCCCTACCTGATCGCCGCCCTGCAGAGCGATCTGAACAGCCCCCTGCTGGTGGTGACGGCCCGACCGGAGCAAGCCAACCAACTCCACAGCCAATTGCGCCTCTGGTCAGCCAGGCCGGAGAGCGTCCTGCTCTTCCCCGAGCCCAACGCCCTGCCCTACGAACGCATCGCCTGGAACACCGAGACCATCCAGCAGCGCATGAGGGTGCTGGCCACACTGCTGCGAGTCGACAGAGACGGCGCCACTCCCCCCATCGTCATCGCCTCATCCCGCGCCTTGATGCAGAAGACCATCCCCGTGCGCGAATTCCAGGCCGGCGTGCACACGCTGCAGCAGGGCCAGACCATCTCGCTGGAGAAGATGCTGGCCCGCTGGGTCTCCCTGGGCTACGAGCCGGCCAGCCTCGTCGAGCAGCCGGGCACTTTCAGCCGACGCGGCGGCATCATTGACGTCTTCCCTCCCCAGAGCGACTGGCCGGTGCGCATCGAGCTCTTCGGGGATGAGATCGAGTCGCTGCGCCTGTTCGAGCCAGACACGCAGCTCTCTCGGCAGAGAGTCCCCTCGTTCAGCCTGGTTCCAGCCAGCGAAGCCCTGCCCCAGCTTGGGCCATCGGCGGCTCAGAGCGCGGGTCAGTTGGACCTGTCAGGCTGTCACAAGTCAGCCGCCGCCGAATTCGAGAGCGACCTCGAAGCTCTGGAGGAAGGCCAGCACTTCACGGGACTGGAGTTCTACATCCCCCATCTCTACTCCCCACCAGGAAGCCTGATAGATTTCCTGCCCGCTGAGGGACAGCTCATCATTGACGACCTGACCGAATTGGAGTCAGCCCTGGCCGACCTGGAGGCCAGCGCGCTGGAGCTTCAGAAGAATCTGCTCGAAGCGGGCGAACTGCCCAGCGGCCTCCCCATCCCCTACTTCACCTGGGACGAGCTGCAAGACGCGCTGCTGGATAGACACCCTTTGGTGCTGGGATACAGCGGAACGCCCGCCGACGGCGACGAGGAACAGCCACTAAGCCGCCGCTTCGTTCCCGGGCCCCGCCACGGTGGGCGGCTCAAGCAGGTGCTGGAGGACTGGCGGAAGATGCTCCAGGAGGGTCAGCGCATCGTGGTGGTGAGCCGCCAGGCCCAGCGATTGGCCGCGCTGTGGACAGAGCGAGAATCCTACGCGCAAACCGTAAGGGTCTCAGAGACCCTTACGGTTTTGCCGCCTCCGGGCAGCCTGACCATTGTGCAGGGCGCCCTGGCCGAAGGCTGGCTCCTGGAAGCTGAAAGCGGGAAACGGGCAACGGCGCAGTGCTGCCTGATGACCGATGCGGAGATCTTCGGCTGGTCGAGGCCCCAGCCCCGCCGGGTGCGCCGACCGAGGGCCGTAACGCCAGAGGCCTTTTTCGCCGACCTGGCGCCCGACGATTACGCCGTGCACATCGAGCACGGCATCGGCATCTTCCGCGGCCTGGTGGAGCTGACTGCCCCCCCTTTCACCCCCCCCAAAGTTGGGGAGGAAAGAGGGGGGGTGAAGCGGGAGTACCTGGAGGTCGAATACGAGGGGGGAGATAAGCTGTACGTCCCCATCCACCAGGCGGATCGCCTCAGCCGCTACGTCGGGGCGGCCGATCGCCCTCCCGCGCTCCATCGTCTGGGCGCAGCTCGTTGGGCTCAGGTCAAGGAGCGGGCCCAGCGAGCTGTGGAGGACATCGCGCGGGAACTGCTGGAGCTCTACGCAGCGCGGGAGGTCATACCAGGCCACGCCTTTCCCCCCGACCACGTCTGGCAAGCCGAGCTGGAGGCATCCTTCCCCTACATCGAGACCGAGGATCAGCTTCGGGCCGTCGAGGAGATCAAGACGGACATGGAGCAGCCGAAGCCCATGGATCGGCTCGTCTGCGGCGACGTGGGCTACGGCAAGACCGAAGTGGCCTTGCGGGCGGCTTTCAAGGCCGTGATGGGCCACAAGCAAGTCGCCATCCTGGTGCCCACCACCGTGCTGGCCCAACAGCACCACACCACCTTTCAGGAGCGGCTCGACCCCTTCCCCGTCGAGATAGAGATGCTCTCCCGCTTCAGGTCGCGGCAGGAACAGGGGGAGATCCTGAAGAAGCTGCGGGCGGGCGCCACGGACATCGTCATCGGCACCCATCGGCTGATCCAACGGGACGTGGATTTCAAAGACCTCGGCCTGCTCATCATAGACGAGGAGCAGCGCTTCGGCGTGACCCACAAAGAGAAGCTCAAGCAGATGCGCAAAGAGGTGGACGTCCTGACCATGACCGCCACCCCCATCCCTCGCACGCTCTACATGTCGCTGACCGGCGTGCGCGACATGAGCACCATTGACACCCCGCCGGAAGAGCGGCTGCCCGTCAAGACCCACGTCGGCGAATACGACGAACACATCATCCGCAGGGCCATCCTGCGGGAATTGGACCGGGGCGGGCAGGTCTATTTCGTGCACAACCGCGTACGAAGCATCCGCGCCGTCGCCCAACGGCTGGAGCGCATCGTGCCCGAAGCCACGCTGGCCATCGGCCACGGTCAGATGCCGGAGAAGGAGCTGGAGCAGGTGATGCTGGATTTCGCAGCCGGCAAGGTGGACGTGCTGGTCTGCACCTCCATCATCCAGAGCGGGCTGGACATCCCCAACGTCAACACCCTCATCGTCAACCGGGCCAATCTGTTCGGCCTGGCCGATCTCTACCAGTTGCGAGGCCGGGTCGGGCGGGGCGCCCGCCGGGCCTATGCCTACTTCTTTTACGATCACCCTCGCCGCTTGACCGACACCGCCCGCCGGCGCATGGAGACCATCCTGGAGGCCAGCGAGTTGGGGGCCGGGTTCAGCATCGCCATGCGCGACCTGGAGATCCGCGGGGCCGGCGACCTGCTCGGCACCCGACAGCACGGCCACATCGCCGCCGTGGGCTTCGACCTCTACTGCCGCCTGCTGGCCCAGGCGGTGCAGAACCTCAAACAGGAGCCCCAGCCGGGCGAGACCCCAAAGGTTTCCAAAACCTTTAGGGTCGCCCCCCTCGCGCCTTCCGTGACCATTGACCTGCCCCTGCCGGCCTTCATCCCCAGGGACTACGTGCCCCATCCGCCCCTCCGTCTGCGGCTCTACCGCCGCATGGCGGGCCTGACCGCGATAGACGAGATTGAGGACATGAAACACGAGCTGACGGACCGCTTCGGCAGCCTGCCCGAACCTACGGCCAACTTGCTCTACCAACTGCGCCTCAAGTCCCTGGCCCTCAGCGCCGAGGTGCGGGGGATTTCCATTCGAGAGGGTCAGATCGTCATCACCGCCGAGAGGGACTTGGAGCGCCAACAACTGGAGCAACGACTAGGCCACCGCGCCCAGGTGGGCCGACGCTGGCTCCGGCTGCCGCTTCACCGCAGGGAAAGCGTTTGGCGGAGAGAGCTAGTGGAGGTGCTGGAGACGATGGGGCGGATTCGTGAGACGGGGGGACAACGGACGGACAGGATTTAGCGGACTAGCACAGGGCGCGCACGATACGCTCCAAGCGGACGACAGTCCGCGCCTGGGCAGACTGTAGGTGGGGACTGTCGTCCCCTTTGAGCGTTTCATTATCCGGTGGGATTCGTGGGATATTTGTGCGATACGAGCAGCAAACTGTGGGATTTGTGGGATATCTGTGGGTTATTGACGCCAGATTGTGGGATATTTGTGGGATATGTGTGGAAAATGTGGGATAGCTGTGGGATACTCAGGTCAGGTGCAACGCACTTCGGAAGTGCGTTGCACCTGATTGCATTATCTCGTTGCCTCGTCGCCTCGTCCCTCGTTGCCTCATTGCCTCATTGCCTCTTCCCTCACTGCCTCGTTCCTCCTTCACTTGAAGATGTAATACGTCGCCCGCTTGCGGCCTATCTTCAGCAGCACGTTCTTGTTCACCAAATCGGCCAGGTCCCGGCGGATGGTCTCTGAGCTGACGTCGGGGCAGAGCTCTTGATACTCGCGGTTGGTGATGCGCTCTTCCTCCAGCAAATAGGCCAGGGCCTGTTCCTGGCGCTCGTTCAGGTCCAGATGAGACCAGCGTCCTCGGTCAATCTCCTCGCTCACCAGACCTTCCCCGTGCCCGTAGAGGATAACGCGGAATCCGCCCGCCGTCTCCTGAAAGCGCGGGGCCGGCAGCCCGTAATCCCGCATCAACTTGATCATGCGGTCAATCCCGTAGCCCAGCCGCTCGATGAAGCCCATGTCGGCCAGGATCTGGACGATGACCTCGTTGCGGGAGAAGCGCTCCTCGACGATGTTATCCACCGTCACGTGGCCGGGCAGGCGGCCTGGGCTATAGAATTCAATGCGGTCGCTGAACATGAAGATGCGAATCTCGTCGCCGCCGATGCTGTAGTCGCGGTGGGCCACGGCGTTGACGATGGCCTCGCGCAGGGCCTTGACGGGATACTCGACCCGCTCCTCCCGCTCCAGGCTCAACAGGCGAACGCCGCGCTTCATGTTGCTGACCAGAAATGCCTCGGCGCGGCGGATCTGATCGGGCAAAGTCCCCCGGATGTCCTCTCGCACGAACTCGTCGCTCATCTCCCGCCCAACGTAGCGCGCCACGATGATCTCGCTGGACTTCACGAAGCGCTCGGGCTGCACTCCGAACAGAAGGATGCCGGCGTTGGTTGGCTGATAGTCTCCATTTTCACGCATCAGGCAACCCCGGTTGTGCAGGGCCTCCTCGGTGGTGTCCGCGCTCAACCCCTCCAGCGAAGCCAAGTACGCCTCCACCTTATCCCAATCCACATCATCGAGCGTCGCGCCAGGCGGAACGCGGGATTCAAAGCCTACCTCGCCCCGCTCGATGATCAGCCGGCGCAG
This sequence comes from uncultured Anaerolineae bacterium, assembly GCA_964510205.1. Lineage (GTDB taxonomy): Bacteria > Chloroflexota > Anaerolineae > VGOG01 > VGOG01 > CAZEBW01. The sequence continues at coordinate 5,182 of CAZEBW010000052.1, forward strand.
ATCCTTGGCGGCCAAGGGCTTGTTCTGAGCGCCAACGCGGCTCAGGTACTTTCCCCGCAGGCTATAGACGCGGGGCAGCCCTGGGGGAACGGTGATGACCAAGACGTCTTGGCCCTCAATGGTCACGATCTCTGGCAAGGGAATGATGAGGGGAGGATCGGTGAGAAAAGCGGCCTGCAAGGCTTTGTCGCGAGCCGCCTCAGCGTTCTTCAATCCCAGCACCCTGCCCGACTTAGGGCCCACGCCCATCAGAACCGTGCCGCCGCTGGTGTTGGCCATAGCCGCCAAAGACTCGGCCAGCTTGCCAACCGCCGTCCGCTCGCTCTTGAAATCTACCTGCTGTCCTTTGCCCTGCTCCAACAGAGACAATATCTCATCCATAGTCCAATCTCCAATCCCAAGTATCCAATATCCCCTCAGCTACTGGGTATTGGACATTGGCTATTCCAGCCGCTTGCGAAAACGGGCCGCCGCCAGCGCCAGTAGAGCAACGCCGAATACGGCCATCGCCACCACCTGCTCGGTCAACAACTCCAGGCCAATGCCTTTCAGAATAATGCCTCGCACGATGATCAAAAAGTAGGTCAAGGGCACGATGTAGCTCATATACTGCAAAACCTTGGGCATGGCGGCGATGGGGAACATGAAGCCCGAAAGGAATATCGAGGGGAGCATGATGAAATAGCTGAGCAGCATGGACTCCTGCTGGGTGTTGGAGACGGTGGAGATGAAGAGCCCCAGCCCCAGAGAGGTCATCAAGGCCAGCGTTGAGAGGGCCAGCAGAAGCAGGATGCTGCCTCGTATCGGCACCCCGAACCATAAGGACCCGATGGCCAGCACCTCCAAAGTATCCCCCAGCGCGATAGCCACATAGGGAACCAACTTCCCGATGATGAGCTCATACGATTTGAGAGGGGTGACGATGAGCTGCTCAATCGTGCCCCTCTCCCGCTCCCGCACGATGGCCATGGAGGTCAAAAAGGTGGTCAGGAACTGCAGGATGATGCCGATGAGGCCAGGGATCATGAAGTTGGCGCTGGACAGCTCTGGATTGTACCACACGCGGGGGCGCACCTCCAGGCCGGGCTGCTTCTCAGGGTCTACTCGCAGGATGCGTTCGACGATCTCGGCCGACTTGGCCTGGCCCACCGCCGTGGCCGCCGAGAGAGCGGCGTTGGCGATGTTGGGATCCGAGCCATCTATGACCACGCTCACCTGGACTTTGCCCTCCCGCGCCAGCTCCCTGCTGTAGCCTGCGGGGATGAGCAACCCAGCCCGCGCTTCCCCTCCGTCAATGAGACGAGCCAGGGCCTCCTCGCTGGCGACATTGTAATTGATGTCGAAGTAGCCCGAGGCGCGATAGGTCTCGATGAGCTCCCTGCTCTGAGCCGTTCGATCCTGGTCAAACACGGCCGTCGAGATGTGATCCACGTCGGTAGTCGCAGCGTACCCCAGCAGGACCAACTGAATCATGGGGATGAGAAACATCACCGCCAAGGTGCGGGGATCACGAAAGATGTGGATGAACTCTTTCCGCATCACGGCCAGGGTGCGATGCATGTGATCTCTCATTCAGTGATGGCCCTCTCCCCCTAGCCCCCTCTCCCAAAAATCCTGGGAGAGGGGGAATCGGAACTTCCCTCCCCTAGAGTTGGGGGAGGACCGGGGGTGGGGGGCCGGATGACGGCGCAGGTGGCATCTCAGTCCGCAGCCACGTGGTAAGGTAGAAGATGGCAAAGATGCTGATTAACGACAACAGAGACAGGAAAGCCATCAACCCCACGGTCATCAAACCGCCAAACGCCAGGCCGATTTCATCGGTAGTTGGGGAGATGGTGGATAGAGAGACCACGAGTATGATGGAAGCGGCGACATTCCAGAGGGAGTGGAGGGTGACACTGGCAGCGTAAGCAGCCAGGAGGCGCCAGGGGCGTCGGGTGGCGAAGAGATAATACCATCCCAAGCCCATCAGCCCGCCCCCCAGACAGTGCATGGCCGTAGCCCCCACGCGCATGGTCGCTACCCCGGCCCAACTCTCCAAAGAAGCGGCTCCGTTGAAGAGGGCCTCGGACAGGGCGAAGCCAGCGCCGCCGGCCAGACCCCACAGAAACGACCGCGCCTTGCTGGGCCGGCGGTAGCGCATCAGGAGCACGCCCAGGGGCTTGAACAACTCTTCGATCATGGGAGCAATGATCAGCACCAACAAGCCCACGGCGACGAGAATCGGTGGGGAGAGCAAAGGACTGTACAGGCTCTCGGGATTCTGAAGCCAGCGGGGGTCCTGCAAATAGGCCGACAGCTCCTGAAGCCAAGCCTCGCCGCCCGGCATCATCACCGCCAGGGCGAACGCTATCACCATCAAGAGCAATCCCGATACGGCCTCTAGCCCGAAGGCCATGAAGGTAGCCAGAAAAGCACCGCTGGACAGTTGAAGCACCACCTCCCGCCAGCGGATGCCTTCCCCCGCCAGGCTGCGGCCAACAGCGGCCACGAAGAAAAGCGGAGGCAAGGCGGCAGCCAGGATGTAGAAGGGAGGAAAGGTCAGCGTAGGCGCAAGATCCAGGGCGAGCACAGCCTGGCCGAGGAACACGACCACGATGAAGATAGCAGCCAGCAGCCCAGCAGGCCGGGGACGGAAGAGTCGGGAGGGGCGGCCCCGCAGCGAGTTCACGCCTTGCCAGGCCAGGAGCAGGCCCAGTCCCAGGCCGAGGACAATGAAAGAGGCGGCCACGGTTGAGGTCAGCAGATCAACACCCTCTCCCATGACAAATGGAGAGACCGAATACAGCAATCCTATGAGCAGGCCCAGGCCGGCAATGCTGAGGCCAGCGATGACGACGACGGTTTTGGCGGTTCTGCGCAAGGGTCACCTCCTACTCAATAATCATATCTTCTTTGGCCCAAAATGTCAACCAAGCCTACGTGATGCGTGATGCGTATTGCGTAGTGCGTAGTGCGTATTGCGTAGTGCGTGTATGCCTGCTGGATGTACTAATTGTACCACGAAAGGGTAAAAATGGCGATTGAGCAACAACGATGATGGGGCGGTGGGGCGGTGGGGCGATGAGGCAACGAGGCGGTGGGGCGATGAGGCAACGAGGCAACGAGGTACCGAGGGGAAGGGGCCAAGCTGTTGACAGCACCGAGATTTCGTGATATGCTATGATCATTCTGGTAGGGGCAACCCCTGGCGGTTGCCCTTCGCGATCGGGTAAGGGCAAGCCTTACCCCAACATAATTGAAAAGGAGGAGCTATGGCAGTTCAGCAAGTCAAACTGGTGTTGATCGGCGTGGGCAACATCGGGCGGCGTTTCTTGGACATCCTCGCTCGCAAGGGGGATAACCTGCGCACCCGATACGGCCTGGAGTTGATCTTGGTCGGAGCGGCGGATAGCTCCGGCGCGGCGCTGGCCGACGACGGGCTAGATCCGCTACGGGTCATCCGGCTCAAGCAAGAGGGCCGGGGAGTGGCCGCCTACCCGCAGTATGGCGCACCCGGCCTGGGAGCGGTGGAGCTAGTCCAGCGGACCCAGGCCGACGTCCTGCTCGAAGCCTCGCCCACCAACCTGCAAGACGGCCAGCCGGGGCTGGGCTGCATGGAGGCCGCGCTGCGGCGGGGGATGCACGTGGTGACGGCCAACAAAGGGCCGCTGGTGCTGGCCTATTCCCAGCTCACCAAACTGGCAGCGGACAATGGCGTGAAGTTGGCCTTCAGCGCTGCGGTGGCGGGGGGGCTGCCCACGGTCAACATCGGACGGCGGGACTTGGCCGGGTCGGACATCCTGCGGCTGGAAGGCGTCCTGAACCTGACCACTAACTACATCCTGACCCAGATGGCCGAAGGCAGGTACTACGCCGAAGCCCTGGCAGAAGCTCAGGCGGCGGGGCACGCCGAGGCCGATCCCAGCCTGGATGTGGAGGGCTGGGACGCAGCCAACAAGCTGGTCATCCTGGCCCAGAGCGTGCTCGGCCAGGCGGCCAGCTTGGAGGATGTGGAGGTTGAGGGCATAACCGGGATCGGGCCTGAGGAGCTGAAGCAGGCCGCAGCCAGTGGGAGAGTCATCAAGCTGATAGCGAGAGCCGAGAAGAAGGAAGACGGCGGCTATCACTTGAGCGTGCGGCCCACCTCGTTGGATCCCTTCCATCCCCTGGCCCGCCTCACAGCGCACCAGATGGGCATCGTCTACCACACCGACATCAACGGCGCCATCGCCGCGGTCATAGACGAAGAATCCCCCATGCCCACGGCGGCGGCCATGCTCAGGGACCTGATTAATATCTATTGGAACCCCTGAAAGTGCCTCATTTTCACGGAGTGTCATTGCGGGCGAAGCGAAGCAATCTCCTGTCGCCAAGTTGGGGATTGCTTCGTCACTCCGTTCCTCGCAATGACAGAAGTGATCAGAGGCCGAGCACGGTGGCCAGCACGTAGCCCACCGTCAGCAGCGCGTCCGTGCCCAGGATGGTCATCACATTGGCTCCCAGGGCGGGGACGAGCTTGGGGATGTCGTCGTAATGCCGCCGCGCGCCCTGAATCGCTTTCATCGCCAGGGGCGCCGTCAGCAGCGTGACCAGCGTCGGCCAGGGCATGAGTCCGAAAACCACCCCCAGCACGACGCTGAGGTAGGTGCACACCAGCAAAATGGTGTACAGCCAGACCGCCCTGCTCTTCCCCAGGGCCATCACCAGGTTTCGCCTCCCGACCTGCCTGTCGGCCTCCAGGTCGGGGAACTCGTTGAGGAGCAGGAGGTTGGCGGTGAGGAAGCCTGGCGCCAGCGAGGCCACGATCACCTCCCAGGTGTACTGCCCCGTCTGCACGAAGTAGGCCCCCAGCACCACCAGCGATCCCAACCCCAAGCCGGCGGCTACTTCACCGACCTGCCAGCGGGAGAGGTAGGGCGTGTAAAAGTAGGCGAACAGACCGCCCAGCAGGATCACCGGCAGCAGACCCCAGCCCCGGATGACGATGAAATAGACTCCGATCACCGCGTCTATAAAGAGACAGGCCATCCCCAGCAAATAGGTCTGCCTGGGCTCGATCAGCCCGGCGGTCAGCATGCCGCTGCCGCCGCTGAAGGGCGTCTTCTGGGTTTCGAAATCCAAGCCACTCCGGTAGTCGAAGTACTCGTTGAACACGTTGACGCCTACGTGGGCCAGGATCGCCCCCACCCAGGCCAGCAGGAAGTGCCCCAAATGGAAGCTCCTGTCGTGCCAGGCGACGGCCGTTCCGATGGGGGCCAGCACCAGGCTCAGCGCCAGAAACGGCCCTCTGATTTCCAGGAACCAGGTCTTGAGGGAGCCTGGCTTGAGATTCGTGCTCTGTTCGCTCATTAAAGTCTCCTTTTGCTTGTTCAGAAACCAGGTTTTTGCCAAAGATTCGCTACCGGACAGTTTTTGGGAACACGAATGTCACGAATGAACGAATCACACGAATTCAGTTAGAATAGATAGAAAGCATTCGTGAGATTCGCATATTCGTGCCATTCGTAATTAGACCCTGGTTTCTCACAGGTCAATACTCGTCCGGCCGCACGGGGCGGCGGCGGCGCTTCTTCTCGCTGCGGCGGCGTTTCTGCTCTAGCCGCCGTTCGCGCGCCGCGCGCGAGGGGCGGGTGGGCAGCCGCCTTTTGCGAACCCGCAGCGCATCCCGCATCAACTCCTGGAAGCGCTCCACCACCTCTTCCCGATTCCGATGCTGGCTGCGGGTCTCTTGGGAGACCAGGTGCAGGACGCCCTCTGTGTCAAGGCGCGACTTCAGCTTCCTGAGCGCGCGCCGCCGCTGCGTCTCGTTGAGACTGGGCGAGTTGGCCACGTCGAACAGCAGTTCCACCTGGGTGGCGGAGCGGTTGGCGTGTTGCCCGCCAGGCCCGCCGCTGCGGGCGAAGCGGAAGCTCAGCTCGGACATGGGGATGGATACGCTTTTCGTGATCTGCACCGTGTTCTCGTTCATGATGGAACAAACTCCTATTTCAAACCACTGTACCTCTGTGCCATTCCGCCTGCACGGGCATGAATTGGTGGCCCCATCCGCTATCCGCACGGGCAGAAGTGCCCGTGCTACGAAACGACGCCGGATGAATCCGGCTAGCCCCGTTCACGGGGCGCTGCTCCGCAGCCCGACGACGCCGCTTCGCTTACGGCACAACCGTCGGGCGGTTCTATGCCCCCGACCGTCCCTCCACCACCGCCACCTCCTCCTCTGTCAGCCCATACAGCCGATACACAATCTGGTCAATGAGCCGATCGGTGCGGGCGATGCGGGCTTGGACTTCGACCAGTTCCTGGCTCAACTCCACCAGCGGCGTGAGGTCGGCGTCGGGGTCGAAGGCGGGCACGCGGGCGAGCTGCAGTTTCTTCATCGTGGTGCGGGTGTAGCCGCCGGGGAACGACTTGGCGTTGGCGAACTCGCCCAGCACCTGGAAGGCGTGCTGGTAGTAGCGCGCCTTCTCGTCGCTCAGCGGCAGGCGGTAGACTGGCGCCCACTGGCGGGCGATGCGGTTTTCGCCCTCTTCGTACTGCCATTCTTGCCAATCCGCGTCGGGGTCGCGCAGCTTGAGCTGGACCTGGAGCTCCCACCCCTCGACTTCGCTGGGGACAAGCCGCAGCCCGTCAACGTCGTGGTGGACGGCGCTCAGATCATAGACCTTTGAGGTTTCGGAAACCTCAAAGGTCTTGACGCGCTCCCCATATTTGATCTCGTCGGCGAAGGCGTCAGTGAATTTGATGAAGGGGATGCCTCGGTCGAGGAACTTGAAGGGATCGAGGGCCTTTCCCAGGCGCTGGCGCTGTTTGTGCAGCTCGATCATCCGTTCGGCGAGGTGGGCCAGCAAGTCGTGGACCACGTCGGCCTGCTCATGCTCGGTGTCGGTCGAGCCGTCGGCGGCGAGGCGAGCGCTCAGCCATCGGCCGAGTTTGGAATCACTGAAGGCACTGAAGGCCACTGAGTCCACTGAGGCTTTTTCAGTGCTTTCAATCCACTCAGTGGCCTCAGTGATTCCAGCCGCCACCAGCCGCTCGCGCTCGTCGGCAGGGGTGGTGAACTCGATGCGCCGGATGGGGAGATGATCCGCGAATCCTTTTCGGAAGCCCATCGTGCGTGTCGAGAAGTTGAATACAAATCGATGAAGATACCAAGCGGCAAAAGTGGAATTGATCAAGGCCAGTAAGTAATGATAGCTGTACTCTTCCGCTGTCAAAACGACGGTCGTCACTGTATCGAAGGCAAGTAGGGCTTCCTCATCAAAGGTGGCCATCGGGATTATTCGTGGATGTGGCTTTGTCACGTGAGCAACAATCCGTTGAACGACCAACTTCTTTTTCAAGTGCCGCTTCGTCATAGAAGGAGAGAGGTACTCTTTCGGCAATCGCGGGAAGGTTCCGACAAATCGATACCTGGCGATGTTGTCTCCGATAATCATAGGTATGCCTTTATCAACAGTTAACTCCGACTTAATGTTCTTTATGCCAAAGAATAGACTAGCTACATCGCCAAGAGGGACCGAAGCAGCTCCGATCTTCTCAAATGTCGCCTCAAACTCATCAAAGGCATATATTGGCCATAATCGTGGTGAAAGCTTTGATGCATCAAGGGAATAATCGTCAATGATGAGATCGCCTTTAACAAGACCCACACGGATTCGTTTTATCGGTCGCTCAGACGCCACTACTATGACCTGTTCCAGCAGCACTTCCCCAAATGCTTCACTCACATCAATTATCGAGTTAACTTGAACACCGTCCGGCTGATGAAGCGCCATTCGCACATCTTGCCAAGTCGGAGTATGCAAAACCTGCTTGGGAATGATCATGCCCCAGTTTGAAGGTTTCGCAAGCACTTGGAAGCATTGCTCTACGAAATACTCAGCGATGTTCTCACTCTCTGCCCTTCCCAAGCTCGCATCCATGAATTCGTCAATCTCACCAGTCACTCGGTAGCCATACGGCGGATTCCCCATCACCGCATCAAACCCCGGATTCTGTTTCCAATCGCTCCGCTCCAGGTCTATGAACACTTCGGGAAACTCCAGCTCCCAATGGAAAAATCGCCTCTCTCGCCACAGGGCGCGGGCTTTGTCCACCGCCTGGCGGTACTCCGACGCCAGGTCCACGTCCTCGTCCACCACCGCCTGCAGCGCCTCCTGGCCGTAGAGCCGCAGGAACTCGTCGGCGCGGTCGTTGCCGAAGTGGCGGCTGACCCACAGGTCGAGCACGCGCTTGTAGGGCAGCATGGCCTTCTCGAAAGCGGCGTATTTCTCCGCACTCTGCTCCACCTCCTGGAACGTGGCGTCGGTGTAGGCCGCCACGTCGCGCATCAACGAGGTGGCGGTCAGCAGGCCGGCGAACGGGCCGCCGAACATGTGGATCTGGCCCGTATCCTCGGCCTCCAACGCCTGGCGCACCTCGTCCACCTGCGCCCCGATCAGCGAGTTGCCGACCTTCAGGTGGTGGTTCAGGAAGCTGAGCGGCGCACCGACGGTGAACGAATCGAGCCACAAGCTCAGCTTGGCCAGCTCCGTGGCCATCGGATTCAGGTCCACGCCGTAGATGCAGCGCTTCATCACCATGCGCTTCAGCAGGCTGGTGTCCTTGAGCTGCTCGGCGTCAATCTCGATCCCCTGCCGCGCCAGCTCCTCCACGATCTGCTGGCGGATGTCGGCGATGCGGCGCAGCACCGGGTTCTGGGGAAACTCGTTGAGCACCACGATCAGGTGCTCGGCCAGCCAGTCGGTGGCGTAGACCAGGAAATGGCCGCTGCCCATGGCCGGATCGCAGACTTTGACGCCCAGCAGCGCATCCACGGCCTCTCGCTCCCACGGCTCCAGTTTCTTCAGCAGGGTGCGCCTTTCGTCCTTCCAGCGCGTCACCCAGGCGTCCGCCCGATCGGGGTCGGCAGCCAGCTTTCCCTCGATCTCCTGCACCCGCTGCCGGCGCGGCTCGATCTCATCCATCAGCTCGCGGAAGCGGCCCGCTCGTTCGCCCAGCACCGGCCCCAGCGTCTGCTCGACGATGTACTCCACGATGTAGTGCGGCGTGTAGTACGAGCCGGTCGCTTTGCGCTCGCCCTTGTCGTTCTCCAGATAGAGCTCGTCCTGCCGGATCACCTTCAGCGGATTGCTGACCTCTTCGACCGGTCTGTAGACCTCAGCGCCTTTGGACTTGGTCACCGCTAGGTCTCGCTCGGCGATGCGCAAGTGAAACTCCAGCAATCCTTCGTAGATGGAGCCCAACTGCTCCACGTTCAGCGATTTGTAGTCAATGAAGCGGTGCTGGCCGGTCTCGGGGTCGCGCTCGCGGGTCAGCAGAGCCAACGCCGGCGCCAGGTAGACGTCGGCCATGCGGTGCGTGTTCAGGAAGGCGTTCTTGGGGTTGTCCCGACGGAAGAGGCCGCCGTTGTAGCGGGGCACGTTCAGCGCAGGATCGCCGCGATCAATGATGCGGAACAGGCCGCCCAGATCGTTCCAGATGTCGGTAGAGACGGGGCTCAGCGTTTGGCCCGCGCCGATGCGGTGGGCCACGTCGCGCTTGAGGTGTGTCAGACTGTAACCGTAGTAGCCGTGGCGATCCTCCACCGGCAGCAGCCCCCGCGCCTCAGCGTGCAGCAGGAACAACAGCCGATACAGCAAGCGCAGCGTGCCCTGGTAGACCTCGGCCAGGCTCTCCTGCGTCTCGACCGTCACGCCGCCATTCGTGCGCCGGTATGCCAAAAAGCCCGTCGCCAGGTGGACGAAGATGCGCTCGAAGATGAGGTCCTTGAGACGCTTCTCCAGCTCGACGCCATAGTTGACCGAACCTTCGTACACCGCTTCCAAGAAGCTCTGGTCGGTCTGGGGATCCCTTTCGAAGGCCGCCGCGCGGAAGAAGAGGTAGAAGTAGCGGAAGGCTTCAACATTGTCCGATTCTAGTATCCGCGCCAGGTCAACCTCGAAGTAAGTGTCCACTCGCGAGCGGGCGTGGGCGTAGTACAGCCGCCACAACTGGCCGTTGGTCAGCACGCCCCAGTCCACGCCGGTGGCCACCAGGTAGTTGACGATCTGGAAGCTGGGGTTGGCGTTGCTCAGCTCGTCTCGCGCATCGTCCACCTTGCGGTCCAGCGGTCGGCCCCAATACTTGGCGTCGGCCACGGCGGCGGCGCGGGCGTAGTAGGCGCCCTCTTGATCGCGGAAGCGCTGGGCCTCGGCCTTGTCCTGGGCGCGGGTGAACAGGGCGTAGTCGGGCCAATTGAGCCGGCCCTGGCGCGTAACCGAAGTCTGAACCTCAAACTCGAAGCCCAGCACGTCACGCAGCAGTGGGCGGATGAACTCGTCCTCCGTTTGAGCCTCATTGAGGCCCTCCAGGATGTCCCGCTTGGCCTCATAGAGCTCTTGCAGTTGGGCGAAAGCATCGCCGATGTCCTCTTCCCACTCCGGGTGAGCGTCCATCCGCTCAACCAGGTAGTGGTCAGAGAAGAGCGCCTGGTTGGAGAAGTATTTGGCTGTTTGCTCGTCTTCGGTAGGCATTTGTTTTTCCTCTCAGCACGGCGCTGCCCGGGCATGAAGGCATGAAGCCATCCGCACGGGCATGAAGTGCCCGTGCTACGGAACGGCGCCAGATCAATCTGGCTAGCTAGCCTTGTTCACGGGGCGCTGCTCTGTAGCGCGGTGACGCCGCTTCGCTTACGACTTCATCACCGCGCGGCTTCATCACCCCACCGCCGCTTGGACTTAGGCGGTGCCAGCCCGCACGGGCATGAAGTGCCCGTGCTACGAAGCAGCGCCAGATTAATCTGGCTAGCCCCGTTCACGGGGCGCTGCTCCGTAGCGCGGTGACGCCGCTTCGCTTACGACTTCATCACCGCGCGGCTTCATCACCCCACCGCCGCTTGGACTTAGGCGGTGCCAGCACGGGCATGAAGTGCCCGTGCTACAAAACAGCGCCAGATCAATCTGGCTTGAACCTAAACCCACCTGCCACACTGCCGCCCAAGGGTGATTTATCACCCGCTGCTCCGTAGCCCGATGACTTCATCATCGGGCTTCATCTTCAGCAGTTCTTCTCGCCATCTGTCCGCTTCTGTCACGTAGGATGATGGAGCCTCTCGTACCAACCGTGGCCCCATGTTCTCCGACGTCATGCGTTCCAAGATGGGGATGATCGTCCCGTTGCTGTGATGCTCTTTCTGATGCTCGACGTAAGCGACGTAGTTGGGCAATCGCTTGGCATCGAATGAGAAGGCGCCGTATTCTCCCTGCCATTTGAAACGCACATCGCTGACACCTGATTTGTTGAACTTCGTCGAAGCAACGCCTTTGACTTGCCCAATGAATTTGGACACTGAAATGGCAGGAGGTATAGAAACAACCATGTGCACGTGATCTACAGTACCGCCGATGGCGTAGACAACGCCTTCGAGTCCGACAGATTTGCTGGTGAGGAAACCGTAGATATGCTTCTCGACCTTTGGGGTAAGTAGCGGTTGGCGATTCTTTGTTGACCAGACCAGATGGTAGAACAGTTGCCAGTAGGGCATTGTCGTGTACTCCTTTCACTTTGTTGCTGTTGAAGTCCGCACGGGCATGAAGTGCCCGTGCTACGAAACAGCGCCAGATCAATCTGGCTTGCACCTAAACCCACCTGCCACACTGCCGCCCAAGGGTGATTTATCACCCGCCGCTCCGTAGCCCGATGACTTCATCATCGGGCGGATCTTCATCGTCGGGCGAATCCGTCTTGAACTTCATCATCGAGCAGACCTTGAACGCCGTCTACCCGCACGGGCATGAAGTGCCCGTGCTACAGAACGGCGCCAGATCAATCTGGCT
>CAZEBW010000052.1:17079-25674 GCA_964510205.1 uncultured Anaerolineae bacterium
ACTGCCGCCCAAGGGTGATTTATCACCCGCCGCTCCGTAGCCCGATGACTTCATCGTCGGGCGGATCTTCATCGTCGGGCGGATCTTCATCGTCGGGCTTCTTCATCGTCGGGCGAATCTGGCCCCAACTTCCTCACCAGGCTTCATCGTCGGGCAATACCGCCTGCGCGTCGGCCATCCGCCTGACACAACATAGTATATTACAAAAACCCTCCCGCGTCAACCGCACTTGCGAATTTTCGGAAGTCGGTGTATAATTTCCCCGTCGCTGCCAAGCGACTTTTTTGTGCGACCGACATCGAGTTTGCGGAGGTAGAAACGATATGATTGAAGTTGCCAACTTGAGCAAATCGTACGGCTCAACCCAGGCGCTGAACGGGGTCTCCTTTGAGGTCGAGAGCGGCGAGATCATCGGCCTGCTCGGCCCCAACGGCGCGGGCAAGACGACGATGATGCGGGTGCTGACCGGCTTCCTGCAGCCAGACGAGGGGCAGGCGACGGTGGACGGCCTGGACGTGCTGAGCGACACCCTGGAGGTGCAGAAGCGCATCGGCTATCTGCCCGAGGAGGCGCCTCTTTACCCCGAGCTGTCGGTGCAGGCCTATCTCAAGATGATGGCCGACCTGCGCCAGATTCCAGCCGAAGAGCAGCCGGCGCTCCTTTCGAGAGCGGTTCGCGCTGCGGCCCTGACAGACCACCTGACCCGCCCCATCGGCGAGCTCAGCAAAGGCTATCGCCAGCGAGTCGGGCTGGCCCAGGCCATTCTGCACCAGCCCAAGCTGCTGATCCTGGACGAGCCGACCGCCAGCCTGGACCCCACTCAGATCGTGGAGGTGCGGCGGCTGATCCGACGGCTGGCCCGCCAAAGCACGGTCGTGCTCTCCACCCACATCCTCTCCGAGGTGGAAGCCACCTGCGACCGAGTGATCATCCTGCTGAACGGCGAGGTCAAAGCCGACGCCCGCCTGGCGGACCTGGCGGCGACGACCGACGCGGTGCTGGTGCTGGACGAGGGCGCGCACGACGTCACGGGCGCCCTGAAGGCGCTCCCCGGCGCTCAGGCTGTCGAAGCCTATGCCACGCCCGACGGGCGCGCCTATCGGATTCAGGGCGCGGAGGGGACGGACCTTCGCCCGGCCATCTACGAACTGGCTCGCCAAGAGGACTGGCCGCTGCGGGAACTGCGCCGCGACGTTCGCACCCTGGAGACTGTTTTTAACGAGTTAGCTACAGCAGCCGATAAGGGAGACCTGTAGCCCGACTGGGGGCTGAACGGCAGGTAGGCGGCGGGGCACTTGTCCTCAACGAAGCTGTAGCCGAAGGATAGGTTGAGGTCGGGGTAGGGGTCTCTCCCACCCCCGCCGCCAACCTGCCCTACGAATTGCTTGCTAGATTTTGGATTGATTTGAGGAGGCAATAAACCATGAAAGCATTCTGGAAGCAATCGCTGGCCATAACACGCAAAGAACTGGGCGCGTACTTTGGCTCTCCCATGGCGCTGATTTTCGTGGGAGCCTTCCTAGTGGTGACCCTCTTCTCCTTCTTCTGGGCAGAGACCTTCTTCGCCCGCAACATCGCCGACGTCCGCCCGCTGTTTGAGTGGATGCCGGTGCTGATGATCTTCTTGGTGGCCGCGCTGACCATGCGCCAGTGGAGCGAGGAGCAGCGCGAGGGAACCCTGGAGGTGCTGCTGACCCTGCCCGTGCGCCGCGCCAGCCTGGTGTGGGGCAAGTTCATGGCCGTGGCGGCCCTGATCGCACTAGCCCTGGCGCTGACGCTCTTTCTGCCCATCACGGTGAGCCTGCTGGGTCCTCTGGATTGGGGGCCGGTGGTGGGCGGCTACCTGGCGGCCATCCTCATGGCCTCGGCCTACGCGGCCATCGGCCTGTTCGTCTCGTCGCGCACCGATAACCAGATCGTGGCCCTGATCCTCACCGTGGTGATCTGCGGCGCGTTCTATCTGGTGGGCGCGTCGGGGGTGACGGACTTCGTGGGAGATGCCGTGGGCGAGGTGCTGCGAGCCATCGGCACGGGCAGCCGCTTCGAGAGCATCGAGCGGGGCGTGATTGACCTGCGAGACCTGATCTACTACCTGTCGCTGACGGCGTTCTTCTTGACAGCCAACGTCGTTTCGCTGGACGCCAAGCGGTGGAGCCGCGGCAAGCGCACCGCCGCCCACCGCCGAACCGCCATCCTGAGCCTGGTGCTGATCGGCGCGAACCTGCTGGCCCTCAACACCTGGCTGTTCCCCGTCCACGGCCTGCGCGCCGACCTGACCGCTCAAAACGAGTACAGTCTATCTCAAACCACCCGCGATTTAGCCCGCAACCTGCAAGAGCCGCTGCTGATGCGGGGCTACTTCAGCGAAAAGACCCACCCGCTGCTGGCTCCGCTGGTGCCGACCATCCGCGACATGATGCGCGAGTACGAAATCGCTTCGGGCGGCAAAATCAACGTCGAGATCGTAGATCCCAGGGAGAACGAGGAGCTGGAAGCGGAGGCCAATCAGGTTTACGGCATCCGCCCCACGCCTTTCCGCATCGCCGGGCGCTACGAGTCCTCGGTGATCAGCTCCTACTTCGACATCCTGATCCGCTACGGCGACCAGTCGGTCACGCTGGGATTCCAGGACCTGATCGAGGTGCAGTCGGCTGGCGGCGGCCAGGTAGAGGTCGGTCTGCGCAACCTGGAGTACGACTTGACGCGCTCCATCAAAAAGGTGGTCTACGGCTTCCAGAGCCTGGACGCGGTCTTCGCCAGCATGGAGCAGCCCGTCAAGCTGACGGCCTTCGTCACCCCGCAGACGCTGCCGGAGTCGCTGGCGGAGGCGCCGCAGCTCATCCAGCAAGTGGCCCAGGACATCCAGGCGGAATCGGGCGGCAAATTCACCTTCGAGATGGTTGATCCCGACGACGCCAACAGCGGCGTCACCCGCCAGAGCCTGTTCGATACCTACGGTCTGCGGCCCATCGCCGCCTCGCTGTTTTCGGCCCAGTCCTACTACCTGCACATGATCCTGCAGACGGGGGACGAGGTGCAGCCGATCTACCCCAGCGGCGAGATGAGCGAGGCCGACCTGCGCACCGAGATCGAGGCCGCGCTGAAGCGCGCCGCGCCGGGCTTCCTCAAAACCGTCGGCCTGTGGCATCCCTCGACAGACCCGGTGCCCAGCCCCTACGGCGGCACGATGCAGCCCATCTCCAGTTGGAATCTGGTTGACCAGCAATTGAGGCAGACCTACACCGTCAGGCAGGTGGACCTCAGCACTGGCCGCGTGCCGGGCGACGTGGACGTGCTGGTCGTCATCGCTCCGCAGGGCTTGGGCGACATGGAACGCTTCGCCATTGACCAATATCTGATGCGCGGCGGCGCGGTCGTCGTAGCCGCCGGCAACTACATCCTCTCGCCGATACAAATGGGCGCCGGTTTGACCATCGAACCCGTGCAGGACGGTCTCAAAGACATGCTGGCCCATTACGGCGTAGGCGTGGGGGACGCCCTGGTCATGGACCCCCAAAACGAGCCTTTCCCCGTCCCCATTCAGCGCAACGTGGGCGGGATGACGGTGATGGAGTATCAACAGGTGCCCTATCCCTTCTTTGTGGACGTGCGCCGCGACGGCATGGCAGCAGAGAGCCCCATCGTGTCCAACCTGCCGGCGGTGACCCTACACTGGGCTTCGCCGCTGGAGGTGGACGAGGATAAGAAGCAGGATCGAGAGGTGGTCACGCTGCTGCAATCCACCGCTGGGTCCTGGCTGCGGTCCTCCACCAACATCCAGCCCGATTTGCAAACCTATCCGAGGCTCGGCTTCCCGGTGGAGGGTGAGCAAGAGGCCCGGCCGCTGGCGGTCAGCGTCCGAGGCTCGTTCGAGAGCTACTTCAAGGGCCAGTCGCCTCCGCAGCCGGAGGGCGAGGGGGAAGAAGCGCCGGCCCTGGGGACCATCGAGCTCTCGCCGCAATCCTCGCGCCTGGTGGTGGTGGGCAGCGCGGAGTTCGTGGACGACGTGGTGCTGGATATCTCGCGCAGCTTCTCCCAGGATCGGTATCGGCTGAACTTGCAGCTCTTGCAGAACATCGTAGACTGGGCTGTCGAAGACGAGGACTTGCTCAGCATCCGTTCGCGGGGCACCTACGCCCGCCTGCTCCGACCGCTGGAAGAGGACGAGCAAGCGTTCTGGGAGGGCCTGAACTACGCCCTGGCGCTGCTGGCCCTGGTCGGCATCGGCGTGGTGTGGAACGCTCGGCAGCGCAGCGAGGAGCCGATGGACTTAGTGACAAGGGATCAGGGACCAGAGATCAGGGACTAGGTGGGCCTTGTCCCTTGTTCCTTGTCACTAGTCACTAACACTGGAGGAAAACGATGAATCGAACGAATCAGATTCTAGCTGCTGTACTGGCGGTGCAAATCGTGCTGGTGGCGGTGGCCTTTTGGCCCCGGCCGGCGACGGTGGCCGGCGGCGAGAGCCTTTTGGCCGGCCTCGAAGCCGACCAGGTCACGCAACTGACCATCAGTGATGCTGCGGGAAAGCAAATCAGGTTGGCCAAAGAGACGGGAAACTGGGTGCTGCCCGAGGCCGACGGCTATCCCTGCCAGGCGAACAAAGTGCCTGAGCTGCTGGAGAAGATCGCCGCCCTCAAGACCAATCGTCTGGTGACCCAAACGCCGGCCAGCCACAAACGCCTGGGAGTGGCCGACGACGCTTTTCAACGAAAGATCGAGCTTACACTGGCCGACGGAACGACCCATCAACTGTACCTGGGCACCTCGCCCAGCTATGGGGCCAGCCACGTGCGCGCCGAGGGTCGGGACGAGGTCTACCTGGCCTCGCTGTCGGCTTCGGAGGCCGGGGTGAACGCCTCCAACTGGGTGGACACCCTCTACTTCTCCGTAGCCCAGGACCAAATTGTAGCTATGACGCTGGAAAACGCCAATGGCCGCTTCGAGTTTGAGAAAGCTGAAGACGGGACGTGGAAGATGCAAGGCCTGGCCGCCGACGAGACGCTCAACGAGAACAACGTGACGGGAATGGCCAGCCGCATCGCGTCCCTGCAGATGCTGCGCCCGCTGGGCAAAACCGAGCAGGACGACTATGGCCTGGACGCGCCCAACGCCGTGATCACCGTCCAGACCCGCGACGCGGAGGGCAACGAGAAGACCCACACCGTCCGCGTGGGGTCGAAGAGCGCCGAGGCCGTTGGCGCTACCGAGGCCGCTGGCGCTACCCAGGACAACAGCTACGTGGTGAGTTCGTCGGAGTCGCCTTACTACGTCCGCGTATCCGAGTACACGGTGAAGAGTTTCGTGGAAAGAACGCGGGACGACTTCCTCAAGCAGCCGCCCACTCCGACGCCAGAGCCAACATCGTAGCCCGCCGCTATCTCTCGAAAAACAAACGGCCCTCTTTCCCCAATGGGAAGGAGGGCCGTCATGCTATCCCCGATGTCGCGATTTAGCTAAGTCTCACCGGGCGTAAAACAGGAGATTGGCTTTGCATAGCCACAACGGCCTCATAAACCGTCCTTACACCCACCCTTTGGCCATGACGATTTCGGCCAACACGTCTTCAAGAGCCGGGGCAGGCGCCTCTATGTCCTGCCCTGGGGTGTGTTTGTGCTCAAGGGAGCACAAAGGCGGTCGGTGACGAGCATTGTCGTACCGGAAGATCAACTGATTGCCCGCATCCTGGTAGTGATAAGTGTACATCAGCTTGTCCACAATGTCCTTAACGGCATCCAGGAATTCCCTGAAGTATAGCGCTGAGCCATCCGCAAAGATGATTGAGCCAGTAAGATACCCCTGTTCCCC
Source organism: uncultured Anaerolineae bacterium (assembly GCA_964510205.1). Taxonomy (GTDB): domain Bacteria; phylum Chloroflexota; class Anaerolineae; order VGOG01; family VGOG01; genus CAZEBW01. The sequence continues at coordinate 22,888 of CAZEBW010000052.1, forward strand.
AGGACGCATCTCGAAGCTCACATTCGCATCCAGCACAAAGCGGGTGGCCGCGTATTGATCAACTATCGCTTTGATCTGGTTGAAGTAAGCTTGAATCACCGTAGTTGATCTCCTGGAGCTGTCGCAGCTTTTCCTGGAGCCTTTGCATCAGCTTGTACTCTCCGGCCCAGCGGACATACTCATCGTCGCCGCCTTTTAGGTCTTCGGCTGCCATCTCGGAGATGAAATGGTCCGAGGTGACGCTATATTCTTGTTCGAAAGGAGCCAAGCGCTCCCTGGCTAGTTTCAGGGCGAGTCTGAGTCTCGTTACCTCACTCTTGATAGCGGATTGAACTAGATATCGTATTTCGCTTGTCTTCTGAACGGGTTCAATATAGATGGTACTCATAATTCCACCCCCTCTTGCGTTTTCATGTTTATTATACTTCATCGTCCGGGAAAAAGCAAAGCTCAACTGGGTCCAAGATACTTCAAGCTTTCGTCCGTTCAGCAGACAAGAGCGGCGTCAACGAGAACCGTGCCTCACTGCCCTCGCCCACTCTTCCCACTCCTCGTCCGTACCCCACTCCCCTTGCCAGGCCGAGTCGGTGGTGGCGTAGCTGTAGTAGCCGCGCGGTTGGTGATCGCAGTCCGTACCGCCTGCGCACGCCAAGCCGGCCCAACGCCTGGGATCGTACCAGCTCTGGCGGGACCTGGGGCGATGGGAGCCGGGCTCGATGGTGTAGAGCGGACCGCGCGGGGCGTTTTCGCGCATCAGCAGGTCGCGGATGTAGGCTCCCCAGAAGCCATCGAAGAACAGCCAATCGGGCTCGGTCTCGGTGAGGACGCGCGGCCCGCTCCAGCCGCCGGGACCGATCTCCTGGCCATCGCCCAGCGCGTAATCATTCACCCCAAAGAGGCCTAGGCCAAGCTGGTAGACGGCGGGCTCGAAATAGCAGGCGTGGGAGCCGCGCGCCACGTAAACCACTGGGTGCTCGCGGGCCTCATCCGCACAGACGATGTCCTGCCAAGCGCGGGTCTGCTGGCTGTGATGGGCCGAGTAAGCGGCGTATCTGGGTCGCCACTGGCCATCCTCCTGGGCCAGGTAGATCGAGATGCGCTCCCAGTCCCCCTCGTGGTTGTTGGTGCCCCGCACGGCGGTGCGGAAGTCGTTGAAGGCGTAGAAGAACCAATATTGGATGACGCGATAGCCACACTGGTTCTTCAACACCCGCCCGTAGTAACAAACCTCTCGCTCCCCATCCCACAGGGTCAGCTCGTCGTATTTGCGGCTGGCCTCGTCGTCGCTGCCGCGCGGCAGGAACCAGTGGCGGATCAGACGCCGATCCCAGGGCGCGATGGTCTCCGAAAAATGAAGGAACAACATGCCGGGGTTGAGCCAGGCCGAACGGAAGCGGCGCAGCCGGGATTCGAGGAGGCGACGGGCCTGTTCGACGGGATAACCCGATGGGGATTGGGCGTGCGCGAGCTGACGCTGGACGTGCTGCATCCGCACGTACCCATCCTCCGCCGCGCTCCGCCGCCAGTGCACGCCAGCGCTGTTCAATAGCCCACTGACGTCATCCTGATCCACTTCGGTGTTGAGTTGGATGTGCGGGCGACTACGCAGCAGCTCAAACAGGCCTGGCATGGCGCGCTTCTCATAAGGCGTGCCCCCGATGTCCTCCCCCTCCCGGCTCCTGAGGGGGATGTACCAGATAGTGCTGAACAGCAGGTACAGGATGGCGCTCATCGGGAAAAAGCGCTCGCCCTGGTGGAAGCGCAGCACGGGTTCGTACTTGCGCAGCAGGCGCCGGATCTCGTCCTCCTCCGCAGGGTCCAGGTGCACGCTGCGCTGCTCGAATTCCTCGACGACCTTCTGAATCATCTCACCATCCCCCCTGGTCACAGGCATCTGGCACACCTGCGCGGCTCCGCTTTCAAACGATCCGAAGTTCCAGCGTCTGACCCCGTGCCAGCGGGACCGGCTCGCAGCCCAGCTCGCGCACCCCGGCGGCAAAGCCATCCACGTCGGCCGGGCGGTGGTAAAAGAGAATGTCCCAGTTGTGGTGCACCGGTATAACCCTCTGCGGGGCGATGACCTCCACCTCGCGTCTAAGGTGAGCTAGGGGAAGCCGCCACCCGAAAGCCGAAGTAGCTGATGCGAACGTCCGGGGCGCCTCCGTAGCGGTCAACGCAGCGGGCATCGCCCTCATAGCCATACCAAGACCCGCCCCGCAGCACTCGCCTGTCCCCGGAATCAGGCCCTGGAGGGTTTCGATCAGGCGCGCGACTGTAGTAATCGGCGTCATACCAATCGGCCACCCACTCCCACACGTTGCCCGCCATGTCGTAGGCCCCGTAGGGACTCTTCCCAGCCTCGTAATGCCCCACGGGGGCGGTATCACGGTATCCATCATCCACGCTCGAATCCTTCCAAGCCTGCTCACAGTTCACGTCACAGTAGTTCAGCTTGCTCCCGTCCGGCGCACTGTTCCCCCAGGGATACTCCCTCCCATCGGTGCCCCGCGCCGCCTTCTCCCACTCCGCTTCCGTGGGAAGGCGCACGCCCGCCCATTGGCAATAGGCCTGGGCATCGTTCCAACTGACCTGGACGACGGGATGATCCATCTTGCCCTCGATGCTGCTGTCCGGTCCCTGCGGATGACGCCAGTCGGCCCCCTCCACTTCCTCCCAGTCCTCGCCTGTCCAGGCCCACCCCCATCCCGCCGCCTCGGCGTCGGTGGTGTAGCCAGTGGCATCCACAAACTGCGCGAACTGCTCGTTGGTGACCTCGTACTTGCCGAT
>CAZEBW010000053.1:0-25343 GCA_964510205.1 uncultured Anaerolineae bacterium
AATCTCCAGCTTGCTGGTAGGAGATTGCGTGCAACCTGCGGTTGCCTTTCCCTGCGGTCGCTCGCAATGACACAGCAGCAACACCCAAGAGGGAGACCACCCACGCTGACAACTACGTGAATCCGCGTAATCTGCGTTAATCCGCGTCCCAGAAAACGAGGAGGGCAAACTATGGAACTCAAATCCAAGCTGGTAGAGCTCATTGAGCGAGCATCCCAAGCCGAGCAAGCCCTGTTCGACAGGCTGTCGGAGGACGAACGCGCCGTTCGGGGCGAGCCGGATCGGTGGTCGCCCAAGGACACGATTGCCCATCTGGCGGCCTGGAAAATGCGACTGGCAGAGAATCTGGCAGCAGCGGCTCGTGGGGAGGCTCCTGTGAGATACGAGGATTACGAGGCGGTGAACGCCCGCGACTTCGAGGAGAACCGGGATCGGTCGTGGTCGGAGATTCTCGACCAGGCAACGGCAGCGAGCCGCCGGCTCGCTGAGCAGGTGGAGAAGACGAGCGAGGCTGAGCTGAGAGGTACGGAAACTCTGCCCTGGCAAGGGGAGCGGCCATTGTGGAGGGTGATCGTGGGAACCGGTACCATTCATCCCCTGGCCATGCATCTTGGCTCGCTCCTTTTAGAGCGTGGAGACGAGGAGTATGCGACAGAGCTGCAGGAGAAAACGGCCAGGCTGCTCTGGGAACTGGATGACAGCCAGAGCTGGCAAGGGCTGGCGCGATACAACCTGGCCTGCCACTACGCGCTGGCTGGGGAGACAGAGACCGCGATAGAGAAGCTGAGCGAGGCCCTGGAACTGAACCCGGAGCTCACCGAATGGTCGAAGGAGGATGCTGACCTGGCGTCCATTCGTGAAGAACCTGGCTACATGGCACTCTATACGGAGTAAAGGAGTAGAGAATGGCCCGACACGCGCAGATCATCAGCACGGGGCGATACATCCCCGAAAAAGTGCTTACCAACGACGACTTGAACCAGATGCTGGGCGAAAACGTCGGCGACTGGCTGGTGGAGAACGTGGGCATCCACGAGCGCCACGTCATGGCCGATGACGAGGTCACGTCGGACATGGTGGTGGCCGCCGCCCGCCAGGCGCTGGAACGGGCCGGCATCGCCGCCACCGACCTGGACCTGATTCTCGTGGCCACCGACACGCCCGACTACATCAGCCCGGCCACGGCTTCGGCGGTGCAAGCCAAGCTGGGCGCGGTCAACGCCGCTCCGCTAACGGACAACGCCGCTCCGCTAACAGACAACGCCGCTCCGCTAACGAAAAACGCCGGCACCTACGACATCAACTGCGCGTGTGCGGCCTGGGTCACCGGCCTGGACCTGGCCGCCCGCTACGTCGCTACCGACGCTGACTACGGCTACATCCTGGTGGCTGGCGGCTACGGCATGACCAAGTTCATTGACTGGACGGACAAGTACACCTGCACCCTGTTCGCCGACGGGGCGGGGGTGGCCATTGTGGGAGCGGGAGACGCGCCAGGCTTTCTCAGCGGCAAGCTGATCGCCGCCGGGGAGTACCACGACGCCCTGGGCATCTACACCGGCGGCACCTTCCGCCCGGCCACGCCGGAGGTGGTGAATGAGTTGGGCAAGCCGCGCGTCCAGTTCGTGCGCAAGTTCCCGGCCACCTTCAACAGCGACAACTGGCCGCCGTTGATCCGAGAGGTGGTGCGCAAGGCCGGCCTCACGGTGGAAGAGATTGACTTCTACCTGTTCACCCAGCTCAACCTGCGCACCATTGAGTACGTCATGGAAAACCTGGGCCAGCCGATGAGCAAGACTCACTGGATCATGGACAAGTGGGGCTACCTGGGCTCGGCCTGCATCCCAGCCGCGCTGGACGATGCTCTGGAGCGAGGCGTGGGACCAAAGCCGGGGGACAACGTGGTGTTCTGCGCCAGCGGCGGAGGGTTGGCCATGGCGGCGAGTGTCTGGCGGTGGGTGTAGCGTGGCCTAGCGACCCGTCAGGCAACGGCTGTACTGAACGAGCATGGCACGCCAAAATGTGGGGGATAGTCGGCCAACCTTTGTATCATCGGTCAAGAAACCGGTATTCATCGGCTGTATTTGGCTCAGGTCAGCGTAGGATTCGCGGATGTCCAGGTCGCTGTCCGCCAGGAGGTAGAGTTTGTCATGTAGCCTTCCCTGGCGGAGGGCTTTGAGAAATGCGGGATTTTTGTGGTCGGCAAACGAGTATACGGGAACCACCGAGACAGACAGAGCGTGAGGTGTGGCGAGATACAAAACAATCACATAGCGCAATTTCGCCTCGGCGATGACATATTCCTGATTGTCCTGTGACCGGTCATGGAAAGCATCACTCAAGTTACTCAGTCGTATGGTAGCCCGTCGGTTTGTCCAGTCTATGTGGTCCAGCACCCAGACAGGTGGAGAGAGCCAAGGAACGGGACGAAAGCGATAGACGTCGCCTTGATGAACACCGGAGGAATGGGGCGGCAGATAGAGCATATTACTCATTGGGTTTCCTCTGGGATTGTTCTACGAATTTCGGCAACAACTCGACGGTCATCCCGTCGCAAAGAGGAGGTAGATGGGATTCGTGAACCTCTCGCTCGGCTTCCAGGTACAGGGCTTCCAACTCAGGGGACATTGGCTCATCTGGCCCCTCGTATTCGGCGGCCAATTGGACTAGGCCGGAAAGCTCATATTCAGCCGCCATCTCAGCGATGCGAGCCCTGTACTCATCGCGATCGCGAGTGCGAGAGACCATATCAAAGAGGGCCCTAAGCAGCTCATCCACGTTGCCCAGATCTTTGATAATGAGGATACCATCTTCCTGATAGAGCACTGTCAACTCATCGCCATCAGCAGTGTGAAGGGTGTCTTGCCATTGGGGAGGGAGGGTCAGAGCCTCACCTAATCGAACTTTTTCTTGGATCATCATACACCTCGGTTTCGCATGATATGGTGATGAATAAAGTATACACCAAAGGCAGCTAATTGGCAAGAAAGGGGCGGACTGCAAAATGTACATCGGCGACTACTTAGGGCGGCGCGAGGTCTACTCGCCCGACAAAATGGCCATCATAGATGCCGGCAAAGACCCGGCGTGGCGATTGACCTACCGCCAGATGAACGAGCGGGCCAACCGTTTCGCTAACTGGCTGCGGGACACGGCGGGCATCGGCAAAGGCGACCGCGTGGCGATCCTGGCCCGCGACGGCGTCGAGCACCTGGACTGTTTTTTCGCCTGCTCCAAACTGGGCGCCATCCACACCGCCCTCAACTGGCGGCTGCACTGGCGCGAGCTGGCCAGCATCATCGAGAACACCACGCCAAAAGCGCTGATCTACTCCGACGATTCCAAAGATGCTGCCGCCCAAGTCGAAGCTGCAATATCCAATACCCAATATCCAATATCCCATTATCTCCACATCGAAGGCAACGGCATCCCTTCGACGGGCTCAGGGCAGGCTCCCGGCAGCCAACCCTACGAATCCACGCTTTCCGAATCTACGAAGCTCCCCGTCACCTGCGAATCGTTAGAGGCCGAGGACACCGCCGCCCTGATCTTCACCGGCGGCACCACCGGCCTGCCGAAGGCGGCCATGGTCAGCCACCGCATGATCGCCTGGAACACCCTGAACACCGTCATCCACGACGTGACCCACAACGACGTCTATCTCAACGTCTTCCCCATGTTCCACACCGGCGGGCTGTTCGTCTATACGCTGCCCCAGGTCATCTTCGGCGGCGCGACCATCCTGCTGCGCCAGTTCGACCCGGCCAAAGTGCTGGAGCTGATCGAGCGGGAGCAGGTGACCATCTTTGCCGGCGTGCCGACCATGTACCAGATGCTGACCCAGGCCCCCAACTGGGACGAGGCCGACCTGAGCAGCCTGCGCTTTTGCACCAGCGGCGGCGCGCCCCTGCCGGTGCCCTTGGTGGAGAAATACACCGCTGAGAAGGGCGTCCGCTTCAAGCAGGGCTTCGGCATGACCGAGTTCGGGCCGGGCATCTTCGCCCTGGCCCCGGAGGATGCCATCCGCAAGGCGGGCAGCATTGGCCGCCCCAACTTCTTCGTGGACGCTCGCATCGTGGACGACGACAACCATCCGCTGGGTCCCCACGAGGTGGGCGAACTGGTGCTCAAAGGGCCGAGCTATTGCTCCGGCTACTTCGGCGACCCAGAGGCCACCGCCCAAGCGGTGGACGACGAGGGCTGGTTTCACACCGGCGACCTGGCCAAATACGACGAGGAATGGTACTTCTACATCGTGGACCGCAAGAAGGACATGTTTATCTCCGGCGGCGAGAACGTCTATCCGGCTGAGATCGAGGCCGTGTTGTACAAGCATCCCGCCGTCCATATGTGCGCCGTCGTCGGCGTGCCGCACGAAAAGTGGGGCGAGGTCGGCAAGGCGTGCGTCGTCCTCAAGCCGGGGGTGACGGCCACCGAAGCGGAGTTGATCGCCTTTATGCAAGATCACCTGGCCCGCTACAAGGTGCCCAAGAGCGTCGAGTTTCTGTCCGAGCTGCCGATCTCGGCGGCGGGGAAGATTCTGAAGCGGGAGCTGCGGGAGGAATCATGCCCAACATAGAAGCCAACGGCATCCAAATCTACTACGAACTGCACGGCCCGGAGGACGCCGACGTGCTGGTGCTGTCCAACGGCGTGTTCATGAGCACCGCCAGTTGGGCCTTCCAGACGCCGGTGCTTTCGCAGCATTATCGCCTGCTGCTCTATGACTGCCGAGGCATGTGGCAGTCGGAGCACCCGCCGGGACCGTATTCCATGGAGCTGCACGCCGACGACTTGGCCGCGCTGCTGGATGCTCTGGGCATCGAACGCGCCCACATCGGCGGTACATCCTACGGAGCCGAAATCAGCCTGGTCTTTGCCCTCAAGTACCCCGAGAGGACCCGCAGCCTGATTGCGACCTCGGCGGTCAGCCAGGTGGACCCGCTGTCGAAGGGCCTCATAGACACCTGGATCATGGCCGCGCGGGCCAAAGACCCGGAGCTGTTCTACCACGTGGTCTATCCACTGGCCTTCTCCGAGGCCTGGATCGCGGCCAATCAGCAGACGCTGGACCTGGCGCGGGAGCGCTACAAGACCATGGACTTCGACGCGGTTGTGGAGCTGCTGCTGAGTTTCTTGCGGCTCGATGTGACTGCCGAGCTGCACAAGATCACGGCGCCGACGTTGGTGGTCGTGGGCGAAGATGATCTCCTCAAGCCGCGCAAGTATTCCGAGATCATCGTCCGCGAGATCCCCAACGCTGAGTTCGCCATCATCCCCCACGCCGGCCACGCCGCGCTGTGGGAGCAGGCGGACGTCTTCAACTCACTGATTCTGGGCTTCCTGGCCAAACATGGAGAGTGATCCGTAAATTCGGGATTCGTAGATCTAGCTGCCGTACAGTTTGCGTAGCAGCTGCTACAAAGTGGCGTCTCGCCACGCCTAATGCGGCGCAAAACACGGGGCGGGGACGCCCCTCAGTAGCAAATAAGAGAGACAGTTGTAAGCGAAGCGGCCGAAGCGGCGGCCCCAAGATAAAGTGTACGGTAGCTAATTCGTAGATTCGGACGGGGCTGCGAATCCGAGTTTACGAGTCGCGTTAGCCGAGTGGAGGACAACCATGTACCATTTCGATTGGATCAAGCGATACGCCGAGCGGACGCCGCACAAGTTGGCCCTGGTGGATGCCCACAGCGGGCGGCAGTTCACCTACGCTCAGTTCAACGAACGGGCCAACCGCTTCGCCAGCTTTCTGCGAGACGCCCTGGGCATCCAACGAGGCGACCGGGTGTCCATCCTGGCTCAGAACAGCTCCGACTATTTCGAGGTGCTGTTCGGCTGCGGCAAGATGGGCGCTATCCTGAACACCCTCAACTGGCGGCTGGTCGTGCCGGAGCTGGAGTTCATCATCACCGACTGTGCGCCCCGCGTCCTGATCTACGAACCCGACTTCGCCGAGACGGTGGACGCGCTACGCCCCCAGATCGGCTGCGAGTTCTACGTGGTCATGGCCGACGAAGCGCCGCAGGGCGAATGGTCTTACGAAGGTGCTCTGATCGTCGGCTCCCCTGAAGGTGTCCAAATGCCGCCGCTCAAGTACATGGACACCTGGGCCATCCTCTACACTTCGGGCACCACGGGCCGGCCCAAGGGCGCGCAAGTGACCTATGGCAACTTCTTCTACAACGCCGTTGGTATTGGCCGTGCCGTTGATTTGACCTCGCAAGACGTGAACCTGAATGTGTTGCCCACCTTCCATGCCGGCGGGCTGGGACTCTACGCTTGTCCCACGTTTCACGCGGGCGGAACGGTGGTCGTCATGCGCAAGTTCGATCCTGGGGAGTTTCTACGCCTGATCGAAAAATGGAAAGCGACCGCCTTTTTGTTGGTGCCTTCCATTTACCTCATGCTGGCCCAGTTCCCTGACTTTGACGAGGCCGCTTCGCTTACAAAACTATCCAGCGTGCGCAGTTGGGCCAGCGGCGGGTCGGCCCTGCCGCCTTCGCTGGTGCATCAGTTCGCCGAAAGGGGCATCATCATCCAGCAGGGCTTTGGCATGACCGAGACCGGCCCCACCGTGTTTATCATCAATAAGGAGGACGCCGTCCGCAAGGCGGGTTCGGTGGGCAAGCCGGTGCTCCACACCGACGTCTGCATCATGGATCGCCAGGGCAACGTGTTGGGTCCCAACGAGGTAGGCGAGCTTTGCGTTCGAGGCGGCAACGTCACCACCGGCTACTGGAATCGCCCTGAGGCCACCGCCGAAGCCATCGTGGACGGCTGGCTGCACTCCGGCGACGCGGCCATGTACGACGAGGAGGGCTTCTACTACATCGTGGACCGCTGGAAGGACATGTTCATCTCCGGCGGCGAGAACGTCTACCCCGCCGAGGTGGAGAACGTGATCTACCAGCATCCCGCCGTGGCTGAGGCGGCGGTCATCGGCGTGCCGCATCCCAAGTGGCAGGAGGTGGGCAAGGCCATCGTCGTGGTCAAAGAGGGCCAGTCGCTAACCGAAGAGGAAGTCATCGAGTTCTGCCAGGGCAAGCTGGCCCGATACAAGATTCCTAAGTCGGTGGTCTTCGTGGACGCGCTGCCCCGCACGGCGGCGGGGAAGGTGCTGAAACGGCGTTTGCGAGAGCAATTCGTGGAGTGAGAGACTCTCTCCGGCTTTCGCCGCGGGGACAAGCACAAGCTGGCGGCGCTGCTGAAGGGTAAAGTTGCGCTAGAAGACGTTGTGCATTATAATCAGTACTTGAGAAAAATCGCTCAAAAGGGGCGTCCTCGCCCCGTCCGGGTGGCGGGGACGCCACCCGGGAGCAAGATTTTCTCATCTACTGATAATGGGTACAGGAGGCAAGGGTGACCCTCCCACTGCGAGTTGGCCGGACAGAGAGTGTTGAGCGGGTCTTCACTCAAACGGACTTCGACCGCTTTGCCGCCCTGAGCGGGGACGACAACCCGATCCACGTGGACCCCGAATTCTCTGCCCGGACCAAGTTTGGCCGGCCGGTAGCTCACGGCATGTTCCTCTACAGCGTGGTTTGCAGCGTGCTGGGCGCCCGGCTGCCCGGCCCTGGCACGGTGCAGCGGGAGCAGGAGCTGATGTTCCCCAGCCCCACCTACGCCGGCGAAGAGGTCACCGTCCAGGTGGAAGTCACCAAACTCAGTAGATCACAGTCGCTCGCGGTGGATTGCCAAATCCACCGCCAAACCGCTGGATCGCCAGATCCAGCGGGAGCAAATTGTGATGTACTGAAACTGACCGAGGGGCTGGCCGACTTGAACACCTTCGTCATCCGGCCCAACGGGGATGTGGGTCTGCAGGGCAGAACCCTCGTCCGGCTGCCTGGCGCGATAGACTTGGGAGGTTTTGAGGAACCTCCGAAGTCTGAATACGAAGTGGCGGCGGATGTATCTCTCAAGGGTCTCGAGATCGGCCAGTGGGCTGAGACGAGGCGAAGTTTCACGGCGCAAGACTTAGCCGAGTACGCCGACCTGACTGGCGACAGCAATCCTATCTTTGCCGACGCCAGCTACGCCCAGCAGATGGGCCTGGTCGGGCCGATGATCCCTGGCGGTCTGCTTGGCGGTCTGTTCTCCCGTTTGCTGGGCAGCGATCTCCCCGGCCGCGGCACCAACTATCTGAAACAGCGGCTCGAGTTCCCCACCCCAGCCTACCCGGGCCAGGAACTCACGGCACGCGTCGAGGTCATCCGCATCCGCCCTGAGAAGCAGTTGGTCAACTTAAGCACGGTCTGCACCAACCCAGCCGGGGAAGTCGTCTGTCATGGGGAGGCGTTGGTCCTCGTCAGCGATATGGAGAGTAAAACATAGCGCGGCACAGCCGCAACCAGACCTGCGCATGTGTCATTGCGAGGAGGCGGTTTTTGCCGACGAAGCAATCCCCAAGTCGCGAGTTGGAGATTGCTTCGCGGAGTTTACACTGAGCAAAAAGAATGTGCTCGCAATGACACGTGCCCGGCAACATTCTCGCGAATCACGCAAATGTTGCAGGGTAACACTGTAATCACGTCTCACGTTTCACGTTTCACGCTTTACGAGAAAGGGGGTGGTGTTAACGCATCTGTCGTGACGAGTCTATGAGAATCTTCTAGCACGTACACATTCCAAAGGAGGAAGGAAATGAAAACCGTTCGGGTACTAACTGTAGTTTTGTTGATTGGCGCGGTCGTGCTGTCCGCCTGTGCGCCGGCGGCAACGCCGACGGCCACGCCCAAGCCCCAACCGACAGCCACGCCCAAGCCGGCTGAGCCGACAGCAACCCCCAAGCCGCCTGAGCCGACCGACACCCCCGTGCCAGTCGAGGAGGCTGCGCCGCTGGTAGTTGGTCTGATGACCGACAAGTCCGGGGCTTTGGCGATCTATGGGCCGAGTCAGACTCAGGGCTTCTATCTGGGCCTGGAGTACGCCACCAACGGCGCGATGGAGGTCGCCGGTCGTCCCATCAAGGTCATCGAGAAGGACAACGGCAGCGACCCGGAGACCGGCGTTTCTCAGGCTCGCGAGCTGATCGAGGCTGAGGGCGCGGAGATTCTGGTGGGCAACATCAGCTCTGGTGTAGCGTTGGCCGTGATGCCGGTCGTCGAGGAGAACGACGTGATCTACATCGCCGAGCCGGCGGCTGCTCCTCAGATCACGGCCGATAACTTCAGCCCCAACACTTTCCGCACCAGTCGCACCAGCTACCAAGATGCTCTGGTCATGGGCACGGGCTTGCTGGACATGGGCGATACCTTCGTCCAGATTGCGCCTGACTATGCCTTTGGATATGGTTCGGCCTGTTCATTCTACCCCGTGATCAAGGCAGGCGGCGGCGAATTTCTGGTCAACGATACGCCAGAAGGCTGCGGCACGATCTTCGCTCCGCTGGACACCACGGACTTCACTCCCTACATCCATCAGATTCTGGAATCTGGGGCCGATGTGCTGATCGTGACCTGGGCGGGCGCGGGGTTTGCTCCCATGTTCCAGCAGATGAGCCAGTTGGGCGTGTTCGACGAGATGGTCATCGGTACGGGGGTGGGGGACAACCAATCGCTGGCCGCAGGCTACGGCGACGCCATCGGTTCGGTTGGCGTGCAGGTTTATCACTACACCCATCCCGACAACGCCATCAACGACTGGCTGGTCGAGCGGCACATTGAAGAGTACGGCGCGCCGCCCGATCTGTGGGCCGCTGGCGGCATGATGGCGGCCATCATGCTCGTCGAAGGTGTAGAGCGGACTGGCGGTGACGCCAGCGCCGAGGCTTTGGTCGAGGTCTACGAGGACAACTTCGAGTTCGACGGTCCCAAGGGCAAGGTCATCATCCGCCCTTACGACCACGTGGCTTTGCAGCCGCTGTACTTCGTGCGGGTGGACAACGTGACTGATCCCGACCTGAAGTTCGTCGAGTTGATCAAGGAGTTTAGTCCTGAGGAAACCGCGCCTCCGTGCCAGTTGCCAGAGGAATACGCCGACCGCTGTCCGTAGACGACCCTGTCGCTTCGCTCACAAGTGGGGAGAGGGCTGGTCACGCCTCTCCCCACCCACCATCTTGTCACCACCCTTCACGTCTCACGTCTCACGTTTCACGTTTCACGTCTCACGTTTATGGAGTGTGCGCTTTGGAAAACCAAGTCATCCTAGAAACCCACAACCTGCGCAAGGACTTTGGCGGACTCGTTGCAGTGGCCAACGTGAGCCTCAAGGTCAAAGCTCACTCGCTGCACTCCATCATTGGCCCCAACGGCGCCGGCAAAACCACCTTTTTCAACCTGCTCAGCGGCAACCTGAAGCCGACCAGCGGCCGGGTGATCTACAAAGGGCGTGACATCACCGATCTCCCCGCACACCGCACAGCGCACCTGGGCATCGGCCGTTCTTTCCAGATCACCAACGTCTTTCCCAACCTGACCGTGCTGGAGAACGTCCGACTGGCAGCGCAGGCGCTCGGCCGGGACAACTTCAAGTTCTGGCAGCACCACCGGCATTTCACTCGCTACGAGGACCGTGCCCGCCAGGTCGTGGCCCAGGTTGGTCTGGCCGACCAGGCGCACTTACCAGCTCGCGTGCTCCCCCACGGGGGCCAACGCAAGTTGGAACTGGCGATCCTTCTGGCCGCCGACCCCGAGCTGCTGCTCTTGGACGAACCTACGGCCGGCATGGCCAGGGAGGAGATTCCGCTCCTGATGGAGGTCGTTGAACAGATCCGCAGCCGGGGAGACAAGACCATCATGTTAGTGGAACACAAGATGGACCTGGTGATGAACATCTCCGATTGGATCACGGTCATGCATCAGGGCCGGGTTCTGGCCGAGGGCGCGCCAGCCGAGATTGCGGCCAATGAAGCAGTGCAATCGGCCTATCTGGGCGAGTTGTATGGCGACTTTAGAGAGGTGATGTGAGCTATGGCAGTTCCATTTGGGTGTATTTCATCTCGGTTGTAGGACGGATTGGTAATCCGTCAATTCGTCGGAATACCATTCCGACCAACAATATCAGCCAACTCGTTTGAAACACACCCGTTCCATTTAGTTCCTGAGTGAATCGGAGGCGTGCAACCCATGTCCAATGTACTCGAGGTGAATTCCATTCATACCTTCATTGGCCAGTTCCATATCCTGGAAGGCGTCTCGCTCGAGGTGCCTGAGGGAAGTATTACGACGCTGCTGGGGCGGAATGGAGCTGGCAAGACGACCACGCTCAAATCCATTCTGGGCCTCACACCGCCGCGCCAGGGCATGATCGCTTTCAACGGCGAAGAGATTCAGGGGCAGCCGCCCCACCAGATTGCCAGCAAAGGTATTGGATACGTCCCCGAACATCGAGCCATCTTCCACGATCTGAGCGTGGAAGAGAATCTAAAGATCGCGGAACGCAGAAAGGGCGACCTGGCTCAGCGAGCTGACTTTATTTTCACTCTCTTTCCGGACCTCAAGCGCTTGATCAAGCTTCCGGGCGGCAACCTCTCCGGGGGGCAGCAGCAGATGTTGGCCATCGCTCGCGCGCTGGTGCCCGACAATCGTTTGTTGCTGATTGACGAGCCCAGTGAGGGTCTGGCGCCGGTGCTCATCGAACAGGTCATGGAAGCTGTTCGCCAATTGTCTGCCCACACCACCGTCTTGCTTGTCGAACAGAACTTCATTATGGCCAGCCAGCTCGCCGACCGATACACCATCGTCGAGGCTGGTAGATCCGTCAAGAGCGGCAAGATGGCCGACCTGGTAGATGATCAAGAGACCATCCGCCGCTACTTGGGTGCGACCTGAGGAGGTGAGCCGTGGTTAATTACTGGAAACGCAATCGAGCTTGGCTCATCGCCGTGGTCATTGCTGTGGCGGGTATTGTGGCCGTCACTCGAGGGATGGAACCCAAAGTATGGATGTCTATTCTGCTTTCGGGCGTGACCTTGGCGGCCCTCTACTTTTTGATCTCCTCCGGTCTTTCCCTCATCTTTGGCCTGATGGACGTGCTGAACTTTGCCCATGGTGCGATCTTTGTGCTGGGGGCCTACGTGGGACTGTCCACCTTTGCCAACCCGAGGCTGCTTTTCAATACCCTTCCGCTTTTCCTGGCGGCTGCGGCCGGGGCCTTAGCAGCCGAACGTTTGGGCGTGCACTTGTGGCGCCAAGTTCGCACCAAGAGGGAGCGCCAGGCTCTCTGGTGGGTGCTGCTTGCCGCGGCGGTGTTGATCATGGTCTTGGGTCTCCGCGGCTTCCCGATCCGCGCCCTCAACGCTTTCGGCGTGACCGCGGTTGGCGGCATAGTGTCCACCGCAAAGGCGCAGGCGCCCATGAGCCAGATGGTTCAGCACGTGGCTCTGCTGTTCGTCGCCGGTCTGCCGTTCGGGATCATGCTGGCGCCGAAGGAGCGCCAGGAGGAACGCCCCCGGCGTCCGCTGTGGCAGACCATCGTCGTGACGCTGGTTCTGCTGGCGGCGGGCTGCGTGATTTTGTTCAGCCGCGATGTCGGCGAACAATTCGTGCTGGGGCTTTCGGTGAACGTGCGCTTCTTGCTGGCGCTGATATCGGGGACGCTGGCCGGGGCGCTGGTTGGCGCAGCGATTGAGATGGTGTTGATCCGTCCCTTCTATGGCAACCCGGTGACGCAGTTGGTTTTGACTCTGGGTTTGTCCATTGTCTTGATTGATCTGAGCGAGGCGCTTTGGGGTAAAGAGGGTCACCCGCCCATGCAGCCGCCTTCTTTTTTCACCGGGGCCTGTCGTTCCGAATCGCTCTTCGCCTGGTTCTCCGAACATTGTAGATCTATTGACGTGTTGGGACGGGCTTTCCCCACTTATCGCCTGTTCATCATCGCGGTTGGGGTGTTGGTGTTCGTAGGCGTTGGCCTGCTGCTAAAGCGCTCCCGGATAGGCATGATCATCCGGGCGGGGGTGCAAGACAGCGAAATGGTGCAGGCCCTGGGCATCAACGTGCGACAGGTTTTCACCCTGGTCTTCGCCCTCGGCTCGGGGTTGGCAGCTCTGGGAGGGGTGATTATCGCTCCCTTCCTCGGCGTTTACCCGGCCATGGGCTCCATTTTCCTGTTGCAAGCCTTTATCGCGGTGGTGATCGGCGGAATGGGGAGCTATATTGGAGCAGGCGTGGGCACGCTGCTGCTGGGCCTGGCGCGGGCCTTTGGCGATCATTTCGTGGCCACGGGAATCCACGTGCCTTTCGTGGAAGCAACGATCAAAGGTAGCCCCGCCGTAGCTAAGGCTTCGACTATGCTGATCATGGCCGTTGTCTTGCTCGTGCGCCCGGCTGGCATATTTGGCAAAAAGGAGTAGTCACATGGCAACCATCTCATCAGCCAAGCGAAGATTCTCGCTTGCCCAATGGTGGCCTTACTTGCTGGCGCTGGCGGTCTTGATCCTGTTTCCTTTTGTGACTGGATTGACCATCGGCGATCCAGGGGCAGTGCAAGAGGGGGCTGGTTTCTTCCAAGCCCTCATGCAGAGAGCCGCCAGCGGTTATGCCAAATTCTGGCAAGGGATGCTCATCCAAATGTTCATCCTGGGCATCTTTGCTATGAGTTACGACATCCTGCTTGGTTACACGGGCATTCTCTCTTTTGGTCACGCCATGTTCTTGGGAACCGGCGGCTATACCATTGCCATCCTGATTGGCAAAAACTTCAACTGGTCTCTTGGCTGGGCGTTGCTGGCGGTGGTCGTCGTTGCTCTGCTGCAAAGCCTGATCTTCGGGATGCTATCCCTGCGGGTCAAGGGCGTGTACCTGGCGATGGTTACCCTGGCCTTCGCTGAGATGTTCTTTATTCTCGCTGAGGCTGGAGATTTCCGCCAATACACCGGCGCGGACGACGGCCTGCACGGGTTTGCCGTGCCGTCCTATCTCAGCGCGGCCGACCATCGCACGCGCTTCTATTACCTGGCTCTGGTGTTCTTCGTGGTGGTTTTCCTCGTCGCCCGGCGGTTGGTCAATTCCCCTACCGGGCGGGTGATGATCGCCACTCGCGACAACGAAAAGCGGGCCACGATGATCGGTTACAATACCGTCTGGTACAAGCTAAGCGCATTTGTGGCCGCAGGGGTCTTTGCGGCCTTATCGGGGGCGCTGTCAGCGCTCTACAACGTGAGTGTGACCCCGGCCATTTTGGGTACCTTCAAGACCATTGACGCGCTGGCCATGACGATCATAGGTGGGGTGGGGACGCTGGTCGGGCCTATCATCGGCGCTACCATCGTCCAGCTTCTCGGCTACTGGCTGGAGAGGTGGTTTGGCCCCGCGTGGACGCTGATCTACGGCATCATCTTCATGTTGATCGTCATTTTCCTGCCCTTTGGGATCGTGGGCACGATCCGGGCGCGATCTTTGCAGTGGAGGGCTGGCTGGCGGCGATGGCTGCGGCTGCTAGGTCTAGGCGGTGTCCTGAGCTCGTCGGAGGAAGGGAGCAAGGCCGGAGCGTAGGAGAGTAGGCCGCTTCGGGTACTCACTCAACGCATTTCTAGGGAGGCAAAGGATGGATATTGAAGACAAAGTTGAACGACTGCACCAGATGCGGGAGCAAGCTCGCCTGGGCGGCGGGCAAGAGCGCATTGACCGCCAGCACGCTCGCGGCAAGATGACGGCCCGAGAGCGGGCGGAGAAGCTGCTCGATCCCGGTTCCTTCCGCGAGCTGGACATGTTCGCCGTGCACCGCGCCGTCGGCTTCGGCATAGAGGAGAAGAAGTTCCTGGGGGACAGCGTGGTCACCGGATGGGGCACGATCAACGGCCGGCGGGTGTACGTCTTCTCCCAGGACTTCACCGTCTTTGGCGGCAGTCTCTCCGAGGTGCACGCCGAGAAGGTATGCAAGATCATGGACCTGGCGGTGAAGAACGGCGCGCCCGTCATCGGACTCAACGATTCGGGCGGGGCGCGCATCCAGGAGGGGGTCGTCTCCCTGGCCGGCTACGCCTACATCTTCCTGCGCAACGTCCTGGCCTCCGGCGTCATCCCCCAGATCTCCGCTATCTTGGGGCCCTGCGCGGGCGGCGCCGTCTACTCTCCGGCCATGACCGACTTCATCTTGATGACCAAGGACACCAGCCACATGTTCATCACCGGTCCGCAGGTCATCAAAGAGGTCACGCGCGAGGAGGTGAGCTTCGAGGAACTGGGTGGGGCCATGACCCATGCCTCCAAGAGCGGCGTGGCCCACTTCGCCGCCGAGAACGAGGAGCATTGCCTGGCCCTCACCCGCCAACTGCTGAGCTACATCCCCCAGAACAATTTGGAGGATCCGCCTTTCGTGCCCACCAGCGATCCCGAGGATCGGATGGACGAGGAACTGAAGACCATCATCCCCGACAGCCCGACCAGGGCCTACGACATGAAAGACGTCATCCGCCGCGTGGTGGACGACGGGCAATTTCTGGAGGTGCACGAGCACTGGGCGCAGAACATCATCGTGGGGTTCGCCCGCCTGGGCGGTTTCAGTGTGGGCATCGTGGCCCAGCAGCCCATGATTTTGGCTGGCGTGCTGGACATTGACGCCTCCCGAAAGGGCGGCCGCTTCGTCCGTTTCTGCGACGCCTTCAACATTCCCATCGTCACCTTTGTGGACGTGCCCGGCTTCCTGCCAGGGGTGGAGCAGGAGCACGGCGGAATCATCATCAATGGGGCCAAGCTGCTCTATGCTTACTGCGAGGCCACCGTCCCCAAGCTCACCATCATCACCCGCAAGGCCTACGGCGGGGCCTACGACGTGATGAGTTCCAAGCACATTCGGGGCGACGTCTCCTACGCCTGGCCCACGGCTGAGATCGCGGTGATGGGGCCGGAGGGCGCGGTCAACATCGTCTTCCGCAAAGAAATCGCTGCCGCCGAGGATCCAGACGCGGAGAGGGAGCGGTTGGTGGAGGAGTACCGCGAGCAGTTCGCCAATCCCTACATCGCCGCCGCGCGGGGCTACGTGGACGACATCATCGAGCCCCAGCAGACCCGGCCGCGTCTCATCGAGGCCCTGAAGTTCTTGCAGGATAAGCGGGACACGAACCCGCCGAAGAAGCATGGGAATATACCGCTGTGAAATGACCAATGAGCAAATGACCGATGACCAAGTTGGAGGAGATTGGAGGAAAAGCGATGGCTGAGAAAGTCAACGTCACCGAGGTTGCCGCCCGGCTGACCGATCCGTTCAAGCATCTGGTGGTTGGGCAGGTGGACGATTACTGCGCCTATCTGGTTCAAATCGAGGGCACGTATCTCTTTCATCAGCATCCCAAAGATGAGATGTACCTGGTGCTGGAGGGGGAGATGGCCATAGACTACGCCGACGGAACCACTGTCACGCTGGGGCCGATGGATAGTCTGGACGTGCTGGCCGGTGAGAAGCACCGCTCTCGGTCGGAGGAGGGGGCGCTGGTGTTGATGTTCAAGGCGCGAGATCTGTTTGCGGAATAACACGGATGGGCAGGATTGACGGATAGAACGGATGAATCAGACAACCCCGCTGATCCGTGTTCTGGAGACTGCGGTGATGAAGCAGTAGAACGCGGATGGGCAGGATTGGCGGATAGAACGGATGAATCAGATAATCCCGCTGATCCGTGTTCTGGAGACTGATCAGTAGAACACGGATGGGCAGGATTAGCGGATAGAACGGATGAATCAGATAATCCCGCCAATCCGTGTTCTGGAGACATGCCATGACCAAACTACTCCACCAAGAAACCACCGGCACCATCATCGGCGTCTATTACAACGTCTACAACGGCACTGGTCGCAACTATCCTGAGTACATCTTCGAAAACGCCATGATGGGCGACCTGCAGGCGCTGCATGTCCCGTGCCGATGCCAAGACGAGTACCAGGTTTTCTACAAAGACAGGCTCGTCGGGTTGCAGCAGCTTGACCTGTTTGTTGCCAGCGAGGTTAGCGTCGAAATCAAGGTTGTGCTTGCTCTGCTCCCGATTCACAGGGCACAAGCCATCTCATATCTGAAAGTCGTCGGCAAACAAGTAGGGCTGTTGTTCAACTTCGGCAGCCCCGAGCCCGAATTCGAACGGCTCTACTTCGAGCCTCGTCCGCCGGACAACGACTTAGAGGCGGCCATCCGGGCCTTGCCCGAATTTCCCGACGACTACCTGACGCCGGAACTCACCTACGACATCATCGGCGGACTGCTCGAAGTTCACACTGCTCTGGGCCCCGGCTTCATCCATCGCGTCTACGCCAACGCTTGCTACCACGAACTACAACTGTGCGGACTGGAAGTACGCCCGCAAAAGGAATATCAGGTCATCTATCGCAATCGCCCTATTGGCACAATCAAGTTCAATCACTTGCGCGTCGGCGATTCAGTGTTTGTTTTCCCGGTCGCCGTGCAAGATGTCAATGACATTCGAATCAACAACCTCAAGGACTGGATGCGGGTCCAAAACGTCCCTTTGGGAATCCTGGCAAACTTCTACGACACCAGCCTGCACCCAATCGTGCTGCGAATTTGATCCGTAAATCCTGAATCCGTAAATCCTGCAAATCCGTGTTATGGAGGCAACATGAACCCATTAAAAATCTGCGACCTCATGCTGCGCGATGGCCACCAATCCCTATTGGCCACCCGCATGCGCACCGACGATATGCTGCCCATCGCCGAGAAAATAGACCAGGTGGGCTACTGGGCGGTGGAGATGTGGGGCGGCGCGACCTTCGACTCCGCCATGCGATTCCTGGACGAGAAACCCTGGGACCGCATCCGCCGCCTCAAAGAGCGCATGCCCAATACCCCCTTCCTGATGCTGCTGCGGGGTCAGAACGTCGTGGGCTACCACCACTATCCCGACGACGTGCTGGAACGATTCGTCGTTCATGCCCACGCCAACGGCATAGACGTCTTCCGCATCTTCGATGCCCTCAACGATGTGCGCAACATGCGCAAGGCGATGGAGGTCGTGAAGCGAGAGGGCGCTCACGTCCAGGCCTCTATTTGCTACACCATCGGCCCGCCCTACAGCATTGACTACTTCGTGAACCTGGCGAGCCAACTGGCGGACATGGGGGCCGATACCATCTGCATCAAGGACATGGCGGGCTTGATCACGCCCTACATCGCCTATGATCTGGTAGGGCGGCTCAAGGCAGAACTCGACCTGCCCATTCACCTCCACTCCCACTCCACCAGCGGCATGGCCACCACCGCTCACCTGAAGGCAGTCGAGGCAGGGGTAGACATCGTGGACACCGCCATCTCTGCTCTCTCCCTCACCACCTCCCATCCCCCCACCGAGTCCATCGTCTCCATGCTGCAAGGCACGGAGCGGGATACGGGGTTCGACCTGGGCCTGCTGGCCGAGATCGCCGCCTACTTCGCCGAAGTGCGCCGCAAGTATGCCCGCTTCGAGAGCGGCATGTTCGGCGTGGACGTGCGGGTGTTGCAGTATCAGATCCCCGGCGGCATGCTTTCCAACTTGGTTTCGCAGTTGCGGGGGCAGAATGCCGAGGACAAATACGAGGAGGTGCTGGCCGAGGTGCCGAGCGTGCGGGCCGAGCTGGGCTACCCGCCGCTGGTCACGCCCTCCAGCCAGATCGTCGGCACCCAGGCCACGCTCAACGTGGTGCTGGGGGAGCGGTACAAGATCATCCCGGAGGAGGTGCGGCAATACGTGCGGGGCTACTACGGTCGCCCGCCAGCGCCCATTGACCCTGAGGTGAAGCGGCTGGCCATCGGCGACGAAGAGCCCATTGACTGCCGTCCGGCTGACCTGATCCCGCCGGGGATGGACAAAGCGCGGGAGAAAGTCGCTGCGCTTCTGGGCGAACCCGCGCAGAGCGAGGAGGACGTCATCTCCTATGCCCTGTTCCCACAGGTGGCTGGCCCCTTCTTGGAGCGGCGGGCCCGGGGCGGCGATGGGAAGGAGCCGGTGGTAGCGGCTATCACAGGACTGCTGCTCAAGCGGTTGGAGGAACAGGCTGCGGCTGTGCCCGTGCCCACACTTGCCGGCCCGGCGGTCTCTCCATGGAGGACCGCCTGGCGGCCAGGGGCGGGCCGCTGGACGGGGTTGATTGATGGCGCGGGGGGACAGCGATGAAGCGAGAATTCACCGTGATATTGGAGGGCAAAGAGTACCCTGTGCTCGTTGAGGGCGATACCGTCACCGTCAATGGCCGCCCCTTCAGCGTAGAGGTTGCGGATGACGGCGCGGTGTTGGTGGACGGCATCGCTTACGACGTCGCCCTGGAGGGGGAGTCGGCGACTGTGGGTGGGGAGTCCTACCCGCTGCAGGTCAGCGGCCTGGCAGTGACGCCCGCGCCTCCTGTAGGATCTGGTCCCGCGCCTTCCCCCGTCGCCGTAGGAGGCGTCTCCGACGCCGAAGGAACCGAAGGAGGCGGCGCAGTGCTGGCCATCATGCCGGGCAAAATCATCCGCGTGATGGTGGAGCCGGGCCAGCACGTCGAGGAGGGAGATCCAGTCTGTGTGCTGGAGGCGATGAAAATGGAGAACGAACTTCACGCCCATCGCAGCGGCGTCGTGCGAGCCGTGCACGTGAAAATGGGGGACGACGTAGAGAAGGATCAGGTGCTGATAGAGATCGAATAGACGGCTCCTGTAGAATCTAGTCCCGCGCCTCCCCCCGTCGCCGTAGGAGGCGTCTCCGACGCCGAAGGTCCTTTATTCTCCCCCCGTTGCTCCTGTAGAATCTGGTTTCTCCCCCAAAGGCAATCCAAGCGTCTGCCACGACCCAGCAGAGTCCCACCGTCTCGGCGAAGGTCGCGGCCAACCTGCCCTACATAGATCGGGAGGTTATTCTTTTACAGCCCCTTAGTGCACCGGAGTCCCGAACTTGTTCGGGTTTATTGCACTAGGGACCCAACAAGTCGGGGACTCCAACGCCCCGATGCGCCGATTCTAGAAATCCTCGCTTCTTTGGGACAGCCCTAGAACCGCACCACGCCCTCGGCCACCGGCGCCACGTGCCCGCCCACTCGCACGGCGGTGATCTCGTCGCCCACGCTGTCCACCTCGACGTACAGGGTGCTGGGCCGGCCCATCTCCGCGCCCTGCTCGCTGAGGATGTGGGTGGTTGGCTCGGTGATTGGCACGGCTTGACGGAGTGCTGAGCTTGCCGAAGCGTGGTGAACCAGGTAGGCTCCCAGCGCGCCGTTGGCGCTGCCGGTGGCCGGATCCTCTGGCACACCCAAGAGCGGGGCAAACATCCGCACGTGGACGGTGGCCTCTGGACGCTCGGTCTCGAAGGTGAAGACCATCGCGCACTCAGTGCCCACGGCGCGGCAGGCCCGGTTGAGGGCGGCGACGTTGAGCTGGCCGGCGTCCAGAGCCTGCACCTCGGCCAAAGAACGCACCGGCGCCATCATCTGCGGCAGCCCCGTGGAGACCACCTGCACCGGCAGCCCCGTCTCGATGATGGCCTCAGCGGGCAGGCCCAGCCCCCTGGCCAGGTCGGTCACGTTTTCGAGAACGGCGTGGAAGGTGGGGCGGCCCTGGGTCATCACCACACGCTCCACCTGGCCTTCGACGACGTGCAGATCGGCGGGCAGCACGCCCACCCCCAGCTCGAAGCGCACCTGGGTCACCGGCTCGCGCAGCTCTACGCGCCCCAGGTGGGCCAGCACCCAGTGGGTGCCGACTACGGGATGGCCGGCGAAGGGCAGTTCCGC
This sequence comes from uncultured Anaerolineae bacterium, assembly GCA_964510205.1. Classification (GTDB taxonomy): domain Bacteria; phylum Chloroflexota; class Anaerolineae; order VGOG01; family VGOG01; genus CAZEBW01. The sequence continues at coordinate 20,628 of CAZEBW010000053.1, forward strand.
AGCCGGCGTAAAGATGCGCACCTTGAAATCGGCCTCCGGCGTCTTCGGCGGCAGCACGAAGGTCGTCTCCGACAGGTTCATCTCCCGCGCCAGGCACTGCATCTCCTCCGTGGCCAGCCCCTCGGCCTCAGGAAAAACCGCCAGAGGGTTGCCGCCGAAGGGCTTATCGGTGAAAACGTCCACCTGGATGAAGCGATACTCTTTCATGGCTTGGCCTCCCTTTCAGATAGTGGCGGCTCGATGGACTGGCCGAGGGTGCTGGTGAAGCGATTGCGGCCCAGGTGGAGCAGCGGGTGAACGCGGCTCAGGTCGTACAGGCCATTGTCATCCAGAACCCCAGATTGCGTGTACACCGCCAGCACCTCACCGATGACCAGATGATGATCGCCAGCTTCAAGCTCTTGCACCACGCGGCACTCCAGGTGGGCGATGCACTCTTCGATGATGGGCGGGCGGACGTGCCGTGCCTTTCCCGCGGTCAAGCCGGTGGCGGCGAACTTGTCCACGTCGCGCCCAGAGCGGCGCCCGCAAAACAGCACTTGCTGGGCGATCTCGTGCGGGGCCACGTTGACCACGAACTCGCCGCTGGCCTGGATGAGGCCGTAGGAATGTCGCGTGGGGCCGATGCTCATCCCCACCAGCGGCGGGTGGACGCTCACCGGGATCAGCCAGGCGATGGCGATGATGTTGGGCTGTCCCTCCCGCATCTCCCGGCGCAGCAGGTGGAACAGCGGCGACTGGATGGCCCGGCGCAGCCCGAAGCGCTGGTCGAACTCGGTGGCTGGCATCGCCCCGCGCTCGCGGACGTGGCGCAGTATCTTCAACTTGCGAGCCTCAATGATGTCCAGGCCCTCCGCCTTCGGGCCAATTAGCTCTTCCCGGCACTCGGCGAACAGGTCGCGAATCAGCCCGCAGCGGCGCTTAACCTCTGCCCGCGACACCTCGCGCACCAACACGGCCTGCTCCACTCGCTCCCGCCAGTCCTGTGGCGTCCAGGGCAGCGTGTAGGAGAGGTTGAGCGTCCACTTGTCGAAGGGGATCAGTTCGTCGTTGGCCAGGAAGACGGCTCTGATCAAGCTGTCGAGGGCAGTGTTCAAGCAGTGGTGGGCAGCCAGTGGGTCGCCCCGGTGCAGCCAGGAGGGGATGACCAGGTTGCAGAAGTACTCGCCGTAGAGGATGAGGTGGTGAGTGGTCAAACGTTGCTTCTCCTCCTCAGTGAGAACGGCTTTGCGGGCCAACATCTCTTGCATCAGCCTCTGTGGGTCGTACAGGACGACGGCGTAGGAGCGGTCCCAGCGCTTGGTGTGTTCCCATTCGGCCTCCATTTCGTCTTCGTAGCAGAAGTAGTCGAAGTCCACGTGCCAGCCATCCAGGCGGGAGTCGCCTTCGGGGAAGGGGGCCAGGCCCCGGCGAGTCCAATCCTCGAAGTGGGGCCGCGTCAGGTAGACAGCCAGGTCCAGTTCGGAGAAGTGGTCTGCGTAGCCCCGTGTCACGCCGCCGGTGAGCAGCACGCCCACCACGCCGTCGCAAGCGGCGAAGCGCCTTGTAAACTCCTGGGCCTGGCGGAAGTAGGCGTCGTAGTCGTTAGGACTGTTTATGGTCGGCCTGGGTCTGGTCATGGTTCTCCTGTCACTATCTCACACTGGGCGACGAAGTCCTCCCGCACCGGGTAGAAAACGTCCAGCATCACGAACGGTTCGTTGCCCAAAGCCGTGTCGCCGTGGGGCACGCCGGCGGGGATGCAGTAGAAATCGCCCGGCCCGACCCCCCGCTCTTCGTCGCCGATGCGCAGGATGGCTCGTCCGCTGTAGACCATCCCGATTTGTTCGTGGGGGTGGGAGTGGGTGGGCACGCTGTGGCCAGGCAGGGTGGCGTTGAGCACCATCATCATCTGCTCGCCGTGCAGGCCGGTCAGCACCGTGGTCTCCAATCCCTCCATTTGGGTGAACTTGGGAGCCCGCTGCGGCTCGATGAAGTAAAGTGGTCGCTGCTTGACGATGTCCATGTTATCTACCCTCCAGTTGCGTTTTCGGTTCAAATCTGGGCAAACGCCTGTCACTTCTCCTAAGGCTCCCGCACACATCGGTAGCCATGACGGGGGTTTCCCCAGTCCTTTGGTTGATAGCTGATGGCCCCGCCGTACCGCCCTCCACCGGTGTAGGGCACGTACCAGGCTTCGTCCTCGTCGTATTCGTCGGCCGTCCAGTAGTAGATGGGTTCCTCGTCCGGGGCCCACAATGGGGTTTCTTTGTTAGGCTGCTGAGTGCAGTCAGCGTCTTCGGAATCGCCGTCCCAGACGCATCCAGCGTTCTCGCCGCTCCTCACCAGGGAGCGCACGATCTCGTCGGTGGTGGGCATGCGCCAGATGTCCTGCGGCTTGCTCATCAGGGTCGTGCCGTCGGCGCTGAGGTAGCGGCAGAGGCCAGTCGTCTCCATATCTTCCGCCGTGGCGTGTCGGTTCTCGTAGCCCGGCTTCTCTCCAAAGCCGAGCGGCGACACACCGTAGAGGGCAAGCCGATCCCACGAAGGATACCCGCCCGAAGGCTGTTTCCAGTTCCACCCCGGCCCTTTCGGCGCCCAAAGGAGGGTTACGCCATTGCCCTCGATCAGCCGTGCGCCCCGCTCGCCGTCGTCCACGCGGGTCAGGATGAGGGGGGCGAAGTGGATCGAGACGACGATGGCCACCAGCAGCGGGATGCCGAGAGCGAGGACGTAGCGCAGATTGCGGCGCAGCCAGGACGTCGGCGGCGTCCATCCTTCGGCGCGTCGCCGCTGACGGTAGCGATCTTCCAGCAGGAACAGCACGCCGGTGACGACGAGCAGGCTGCTGAGGGGGGAGGTGCCCAGAATCCACTTCCAGGTCAGCCAGCCCCGGGCGGCGGCTAGCCTCCACCACCAGGCGGTGAAGGCCAGGCCGATGACGATGAGCAGCCAGCCTCCAGCCCGGGGCCAGGTCAGCGTCGCCAGCGTTAGGGCCAGGCAGGCGGCGGCAGGGATCAGATAGCGCATGGGATGGGGAAACGGCATGCCCCAGCCCTCGTAGAGCATCTCTCCCACGCCCCAGTAGGTCCAGAATGTGGTGGTCAGGATGAGCAGTGCGGTGGCGATGTAGCCGGGGAGCTTGCGTCTTCGTTCCGAACGATTCATGGCTTCTCTCCGTCTCAGGCTCAGCCCGAGGTTGACCTCCCTGCGAATTTGCCAACGACAGCATAGTCCCTTTGTGATTCTATTAAACCACCCGACAAGTAATGGGACGTAGATACACGCAGATTTTCGTGGATGAATGTAAGCGAACTTCCAAGGTGCTCATTCCCCTTTCCGTTCCGACTCTCACCACATTATACTCTAGCTCACTCCAAAAATCAAAAGAGTGTGGCTAAAATCTGTGGAAGGTAGTAGCGACTTCAGTCGCTCGGAACGACTAAAGTCGTCACTACCACAAGTTTTAGCCACACCCAAATCAAAAGGGTGCCGTGACTATTTGGAAGATCGAGAGAAGATTCGGCGGGCATATTTCATCGAGAACAAGAGTATGCGGCAGATTGCCAGGGAGACAGGGCATTCCCGCGATACGGTGAAGAAGGCCATCGAGTCAGCGGAGCCTGCGACCTACACCATCGGTGCCCGTGGATAAAGCCTATCGAAACTTGGTCATCGTGGGAAGACCTCCTCCACGCCTATCCGTTCCGTCTCGATGTACTCTACCTGGTGATTTCTCCCATTATGGCGCCATTTCTGGCCATTCTCGAGATGTGGGTAATCACCAGAATGCGGCCTATTGACAAAACCTGTATGATTTGATACAATGTCTTCAAGAGAATCACGTCCATTCTCGTAGGGCAGGTTGGCGGCGGGGATTGACCGAATCTCAGTAGATCACAGTCGCTCGCGGCGGATTGCGTGCAACGCGGGAAGTCCTCCTCCACGCTTGCCTACCGCCGCCCAACCGCTGGATCTGGCGCTTGTCCTGAGCCTGTCGAAGGGATCCAGCGGGAGCAAATTGTCCCCCCTCTCCCAGGGCTGTTGGGAGAGGGGGGTTAGGGGGGAGAGGGCCATCCTGTGGAAGAGCGTCTACAGAAGATCATGGCCCACGCCGGCGTCGCTTCACGCCGCAAGTGCGAGAAGCTGATGTTGCAAGGACGAGTGTGGGTCAACGGACAGGTGGTCACCGAACTGGGTACCAAAGTGGACCCCGACCGGGATACCATTGAGGTGGACGGACAGCCCATCACGCTGGAGGAGAAGGTCTACGTTGCGCTTCACAAGCCCCGTGGCTACCTGAGCGACACCCGAGATTTCCGAGGCCGCCCGTCCGCGCTGGGTCTGGCGCCGAACGGCGAGCGGCTCTACCCAGCGGGCCGTCTGGACGCCAGAAGTGAGGGGCTGCTGCTCCTCACCAACGATGGGAAGCTGGCCTACCGGCTAACGCATCCGCGCTATGGGCACGAGAAGGAGTATCTCGCCCTCGTGCAGGGAAAACCCACGGAAGCGACCCTGCGGCGGATGCTGGATGGTGTGGAGCGGGACGGCCAGATTCTGCGGGCCGACGGTGTCCAGCGGCTGGAGGGGCTGGGACCGCAGGCTCGAATCCACGGCTGGGAGGAGGCGCCCAAGGGCATGACTTGGTTGCGCATCGTTCTCCACGAAGGCAAGAAACGTCACATTCGGCGGATGTGCGCCGCCGTGGGGCACCCGGTGCGGCGGCTGATTCGGACG
>CAZEBW010000054.1:0-24928 GCA_964510205.1 uncultured Anaerolineae bacterium
ACAAAAAGCGGCAGAGACTTATTCGACGTGATTTGTGTCGCTAAACATTCCCTGTGATTGATTATGGGCAGTTTTACCCTGCCCTGCCTAGCGGTCATCCTTTTGACGGTGTCGAATCATTCAACACCGGATACTGGTCGAGCACCCCGGACCGCGTGGGCAACGCCTGGGTCGTGTGGCTGGGAGAAGGAGAGGTGAGACAGAAGGATGAGACGCTCAATTACTATGTGTGGCCAGTTCGTGGTGGACAGTAGATGCTTGGCCAAGCGTCAACGGGCACACCTACGGCGGTGCAGGCCGGAAAGATGAGACGGAGACACGCGACAAGGACTACAAGCAGCGGGCGATGTAGCTCGCCGAAAGGAGGCACAAGATGGCGAGCAAAAGAGCACTTTTCAGAGCAGCCTTGGTCGTAGCACCCCTGCTATTAGGTGCTACAGCCACTTATAAACCAACAGCCACTTCCACTGCGACAACAATCGCCACACCCACCACTGCCCATACCATCTATCTCCCCCTGGTTCGCAAGCACAGCCCGCCGCAGGCCAAACTGGGCGTGGACTTTGGGGAGTCGTGGGTGGTGGTGCCCGAGGTGATTGAATACGACTTCCCCGTGGCCAAAGAAATGGGCGCGGGTTGGATGCGCGTCTTCGTGCCCTGGCTGGGAATCGAAACGTCGCCAGGGGAGTACCAGTGGGACGAATACGACGCCGTGTTTGACTGCCTGGGGGAACTGGGGTTCGATGCCCTGGCCGTGATCTACGGAGCGCCCGATTGGGCCGCCGAGGAGGGCTGCGGTCCCATCACGGATACACTGGCTCTGGAAGGCTTCCTGGAGGTCGTTGTGCCTCGCTATGCTGAGGTCGTAGACGCCTGGGAGTTCATCAACGAACCCGATGGAAGAGAGCCCCACCAATACGGGCCGGCCATCGGGTGTTGGGGGCTTCATCCCGCCGAGTACGCTCGACAGTTGGGCATATTTCACGCCAAGATCAAAGCCTTGGATCCCGATGCTCTGGTCTTCTTCGGCGGCCTGGCCTATGATAACTGGGCGCATTTCGAGCGCAGTTTCTTCGAACAGGCATTGCAGGCTGGCGCGGGACCGTATTTCGACGGCGTCAGTCTGCACTACTACCCCTTTCGCCAAGATTTCCCCACCATGGCCCATAAGGTGAACGAAATCCGCGACACGATGTCCAGGAATGGCGTGTATTGGAAGAAGATTTGGGTCACCGAGACCGGCCAGTGGATCAACTTCGATCACACCGTGGAAGATCAACGCCAGTTTATCGCCCGCGAGATCCCCGGTGGCTTTGCGGCCGGGGCAGACAACATCTTCTGGTTTGACCCCAGGGAGCATGGTGTATGGTGGGAGACTACAGCGGAGCGATTCCTGATCAGCGTGGATCACGAGCCTATGAATGGCTACACCACCTTCCAGCACCTGGCCGAGAAACTGGAGGGGATGCGCTGTCTCGGCGCCTATGCGGACGTGCCTGAGGACATCGAGGCCTACAAGTTCGCCGGCCCGGAGCGTACACTGTACATCTTGTGGTCCAACGCGGCCACCAAGGCCGTGCGGCTGCCTACTGCCACTGACGCCCTTCTCACCAGCCGAGACGGCGATGAGTCAACCGTTCTGCCCGTCCAGGGGGGGATGGTCGAGTTTGAGGTGGGGGACAGGGCCGTGTTTGTCGAGATGTGAAGAATAGGTGGTTCCCCTCTTGTTGGGTGTTGCTGCCGTGTCATTGCGAGCGACCGCAGGGAGCGAAGCAATCTCCTACGAGCGAGTTGGGGATTGCTTCGTCGGCAAACACCGCCTCCTCGCAATGACACCAAGAGCGGGGTTGGGCGGAAACCCTAGAGGTTTTGAAAATGAAGGTTCGAATTGACTTGCTTGCATTCAGCGCCTGTTCTACACAAAGAAATCAAGCCCTCTATCGAAAACCTTTAGGGTCTTGCCTCAGCCAGGATGGGCTGAGATGGGCGCGTGTTTTGGTCGTCATCCTGACAGGATGCTTGGTCCTGGCAGGATGCGGGCACATTCATGTGAGGGTGGAAATCGCCTCGCCTGACGTCAGGGCGACCGAGACGACCGCGCCCCCTGCGCCAGCGCCCAGTCCCACCCTCGCCAAGACCTCGGAGGCCGTTCGCCTGACCTACGATCCCGCCGATCATTCCCAGCCCGCCCTGTCGCCCGATGGCCAAACGGTGGTGTTTGTCGGCGACTGGGGGGAGCAATCGGACGTGTTTCGCCTCCCCGTGGAGGGAGGCCAGCCGCTTAATCTCACCCAGACGCCTGCGGCGCAAGAGGACACCCCCGTCTTTTCGCCCGATGCTTCGGCCATCGCCTTCGCCTCCGATCGGGATGGCGACTGGAGCATCTATCTGATGGACGCCGACGGGGGCAACGTCCGACCGGCTCTGGGCGATGGCGCGGGTACGGACGAGGTCCACCCTGCCTTCACCCCCGATGGCATGGCCGTGGTCTTCAGCAGCAACCGCGCTGACGGCAACTGGGACATCTACACCGCCGCCCTCGGCGCCAGCGGATGGACACGCCTGACCACTCACCCGGCGGTGGATCGCTTCCCGACTGTATCTGCCGACGGTGAGACGGCGCGTACACGCGCTATCGCCTTCCGCAGCGAGCGGGACGGCAACAGCGAGGTCTACCTGATGGACGCCGATGGTTCGAATCTGCGCCGCCTCACCCACCACTCGGCCTTCGACTACTATCCCTCTCTCGCTCCGCACGGCAGTGGCCTGGTATTCGCCTCCAACCGCTCTGGCAGGTGGAACGTCTACCTGGCCGACGGCTTAGCTTCGCACGCTATCGAGGCCAGCGGGGAAGTAGTCGCTTTGGAGCAGCGCGCGGACTGGGAGATGGACGCGCCGCGCCTGTCGAGTGATGGACGGTGGCTGGTCTACGCTGGGGGGCGCACGGGCGGTTCCTTTGACATCTACATCCGCGAGTTCTCCAATCCGCTTCTCGATTGAAAATGGGGAAGGTCACGTTGAAAGTCAAACCTCTTGAAGTCATATCTCATCAATACCTTGGGGGGAAAGGGGCGCATGTGGCCATAGCGAGCATCCGCCGGTTGAGTAGACCTTCAGGTCGTATCGAAACCCAGGATGAGAGCGGGTCTACCGACAACCCGCTTGGCCTCGATACGTCGCTACGCTCCTACTCGGCCGGCGCTGGATTTGCCCTCCCCCGAATCTTAGGGAAGATGTCTGTATTCTTCAGTCTGATTGTACTTCTGCTGGTCTCACTATTTGGGCTGCCAAAGCCACAGCCGATCCGCGCCGAAGACGAGTACGATGTCCTCAGGCTGAGGTATAGAGAAAAACTGACGGGCTACGCTCCCAGCGCGCCTTATGATCTCGCCGATCCGCACATTCAAAGCTACATCGAGCGGCTCGACGCTGCGGTGGGAAACTACTGGCGCTCGCTGAACCCGTCCACCCACGTCTGGGACGACCTGGAGGGGCCCAGCGCAGAGGACTCGGCCGCCCTCCTCTCCCTCTTCGAGCGATTGGAGACCATGACCAGAGCGTGGGCGACTTACGGTTCGGAATACTATCAAGATGACCTATTCCTAGATGACCTCATCGCTAGTTTAGATTGGCTCTATGAGAACCGCTACAACGAGAACACAGCCCAGTACGACAACTACTGGGAGTGGGAAATGGGCATCCCCTTGCGCGTCAACGACATCCTGATTCTGCTTTACGATGTCTTGACCGCCGAGCAGATTGACGGCTACATGCGGGCCATAGATCATTTTGCCCCCAACGTCTATAAGACGGCGGCCAACCGGGTGTGGCAATGTAAGGTGGTGACTTTGCGCGGCGTCGTCGGAAAGCAGCCGCAGAAGATCCAGGCCGGCTCCGATGGTCTCACTGAGGCGTTCTCCTACGTCACGAGCGGGGATGGCTTCTACCGCGACGGTTCGTTTATTCAGCATGACCATTATCCTTACGCCGGTGGCTATGGCGCGGCTCTGCTGTATCACCTTTCCGATGTGCTATGGCTTCTGAGCGGCTCGCCGTGGGACAACGCCTCATCCGAGCGAGATAATGTCTATGAGTGGGTAGATAAAACGTATGCCCCGGCTTTGTTCAAAGGCACGGTGCTGGAATCGGTGAGGGGGCGCGAAATAACGAGACCCTTCACCGGGTCGTTGCTGGAGTTGCCCGTAGGGAGGACGCGAATCGTCGAGGGGCTGCTGAGCCTGAGCGATTTCGCCGACCTTTCGCACGTCAGCAGCATCAACAGCGTCCTGAAACATCACCTGGAGAATGGCGACCGCGAGATACTGTTCCGTCATCTGTCCCTGTGGTACATTCAACAGGCCCAATCCATCCTCGACGACGCCGCAATCGTTTCCGGCCCGCCGCTCGTCGGCAACTACCCGTTCTACAATCAGGATCGTGTGGTGCATCGAAGGCCGGCCTGGGTCTACGATATCGCCATGCACTCCGACCGAATTCGGAGTTACGAGTGGCTGAATGGCGAGAATCCGAGGGGCTGGTACACCGCCGACGGCATGACGTACCTCTATCTGCATCCAGAGGACTACAACTTCATTTTCTGGTCCACGGTGGATGCCCACCGTCTGCCAGGCATCACTGTGGCTCGCGACCTCTCCCGCCCAGGCGGAGCAGCGTGCTGCGCCCTGATGCCCAGCAGTTGGGTGGGAGGCGCTGCGCTGGAAGGCGCGTACGGCGTAGCGGGCATGGACTTCGAGCAACAGGACTATTCGAACATGGACCTGCGAGCCAGAAAATCGTGGTTCATGTTCGACGACGAGATCGTGGCCCTGGGCGCAGGCATCAACAGCGCGTCCGGACGCCCGATTGAGACCGTGGTCGAAAACAGAAGCCTGAACTCGCGGGGAGATAACGCCCTGATTGTGAATGGTGCGCTGCAGCCGTCCAGCTTGGGATGGGCGGAACAACCGACCGCCGTGGACTGGTTTCATCTGGCTGACACGGGAGGCTATGTGTTTCCCGGCGGCGTGGACCTGAATTTCCTGAGGGAGCAAAGGGCTGGCAGAAACGAGGACATCAACACCTATTTCTACGTTCCCGGCAACGATGAATTCGAGGGGACGGCCCAGAGCGCGTTCTGGGCCTGGGTGCGGGCGGATGACGCCCACTACACCTGGACAGGCTCCGCTCTGCAAATCGTGACCCAACAGGGAACCCTGGCGGGCGCGATCAATTCTACGCGAAATCTCCTGCTGACCGAGGCGCCCCCCGAAGACTTCCGCATCACCACCCGGCTGGCGTTCTCGCCATCGGAAGCGGGCCAGGAAGCGGGACTCATCATCTACCGCGATGACGACAACTACGTGACCATCTCCAGCGGCTACGATGAGGGCCATCGTCTGAAGACAGTCAGCGAGAGCCGGGGGGTAACACTGACGCACAGCGCGGACAATGCGTTTGGCTCGACCGTCTACTTGAGAATGGACAAAAGCGGCGATCAGTACGCCCTGTATGCCAGCGGGGACGGGGAAGCGTGGGGGGAGCCTGTGCACACCTACGTCAACGAACTGGCGGGGGACGCCGATAGGGGTTGGAATTTCGACCTGAAGATGGGGCTTTTCGCCCAAAACGGGAGCGCCGCCGTCTCAGAGGCCGTGGCCGAGTTCGAGTACTTCCACTTCGAGCACACTCGCAACTATCTCACCGCCTGGATAGCCCACGGCGTGGACCCCAGCGATGCATCTTACGGCTACGTCGTTTTGCCGGGCAAGCCCGCAAACGAAGTCAGCGAGTACAGCGACCATCCCGATGTGACCATCCTGGCCAACGATAGCCGCGTTCAAGCGGTGAAAGAGACCACGCTGGGCGTCACGGGCGCCAACTTCTGGTCGGATGCCGGCGGCAGAGTGGGTCCCGTGGCTGTGGATGGCCAAGCCTCGGTCGTGGTGAGGGAGCAGGGTAATGGGACGCTGACCGTCGCGGTGGCGGATCCGACCCATGCCCAGAGCAGGATCACCGTGAAGCTGGGCAGAACTGCGGCCTCGGTGTTGAGCCAAGACCCCACGATTACGGTGCTACAATTGTCTCCCACCGTCAGGTTTGAAGCAAACGTGGCCCAGATGCCAGGCAGCACACACACCATCGCGCTGGAGGTGTTGCCTTTGGACTTTCACGTGTTCCTGCCCGTGATTCCGGTGGGGTTGCCGCTTTCTACCCTTTACATTTGATGGCCTTTATAGTAGAATCAGAGCAGCGTGAGTGCGGCGGTTGGCGCCCCGATGGAGGTGGTGGAGGAGGACTTCTCGTGAAGATCGGCCGGAAGTTGCTTGAAGAGACGATAGAGGTGGCGACAGCGAAATGAGAACCCTTGCCAAAATCCTTCTGTTTTTCTCCCTGCTCTTATCAGCCGTCCTGCTAAGCGGTTGCGCTGAGATTCCCGACGTCGTCCAAAGCCGATACAGCGAGCCAGTGGGAGAGATCCGAGGCGCGCGCACGGTGGGGCAGACGTTTGTCGCCCACCAAGACGGCCTGAGCAGGATTGACGTGCTGCTGGCGACCTACGCCAGGAAGAACACCCACTCTGTGACCTTTCGCCTGAAGCGAAGCCCTGACGCCGGCGACGACATCGCCGCCATCACCTTCAGCGCCGCCAAGGTGAAAGACAACGCTTTTCACCAGTTCACGTTCGCCCCCATCCCCGATTCCAAAGGCCAAGCCTACTTCTTCGTCATCGAGTCGCCGCAATCGTCGCCCGGCAACGCCATCACCATCTGGCATGATCCTGGCGATGCGTATGACGAAGGGGCGATGGTTGTGGATGGCCAAGCGACGGACGGGGATTTGGCCTTCAGGACTTATTACGGCAGGCTGGGGGACCTCGCCAGCGACGTTCGCAGCGGTCTTGACTTGGGTCTAGCTCTGCTTGTTCTGGCCGCGCTGCTTTTCACCTTGCCCGGCAGTGCCTTGCTCGTTCTGCTGCCTGCTGGGGAAGATTTCGACCTGGTCCAGCGGCTGATCCTCTCGGTGGGATTGAGCGTGGCCCTCTTCCCGCTGCTTCTTTACGGCAGCACAAACCTGGGCTTCAGGCTGGATAGGACGAAGGCGGCGGGCCTGCTGGTGATTTGCGGGGTGGTGTTCTGCTGGGGCCTGTATCGTGCGAAGCGCCGGAGTCCCGAACTTGTTCGGGGTGTTCCCGCTGCGGGATCACTGTGCGAGCCGGAAGACCCCCAACAAGTTGGGGACTCCTATCAGAGACCTCGCCCTGGCGTTCACCACGGGGTAAAATCCAGCCCCGCAGGGGCTTGGTTCTTTCAGCACGGGGGTTTAGCCCCGTGCTTGCTGGCCTTCGTTTTCGCCCTCTCTCTGGCCGTGCGGCTGCTCATGATCAGGGGCATGCCCTATCCAGCCTGGTCCGACTCCTATCATCACACCATCATCTCCCAGATGATCGCCGAGGGGGGCGCGATTCCCCAGTCGTATCGGCCGTACATACCGCTGGACACCTTTGCCTACCACTTCGGCTTTCATTCCACGGTGGCCTTTTTCCACTGGATCACCGGCCTGGGCATCCCTCAGGCGGTCTTGGTGGTTGGACAGATCCTCAACGCGCTCTCTGTGCTCAGTATCTATCTCCTGGCCCGCTACTTGACGGAGGACCGCTGGGCCGCATTGGCCAGCGCTCTGATCGTTGGCTTGCTCTCCGTTATGCCAGCCTACTACGTGAACTGGGGCCGCTATCCTCAGCTAGGCGGCCAAGTGGTCTTTCCGGTGGCTGCTGTGCTGACCCTCAAGTGCTTGGCAGCCGCCAGGCTGGACTATAGGGGCCTTATCTCGACTGCGCTGGCTGCGTCGGGCCTTTTTCTGACCCATTATCGGGTGGTGCTGTTCTACGCCCTTTTTGTGGTGGTCTATCTGTTTTGTCAGTCGTGGTCCTATCGTCGAGAAATCAGGAAAGTCGTTCGCCTGTGGCTGAGGGCGTTTCTGCTGGCGGCCTTGTCGCTCATCGTCGTCGCCCCCTGGTTAAGGCTTCTGATCAGCGAATTCGCTGCCAAGATCCAGCAGGCCCCCGCCCACGGCTTTGAACTGGATGCGGCCTACAATCTGATCTCGTGGGACATCATCCTCTCGCTGGGCTTGCGCCCCGGTGTGCTGATTATGGCCGCGCTGGGAGCTCTCTGGGGCCTGTGGCGGAGGGACAAGCGCGCCGTCTTAGTCGCCGTCTGGACGGTCTCCCTTTTCGCGCTGGCCAATCCGCACGTGCTGGGATTGCCGGGCGTCGGCCTGGTGAACAACGGAACCGTGGTGATGGCTCTGTATATGCCCGGCTCGATTTTGGCTGGCTTCTTGGTGAGCTATGTGCACCGGGCCCTTGTGCCAGCTTTGGAGAGGGAGCGTGTCATTGCGAGCGAAAGGCAACCGCAGGTTTGCACGCAATCTCCAGCCTTCAAATGCAAACATAGTTGGAGATTGCTTCGTCGCTCCGCTCCTCGCAATGACACAAACGCCGGTTTGATTGCCGCTGCGCTGCACTGTGCTTTGGCCGTGGTGGTGATCCTGGTCTCCCTTTGGGGCGCTGGGGATACGCTCCAGCTCTTGACGCCGCAGACGTTCTTCGTCACCCCATCCGATCTGAAGGCCATGACCTGGATCCGCGAGAACGTCCCCCAAGACGCTGTCTTTGCCATCAACACCCACTTCTGGCTGTCGTACGCGGCCATCGGCACCGACGCGGGCTACTGGATCCCCTTTTTGACGGGGCGCAAGACCACCCTTCCTCCCATGCTCTACAGCGAGGGAAGCTACGAGTACGTAGATGAGGTGAACGCCTTGGCCAGGGCGACCGCCGGGCTGTGTGAGAACGACGATGCGCTGCCCGTCCTGGAGGAGAACGGCGTGACCCACGTCTACGTCGGGCAGCGAGGCGGCTGTCTGAGGCCACAGAAGCTGCTGGCTTCTCCTCACTATGAGGCCGCCTATCACCAGGACGGGGTGTGGATATTTGAGGTGAGGGGATGAGGTCTGTCGTGGCTCGTACTGAGAATGTCACACAATTTCTGATCGCTCTTTTGTCCGCGCTGCTTCTGCTGGGAGTGGGCGGATCTCAAGCTCGGTCCTCCACCTCCGAAATCTGCTTGCCGCTGATCGTCAAAGCTTACGAGCTCGACCGCCTGACGTATGACCCCGCCAACGATTTCCAGCCTGCGCCTTGCTTTCATCCCCCCCAAGGTTGGGGGGGAAAGAGGGGGGGCGGCGGCCAAACGGTGGTGTTCATCAGCCAGCGGGCGGGCCAAGCGGATGTGTTTAGCATCCCGCTGATGGGAGGCCAACTCAGGAACCTGACTCAGATGCCTTCTGCTCGGGAGGATACACCAGTCTTCTCGCCCGATGGTGCGACCATCGCCTTCGCCTCCGACCGAGACGGCGACTGGAGCATCTACCTGATGGACACCGACGGCAGCAACGTTCGACCGGCTCTCGGCGGTGACAAAGGCACGGATGAAGTCCATCCGGCCTTCACCCTCGACGGTCTGGGGCTGGTCTTCAGCAGCAACCACGCGGACGGCAACTGGGACATCTACGCGGCGTCAATCGGCGCCAGTGAGTGGACGCGCCTGACCACCGATCCGGCCGCCGATCGCTTCCCAACCCTGTCGGCCGATGGCAGGACGATTGCCTTCCGCAGCGAACGGGACGGCGACAGCGAGATCTATCTGATGGACGCCGACGGCTCAAACCTGCGCCGAGTGACGGATAACGCGGCCTTCGACGGCTATCCCTCCATCACCCCCGACGGCAGCGGCGTGGTATTTGTCTCTGACCGGTCCGGTCAGCAGAATGTGTACCTGGTCAACTGGGCGGGAGAGGGACTGACTGCGCTGGGGCAGCGTGCGGGCTGGCGGATGGACACCCCGCGTTTATCGGGCGACGGTCGGCTGCTGCTGTATGCCGCAGCGCCGGCTGGCAGCGCCTTCGACATCTACAAAAGCGCCTTCGCCAGCCCGTTGATGCAGATCGCGCAGCGAGGCGCGGATCACGTGGGGGGGCACTGCAACTGGGAAGCCGGCGTGTTGGCCTATGGCTGGATCCACGCCGGGCAGGCGACCGGGGATGGTCAATACCTCCACTGGGCGCAGGAATGGATAGATGCCTGCATCCCCCAAATCGAACTTCCCCCCCAAACTTGGGGGGGACCGAGGGGGGGCGACGGGATCGCCCACGTCAACGACGGGCTGCTGGGCTACGCGGCGTTGGTCGCTTACGAAACGAGTGGGCAGCCGGAGCGACTTGCCTTTGCTCAGCGAGTAGCCGACTACCTCATGAACGCCGCTCCGCGCACCGCCGATGGCACCTTGACGCACGACGCGGGTCGAGTGTGGGTGGACACGCTTTTGGGGACCGTTCCATTTTTGATTAAGATGAGCCAAGTCAGCGGCAGCGACGTCTACGCCGATGAAGCCATCTCTCAATTGATCCTCCACGCCCAACACTTGCAGAATCCAGCAAACGGATTATACTATCATGCGTGGGATGAGAGCGATAACAACCCAGCTGGACAGGTTCACTGGGGGCGCGG
Organism: uncultured Anaerolineae bacterium; assembly: GCA_964510205.1. GTDB lineage: Bacteria > Chloroflexota > Anaerolineae > VGOG01 > VGOG01 > CAZEBW01. Next base: position 10,571 of record CAZEBW010000054.1, read on the forward strand.
CAACGGCTGGGCATTGCTGGCCGACGTGGCGGTTCTGTCGGCCATAACGCCCACGCACCCTCTGCGGCCGACGATTTTGGACCTTATGCAGAAGCAGGCGGCGGGGCTCCGGCCGTTGCAAGATGCGAGCGGCCTGTGGCATACGGTGCTCACCCGATCCGATTCCTATCTGGAAACCTCCGCTTCTGCCTTGATCGGCTACGCTTTGAAGCGGGGCGTCCAGGAAGAGTGGCTGGACGGGGACGCCTACGCAGCAGCTACCCAGGCCGCGGCGTTGGGCGTGTGGCGTCAGGTTCAGGCCGACGGCACCGTGACCCACGTGTCCGGGCCTACCTGGCCCATGCTGACCTGGGAGGAGTACGATGCCAGGCCGCATGACGCCTTCCAGTTGTATGGCCAGGGCGTGGCTTTGCTGTTGGGGAGCGCGGGAGGTAACGAGGCGACGGGGCAATGAGGCGATGAGGCGATGAGGCGACGGGGCAATGGGGCGATAGGGCAATGAGGCGATGGGGCAATGGGGCAGGGGGTAGCTCAGAAACCTGGTTTCTTGACCCTGGCTGAACGGTTGCCTACCCATCTCTCGTTGCTCGTTTTCGGGACAGGAGGACGCAGTGGACGTTCAACCGCGCTCTACTCGACTGGCTTTTGCAGGGCTAATCTCGCTTTGCATCGTGGCCGTGGCCGCTGCGATGCCGAAGATGAGGACAGGCGCCCAAACCCTCGCTGGTCGTAGGGATGCGAGAGACGCTTATACGGTGTGTCTTCCCCTGGTGCGCAAACACAGCCCGCCGCGAGCTAAACTGGGCGTGGACTTTGGGGAGGCGTGGGTCGTGGTTCCCGAGGTGATAGAGTACGACTTCCCCGTGGTCAAAGAAATGGGCGCGGATTGGATGCGCGTCTTTTTGCCCTGGCTTGGAGTAGAGACATCGCCTGGGGAGTACCAGTGGGACAAATACGACGCGGTATTTGGCCGTTTGGGGGAATTGGACTTCGAGGCCATGGCCGTGATCTACGGAGCGCCAGACTGGGCGGCCGAGGAGAACTGCGGCCCCATTTCGGACACACTGGCCCTGGAAGGCTTCCTGGAGGTCGTCGTGCCTCGCTATGCTGAGGTCGTAGATGCCTGGGAGTTCACCAATGAACCAGATGGAATAGCGCCCAGGCCCAACTACGGGCCAGCGGTAGGATGTTGGGGGCTTTATCCAGCCGAATACGCCCGGCAGTTGGGCATATTCCACGACAAGGTCAAAGCCCTTGACCCGGATGCTTTGGTTTTCTTCGGTGGCCTGGCGTACGATTACTGGGAACGTTTTGAAAGAGACTTTTTCGAAAAGGCATTGCAAAACGGTGCCGGGCTGTATTTCGATGGCGTTAGCCTGCATCATTACCCCATCAATGAGGCCGAGTTTCCCACCATGGCCAGCAAAGTGCACGAGATCCGTGATACCATGTCGAGGAACGGGGTCTATTGGAAGAGGATCTGGATGACCGAGACGGGCCAGTGGGTCAACATGGGTCGGAGCGTGGAGATGCAGCGCGATTTTATCGTTCGGGAACTCACCCGTGGCTTTGGGGCCGGCCTAGACAACATCTTCTGGTTTGATCCCAGGGAGCATCCTGCATGGCCGTGGGGAGGTGAAGTGGAACGATATTTGATCAGCGAGGATCACCAACCCATGAATGGCTACAGTACCTTCCAGCACTTGGCCGAGAAACTGGAGGGGGTGCGTTGTCTTGGCGTCTACGAGGATGTGCCCGCAGATATTGAGGCCTACAAGTTCGTCGGCCCGGATCGCTCGCTCTACATCCTGTGGTCCAATGCGGCCACCAAGACGGTGCGGCTGCCCGCCCAGGCCGACGCCATTCTCACCAACCGAGACGGCGATGAATCGAGCGTCCTCCCAGTCCAGGCGGGGGTGGTGGCGTTTGAGGTAGGCGTGGATCCTGTGTTCGTCGAGATCGCTGGTTTGGAATAGAGAGGGGAGGCTGAGATGGAACGGTGTCCTGAGCTTGTCGAAGGGATGATCAGCATCATCATCCCGATGTACAACGAGGAAGAGGCCATCGGCGATGATTTGGACACTATTATCCAGACCATGAGCAGCCCCCCCTCTTTCCCCCCAAAAGTTGGGGGGGAAAGAGGGGGCGGGATCCCCTGGGAGATCATCGTGGTGGACGATGGCTCCACCGATGCCAGCGCGGAGGTCGTGCGGCGGCGCGAGGAAGTGAGGCTCATCCAGCATCCCTACAATCGCGGCACGGGCGCGGCGCGGACGACGGGCCTGCGCCACGCCAGGGGCGACGTCATCGTCATGACCGACGGCGATGGAACCTATCCCAATCACGACATCCCCCGCCTGTTGGCGCACATGGATCAGTGTGATCTGGTCATCGGCGCCCGGAAGACGGAGAGGGGCAGTCTCAGGTGGCTGCGCTCCCCCACCAAGCTCTTCATCCGCCTGCTGGCCTCGTATCTGACGGGGGTGAGGATTCCCGATGTGAACTCTGGCCTTCGGGTCTTCAGAAAGGACGTCGCCGAGAGGTTTCTCGATATTCTGCCCACGACGCACTCCTGGGTAGGCACTCAGACCGTCGCTTTTCTGTCCGAGGGCTACGCGGTCCAGTTTGTCCCCATAGACTATTATCGCAGAAAGGGGAGCAAGTCCTCTTTTCATCCCATCGCCGATACGTACAACTATCTTTCCCTGGTGGTGCGTACCATCATGTACTTCAATCCCCTCAAGGTCTTCTTGCCCGTGGCCCTGGCCCTGATCGCGGTGGGAGCGGTCAAGCTGGTGCGCGATGTCATCTACTATCGGGGCTTCTACGTCCCTGGGGTCACGCTGATGCTGATCCTGACAGCGATCCAGGTGGGGGCCATCGGCTTGTTGGCAGATCTGATCGTCAAGAGGGCCCACAGAACTTCCCCCTCAAATTTAGGAGGGGGCGAGGGGGGGCAGTGAAGTACGTTTTGATCGGGCCAACCTATCCCTACCGAGGCGGCATCTCCCATTACACTACCTTGCTCTACCAGCATCTGAGCGCCGCCCACGAGGTGAAGTTGTACTCTTTCAAGAGGCAATACCCGGCCTTTTTGTTTCCCGGTAGGACCGACCAGGATCCCAGTCGCTCCCCCCTGAGAGCCGACTGCGAGTACCTGCTCGATCCCTCGAATCCGCTGACGTGGCTGGTCACCTTTCGCCGCATAAGAGAGGACCGGCCAGACGCTGTGATTCTCCAGTGGTGGGTGCCGTACTGGGCGCCCGCTTTCGCCAGCTTGGCCTACCTCGTTCGCCGCTTCTCCTCCCCCTCAAAGTTGGGGGGGACTGAGGGGGGGCGGGTGATGTTTCTCTGTCACAACGTCTTCCCTCACGAGCGGAGTGTGGTGGACCGCGCTCTGGTGCGATTGGCCCTATCGCAGGGCGAGTTCTTCATCGTGCAGTCGGAGAAGGACCTCCGTGATCTGAAGAGATTGCTGCCGCAAGCCCCGGTGCGGAGGACGGCGCATCCCATCTACGAGGCCCTGGCCCTCAGTGGGGCGACGGCGGCCGAAGAGGCCAAGGGACGGTTGAAAGTCGAAGGCCACGTGCTGCTCTTTTTCGGCTTCGTTCGCGAATACAAGGGGCTGAAATATCTGCTGAAGGCCATGCCCCAGGTGCTGCGTCGCATAGATGCCCATTTGCTGGTCGTGGGCGAGTTTTGGGATGACAAGTCGGCCTATCTCGATCTGATCGGGGAGTTGGGCATCGGCCAGGCGGTGACTATCGTGGACCGATACGTCCCCAACGAGGAGCTGGGCCTCTACTTCTCGGCGGCTGACGTGGTGGTGCTGCCCTACGTGGATGCCACCCAGAGCGGCGTGGCTCAACTGGCCTATGGCTTCGAGAAGCCCGTCATCACCACCTCGGTGGGAGGAATCCCAGAGGTGGTCGAGGACGGGGTGACGGGCCTGATCATTCCTCCTCAGGACAGCGACGCGCTGGCAGAGGCCATCGTGCGCTATTTCGAACAGGGCTTGGGCGACGGCTTCACCTCCAACATCAGGGCCCAGGTTCGGGAAGGCGCCTTCTCCTGGGAAGGCCTAGTGCGTATCATAGAGGCTTTTGATCTTTGAGAATAACCTTTCTCCTCACTCAGAGCCTAGAGGACCCGTCAGGCCTGGGGCGCTATTTCCCCCTGGCCAAGGAGCTGACCAGGCTGGGCCACCAGGTCCACGTCTTGGCCCTGCATCCCGACCTCGGCGGCCTGTCCCAGCGACGGATGCAGACTGGCGGAGTCGAGGTGCATTATGTGGGCCAGATGCACGTGCGAAAGGTGGGCAGCCAGAAGACCTACTTCAGCACGCTAGGTCTGGCTGGAGTGGTGCTGGTCTCCACCTTGCAGATGAGCTTCAGGGCCTTATCGGCTGAGACCGACGTCCTGCATCTGGGGAAGCCGCATCCCATCAACGGGGTGGCTGCGCTTGCCGCGAAGTGGTTGCGCGGGAAGCGCTTGTACCTGGACTGCGACGATTACGAGGCCGACTCCAATCGCTTTTCTGGCCGCTGGCAGAGGGCGGTGGTGGCCCTGTTCGAGGACCGCCTGCCCCGCTTCGCCTGCGGGATGACGGTGAACACGCGGTTCATCCAGCAGAGGAATGTGGCCCTGGGCTTCCCCGCTGAACAGATCGTCTACGTTCCCAACGGGGTAGATCGGGATCGCTTTGCGAACGTTGACCTCGGAAGGGTGCAGGACCTCCGTCGAGAGTTGGGCCTGGACAACAAGAAAGTGGTCGCTTACGTGGGGAGCATGAGCCTGGTGAACCATCCCGTGGACTTGCTCTTGGAGGCCTTCGCCATCGTCAAGCGGCGATGCGACGATGCCGTTCTTATCCTGGCAGGCGGCGGCGAGGACTACGACCTCTTACGTAGGCGAGCTGAGGAACTGGGCCTTGCCGAGGCTGCCGTTTTCGTGGGAAGGGTGAAGCCAGAGGCCGTCCCACGTTACCTGGCTATGGCCGACGTCTCCGTCGAACCCGTCCACGATGACCTGACGGCCCGGGCGCGATCGCCTCTCAAGATCTTCGAGAGCCTGGCCGTGGGCACGCCGGTGGTGACGGGCGACGTGGGCGACCGCCGCAGCATCCTCGGCGCCCTCCCTTCGCGAGGTCTTCCGCCGTCCCCCCCAACTGTGGTGGGGAAGTTTCGCGCCGGCCAGGCTGGTCTATTGGTAGAACCCGGCAATGCCCAGGCCCTGGCCGAGGGAATCCTGACCATTTTGGAAGATGGCGATCTGGCCCGCGCCATGCAGCAAGCGGCCTTGAGATTGCGGGAGAAGTATTATTGGGATGTGTTGGTAAGTGATTTTGTCCAAGTGTATTCACTGTGAGGCAATACTGTGAAATCAGAACGGGCGATGGAGACGTGAACTCGTGAAACGTGAAACGTGAGACGTGAAACGTGAGACGCGAAACGTGAACTAGGCAACACGCAACACGCATCACGCAACACGCTTCACGGATCATATTCGAAGGAGGCAAAGTAATGAGGCGTAGTCCCACTCTTTTTATCGGAGTGTTTCTGGTTGTCTTGACGCTGGTCATGGGCGGGTGCGAGTCATCCACCCAGCAAATGGAACTGACAGTCGTGGTGGCCACCAAGCCGGCGCCGACGGCTACGGCTGCTGTGCCTACAGCCACGCCTACCCTTGAGCCGACGGTGGGGCCGACCAGGCCGCCTGGTCCCACCCTGCTGAATCCCACCAACGCTGTCGCGGGGCCGAGAAAGAGGGATCCCATGAGTTTTGTGGCCGATGCCGAGGGCAACGTGCACGTTGCTTGGTACGTCGAGCCTCTGGCGGACTCGCGAATACTCTATCAGAGGTGGGATGGAGAGTCGTGGGCCGACTCGGTTGACATCGGCGAGGGGCGGGGCCCCATCATCGCCAGCGGCGAGGGCAACGTTTACGTGTTGGGAGACGATGCCGTTAGCAGCGGGCGGGAGCTGGTCTACGCTCGCTCGACGGACGGGGGCGATTCGTGGTCGGATTTGGAGAGCATCTCCACCGATGGCATATTACCCGAAAACGCCGAGCGCGCCATTCTGATGGACAGCGCAGGGCATCTCCACCTGACCTGGTCTCAGTTTGGTGGCCCTAGCCACAGCGATCTATTCTACAGCCGTTGGGATGGCGACTCGTGGTCGAAACCGATTTCCATCTCCGACGGCAGCAACTACGCCAATCGCCCCAGCCTGGCAACGACCGAGGAGGGGGGATTGCACTTCGTGTGGCTGAGCAATGCGGGGGGACGCTACGACGTTTATCACCGCCATTGGGATGGAGCCGCCTGGTCGGCTGCCGCGCGCGTCAATGACGGCAACTGGAAGGTGGAGAACTACACCGTGGGCATTGATGGAGAGGGGCGGCTTCACTTGGCCTGGTATGAGTTTCACGGGCCTGCCAACAGCGAGGTCTATCACAGTTGGTGGGACGGGGGCGCTTGGTCCAAGCCCATCAACGTCTCCCAAGATGAGGCAGCATCGAAGAATCCGCGCTTCTTGATCAACGAGACCGTGCATCTCGTCTGGCTGCAGCCGGCGGGGCGAGAGGGGACGATTAAGCACAGCCAATGGGAGGACAGCGAGCCGGGCTCTGATCCTGTCAAGGGGTGGTCCGAACCGCAGGACATCATTCCCCCCGACTTCATTCTGGGCATCGTTGATGGCGTCGTCTCTGGTGAAGGCGATCTTTATCTGTTGTGGCGAACGGGGAGAGAGACCCGCGATGTTCAGGTCTATCAACACGGCCGCTGGGATGGAGCCTCGCCGATCACTCCCCAGAGTCTAGGCGGGATTGGCCAATGGGCTCACATGGGCCTGGTTAGGGATAGTCACGGTCAAGCTTACTCGGTGGGATTGAATGTTGGGTTCAACTGGCCTGAGCTCTCCCCGCTTCGGGAGTAGTTGAATACGATGGGGTCTAAGAGGGCTGATCTCGCTGTAGACTCTCCGCTGATTTACGTTGTAATCGTGAATTGGAATCGGGCTGACGATACCATCGAGTGTTTGCAGTCGCTTGCCAGCTCCGATTACCCAAACCATCGCCCCCTGGTGGTGGATAACGGCTCCACCGACGGTTCGCCCGATGCCCTCCGGGCGGCTTCCCCTGCGCTGGAGGTAATTGCCAACCAGGCCAACCTGGGCTTCGCGCGGGCCAGCAACATCGGCATTGAGCACGCTTTGCAGCAGGGAGCCGACTACGTCTTCCTGCTGAATAACGATACCCTGGTGGATGCGCGTTTGCTGAGCGAGCTGGTGGCCGTTGGCGAATCGGATCCCCAAATCGGGATGTTGGTGCCCAAGATCTATTATCACGGTGAGGAGGGACGGCTCTGGTCGGCGGGAGCCCGCTGGCGCCGCTTCCCACCTCGGGTGACCATCATCGGCTTGGGCCGAGAGGACGGCCCGGCGTACAGTGTCCAGCGGGAGGTGGATTTCGCTACTGGCTGCGCCATGCTGGTCAAGCGAGAAGTATTCGAGCGGGTAGGGCTGTTCGACCCCACCTTTTTTATGTATCACGAGGACTATGACTTTTCGGCCCGAGTGCGACGCGGCGGCTACCGCATCGTCTACGTTCCCCAGGCTGTGATGTGGCACAAGGTATCGGCCAGCACGGGCGAAGGGTCGCCTCTCAAATGGTACTATCTGGGCAAGTACATCGCGCCCTTCTACTTCAAGCACTGTCGGCGGCCGCGCCTGTCACTGGCGCTGTTCGCCCTTTGGGTTCTGATCCGCGAGACGGTGAAGGGAAACGCCCGGCACCTGGGCTCGTACCTCAGGGGGCTGCGCGATGGCTGGCGAGAGTTTGCCGCCAAGAACCTCCCCCCAAGAGTTGGGGGGATTGAGGGGGGGCATTGAGAGTCAAGCTAGAGGAGAGGCTGATTCTCCTTCTGAACAAGCTCTTCCGTCGGCCTCTTGGCTCCTTCGGGGAGTTGACGGCGGCCAAGTCCGGAGCTGCGGCCTACTTCCAGTGGGAATTCGATCAGGCAGAACGTTCCTACTCGGCGTTTCAACCCCATATCAACCTCAAGGGTAAAGACGTGGTGGACGTCGGCTCTGGTCTGGGGGGCAAGACGCTGTTCCATCTCCAGAAAGGGGCGCGGAGCGTGACCGGCCTGGACATCAGCCAGACCAATGCCCAAATCGCCCAGTCCTGTTTCGCGACGCGCGAGCCAGACCGCAGTCAGCGCCCGTGGCTGGTGGTGGCCGATGCGGCGGCCATGCCTTTTGCGGAGGGCAGCTTCGATCTAGCGATTTCCACGTACACCTTTGAGCACGTGGCTGATCCAGCCGGGGTGTTGAAGGAAATGCACAGGGTCGTCAGGCCAGGGGGCGAGGTTTTCATCAGCTTTCCCCCTTATTTCAGCCCCTGGGGGGCGCATCTGACAGACTGGATCTATTTCCCCTGGTGTCAGGTGCTGTTCTCGGAGCAGGCGCTTCTCAATGCGGCCAGAGCCATTGAAGAGACTGGGCGCGTTCACGCCAGCCTCCCCGACTTTGCCAGGGTTGATCTGGCCGGAGCGGCCGAACTGCCCCACGTCAACAAGCTGACCGTGAGGGAGTTTGAGCGCATTCTCCAGGCCAGTCCCCTGGAGGTGCTGCGCAAGACATATCGTCCGGTGGGAGTGCAGAAGGCCAGGGTGTTGCGTCCGATCCTGTCCTTGCTCACCAAGATACCTCTCTTGCGCGAGGCGTTCACCAGCAGCGTGGTGCTCGTTGGCCGAAAGCCGGGCTGAGTGAGATGGAAGAGATCGTTTGCAACGTGTGCCAATCCGATGATTACGCCATTCTGTACGAAGGTCGGGACAGGCTGCACGGGTTGGGCGGTTCCTTCAGATTGGTGCAGTGCCAACGGTGTGGGTTAATCTATCTCAATCCCAGGCCGACCCGGGAAGAAATGGGGTTGTTCTACCCTTCAGACTACGAGCCATACGCCCAGGACGTCGAACGAGCAGAGAGCCTTCTCTCTGGCCTCGACTATCGCTATGGCGTGGCCAAGAGATGCCGCACGATCACCAAAAGAAAAGGGCCAGGGTACATTCTCGATGTGGGTTGCGGGGTTGGGCATTTCCTGAACGGGATGAAGCAGCGGGGCTGGGAGACCTTCGGCGTCGAGGTCAGCGCGGAGGCGGCGACCTATGCCAGAGAGCGCTTTGGCTTGGAGGTCTTCGTGGGGGAATTGGAGCAAGCGGAGTTCCCTGCGGCCCACTTCGACGCCGTCACCCTCTGGCACGTCTTGGAACACTTGCGCGACCCGCTTGCCGCCCTGGTGGACATCAACCGTCTATTGAAGGACGATGGCCTGTTGGTCTTCGCTATCCCCAACTGGCACAGCGTTGACGCCAGGATCTTCGGGGAGTTTTGGGTAGGATTAGACATGCCGCGCCATCTCTATGTCTTCCCCAGACCTGCTTTGGACGAACTCTTGGCCGAGGCCGGGTTCAAGATAGTGGAATCGCGGTGCTTCTTTGGCAGCCACGGTGCGTTTGTCCTGAGCTTGCAGTTCTTATTAGAGGAGAAAATGCCTCAAAGGAAGCTCAGGGAATTCCTGCTTCGGCTCTTTTACACCAAGCTGGCCCGGCTGGTCGCTTTCCCCTACTTTTATCTCGTGGATAAGCTGGGGAGAGGGCCCATTGTTACCATGACTTGCGTCAAGCGGGAGAACACGGATTGGCAGGATTAGCGGATCAGGTGGCTTGCACTGAGAAAAATCGCGGTACCGCAAAACTTGCTATACGCCGATGGAGCGAGCGTCGGTCGAGTAGGCCTGGAGCGCAGCGGAAGGCCGTATCGAGACCACGCGAGCGGCTCCGGGCACGAGTTTTGCACCGCGAAGCCGCGCCTTGGTCTCGATACGCGCTTGCAGCGCTACTCGACCGGCGGCGCTCAGTTGTGCCCGATAGCAAGTTTTGCGCCATTGCGAAAAATCTGTGACTCCTGGGCATCCGTGTTCTGAAATCCCACATTCTGATGCCTGGGGTGAGGATAGAGTATTGAGGAATCTAGCAGCCAGAGAAGTTTTCAGCAGAGTAAGCCAAAACAAGGGTTTCAGGACCATCGCCGCCCTCGTCGTCGCCGTGGCTTCTTTCCTTTTCCTGGGCTTTGGTCTTTATCGTAACTGGCAGGAACTAGCCCAATATGAATGGAGCATGGATTATCGCTACCTGTTGGCCTCCTCTGCCATTTACCCGCTTTCTTTTCTTTTGATAGCCAGCGTTTGGAGTCAGGTGATCGGCCGTTTGGGTGGATTCTCAGATTACTGCGGAAATCTTGAGATCTACTGTGCTTCTGGTCTCGCCAAGTACATCCCAGGCACTTTCTGGTACGTCCTGGGCAGGGCTTACTTCTACGAGAAGAAAGGGATCGCCAAGTCGCTCACTGCCCTGGGAAGCCTGTGGGAGTTGGCCCTGGCTGCGTTTTCGGGTCTGGTCGTCTATCTGCCTCTGATGCTGTACGCTCGCCAAGCGTACACAGGCCCGCTCAATTACCTGTTGCTGCTTCTGGTGCCCTTGGGACTTGTGGTGCTCCATCCTGCGGGGTTCAGGGGTGTCCTGGAACGTGTCTTGAAGGAACGAGCTAGGAATGTCGGTGTGATCAGAGGCCGCGATTCCCTGGCCTGGACAGCTCTTTACGCTTTGGCCTGGTTGCTCGGCGGCCTTGCCTTCTACCTGCAAACTAGAATGATCTTCCCGCTGCCCGTGGCCCATCTGCCTGCGGCGGCCAGCTTCCTGGTCATCTCCGGCGTGATCAGCCACTTGGCGTTTTTCATCCCCGCCGGCCTGGGCATTCGGGAGGTTTCCCTTTCCCTGTTGCTGAGCACTCTCGTGCCTTTTGGCATCGCCGTGGTCATCGCCCTGGTTTTCAGGCTCTGGATGACGGTGAGCGAAGTTTTCTGGGCCGTGGTGGTTCTGCTTGTCTGTCGTAACGTGAAACGTAAAACGTGATGCGTGAAACGTAGGAGGTCATTACGTTTCACGTTTTGCGCTTCACGCAGGTTGCTTGCTCCGAGGAGCGACAGTGCGCCGGGCGGCTTCTCTGTCTCATGAGCCTCGCTCTGGGGCAAATAGCCTGAAAGTATTATTGACAATCAGGTGTTTGTATGTTACACTGTTGAGTAGAAGTTCCAAAAAATATATTTAGAGGAGGTAGACTATGAAGAGAAGTATGCTACTAAAGTTGGTGGTCGCTGTCGTGTTGATAGTCACTGCCATGACTCCGGCGGTGGTTTCTGGGGATGGGTCGGATCCTTGGGTGGCAGGTATTCAGGTGGCCAACCTGGACAGCCAGCCGGCGACGGTAACCATCGAGTTCTACGACACAAGCGGCGCTTTGGTGTACACCTATACCGACTCCACAGCGATTGCCGCGGGGGATGCGAGAACATACTACGTCCCCGCTATCCTGCCCGATAGTGCAGCCACCTCATTCCGGGGCTCAGCGGTGGTCAGCTCGGAGCGCAACATCGCCGCCATCGTCAACGAGAACGCTGGCTCCGGCGCGGGCTACGATCAGCCGCCTGGCATCCTGCGGGGCAGCTACACGGGCATCAGGGCCGCCGAAACAGCGACCTCGTTATTCATGCCTGTGGCGTTGAAGGCTTACTACGGCTTCAACAGCCAACTGGTCGTGCAGAACGCTGGGGCAACGGCGGACATCACCTTCGAGTTCTTTGACGCCACTGGCGCGTCCGTTGCCACCTACGTAGCTTCCAGCGTGGCAGCCAATGCTTCGGCCATCGTCGAGCTGGATACGCTGACGCCTACCACGGGCAGCATCCCCAGCGGCTTCGGAGGCTCAGTGAAGGTGACCTCAAGCTCCAACCTGGCGGGCATGGTCAACAACATGACCTCGTCGGAGCCGGGAGTGCTTCAGACCTATAACGCTTTCACCGCCGCCGATGGCGGGACCACCCTGTACGCGCCGGCTCTGTTCAATGACTACTACGGCTATGTCAGTTCGCTCCAGGTGCAGAACGTCGGCTCGGTGGCCACAGACATCACTGTGACCTACAGCGATGGCATCGTGAAGACGGCCACCGGCGTGGGACCCAATCAGGCCGCTCTGTTCTATCAGCCGACCGAAGGCCACGTTTCTGGCTGGTCCGGGTCCGCCACTGTAGCCAGCAGCGCGGCGAACGTAGTGGCTGTAGCAGCCCAGCTTTCGTCTGTCAAGGCGTCCAACTACAACGCTGCTGCGGGTGGGACGACAGAAGTCTCAGCTCCGGCGCTGTTCAAGTCTTTCTACGGATACGACACCGCGCTCACGGTTATGAACGTCGGCTCAGTAGCCACGGATATCTCGGTCAGCTACTCCGATGGTCTGTCGGCCTCGGCCACCAATGTGCAGCCGGGCGACTCCGCCCAGTTCTTCCAGTTCACGGAAGCGCATGCCAGCGGCTGGAGTGGCTCCGCCACGGTCACCAGCAGCGCTGCACCGATCATGGGTGTGGTGAACGAGGAGAACTTGAGCAAGAGCGACGGCGACTGGCAGTACAGCTACAACTGCCTGGCCCCGTAGCGCCAATCCGCACTATCTAGATCAAAAAGTCCCTGAACCTCTTGTAGGTTCAGGGACTTTTTCTTTCTTGACCTTGCTCATTTGCCGAAACACTACAACGGATTGGGAAAGGAACGGATTCCCTGCGCTCAATCCGTCTACGTTCAGCCAGGATCAAGAAACCAGGTTTTTCCTGCTAGAGAAACTGCCTGCACCTACAGAAACCGCCTGAATCCGAGCACACTCAGTATGGCGAGTGCCAAAAAACCTGGTTTCTGAGCTACCCCCTGAACGCCTACCCGTTGTATTCTAAATCCGTTGTGGTGCTGCCTAGTAGCTCACCGCGACTCAAGCATGGGCAGGATCACGGTGAAGATGGCCGTGTACTCTCGGTTGACGTCCATGTAGTCCCCGTTCCAGCCCCCGACGGCGTATATCTCGGTATCCACCAGGGCTAGGCCCAGGCTCCGCCACTGCCCGCTCACGGGAACGTCGAAGGTCTCCCATTCGTCGCTGCGCACGTCGTACTTGACTCCGTCTGCCACCTCCCTCTCCCAACCGCCGCCGACGATGTGGATGACGTTGGCCGCCACCGCGACGCCGCACCCGGCTCTCCCTTGCGGCATGGGCGACTTCACCCTCCAGGGATCCCCTTGTCCGTCGTCCTGACTGGGCACATATTCTTCGTTCACGGCCAAGTCCTCCTGGCCGTCGTACCCTCCTATCACGTAGATCTTGCCGTCGGCTACGGCAGCGCTGGCGAATCCCCGCGCGGTGGGCATGGGGGTCTTGGCCGTCCAAACGTCCTGCGCAGGATCGTACTCGTATACGGAATCCAGGTAGGCGGAACCATCCCAGCCGCCGAACAGATATAGCTTGCCCTCCAGCGCGGCCAGGGCGTAGGCGCTGAGGGGCGCTGGCAACGGGGCTTTGCGCTCCCAGGTGTCAGTTTCTGGGTTGTAGGCTTCTACGACGGTGGTCGGACTTCCTAAGGGGTTGCGTCCACCGGGCACGTAAATCTGGCCGCCGATGAGGGCGGCGGCTACGTCGGCCACCGCGGTGAGTTTGTCGGTCAGGCGGGCCCAACCATCGGTCTCCGGATCGTATCTCTCCACCGCTCTGCTTACGCCGTCGGCCGACTCTCCGCCGATGGCGTAGACCTGGCCCTCATAGGCGATAGCGGCTAACCCCCGTCGGGGGATGGGTAAGGGAGCTCGATCCTTCCAGCGCTGCACCGACGCGCTCACCGTGGCCGCGATGGCTCCAGGGGTGAAAGCCGTTTCGTTTCCTGCCGAATTGCTGGGGAGACGAGCAGTCGCTTGGTAGATTACAGCGATCACGAGCAGAGATATAGCCACAATCGCTGCCCCAAGTTGCCAGGTGAGCCGGGGCCTCGTCGGCTGCGTTTCTGCGGCTGCTTCCTCTTCTTCAGGGAGTTCAACACCCTCGATCCAGCCCTCTTTGATGGCGTAGAGCGTGGCCTCGGTGCGCGACTGCACATCCAGCTTGGTGAAGATGTTGCTCAGATGAACCTTCACCGTGTTAACGCTGATAACCAGCTCTTGGGCAATCTGCCGGTTGCTGGCCCCGGTTGCTACCAATTGAAGGACTTCCACCTCGCGTTCGGTCAGGCTCTCGGTCTCGTTGACCATGTGATCCAACCTCCCATGCCCCATATTATGGCACAAAATGCGTTGGAAATCAAACGGGGGGCATCCGCTTTATCCGCTTACGTGTATTTCAATTTGGGGGCAAGACCGAGAGACAGCATCATGTGTCATTGCGAGGAGCGCTTTTTGCGACGAAGCAATCCCCTACGCACATT
>CAZEBW010000055.1:0-18308 GCA_964510205.1 uncultured Anaerolineae bacterium
ATTGCTTCGGCACAAAAACCGTGCCTCGCAATGACAGAGCGGGCAGGCCCTCGGTTCCGCCCCAGAACTGAAATGCACCTGAGGCGGGGGGCGGGCTTGACAAGATAAAGAATATGGTATAAAATAAGCTCGCTGGAGATTGGCCGAGGTAGCTCAGCCTGGTAGAGCACCTGACTGAAAATCAGGGTGTCCCCAGTTCAAATCTGGGCCTCGGCACTGGCAAGTAGCCATTGTGCGGGCGTAGTTCAGTGGTAGAACGTCTCCTTGCCAAGGAGAAGGTCATGGGTTCGAATCCCACCGCCCGCTTTGCGCGAGCTAAGGATTGAGTGGCGACGTCGCCAAGTGGTAAGGCAAGGGTCTGCAAAACCCTCATTCGCCGGTTCAAATCCGGCCGTCGCCTCTAGAATAACCAACGGCCCAGGCTGATAGCCAAGCGAGTTGCTATCAGCCCTTTGTCTATGGGGCGGTGGCGGAATGGCAGACGCTGCGGACTTAAAATCCGCTGGAGGCGACTCCGTGCGGGTTCGACTCCCGCCCGCCCCACTGATGCCCATCCTACTGAACAGCGGAACGGCAGGTAGGCCGCTCTCTGGATTTCCCCAACACGGGGCCACGATCCACTCTATCCCATTGGCCTGATCACTTGCACCTAAGACGCGGCCAACCCGCCCTACATCTAGTGGCCGATGATGACACTCCCCTGCATGTCCGGCGGAATGGGCAAGCCAAAGGCCCCCAAGATGGTGGGGGCGATGTCCATCAGTTGACGAGCCGCTACGCGCTGGCCGCCCCCCCTCATCCGCCGATCCGCCAAGATGAACATCCCGTTCTCGGCGTGATTGGCGTCGTCCGGCCCGATGTCGTTCTCAAAGGTGTAGACGCCCCCGTGCCCAAAGCTGCCCACCGAACGCCAGGAGAGATCGCCAAGGTAGACGATCAGGTCGGGGGCGATGTTTCGCACCTCTCGGTAGACCTCCTGCGGCTTGAAGACCCGCGTCCCGATGTCGCTTCCATCGGGAGCGGGGATTGAGCGCAGCGCCTGGGCCAACTCGTTGCGGAAGGCCTCGTAGTGCGCGGCGGGGACCCTCCCCTGCGGCTCGCGTCCCGCCACGTTGATGAAGATGCGCGCATAATAGCCGCCAGAGCCCCACACCCGGGTCTTGCCCCAATCCACCTTCACCTCGTCGAAACGGATCAGCCCTTCCCCCTCAGGCTCCTCTTGCAGCACCAACAGCCCTTCCCGCCGCAGCCACTCGTTGATGCACACACCGCCGTGCATCGGCTTGACCCCGTGGTCTGAGACGACCAGGATCGTCGTCTCCTCAGGCGCCCGCTCCAGCAGCGTCCCGATCTGTCGGTCCAGGTGGACGTAGTAGTCGCGGATGGCGTGTTGATACTCGTTGCCCGGCTGGTGTTTGGGATGGGCAGTGTCATGATACTTCCACATTCCGTGGTGAATGCGGTCCACGCCCATGTCCACGAACATGAAGAAATCCCACGGCTTGGTCTCCATCAGATAGCGCATCACCTCGAACTGCTTGTCGTTCATGGCGTAGATCTGCTGGAGCAAGTAGTCCTTGTCCTCGGTGCGGAACTGGGGCACGTCCACGTCGTATTCCTGGCCGCCCAGCACGCGGTTGATCTCGTAGCGCAGTTCGTGGGGGTGGGTGTACTGCTTCTGCACCGACGGGGTGAGAAAGCCGGAGACGAGGCAGCCGTTGACCGGCTGCACCGGGTAGGTTTGCGGCACGCCGACCACGATGACGCGCTTACCGGCCTGGCCCAGGATGTCCCAAACCCGCTTCTCCCTCATCGCCGCGCCGGTGGCGATGGTCATTTTGTCGTAGGAGTAATCGGCCCGGTTGCGGAAGCCGTAGAAGCCCAGCAAGCCCGGATCCTTGCTGCTGAGCATCGAGCTCCAGGCCGGCACGGTGATGGCGGGGATGGAGGACATCAAGTCGCCGTAAATCCCGCTTTCCATCAACTGGCGCAGGTTGGGCAGTTGGTCGCGCCAGGCGTCGAAGACCAGCTCCGGCGCGGCGCAGTCCAGGCCGATGACCAAGACTTTGGGTTGCTTCCGTTTGCGCAGGAATTTGAACATGACTGCTCCTCGAATATTACTTTCGCACACGAATCCCCGATTCAGTGGCCACGACGTAATGGTTTCGCAATCGTTCACCGACTTGCGCCAACACGAGCTTCATCATCCGCACCTTGTTCTCTGCCCGTTCATCTCGCAAACGCAACAGTACCACGCCCCGATGCGCCAGCCCCCTGCGGAAGACCATCTCGCCAAAGTCCTTGTCGTTGGTCACCACAATACGGCCTTCAGACACCGCGCGATCCAGAATCTCCCCATCATCCGCTTCAGGCATTACCTCGACCACGGCCACTGCATCGTGATCCTCGTCACGTAAGCAAGCCACTACCGATGTGCCTGTGCATTCGTCCACCAGGAATCTCATGCTGGCACCAATTCACCCCGCGACAGCAGGGGAAACACATCCTCATGTTCCACCACACCCGCAGCGTAGACTATGGCAGCGTGAATGTCCGTCTCTTCCAACCGTGGATACTCACGCAGAATCTCCTCAGTTGGAATGCCTTGTCCCAACATCTTCAGAATCAACGCCACCGGGATACGTGTTCCGCGAATAACCGGCTTGCCAACCATGACCTTGGGATCCACCGTGATCCGCTCTAACAGTCTCTCGTTCTTCATCTGCCTAGCTCCTTCCATTTACTTCCCTAGTTCGCCCTCCTCAGTTTGCACACGTGCAGGTTTGCGCACTTGCACCTCTGCCAACTATCCTCCGGCCAGCGCCCGCTCAAAGCTCTCCGCCAGCGACGGGTCCACGCCAACGATGTCAGCCAGCGTGCGAAGCGGCGAGGGCAGCGGCTCTTGCCACAGCCACTCTACTCGCAGCTTAAAGTGGGGCAGCACCAGGGCGTGGTACTCGCCTTCTTTGCCGCCGAAAGCCAAACGGTAATGACCTTCTTCCAGCCGGTAGAACTCGGCCCACTCCATCTGAGGGTCAATCAGCCAGTACTCTGGCGCCCCGCCCCGCGCATACTCGTAGAACTTTTCCCCCCGGTCCCGCCCCACGCTCTCCGGCGAAACGATCTCCACTACCAAGTCGGCGGGGCCGTCCAGGTAGTTCTCTTTGAGCCGTTCCAGGTGTTCCTGGGCCACAAAGAGCAGGTCCGGCTCCCGGCCAGACTGCGCCAGTTTCATCTGAAAAGGCGCGCTCAAGACAACCCCCAAATCGCGCTGCTCGACAAAGATGTGCATAACGCCTGTTAAGAAACCGGCAATGCTCTGATGTCGTCTCGACGCTGGACTGTACATCACCACCTCCCCATCTACCCACTCGGCCAAGGTGTCCTCGTCAGCCCAGGCCAGGAACTCCTCGTAGGTCATAAGTTGACGCGTCATCTTGCGCGGCTCCGCCGACGCCAAGAGCACTTCCAGCAACTGGCGACGTAGCGGCTCCTCCATCGCGTCAGCCGCTGTACCCCGACGCTGTGCCAACGGTGTTGGCCTGCCAGCCCGATAATCGGCACGGGGCTCGCGGATATCGGCTGCTGATTCGCGAAATCGCTCCACCAGGCGACGCCAGATCAGCACAATCAATTCCACCTGCTCGCCCGGCGACAATGTCTCTACTATGTCTAGCACTTGCTGGAACGTCATCTCTCTAGTCCCTCCTCAATAGCGACTATCCATGTTGGCTGTCCTCCCCGTCCGCCGCCGGGGTGCGGACAAAACCGCGCTCAATCAAGTGATCGAGGATGAGGTGAGCGTTCTTCTCGGCGGTGTGGTTCACCGTATCGAGCACGATCTCCGCGTGGCGGGGCGACTCATAGGGGTCGTCAATCCCCGTGAACCCCGTGATCTCCCCCCGCCGCGCTTTGGCGTACAGGCCCTTGACATCCCGCTGCTCGCAGACCTCCAGCGGCGTGTCCACAAACACCTCCACGTAGTGCTCCTGGCCCACCATGTTCCGCACGTAGTTGCGCGTGGCCCGGTAGGGGCTTACTGCTGCGCACACCGCCGTGCCGCCGTGCCGCACGATCTCAGCGGCCACGAAGCCGATGCGGCGGATGTTGGTGTCGCGGTCTTCTTTGCTGAATCCCAATCCCTTGGACAGATGAGTGCGCACCACGTCGCCGTCCAGCAGCGTCACGTGGCGGCCATGCTCCTGCAACAGCATGGTCAGCACCTCGGCGGTGGTGGACTTGCCCGATCCGCTCAACCCAGTGAACCAGATGCAGACCCCCTGCTTGTGACGCGGCGGATAGGTCTCGGCCAGGATCTCCGCCACCTCTGGTCGGGTGAACCAAGGGGGCAGCGCGCGACCGTTGTTCAGATACTCCTCGCGCACCTCGGTGCCGGAGAGGGCCGCAGTTCGCGCTCCGGCCGGCACCTTGGAAACCTCCTCGTACCGCCCCTCGTCTGGCAGGTAGACCAACATGCGGAAGGGCACCACGCCCACCCCCAACTCCTCGCTGTACTGTTTGACCAACTCCTGGGCCTCGTAGGGACCGTAGAACGGATCGCCTGTCGAGTCCTCACCAGGGCCGGCGTGGTCTCGCCCCACGATTAAGTAATTGGCTCCATAATTGCGACGGATCAGCGCATGCCACAGCGCCTCGCGCGGGCCAGCCAGCCGCATGGCCAGCGGCAGCAGGGCCAGCAGGATGCGATCGGAATCATAGTGGTTGGCTGCCAGCGCCTTGTAGGTGCGAACGCGGGTGAAGTGATCCACGTCGCCTGGCTTGGTCATCCCCACCACCGGGTGCAACAGCAACACGCCGCCCACCTCCTCGGCCGCTCGCTTGGTGAGCTCCTCGTGCACGCGGTGCAGCGGGTTGCGCGTTTGGAAGGCGACCACGTTGGGATAACCGAAGCTCTCCAGCTTGGCCCGCGTCTGGGCCGGCGTGAGCCGCAGGTCCTGGAAGTCGTAGTGGCGCGGCAGCTGCAGCACCCGCAGGCGGCCGGAGATGTTGAGCCGACCCCAGCGGTGCATCTCCGCCACCAGGGGATGGCGCAAGTCCAGTGTGCCAAACACCTTCTGCGCCACCTCGTCCCGATCCCACTCGTAGACCTCTTCGATGGTTATCACCGCCAGCAGTTCGTTCTTGGCGCTGCGCAGGGCGATGTCCTGACCAACGCGGATATGGGGAGCAGGGTCTACAGGCAGCGTGACCGGAATGGGGAACAGGTATCCATTGGCCAGCCGCATCTCGTCCAGCACGCGCTGGTGGTCTTCCTGACCCATGAAACGGGCCAGCGGAGAGAAGCCCCCCACCGCCAGCAGCTCCAGATCGCACTCCGTCCGCGCCGAAAGCTGCACGGAGGGGAGCGTGCCGGCATACGCTTTGAGTTCAGCCGCCTCTTCGGGCGGGACCAGCAGGTCCACCAGCCGCCCGCCGTAGAGAGGGAGCAGTTGGGTATTGGATGTTGGGGATTGGGCATTTTGCATTGGGAAATCTCGGCTCCTTGTTTAGTGTTTTGTCGAACTGCTCTAACGAGACAAGTCCCCAATATCATACCACAGTTTGAACGAGAGCGCAATGTCGTCTCCCCTGAAAAAGCAGCGTGGAGACCCGTCTTGCCAGCAGTTCACCTTCTTTCAATAGAGTCAATGTTGTCTTTTTGTCTCCTTGATGATATAATCATTGTGCTGACGAGCCGCCTTGCCCCTCTTTCGCCCTACATTCAAGAGGATCCAAGCCTTGAGAGAAAACCATATCACCAAGCCATCAAGTTTAAGCGTACTCTGTGACAAGGTCATCGAAGCGGGCTGGCTGGCGCTGGTTGTCGTTGCGCCCCTCTTCTTCAACATATACAGCCAGCGCTCTTTTGAACCCGACAAGATCGCCTTGATGCGCTCCATTGCCCTGGTGATGGGACTGGCCTGGGTGATCAGGGAGCTGGAGGGTGGAAGGTGGAGAATGGAGAGTGGAAGGTGGAAAGTGGTGTTGAGGACACCTTTGGTTCTCCCCACGCTGCTGCTGGCCATAGTCTACGTCCTCACCACCATCACCTCCATCGCCCCTCGATTGAGCCTCTGGGGCTCCTACCACCGCATGCAGGGCGCCTACACCACCCTCTCCTATGTCGCGATCTTCTTGATGATGCTGCACACCCTGCGCCGCCGCGAGCAACTCCGCCGCTTGATCACCGTCATCCTCCTCACCAGCTTGCCCGTGTCGCTCTATGGCATCATGCAGCACTACGGGTTGGACCCCATGGCCTGGAGCAATATAGGCGATAGCGTGACGGTTCGCGCGATTTCGACGATGGGCAATCCCATCTTCGTAGCAGCCTACCTGATCATGGTCGTTCCCCTGACCGCGGGGCGACTGATGCGGCTCTCTTCCGCCATTCGCCGTGGGAAAAGAGCCGCCTCTCTCTACCTCCTCAGCGGATGTTACGCTTTTCTTCTCGCTATCCAACTGCTGTGCATCCTGTTCACCCAAAGCCGAGGGCCTTTGCTGGGCCTCATGGGCGGCGCCTTTTTCTTCTTTCTTCTCTTGGCGGCCTCAAGACGCAAGAAGGGGCTGGCCCTGGCCGTACTCGGCGCGGCGATCATGGTGGGTCTCTTTCTGATCGCTTTGACCCTGCCCGATACCCCGCTCGAGTCCATACGGGAGACGCCTTATCTTGGGCGGCTGGGCGGCCTTCTCGATCTCGAATCGCGCACAGCCCGGCAACGGACCCTGGCTTGGGAAGGGGCCGTCAATCTCATCGCCGCCGATCCGGGGCGGGCCCTCCTCGGTTACGGGCCGGACGCCATGATCTTCGCCCTCAGCCCCTACCTACCGCCCGCTTTGACCTCTTTGAAACCAGGCGAGACCTTCGATCGCTCGCACAACGAGACGTTGGACACTTTGGCCACCACGGGGCTTCTGGGATTGGCCGCCTATCTCCTTGTCCTCGGCAGCCTCTTCTACAACGGCCTGAAAGTCATCGGCTTGATCGGCAGCTCCAAGCAGCGCAGCTTGTTCGTTGCTCTCTGCTCAGGGGGAGCGCTGGGAGGGGCGCTGCTTCCCTGGCTCCTGGAGGGCTCATGGAGGTTCGCAGGGATAGGGATACCGGCGGGCCTGTTGTTGGGTCTGATCGTATACTTGATGATATCTCTGCTCGAAATTCAAAGCTCCAACCTCCAACTTCCAACCTCCGACTTCCAAATCCTGATCATCGCCCTGCTCTCAGCTGTAGTAGCCCACTTCGTCGAAATCCAATTTGGCATCGCCGTGGTCGCCACTCGCACCCACTTCTGGATCTACGCGGCCCTGATCGTCATAGCCGGGCTCCATCTCCAAGCAGAGGCAAGCGCCGACGAGTGGTCCCACAGGCGGCAAAGGGTCAGCGCACAGGACGCATCACTGGTCTCCTATTCCCTGCTGGTGGGCCTCATCCTGGCCACGATGGGCTTCGATTTGATGGGCAGCCGAGTCCATTCTCTAGGTCAGTCCCTCGCCCTGATGGGATTGGTCGTCGCTGTGTGGCTCATCTGCGGTGCGATAGCCATCATTGAGGCCGGGGAGAGGAACGCTTCCCTGGCAGATAGCATCACCGGCGCCCCCCTGGTGATTTCCCTGGGCTGGTTTGTGACCTTCTTGGTTGGCTACATCTTGATCTTCGTCATGCAGACAGACGGAGCAAAGGCCTTCATTTTCTACTACCTCTATCTCCTACTCACCATCATGGTCGCCGCCGTCGTCCTGCTCAGGGCCACGGCGGCCCCCGTTCGCCTCCGTCCGGGAATCCACTGGTGGCCCTATCCGCTCTTGCTCGCAGGCGCGGGGGCCGTGATCATCACCACCAGCTTAAATCCCATTCTGGCCGACATCCGCTACAAACAGGGATTGACCTATGCCAACCGCGGACAGTGGGATGGAAGCATGGCTCTGTTCCAACAGGCCCTGAAACTCGCTCCCGCCCAGGATTTCTACTATACCTTCCTGGCCGGAGCCTGGGTGGAGAAGGCAAGGACGGTTTCCGACTTTGCCGAAAGATCGGCCTACCTCGAAGAAGCCCGCAGGGTCTTGGAGCGAGGACGGGAGATCAACCCCTTCAATCCCGACCACGTCAGCAAGCTGGGGCTGTTGTATCGAGTCTGGGGGGAACTGCTCGCCGACCCACAAGAGCGGGCGGAGAAGTTTGACCAGGCGTCAGCGTATTATCGCCAGGCGGTGGCTTTGAGACCCCACGATCCAGGGACACTCAACGAGTGGGGTCTGGTTCACTTTGTCAGGGGAGAATACGATCAGGCGATTGATAAATATCAGAGGTCTTTGAGCTTATACAGCGGCTCTATCCAAACCTATCGCCTGCTGGGGGACGCCCACGCGGCCAGCGGGGATTTCGCCCAAGCTGCGGCAGCCTATGAGGAGATCATCGAAATCGCGCCCGACGACTTCATAGGCCACCGCAGTCTGGCGCTTCTGTACGAGCAGATGGGACGCATCGAAGAAGCGCTCGCCGAAGCGGAGATAGCCAGGCGACTCGCTCCCGCCAACGAAGTCGCTGCTCTAGAGGAATTCATCGTCCACCTTCGGGCGCAGAGACGATGAAAACCGTTCACCCGCTCCCGCTGGACCCCACTACCTCTTCAAGATAAAAGTGGACACATCATGGCGAGGCCGCCTCAATTCTTGACCAGGAATCTCGATCATACTATAATTAGGTCAGACAATTCGACCAGAGACCAGATTTTTCGTGGTCATACACAGAACTCTGGGGCGAAAAGGGACTGAAGCGACAGAGTCCCCTGGTTCTGGGCCGCGAAAAACCTGGTTTCTCAAAAAGCGTCCGGTAGTGAGCGCTGAACTTGAATGAAAGGGGAGGTAAACCTATTATGGCAGGACCACCGATTGCTTTTCGTTTAGGCCCTTTGGCTGTGCGCTGGTACGGCATCATCATTGTATCGGCTGTCTTGGCTGCTGCCTTTGTGGCCAGTCGGGAGGCTAAGCGGCGCGGCCAGGATACCGATCACGTGTGGAACGCTTTGCTTCTCTGCCTCATCCTGGGCATCATCGGGGCGCGGCTGTATCACGTCTTCTCCAGTCCACGGGGCGGGATGTTGGGTTGGGATTACTACCGGCAGAATCCCATCGCTATCTTTCAGATCTGGCGTGGGGGTCTGGCTATCTACGGGGCCGTGCTGGGTGGCCTCTTGGCCGTGTACATCTACGCTCGACTGAACAACTTGAGCTTCCTGCAGTGGGCGGACATCGGCGCGTTGGGCCTCATCCTGGCTCAGGCCATCGGCCGCTGGGGCAACTTCGTCAATCAGGAGCTCTATGGTCCCCCTACCAGTCTGCCCTGGGGCATCTCCATTGACCCACCTTATCGCATCCCCCCCTATAACGACCTGACTGTGTACCCGGCCAGCACCCGCTTTCACCCCACCTTCCTCTACGAGTCGCTGTGGTGCTTGCTAGGTTTCATTGTTCTGATGTACATTGCTCGCCGTTACTCCGATCGTCTGTTGGACGGCGACATACTTTGCCTGTACGCCATCTGGTATCCCGTGGGGCGCATCTTCGCCGAGGCACTGCGCCCAGATGCTTGGCTGATTGGCGGCATTCCCGCTGCCCAGATCTTCGCTGTGATCGCCATTCTCGTGTCGGGCGCTACGATCATCTATCGGCATCGGATGCCCCGCCCGGCAGTAGAGCCATCCCCAGTGGAAGAGGAGCAATTGGAAGAGTAGGGCAAGTGGTCGGAAACCAGGTTTGACTCTGCTGAAAGAAGGTGAGCTGCTGGCAAGACCCTAAAGGTTTTGAAAACCTTTAGGGTCTCCACGCCGCTTTTTTCAGGGCAGTCAGGTTTTTCCCAGAGATCTGGTTTCTATCGCTTTGCTCAGACCCCGGCAGAAAGAGGTTCGTAACCATGCCCCAGGAGAGAATCCTGGTCGTTGATAGTGACCCCGATGTCCTCGAGCTTTGCCGACGGAGCTTAAGCGCAGAGGGCTATAGGGTTGAGGGAGCAACCAGTTGTCGCCAGGCCATTGAGATGGCCCGCGAGCAGCCATTCGACCTCCTGCTGGTAGACATCATGCCGTGTCCCGAGGCCGCTTCGCCTACAGTCGAAGAGCCGCCTGACCCGAATGGCCTGGAGGTATATCGTTCCATCAAAGAGTTCACCCCGGAGGTAGTCGGAGTGGTCCTGACCGGCTCCGATAGGGGGGAGGAAGTCATCGAGGCCCTCCAGTTGGGTTTCGATGACTTTATCGTTAAACCCTTTCCTCCGGACTTGTTGATCTCCACCGTGGCCAAGGCCTTGAACAAGAGGCGACTGGAGAGAGAGAATGTCCGCCTGTGGACGTTGATGCCTCTGTTTGAGCTGAGCAAGGACTTCCTAGCAACCCTGGATTTGAATAACTTGCTGGAACAGATTGTGCAGACGGGCTTGCAGGAGACCAAGGCCGATAGGGCTTCTCTGATGTTGCTGGAGGGGCAGGACTTGGTGGTCAAAGCCTCTGTAGGGTTGCCGCCCGAGATTGCTGCGGCGGCCAGGGACAAGGTCGGCCAGGGGATTGCTGGCTGGGTGGCGGATAGAGGGCAGGCTCTGCTGTTGGCCGATGGGGCGTCGCTCAACCCTCAGATCAGGGAGGCCATGACCAGGGGAGAGATCACCTCTGCCCTGTGTGTGCCGCTGCTGGTTAAAGACAAAGTCGTCGGAGTGCTCAATCTTAGCAAGCTGGGAGAAGGCCCGGCCTTCACCCAGGGCGATTTGGAGTTTGTCTCCATCTTGGGAGGCGAGGCCGCCATCGCCATCGAGAATGCGCGTCTCTATCGGGAAGCGATTGATGAAAAGAGGAAGACGGAGACCATCCTGGAAGGCACCTTCGATGGTCTGGTGGTTATTGATAACGACATGCGTATCACCAGCTTCAACCCAGGGGCAGAGGCTATCACGGGGCACACGGCCAGCCAGGTGTTGGGCAAACACTTGGCCGAGGTCTTTGGCCCGCAGGTGTGGGGAGACGATAGTCTTTTGCAGGAGGCAGTATCTACAGGGGAGCGAGTTGCCCCTCAGGAAGTGGTTATCTCTGGCAAGCTGGGGTCGCGCGACGCGCTGTTGGGAATCACACCTCTGTACGACAGCGAGGACAAGGTCTTTGGCCATCTCCTCAGCTTTGCCGACATCACCCACCTGAAGGAGGTGGATCGCCTCAAATCGAACATCGTGGCCAACGTCTCCCACGAGCTGCGCGCTCCTTTGGCTTCCATCAAAGCCTACACCGAGCTCTTGCTGGACGAGTTGGAGGACGATGACCGTGACGTGCGCCAGCGCTTCCTGAGGGTCATTGACCAGGAGACAGATCGGCTCACTGAGTTGATTGGCGGCCTCCTCGACCTCGCGCGACTAGAGGCGGGGCAGTTCGTCATAAAGAAAGAGCCCTTACAAGTGGATGAGATCGTGGCCGACGTCTTCGATCTTTTCGACATCCAGGCTCGGAACAGCAAAATCTCTCTCCACGCCGACATTCAGCCCGATCTGCCCCCCATCATGGCCGACAGAGAATTGGTGAATGTGTTGATCAAGAACCTGGTGGGCAACGCCATCAAGTTCAGCAAAGAGGGGGGGCGGGTGGATGTGGTAGCGCGGCAAGAAGGCGACGACCTCGCCATCAGCGTCATTGATCGCGGACTGGGCATTCCAGCGGACGAGCTGCCCCACATCTTCGAGAAATTCTATCGGGTGTGGTCCACCACGGAATCGGGCATCAAAGGTGTGGGGCTGGGCCTCGTGCTGGCCAAAGAAGCCGCTGAAGCTCACGGGGGGCAGATCGAAGTGGAGAGCGAACTAGACGTGGGCAGTCGCTTTATGGTGACCTTGCCGATTGGGGAGCAGGCTGATGAGCAGTAGGACTCGTCCTAAGTCTAATCGAAGCAAAGGCAAGTTGTTGATCATAGACGATGACAACAAGCTAGTCGAAGCCGTTGAGCTGTATTTGAGCAGAGCGGGATACGACATCGTCACCGCTGCGGATGGACTTCAAGGAATGCAGCAGATGTACAGCCAACGACCCGATCTGATTATCCTGGACGTGATGATGCCCACCATGGATGGTTGGGAGACCTGCCGCCGCATTCGAGAGATCTCCGATGTTCCCGTCATCATGCTCACCGCCAGGGGGCAAGAGACAGACAGGGTGATGGGGCTGAAGCTAGGGGCGGACGACTACGTGGCCAAGCCGTTCAGCCTGAAGGAGCTGGAGGCTCGGGTGGGGGCCGTCCTGCGTCGAACCAGGCTATCCCCGCCCGACCGGGGACGTATCCTGTACGCCGACGACGACCTGGTGATTGATTCAGAGAGGTTGGAGGTCAGCCGGGGAGGGGAGCGGGTGCAGTTGACGGCCACCGAGCAGCGGCTGCTCTTCCACCTGGCTGAGAATGCTGGCCGGGTGCTGACCAATGAGCAGATACTGAGAGCCGTTTGGGGTCCTGAATACGTGGATGAAGCGGACTACGTGAAGCTGTACATCTGGCGTCTTCGTCAGAAAATAGAGGAAGACCCCCAAGACCCCCAGTACATCCTCACCGAGCGAGGGCTTGGTTACCGTTTTGTGAAGGGGCAGGATTCGTAGATTCGGAAACTCGTAGATTGGTCAACCTACCAACCTACCAACTCTTCTGGGCCTCTATTTGAGCGATCAGATCGTCCAAACCCGCCCTCTCTTCCTCTGGCGCCAGGTCTCTGGCCATCCTCGCTTCTTCCAAAGCCTCGTCAAGGCGGCCCAACTGCAGATAGACCGAGGCCAGGCCCTTGTGGCCTTCATAACCATCGGGGGCTTTCTCGATAGCTTTCTGATAGGCTTCCGCCGCTTGACTTAACTCGCCCAAGTCAGCATAAGTTGCTCCCAGATGGAGAAGGGTCTTGGTAATGGTCTCCTTGAGCTGGTGCCAATGGTTCAAGGGGCTGAGGGTCACTGCTTGCTGGTAGTAGGCCAGGGCCGTCTCCAGCTTCTCAGCCCTCTGCTCAGGGTCAGAGATCAGGCGGCTCCAGTTCCAGTGGACGTGTCCTAACCTGGTCAGGGTGTCTGGATGGAAGGGGTTCATCTGCTGGGCGCGCCTCAGGGTCTCAAGGCTCTTCTCGAACAAGTCGGGCCTTTGCTCGGCGTCTGAAGCGGTTATTGCTTTCAATCCATAGGCCCAGCCTAAAGAGGCGTAATACGGGTCCCAGCGGGGGGCCAACTGGATCGCTCGCTGATAAATGACGATGGCTTTGTCTATCTCCCCCGTTTCCTCTGACGATAGGCCGAACTTGTAATAGATATCCGCTTGGGCGGCCTTCAGATTGGTGTTGAGGATCAGCAACAAGCTCAAAATCCAGAATCCAAAGCTCAAAGCCCGACGCCCGACGCTTGACGCCTGCCCTGAGCCACGTCCTGAGCCCAGTCGAAGGGCTAGCCGAAGGGTTTGACGTCCGATCATCAAGGCTCCTGCTACGGCCAAGATAACTAAGAAGATGTACACGTAATAGATGGCCGTAGCCCTCTCAACGCCGGCGCCTGGCAAAACCACGGCGCCGTGAGCGGCCAGGAAAGGGAGAAAGCAGAACAGGCTGCCCAGGATGTAGGTTCGGAGATCCGAAGCCTGAGGTTCAGAATTCGAAGTCAGAACTGTTATCCCGCCGAGCAGCCAGATCGCCAGCAAGAGGCCGAAGACGACGGGACCGTTGGCTCTCAAATCGAACTGGTGAGTGATTAAGTCGAAAGCAGTGGTGGCCAGAATCAGGCCCACCAGGAGAGAGTGCGACAGGGCCGATGCGCTCAGTTGAGCTGGGATGCGGTCCCACAGACGACCCACCTGTCGAGTTCTCCCTCGCCGCCGTCGGCCCCGCCGCTGGCGCGAACTACGGGGAGGTGGGGACTCCGCTGCGGCTTCAGGTAGTGCTCCCTTTTGCCAGCGGCGGCCGACGATAACCAGCAGCGCCGCGTAGAGCCAGAAATAGGTGCGGGTGGCGGTGATGGCGATGCCGAACTGGATTTCGACGAAGTGGGCTATCAGGGCCGAGAACAGGGCGATGATCAGAAATTGGGAGTTGGAGGTTGGAGGTTGGAAGTTGGAATTCGGAGTCCCGAACCGTCGGGTTGAGCCTGTCGAAACCTTGTTCGGGGTTTGGAGCTTTGAGCTTTGAATTTCGAGCAGAGATATCATCAAATATACGACCAGACCCAACAACATGCCCGCCGGTATGCCCACCCCGGTCCATCTTAGCGACCCCGTCACGAGCCAGGGGATCAGCGCGCCCAGGGACCCGCCTCCCAGCCAGGCCATGACGAGGAGGTTGCGCTGGCGGGAATCCGCGATCAATCCCAGCCACTTAAGGCCGTAGTAGAAGATGCTGCTAAAGAGGAAGAGATAGGCGGCAAGGCCGACGAGGCCGCCTGTGACCACGGCGTCGCAGGTCTCGTTGTGGCAGCGGTCGGCGACGTGTTGGTAGTTCATCAGATCTGCCCAGTCGGGGTGCGCATAGGGATAGAAGATGAGGCCCATTGTCTCTGGGCCATAGCCAACGACGGTACGAAATCTGTCAGCCGCGACCATATTGACTACCCCGTACCAGATCAGGCCTCTATCCTCCATGATGTCCCTGGAGATATCATCCAGGCGTTCGACGTAGGGAATCCCGTCGGGAATCGTCAGGGGGCTGTGGGGTAGGTTGAGGATGACCAAGATAAGGAGCAGCGCGATGGACACGCCAACGGCCGCCACTGCCAATCCTCTCCGCCCTCTCAAGACGGCCCACAGCAGGAAGAAGAACAAGGCTCCGGCCATCAGACCCATCCACGGCCCACGGCTTTGGGTGAACACCAGGCACGCCAACTGAAGGAGCAAGAGGAGGAGGTAATACCCGAACAGCACCAGGGAAGGCGCGGCCTTCTTTTCCTTTGTGCGAATAGGGGAGAAAGAGCGAATGAGCTGCCGCACGGTCAGGGGAACGACCATGATCAGGTAGGCGCCAATCAGAATGGGATTGCCCAAAGTAGATTCGACGCGAGTGGCGCCTCCCCTGACCCAAACCAGGGGGTCTACCTGGTAACGCTGCATGATCCCGTAAAGAGAGACGGGTACACTGGTGAGCAGGATGACCGTGATCAGTCGCTCCAACTGCTGGCGGGTGCGCAGGGTCTCCAGCGTCGAGAAGAAGATCACTATATAGCAGAGGATGACATAGAGCCCTTGCCGTCGCTCATAAGAGCCCCAGAAGCTGACTCGGGGGGCGATGGAGGTGATGGTGGTTAGGATATAGGTGGCAACCAGAAGCAGGCTTGGAAGGAGCAGTGGGGTTCTGGATGCTAGATATTGGATATTGGATATTGGATTCCAACTTCCAATCTCCATCTTCCAATTTCCAATTTCCAACCTCCAGTCTCTAGCCTCCAAGGTCTTGCTCAGCCAGGCGGCCAGCATGACCAAAGCGATAGAGCGAAGCAGGGCCACCTTGCTGGCCTCGAAGACGCGGTTGCTGTACCAGTTGAAGAAAAGGGGCGTGATGATAGCCGCTGCCAGCCAGCCGGCTTCGATGATCTTGTCGCAGAAAACGCTCAACTTGGTCTGCACCACAGGCAACCTTTCGCAATGAGCTTATGCTTGCTATTCTGGCCCTACCTGCCCTTGAAAGTGATCATCGCCCCTATGGTCTTGGCCAGGATGAGCAGGTCCAGGTAGATGGATTGGTGTTTGATGTAGTAGAGGTCGTATTGGAGCTTGACCAAGGCGTCCCGCACCGAACTGGAGTAGCCATAGTTGACCAATGCCCAGCCGGCCATCCCCGGCTTCACAGCGTGGCGAGCGCGGTAGAAGGGGATCTGCTCTGCCAACTCATCGGCAAAAATAGGGCGCTCAGGGCGAGGTCCCACGATGCTCATCTCACCCCGGAGGACGTTGATCAGCTGAGGCAGTTCGTCCATCATGGTGCGGCGCAGGAAGCGGCCCACTCGCGTGACCCGTGGATCGTTTTCCTCAGCCCAGGCTGCTCCAGTTTCCTCAGCGTTTGGGATCATGGAGCGGAACTTGATCACCCGAAAGATCCGTCCGCCCTTGCCCACCCGCTCCTGTGTGTAGAATATCGGCCCTGGGGAATCAATGTAGATAGCCAGAGCCAGGATGGGTGAGAGAAGGGCGAAGATAATGAGTCCCAGGCCAGCTATGAGTATATCCATCGCCCTTTTCAGGAAGGGCCAGAGCCCGCCGATGGCCGCGTGATCCAGAGGCAGGACGAGGGACCAGCGGTCGCCGACGTGTTCCACCGGCACCCGACCGGTGATTTGCTCATAGAGGAGCGGCATAAGGGTGATCTGCACTCCCTGTTCCTGGCAATCCATGATGGCCTGGATCAGCTCGCCGTGTACGGTGTGGGTGATGGCCAGGATAATCTCAGAGACATCGGTCTCTCTCACCAGCGAGAGCAGATGCCGTCGGCTGCCGATGACAGGTATCCCCTCGACCCGCCCTTGCTTGGAGGGATCGTCGTCAACGTAACCAACCAGTTGGTACTCTGAAGGCAAGTTCTCTTGGATAGCCCGGACTATGGTCTGCCCTGCCTGCCCAGCTCCAACTATGATAGCTCGGCGTCGAAAGAAGGGGCGACCAAGAAGGACACTGTAGATCGTGCGCCAGACGCCTACTAATCCAAAGGTTGCAGCACAGTGATAAAGAACAATCCCACGGGGTAGTGATCGAGGTGGTGATAAGAAATAGACTGCCACGTAGATCAGTAGTATGAGAGCCGTGATTCTAAACAGGGCCAGCCAGACAGAGCGAAGGTTGGCGGCTAGCCTCAGGTTATAGAAATCGTTAAGAAAAGCTGAAAGGAGCCAGAGGGCCGCCAGGATGAGTAACCAGTGGGCCTGGGAAACGATGAAGACTGGGGAGAAGATTAGTCTGGGATCCCGCACTGTCCATACCCATAGAGCGAAGAGGCCGGCGAAGGTGACCATCGCTAAGTCAATGACGATCAAGAGAGTTTTGCGTTCAGAAAGCTGCAATGGCAGTTTCATGGAGTCTTGCCTATCGCTTCAACTTCTGCATCCATTGACGGGCCAACCCCGTCATCACCCCCGCTCCCACCGAAGCAGTGGCCGCCAGGAGAAATACGGGGGTGAGCAGGCCAACTCTCAAATCTCTGCGAAGCATCCACCACCAGAACGGCAAGGCAGTGATCAGGAACACCAGGGCGAGCCCTCCGGCCAGCCATAGGAACCCCTTCCATAAGAGCCCCCCCATAAGAGCAGCCACCAGCAGGAAAAACAGACCGATTTGGAGCTTCTGGGTTTGCGGGGTGCGCGAGTCGGCCACGGCCTTGCGGGGATACCTTTGGTAGACGATCATCCTCCAATAGCTGTAGTGAACTTTTCTGCGGGCGTATTCCAAAATGGACTCTGGATGCACGTGGTAGACGACGGCCTGCGGAGCGAAAACCATTTTGTGGCCTGCGCTCGCCAAGCGGAAAGACAACTCCGCATCCTCTGCGCCCAACAGCTCCTCTCGAAACCCTCCGCTGTCCATAAAGACTTGTCTTCTATAGCCTGCTGTCCCCGTATTGATAAAATCTATCTGGCTATGCCTGGCGATGTTTCGATAGCGATAGTCGTATTCCAGTTGGATGAATCGGGGCGCGAGGCCGGTCTGACGAGTACGAACCACCCCGCAAACGCCGACAACCTGTTGGTCGGCGAAGGGCGCAGTCATGGCCTCGATCCAATCGTGCGCTGGAACGCAGTCGGCATCGGTAAAGAGCAGGATTTCGCCTTGCGCTTGGTCAGCGCCCAGGTTTCTAGCCGCCGCTGCGCCCCGCTGAGGTTGAGACAGAAGGGTCGCTCCCTGGCGATCAGCTATGGCTTCGACTGCCGCATCCACAGGGCCGTCATTCACCACGATGATCTCGCACCTCTCCTGGGCCACGGTCTGTCGCTCCAGGGCGTCCAGGCAGGCGCCGAGGTCCTCTGATGCATTGTGGACGGGGATGACCACCGAGATCGAGGGCGGTTGTAGCCTCTGAGCTTGTTCTTTAGGGTTCATAAAGGTGTGCCCTGGGTACAGCTACGGCGTTCAGGCTGTAGGATTTCAATGCCAAGACCGTCTGTGGTTCTGCCATCCCACACCGTGAAGACGGTGCCCTGGGTACAGCTACAGCGTTTAGGCTGTAGGATTTCAATGCCAAGTCCTTCTCTGGGTTTCGCCATCCCACACCGTGAACGGTGTGGCTTGCTCCACCACACCCTGAAGACGGTGCCCTGGGTACAGCTACAGCGTTTAGGCTGTAGGATTTCAATGCC
>CAZEBW010000055.1:18408-23736 GCA_964510205.1 uncultured Anaerolineae bacterium
AAGTCCTTCTCTGGGTTTCGCGATCCCACACCGTGAACGGTGTGGCTTGCTCCACCACGCCTTGGCTGTAGGGTTTCAATGCCAAGTCCTTCTCTGGGTTGTGCCATAGTGATGACGGCGAACGCTTTCCCACCACAGGAGCAAAGCGCCCAGTAGGGCAGGAGGTCCAAAGACCACGAAATAAAGCAGCACGGCGTATCCCAGGGCGACCCCTTTCTCTACCCCAAAGACGCCCAGGGCCAGGGTGCACAGGTAGTGGAAGACGCCGAGCTTGCCGGGGACCGAGGGCACGGCTACGCCCACTTCTAGTACCACCAATAGGAATAGGGCGGCGGCCACGGACAACGGCAGGTCTAGGGCCAAAAAGATAGCGTAGTTTACCAGCACGCTGAGGGCCCAGATGAGGAGCGACCAGCCTTGCAACCTGACCCCCACCCAGGGCGAGCGCAGCACGTCCAGGCTGCCCAGAGCCAGGCCCGTGGCCCGTTGAACCCGCGCTCGCCAACTTTCTGGCAGAAAGCGGGAGAGCGATTTCACCAGGGAGAGCAGCCGGTCCCTGCTGTGGGATAGGGCCAGGGCGAGGCCGAGAAAAGCGATGGCCAGGACGGCCAGGGTTAGCCTGGAATCCCGGAACCAGGGAGGCAGGGAGACGAAAAGGGGCACCAGGAGCGCCAGCAGGAGCAGCATCAGGATATCCAGCCATTTCTCCACGGCGATAGCGCCCAGCGTGCGGGCCCGGCTCCGCGTTTTGCCCACGAAGTAGATGCGGGCCACTTCGCCCAGGCGGGCCGGGACGACGATGTTCAGCATCTGGCTTATGAGGAGCACCTCGGCCAGTCTCAGGTGACTGAGCCCTTCTTGGTTTGGATGATAGAGCAGTTTCCAGCGGGCGGCTCGGGCCAGGGGACTTGCCAGCACCAGCGCCACGGCCAACCCCACGAACCGATAGTCGGCGCGGGCGAAAACGGCTATCACCTGGGAAAACGCGACGTCCCGGAAGGCCAACCACAGGAAGACCAGGCTGGCCGCGGCGCCCAGGGCCACCTGGACACCTCGGACGTTGGCCTGCTGCCACAGGCCATTGGCGCGTTGCCGCAGGGATAGGGCCCCTACCTGCGGCTGATGTTTTCCATTTGGAGGATCCATTCGTTTGTGTGTGCTCTTAAAATTCTTCCCATTCCAGAATTGCATTCATACATGCGCCAGATTGGGATCATCGCGGATGGTTGCCAATTGCTGCCCCAGGTAGGGCAATGGGGGCAGCCCGTGCCAGCGCCGTAGAAGATGATAGGCCGGCGAGGTGAGCAGACGGCAGGCGTCCACCGCCTCGCGCCACTTGGCGCGGCGGACCTCGGCCACTACATCTGGACCGGGCAACAGGCCGAAGTCCCACGCCGCACACAGCCGTGCCAGAAAGTCCACCTGTTCGGCCAGGCCCTGCAGCGCTGCGGGTGGTTCGGTGTCCGGGTGAAGTGCACCGTCAATCCAACGACTGTCAGAAGCATCACTAGAGTGCATTCAGGAACTCCTCCCTGAACCAGGATCGCACTCGTTCAGCTTCGGCGCGCTGCTGGGAATCGGCGATCCGAACCAGAGGGGGGTATTCCACAGGGCCAGCCAGGGCAATGCCCAGGCCCAGGTAGGGCTGGTCGCCGACGACGGCAATGGCCAATATCGCCTCTTCCCCCAGGTCTCGCCTTATGGTTTGTGGTATGGCAAATGGGAACCGGAAACTATCCGGCTGGTGCCCGAGCGGATATCAACTTGAGTACTACCTGCCGCCCGTCCTCTAACCAGATACGATTGTCCTGTACCGTCAGTGGACTATCCGGTGGCGCCGTCAGCACCAGGCGGTCATCTTCGACGCACGCCTGGACCTCCACCGTTTCCTTACGGCGTTCGATCTCCACCCAGGCTTCGAAGAACGTCTCCACCGGCAGCGAGCCGTCCCAACGGCTTGCTTCCTCAATAAAGTGCTCGACAACCGCTTCATACTCAGCGACCGGCATCTCTTCCAAGGTCTTCATAGCAACTCCTTCCTATTTCTCTGATAGTCCCGCATCTTCTCTTTCCAATCGGCGTAGTCTGCCACGACGAGATGCCCTCCGTGATAGGGAATGCGAGCCGGCTGGGGCAATACCTCCTCCAGGTCAGATAGCAGGGTCAGCAGTGTTTGGCCATCAATCGCCTCCCAGGCCACATCTTGGAGAAAGACGGCCAGCGTCCGGGCGCGGCGGCCAGGCAGCCAGACACGGGTGATGAAAAAATCGCTCGACACCCTTTCCCCACTCGCCTTCAGCAGAAAATACACGCTGGTCTTCACATCACCTCGAAAGCCGGAGGAGATGAGCAAGTCGTGAGGTGATCGGCGATCATCTGGGTCAAGTAAGTCGTGAGCCTGGAAACGCAGCCCAGACCGCTCCAAATCGCGGAAGATTTCCACTTCGAAGGCATAGCCCTTGCAAAATGACTGCCACCAGTACAGACAGTACGCCATGAGGAGGCGGGATTCGGGATAACGTTCGGGGTCATGCAAACCCATCTCGGTCAGGTCTCGGTAGATATGCTGTGCGGCGGCTGCCCAAAGGGGGATGCTTCCTTGCCCGACGTCTTCCAGGTCGAGCAGGCCCTTGATGAAAGGTGTGGCATAGCGCGCATCCACCAGTTCCTCATAGCCCCGCGCGAACGTTTAGGCCCGATCATCCCCCCGAACGATGACGGCGTGGCGCAGCAGGTTGAACGCCTCGATGACCAGCGGCCACTCAGAGCCGGATAGTTCACCAATGCGCTCCACATAGCGCTGTACAATGGTGCGATGATCAGCTATCACATCTGGCGGAATGAAAATACGACGGATAACGCTCATAGGTCTGCTCGCAGTCCCTTTTCCAATTTCCTCCTTCAGATCAAGCCCAGGATTACGCCGCCAGCCAGGGCAGCTGTGCAGTTAGCCCAGGTTGCGCTAGAGTCCCCGCGATGAGAGAACGAAGCCCGCCTTCAGGGCTGGGTCTAGCCCGCAGGCGGTGTCCTGAGCCTTGTCCTGAGCTCCGTCGAAGGGCCGTCGAAGGAGCTTTGTTCTTTTAGCCCAGAGCTTCAGCTCGGGGCAGTCGCTAGAACGCCCCTCGGTGGCGCAGTCGCTGCCATCGCACAGGCTACCGTCGTTATGCCCAGAGCTTCAGCTCGGGGCAGTCGCTAGAACGCCCCTCTCCCTTTGATCACCAAGCCGACGGTCTTCCACAGAATCTGCAGGTCCAACAAGAGCGAATAGTTCTGGATGTAGTACAGGTCGTCTTCGACGTGCAGGTGCAGGGGCTTGTCGCTGCGGCCGCTGATGGCCCACCAACTGGTCATGCCCTGGGGCACGGCGAACCGCTGGCGCTGCCAGGGCTCATATTGCTCCACCAGCCAGGGCATCTCTGGTCGGGGTCCCACCAGGCTCATGTCCCCCTTGAGGACGTTGAAAAACTGCGGCAGCTCGTCCAGGCTCCAGCGGCGCAGCCACCGCCCCACCCGAGTGATGCGGGGGTCGTGTCTGATCTTGTGAATGATCTCGCCATCCTGGGTGAGCTGAGCGACCTCAACCCAGTGCTCTTCAGCCCCCGCTATCATAGAGCGAAACTTATACATCCAGAAGATCTTCCCGTTCTCCCCCATCCGCTGTTGTTTGAAGATGATGGGGCCTGGGGAGTCCAGTTTGATAAGGACGGCAATGAGGAGCAGCAGCGGCCAAAGCAGCAAGAGCAAAGCGGTGGTAGCGACGAGGTCGAACAGGCGCTTCGCGAAGCGCTGAAGGTCGCCAATGGCTGGTTCGCGCAACCCGATCATGGGGATTCCGGCGAAGATGCCCACCTGGGCGCGGGGGAAGGCCAAGTCGAAGAAATCGGGAACCACTTTCACGCGAACGGGGTACTTTTGCAGCTCGGCTATCAAATTGGCCAGGCGAGTCCGATCGTGATGTTTTAGGGCAATAACCACTTCATCAATGTCATGATCTTCCACCACCTCGCAGGCCTGATCCAGGGTGCCAAGCACGGGCAAGTCTTCTATCATCGTCCCTTCTGCTTGGGAATCCTCAGCCAGAACCCCGACCGTCTCCAGCCCCATGTACTCGTATTCTCCCAGAACTTGGGCCACCTCACGAGCCAGCGAATCCGCGCCGACGATCAGCACGCGGGTCATACCTTGATGGCGGCTGCGGCGGAGGCGAAAGACAGCTCGCAGCACAGCGCGATAGATTGAGAGAAGGCCAAGATCAATCAGCAAGAAATACACAAACAGGTAGCGGGGGATCTCGCGGAAAGTGAGATAGAGGATACCGGCGAGGGTGAGGCCGGCCAGCGTGGTACCCAGAAAGACCAGTTGGAACTCGTCAACAGCCCGGAACACCCGGTTCGGGTTATAGAGAGATAAGACCATGAAGATCAGCGTCCAGATCACGGCTACCAGCCCATAGACCGGTAAGGGCACCCGCGCCATCTCCCAGGGAATCCGGTCGCCGTAGGGCAAGTGAAAGCGGAGCAGGCTGGCTACGAACAGGGCGACCTCGGTCAGGATGAGGTCCGTGATATAGAGGAACACCATATAACTGGTACTGAATCTCTTGAACATAAGAGCATTCCCCTCACAACAGCTCTTTGAACTCCTCGACAGTCAGCCCCGCTTTGCGAATCAAGTCGCGCAAAAGGCCCGGCCCCAGGACGCGGTGCAAGGGGATAGAAAGAGTATAAATGGAGCCGGGTTTGGTTAGAATAACATGACTTCCCCGCTGACGAGCTATTTCCCATCCCGCCCGTTGAAAAGCCCGCACGGCCTTTCGTCCGGAAATACGCGGCAGCTTAGGCATAGGCGGGAACCTCAACCTCCAAACTCTGGATCGTAAGCGGCAATCCTTTCTCTCGGCGTACTTCCAGGCACAGTTGAATGGCCTCCTGGATATTCTGCAAGGCCTCCTCCTCCGTCTTCCCTTGACTCATGCAACCGGGGATAAGGGGGCACTCCACGACATACCATCCTTCCTCATCCTGATAGATCGTTACAGGAAGCCTCATAACTCCCTCCCTCCTTTTTGATCAAGCCTTCAGTCAATGTCATTAAGTTAGCTCATCAGTCCCGTCCTCGGGACGCCCGGAGACGGGCTTTGGAGCCTTATCTTAATGACATTGAGCGTTCAGCGTTCAGTCTTGGTTTTCTAAGTCTGCACCGTGAGCTAATTATACCACACCGGGAAGCGAAAAACAAACTCGCACTAGAGGTGCCTCCCGAAAGTTTTTGGCGTAATCCTTGACTAGCGACCGCTGGTTGAGTAGCTCGTAGCGTAGCGAAGAGCGT
>CAZEBW010000056.1:0-23604 GCA_964510205.1 uncultured Anaerolineae bacterium
GATGTGATTGTGCAGCCCTAATCATCGTACAAAACGAGGCTACCCTCAAGTTATCATCAGCTGACTGCCTTCACATGGAATTCTGCAACACTCTCACCGAGGGATTGAAACCCTCACTACCCCCACGCATTTCTACTCCTTCACCCTGGCCGACCTGGGTTACGCTGGCCAGGTCTTCGCCTACGTGGTAGACTTCGAAGCCGGCACGTGTCAAGAAGAGACGCTCACCATTCCCCTGTCACGAGGCATCGAGCTACCCCGAAACAGCACGGCAGGCACCAGTTCCTTCGAGAGCCGCAAAGCGCGGTTCGTCTTCCAGGCAGAGCCGAACGTGCGGCGGATTTCAGCGCAATGGCCTGGTTTTGCAGGGGTGGGCCTGTCGGCGGAGTTTACTCTGCACCTCCCACCAGAACATGAGTCCATGGTCATCGTCATTCCCATCGCTGGCAAGCGCTTCTACTACAACCGCAAGGTCAACTGCCTCCCAGCAGAGGGCTGGGTGGAGTACGGAGGAGTGCGGACGGAGCTGCATGCAGATGAGAGCCTGGGCAACATGGACTGGGGCCGTGGGGTGTGGGAGTACACCTCCTTTTGGGTCTGGGCCAGCACTTCGGGATTCCTGGCGGACGGGCGGAGCGTGGGGTTAAACCTGGGCTTCGGTTTCGGCGACACCTCGGCGGCCACAGAAAACGCCCTGATCCTGAACGGACGCATTCACAAGCTCGGCCAGGTGGAGTTCACCTACCACAACAGCGACTTCATGCAGCCCTGGCGGATGGTGTCGCCCGATGGGCGCTTAGACCTGGAGTTTGTGCCCTCCCTGGAGCGCGTGGCGGCCACCAACCTGGCGGTTATCGCCAGCGAAGTGCATCAGATGTTCGGCCGCTACCACGGTACAGTGCAAGCTGATGGCCGTGGCCCTGGTGAGATCATCCACCTGGATGGCCTTATCGGCTTCGCCGAGGAACATCACGCCCGTTGGTAGGAGGAGAAGTACCTGGACCAAGCGCAGCGCTACATCGCGGCGGCGGAGCGCCTGCTGGAGCAGCAGCCTCAGTTTGTCCTGTGCATGCTCAACTACAGTGGAGGTGTGCGCTTGCACATGGTGGAAGGGACGAGCTAGACCACTAGCCCATCCACTCTTCCTGTCCGAACCAGCCCACCACAACCTACCATGGCATGGATAGAGATGAGACCATCGCCGCCATCGGGTTTTTTAAGTGCCTCGACCAGAGAATGTATCGAGTCGTCCCCACCCAGCCCTGCGATTTGACCTTTTCAGAATCCTGTGCGATAATAGCCTTGCTTCGAGGTCCGATGCGTGGACCGCTGGATGAGACGGAGAGGTCCTAGTTATTCAAGGAGCAGCATAGTGAGGATTGTCTGCAGCCGCCAACGTAACGGGATGGTGCATCCCTACGTCGGCATTTTGTTTTGGGTGTAGCCAAGACTCGGAGCAGTGACGACATGCCAACGAGGTTGGCCTTGGTCGTTCCAAGCGAATGAAGTCGCTGCTGCCTTCCACAGATTTTGGCCCCGCTCAAAACGAATCGGTGACGCCAAGCTGTGAGACCATGCCCACTACAACTCTTACCCTATTGCCCCTTCCCAGAGAGGAGGTGATGAGCCGGGATTAGGCCAAACTAGAGCCAGAGATCTGAAAGCATGGAGCAAAATGCACACCGTTGTGAGAAAGGAGAACGTTTCCATGAAGGAAGAGATATTGAAAAGAAGCATTGATCCGGCTACGCAGGCCATGCTGGAGGTGGCCGACAAGGCTCACCTGGAGACGGCCTGGGACCGCTTCGAGAAGCAGCAGCCGCAGTGTGGCTTCGGCGAGCTGGGGAACTGCTGCCGCCACTGCAACATGGGGCCCTGCCGCATTGATCCCTTTGGCGAAGGACCGACCAAGGGCGTGTGCGGGGCCACCGCTGACATCATGGTCGCCCGCGGGCTGCTGCGCATGATCGCCGCTGGCGCCGCCGCCCACTCCGACCACGCCCGCGATGCGGCTCATACCCTGAAGCTCACTGCCGAGGGCAAGGGGGGCGGCTACGAGATCAAGGACGAGGCCAAGCTTCACCGCCTGGCCGAGGAGTACGGCATCGCGGTGGACGGGCGAGCCAAAGAGGACATCGCCCTGGACCTGGCCAACGCAGCTCTGGCCGAGTTCGGCCAGCAGGAAGGCCCCATCCAGTTCACCCGCCGCGCTCCGGCCGCTCGAGTGCAGACCTGGGAGAAGCTGGGCATTGACCCAAGGGGCATTGACCGCGAGATCGTGGAGGTCATGCACCGCACCCACATCGGGGTGGACAACGACTACGTCAACCTGATCCTGCACGGCCTGCGGACCAGCATCGCTGACGGCTGGGGCGGCTCGATGATCGCCACCGAGTTGCAGGACGTGCTCTTCGGCGTGCCCCAGCCCACCCGCTCCGAGGCCAACCTGGGCGTGCTCAAGGCCGACGAGGTCAACGTCATCGTCCACGGCCACGAGCCGATCCTGTCGGAGATGATCGTGGCCGCCGCCCAGGACCCCGAACTGCTTCAACTGGCCGAGGAGGTGGGGGCCGAGGGCATCAACGTGGCCGGCATGTGCTGCACCGGCAACGAGGTGCTGATGCGCCACGGCATACCGGTGGCCGGCAACTTCCTGCAGCAGGAGTTGGCTATCATCACCGGGGCAGTGGAAGCTATGGTCGTTGACGTACAGTGCATCTTCCCCGCCCTGGGCGACCTGTCCAGTTGCTACCACACCCAATTCATCTCCACCTCGCCCAAAGCCAAGTTCCCCGGCGCATCCCACATGGAATTCCACGAGGAGACAGCTTACGAGACCGCCAGGGCCATCGTGCGTACAGCGGTGGAGAACTACCCCAACCGCAACGCGGCCAGAGTCAACATCCCAGACGAGAAGAGCGAGTGCATGGTCGGCTTCAGCGTGGAGGCAGTGGTGGGTGCGCTGGGCGGTAACCTGGACCCATTGCTGGACGCCATCAAGAGCGGCGCCATCCAGGGAATCGCTGGCGTGGTGGGTTGCAACAACGTCAAGGTGCAGCACGACTACGGCCACGTCAACCTGGTCAAGGAACTGATCAAGAACGACGTGCTGGTGGTCACCACCGGTTGCAACGCCATCGCCTGCGCTAAAGAGGGCCTGCTCCTGCCCGAAGCAGCGGAGTTGGCCGGCGACGGGCTGAAGGGCGTCTGCCAGGCGCTGGGCGTGCCGCCGGTGCTGCACATGGGCAGTTGCGTGGACATCAGCCGCATCCTGGTCACCTGTGCGGCCGCCGCCAACGCCCTGGGGGTGGACATCAGCGACCTACCCGTGGCCGGCGCGGCGCCGGAATGGATGAGCGAGAAGGCGGTCAGCATCGGCGCCTACGTGGTGGCCTCGGGCATCTTCACTGTGTTGGGCACGGTGCCCCAGGTGCTGGGCAGCCCCAACGTGACCGCTCTGTTGACCGATGGCGCGGAAGGCGTGGTGGGCGCCAAGTTCGCCGTAGAAACCGACCCGTTCGAGGCGGCCAAGCTGATGTTGGATCACATCGCCGCCAAGCGGGCCGCGCTGGGCATATAGGGAAAGGGGGAGAATCACATGAAAGAGATATTCGTCCGCCTGGACCGCTGCGTCGGCTGCCACGCCTGTGAGTTGGCCTGCGCGGTGGAGCATTCGGCCAGCAAGAACCTGTTTGCCGCCATCGCCGAAGCGCCCCTGCCCCGCAAACGGCTGTACGTGGAATACGTCCTAGAGCGTAAGCTGCCGCTGTTGTGCCGCCACTGCGAGGACGCGCCCTGCGTGCAAGCCTGCCGCACCGGAGCCATGAGCCAGGATGCCTTGACCCGCATCGTGACCCATGACGCGGGCAAGTGCATCGGCTGCTGGATGTGCACCATGGTCTGCCCCTACGGCGTGGTGGGCCGCCAACTGGAGCGGCGCATCGCCGTCAAGTGCGACCGCTGTCCTGACCTGGACGTGCCAGCCTGCGTGACCGCCTGCCCGACGAAAGCGCTGATCTACGCCGAGGAGGAAGAGTTCTCCGGGGGTGTACGGCGTGTCGCCGCGGCCGAGGTCGTGGAGGGATACGCCACGGCCCAAACGGTGTAGCGTGGGCCGACGTG
Organism: uncultured Anaerolineae bacterium; assembly: GCA_964510205.1. Lineage (GTDB taxonomy): Bacteria > Chloroflexota > Anaerolineae > VGOG01 > VGOG01 > CAZEBW01. The sequence continues at coordinate 4,123 of CAZEBW010000056.1, forward strand.
CCGGGCAGTTTGGCATGTTCAGATGCTCATAAGACCCGTCCCCGGGGCGTCTTCGGGGAATGTCGCTACGAGAGAGTAAGCTTTGACCCCCTCAATCGCCCGGGGACGGGCTCTGGAGCTACCGAGAGTGTTGCCGAGTACTGTCGAGGAGGATAACATGACTCAAGACCTTATCTCCACCATCTGCCCCTACTGCGGGGCGGGATGTGGTTTCTACGTGGTCGTGGAAGACGGCCGGGCGGTGGGATTGGAGTACATGACGGAGCACCCAGTTAGCCAGGGATCGCTGTGCCCCAAAGGCAACGCCGCTCTGGAAATACTGGATCACCCCGATCGACTGACTCACCCCTTGATCAAAACGAACGGTCGCTTCCAGGGGGCCACCTGGGACGAGGCGCTGGACCTAATCGCCCATCGGCTCTCCGCCATCCGCGATTCGGCCGGCCCCGATGCCGCCGCTTCGCTAACAGGCTTTCTAGCGTCGGCCAAGTGCAGCAACGAGGAGAACTACCTCTTCCAGAAGCTGGCTCGGTCACTGGGCACCAACAACGTGGATCACTGCGCTCGGCTGTGCCACGCCCCGACGGTGGTCGGGCTGGCCCACAGCCTGGGCAGCGCAGCCATGACCAACCCCATCCCCGACTTGATTAACGCCGACTGCATCCTGGTCATCGGCTCCAACTTCGCTGAGAACCACGCCCCCGTGGCCCGCTGGGTGTGGCGGGCGAAAGATCGGGGAGCGCGAGTCATCGTGGCCGATCCCCGCCTGACGCCCACGGCCTGGCTGGCCGACATCTTTCTGCAACTGCAGCCCGGCACCGACGTGGCCCTGCTCAACGGACTGATGCACGTCGTCCTGACCGAGGGCTTGGCCGACCGCGATTTCATCGCCCAGCGCACCGCCGGCTTCGGCGCCCTGGCCCAGCATTTGGCGGACTATCCCCCGTCGCGGGCGGCCGAGATCACCGGCGTGGATCCAGCGCAGATCGTCGCCGCCGCGCGGGCCTTTGCCACCGCCTCAGCGGCCACGCTGATCTACTGCATGGGCATCACCCAGCACACCACCGGTTCGGACAACGTCCTGGCCTGCGCCGATCTGGCCCTGCTGTGCGGGCAGGTGGGCCGGCCGGGAGCGGGACTGATGCCTCTGCGCGGCCAGAATAACGTCCAGGGAGCGTGCGACATGGGCGCGCTGCCAGACTTCCTACCCGGCTACCAGCCCGTGGACGATCCCCAATCCCCGATACCTAATACCCAATATCCCATATCGCCGGGGTTGACGGTAGTGGAAATGATGCACGCCGCCCACGATGGCCAGATCAAGGCCCTTTACATCATGGGCGAAAACCCCGTCCTCTCCGATCCGAATGCCAACCACTCACGGGAGGCCTTGAGCCGGCTCGACCTACTGGTGGTGCAAGACATCTTTCTGACCGAGACAGCCGAGTTGGCCGACGTGGTCTTGCCCGCCGCCGCTTGGGCCGAAAAAGCCGGCAGCTACACTACCACCGAGCGGCGGGTGCAGTGGAGCCGGCAGGCCATTGCCCCACCCGGCGAAGCCCGCGACGATGCATGGATCATCGACCAGGTGGCACGGCGGCTGGGCCTGCAATGGGAGGGTAGCAACCCAGCAGCAGTGCTATCAGAGATCAACCACACCGTCCCCATCTACGCCGGCATCACGCCCCAGCGGCTGGCAGCAGCGAGTGAGGGCCTCTTCTGGCCCTGCCCGACGCCCGATCACCCCGGCACGCCCATCCTGCACAGCGAACGCTTCGCCACGCCGGACGGCCGGGCGCGGTTGACGCCTGTGGACCACGTGGCCCCAGCCGAGAGGCCAGGGGCTGCCTTCCCACTGACGCTGACCACAGGGCGAGTAGTCGTCCACCACAACGCCGGCTCGATGACGCGCCGCAGCCCATCGCTGTTGGCGCGAGCGCCGGCGCTGTTCATCGAAGTCAACCCGGCCGACGCAAAGCGGCTGGGGTTGGCCGGAGGCGACTCGGTAGCAGTGAGCACGCTCCGGGGCCAGACCACGGCTCAGGTCCGCATCACCGACACCATGGCAAGCGGCGTGGCCTTCATGCCCTTTCACTTCGAGGGCACCAACCGGATGACGATTGATGCTCTCGATCCCCAAGCCAAAATCCCAGAATACAAAGTGGCCGCCGTTCGGCTCAGCCCGGCGGAAAAGGAGGGATGAGCGATGGCCAAGTTGATCTACGCCCACGCGGACCGCTGCATTGATTGCGCAGCCTGCGAAGTAGCCTGCCAACGGGTGCACGACGGGGTGTCCAACGTCACCGTGGTACGGGTGGAGGACCGCTTCGCTGTGCCCTTGCTGTGTCGCCACTGCGACCCGGCACCGTGCGTGGCCGCCTGCTACACGGAAGCGCTGACCACAACCAACGGCACGGTGACCTTCGACGCCGAACGCTGCACGGGCTGCGGCCTGTGTCTGGCGGCCTGTCCCTTCGGAGTCATCGGCTGGACGACCGACATGCGTTTCGTTCACCAGTGCGACCTGTGCGCCGAGCGGCAAGCAGCAGGGCAAGAGCCGGTTTGCGCTCTCACCTGCCCGACGCGGGCGCTGAGTTACGAAGTCTTTGATGATTTCGTAGACCGGGTTCAGCGCCGGGCAGCGGCGGAAATCCTGCGGGCCGAACGGGTCGAGGTCAGGAGGTGAGCGAGATGACAACCAACGGACGTCCATTGCTGGTCAGCGCAGAACGGTGCATCGGCTGCCGCGCCTGCGCGACGGTCTGTCCAGAGGGGCTGATCACCCTGGACGACGCCCATCACCAGCGTACGGTATGGTTCGCGACTGCGTGTGGGGAAGACTGCGATCTCTGTGTGGAAGCCTGTCCCACCGAAGCCATCACTCTGCGGCCGACGACAGGAGTCGTACCAGAGGCCAGAACCGCACTGAGCTTTGAGCTTTCGCCCTGCGCCGCGTGCGGCGCGTCGGTGGCCACAGCCGAGACGCTGGCCTGGCTGCGAACGGTGATCCCGTCCGAGGTGCAAACCGATGCCGACGGTCAAGAGTGGCTGGAGCTGTGCTACAGTTGCCGGCAGAACATGGAGGCCCAGAGAGTAGCGCGGGAAGGGATCATGACCCGCTGGCCGTGAGCAATAGAGGCGGCGGACAGAAGACACACACCCTGTCCATCAGCGTGTCTCCCAACTCCAATGTGCACCTCCCCGGCGGTTTTCGCAGACCGACCGTCGGGGAGTTTGTGTTTCTGGTGCACGAAGTGGGCTGGGAAAGCATACAGCGAGTCTACGACATGTTCTCGGACAGGATGTCAGCCAGCCGGGGGATGACGCGACAGTAGGTGGACGCCATCGTCGGCCTGGTGCTGCCCGCCGCGTTCGTCGGTGCGGAGCGAGGCTTGACTAGCGAATTCATCGAGCAGCTTGTCTACATCGGTCTGGCTGAGGAAGTGTTCAATCGCGGCTACCTAATGTGCAGGAGGAGCAGTTGCTGGAGTACGCGGCGCTGGACTTCCAGGGTTCCTTGGCAGGGATCGGGCGCTGCTAAGAGTACTGAAGGACCCAGCCATGGCGGTAATGAAGAAACAGAATGAGGAAGTAACATCAGATGAAGCTGAAGTACAATCCATTCCCACCGATTTTCACCCAAGGCGACGAGGCCACCAAGCTCACCTGCCTGGAGCTCTTCGGCCTGGCGGATTCCCCGCAAGCGAACAGGTTGCTGCTAGAGCTCATCAGGCAGCAGCGCTCCAATGGCGCCTTCCCCAGCCGCATTGATCCCCACCATTGGGGAATGCGAGAGACGGTCAGGAACACCCTCCTGTTGCTGAAGATGGGACTGCCGCCAAGGGGAGTCAACGTAGATAGCGCGGTGCAGTTTGTCTTGAGCCGCCAGCGGCCCGATGGCGGCTGGAGCGAGAACCCCTCGCTGGACATCCCCCCAGAGAAGGTCGAGCTGAGCAATAAGCAGGCCATCACCTGGATCACCGCCGACGTGGTGGAGCTCTTGAGGCAGGTGGGGATGGGAGAGGGCCCGCAATGCCAGGCCGCGCTGGAATGGCTCAGAGCGATGCAGAACCGCCACGGCGGGTGGCACAGCTACTCTGGAAGCATCGGCGACCAACGGGGCTCCACGGGCGATCCCGACTCCACGGCCCAGATCACCTTCCTGATGGGCGAGATTTACGGGGAAGACGACCCGGTCTATCGAAAGGGCCGAGAGCTGTTTGAAACCCACCTGGAGGAGTGCGCTCAGGACGTGGAAAGAGGGTATCGGATCCGATTGCGGAACGGTCAGAGAGAAGAGCTGGACGGCTACACCCTGACCCACCTGCTCCTCTCCTGGCTGCTCGATCCGCCCCGCCGCATCCAGAGCGGCTACGACGTGGGCGACCCCAGGGTGAGACAGATGATGGAAGCGCTCATCGAAATCCAGCGGGAGGATGGCGGCTGGCGCCCCTTCTGGTCCGAAGAGAGCTCGCCGGTCTACACCGCTCTGGCAGCCAAGGTCTTGGTCTTGAGCGGGATGCTGGCCCGCGATGATTTAGAAGCCGCTGTCAAAGCATACGCCGTCTGAAGGAAGCGCAGCCATGGGATGGGACGAGTGCAAGACCTGCGCGGGGCGGGACCTTTGTCACGGTGAGGTCCCCCCGGCAAAGTGATGGGGGATGCTGAAATGAAACTGACCTACTACGGGTACAATGCATTCGTCATTGAAGGCGAAGGCAAGACCATCATCCTCGACCCAGGCCAGGACCTGCACTGGCGACGCCTCAATTCGCTGATTCCCCCCCGGCTTTGGGAGCAGGCTGACCTGATTCTGGTAACCCACGGGGACGAAGACCACGCTGAGTACGCGCCCCAGGTAGCAAGGGCCAGCGACGCGCCCATCGTCTGCGGCCCAGCGCTGGCTGAACGATGGCAACACCAGGGGTTGACTCTGTCCCCCGTCGCCTCTGGCGAGACGGTAGAGGTGTACGGAAGCTCCATTCGCGGCGTGCCCACTGAGCACGGTGGCCTTGCGTTCACCTTGCTGGGCCGGACCTTTACCTTCAAGTCAGGGAGAGTGGGGCTCGGAGCTGTGGGGTTCTTGTTCAATTTGGAGGGGAAGTCGCTGCTCAATCTGGGCGACACCTTGCTACTGGAGAATGCGTGGCGGGGCTTGCGACCGGACGTACTGATGATTCCCATCGGGGGGATGATGACCATGGACGTGCAGGCCGCCTTGAGAGCCATAGAGGTCATCGCACCGCAGGTAGTCATACCCGTACACCACAACTGGGACATCCTCTTCTATCACCGCCCAGCCGACGTGGATGGCTTTGCCGCTGGGGCGTGCACGCTGGGTTGCGAGCCAATCCCGCTGGCACGGGGTCAGACTGTAGAGGTCTGAGTGGGCAAAGCACGGATGGTGTTGGCCCAACCTTAAAATATCCACCCAACTCCACAAAAACCCCATATTTGGCTTGACATCGAACGCATGTTCTGGTATAATACCCCCTAGAACATGCGTTCGTTTTCGTTCAGAAAGGAGTCGCACCCATGAAAAGCTTGAGCCCACGTCAAAGACAGATGCATCGTTTCATCACTGCCTTCATCGGCGAAAATGGATACCCTCCCACCCACGAAGAGATCCGCCAGGGCCTGCAGATGAGCACCAAGTCGCTGGTCAACGATGACCTCAAAGCGCTGGAACGGATGGGCTGCATCGAGCGCGCGCCCGACGTCGCGCGCGGCATCAGACTGGCGGGTGGCCTCAGAAGCTTCAAGGTCCCCCTGCTGGGACAGATCGCCGCCAGCGCCAAGCCCATCTCCTTCTCCGATGAGGACCACGAAGAGATCGAGCTGACGCCCGACATCGTCGAGCAGCAAGAGGGCTTGTATGCGCTGCGGGTGAAGGGGGACTCTATGATAGATGCTTTCATCCACGACGGCGACATCGTGGTGATGAGGCATCAAGCGGTGGCTGAAGCAGGCGAGATGGTGGCGGTGAGGCTGAAGGAGGAGAACGAGACCACGCTGAAGAGGTTCTATCCAGAGGGGAAGCGCGTGCGCCTGCAGCCGGCCAATGCCAAGGTGGCGCCGCTATTCGTCCATCCCGCCAACGTGGAGATTCAGGGCAAGGTCATGGCCGTGATCCGTCAGATGGTATGAGTCGAGAGGAGGTTGACCATGCGCGAATGGAGGCACAAGGTTTGCGAACACCGCAGCGTGGATGGCAATGGGCGCATCACCTGCAAGAAGATCGTGGAGGGCGATAACGAGGTCTCCCCTAACCTCTGTCGAACCTGTCCCGCCCGACAGATCTCCTGCGACAAGCTACGCTTCTCCCTGCAGAAGGACTCCCCCTCCCCCATCGTCGTCCGCTACGGCAACGGTCACACCGAGGTCTGGAACAACGAGCCAGCCAAGATCAGTTTTGCGCGGGCCGCCTGTGCGGCCAAGGTCGCGCCCATCAGCGACCCCCGCCAGTGCGCAGCCTGCGCCCTGCGATCGGTCAGCGAGCCCATACTGGAGGAGATCCCCTTGCCCCAGAAAGTGGCCAGCGGCGGCGCGGTCATCCCCTTCCCCCAGCGCGTGGCCGCCGCGGCCAGTTGAGGCCGCCGTGCTGCCTTGGCAGCCTAGCTAACGAGGCCGCTGTGCTGCCAAGGCAGCCTCACTATCGAAGCCGCTGACACTACCCAGACCGTCCTCACCATCCAGCAGGAGGCCCTATGCGACGCTTATTGGAATATCAAGCTGAACGTATCGAAATGGTGCTGGCCAGCCACAAGGTCACCTCTCACGTCTGCGGCGGCACGGTCACCCCTCGCTTCGTGCGCTTCGAACTCCTGCCCACCGTGGACACCAAGGTCAGCCGCATCAAGGGCCTGGCCGAGGAGATCGCCCTCTCCCTGGGCATCCCCTCCTGCCGCGTCTCCCGCCAAAACGGCAGGATCAACGTCGAAATCCCCCGCCAGAAGCCAGGCACGGTCAAGCTAACGCCCCTCTGCCGACGGCTGGCCGAGATCCCGCCCTGCACCGCCGTCCTGGGCCTGGACGAGGAAGGCACCCCCCTCCTCCTGCGCCTGCCCAGCGCGGACGTGGCCCACGTCCTCATCGCCGGCCGAACGGGGTCGGGCAAGACCGCTCTGGCCCGATCCATGATCGCCAGCCTGGCCATGTACAACCGCCTGGGTCAGGTGCAGCTGGTGCTGATTGATCCCAAAGGCAGGGGCTTCACGCCCTTCGCCACGCTGCCGCATCTGTTGTACCCCATGGTGGAGGACGTGGACGGCGCTTCGCAGGCGCTGGAGCGGCTGGTGGCGGAGATGGAGAGGCGGGATCACGACAAGGTGACGCAGCCTCAGATCGTGGTGTTCATAGACGAGTTGGCCGATCTGATGATGGTGGGCGGCAAGGAGGTGGAGCATCTGTTGACCCGCCTCTTGCAGCGGGGGCGGGGAGCGGGCATTCACGTGGTGGCCTGCGTGCAGAAGCCCACGGTGGCCGTCATCGGCTCGCTGGTCAAGTCCAATTTCCCGGTGCGCATCGTGGGCAGTGTGGCCAGCCCAGAGGACGCCAAGGTGGCCTCGGGCCTGGCGGGCACGGGGGCCGAGAAGCTGCTGGGGCGGGGCGATTTCTTGGTCATCGCTCAGGGGCAGGTGATGCGTTTGCAGGCGGCCTACGTGTCGGGCGAGGAGATGGGCAAGCTGACCCAGCGTCTGCGGGAGGGCGGTCGCCAGAGCAGGCGCTGCGTGGTGAGCTCGTCGAACCAATGGGCAGAGCAGCAAGCCACGGGGACGGATGGCAAGATGATGCCGCTGAAGCGTCTGGCGGCCAAGTTGAATCTAGTGAAGTAGCTTTCACCCTACCCCGTCCCTTCCCTGAGAGGGAGGGGAGAAAGGATGCGAGATGAAGAAGGTAGCTATCGTAACCATCATTGCTTTTGCCATCACCCTGGCCGTGATCATCGGCCAGCGGATGTCCACCGATGCCATGGCGGTGGTGATTGGCGTGGCCTGTGGGGTGCTGGCCTCGATCCCCACCAGCCTGCTGATCCTGGCGGTGACCAAAAGGCACACCAAGCAGGAGGTGCGGCCCCCGCAGCGGCGGGACTACCCTCCTGTGGTGGTGGTCAACCCTGGGGGCAACCAGCCGTCTCGCTACTTGCCGCCGCTCCCGACCTCGCCGATGCAAGCCCAGGGGCGTCAGTTTCGGGAACGTCAGTTCCACGTCATCGGTGATGAGGACGCCCTGCACCCTGAGTCCTCGGGCCTGCCAAGTGCAAGGTAGTCATACCCTGTACCTATCGTTCCAGGGCAGGTGCCCCCAAAGTGCAGGAATATCGTACCGCCCTCCAAGACTCCCAGGTGGTGGGCAAACTGAGTTGAAAGGCCGAGAGATTGACCGGGGGCCCCAATTCCCCCGTCAGGACTTCCGCTGTAAGCCCCTTGATGGCCTATTTCTGTCTCCATTTGCCATCCTCAGCCACGAAGGTCAATTGCCGGTCAGAAAGGTCAAAGGTGATTTCCACCTGTTGTTTCTCCCAGTTGCATCCCAAGAGGTCGTACTGCCCGCCGAGGGAAGTGTTGCCATCCTTGCCGGAGTAACGAAACCAACGGCCCTGGGATAGATAATCATACACGTGCTCCAGGTCCAGCAGATCGAGCTCCCATTCTGGGCGGTACGGACGTCGAGGTGTCCCAGCTTTAGGACAAGCAACCAGTGGCGGCTTGTCGTCTGGGCTGGCACAGGGTAGGCGGGTGTTGAGAGAATCTCGCAGCTGAGGCAAAGCAGGATACAGGTTGTTCCAGCCAGCGAAGGTTCGTCCTTGCAACACTTGTCTATCCCATAATTGGTGGCTGTTTTCCGTCAGGCCCTGGTCGATGGGGCGACCCTTGCGTCCCAAGGTCAGAGAGACACCTATGGCACTTGTCCTGCCCTTGGTCCCTGGGCCCAAGGACCAGGGGGACTGACAAGTACAGGGCTACCAGCCATAGGCGAATTCGGGCCGGAAAAGGAGATCAGGTCCCGGTGTCGTAGAAGACTCTCTCGTGGTCCACTTGGATGGCCTCTGGCAGGCCCTGTACTGTCCGTACAGGACAGTGCCCCAGTCAGTAAATGCCAAGTGGAGCACGAGCTGACGGTCTTCGGCCGCCGGTGAACGCATCCAACGATTCTTGCCGAACAGGCAAAGATAACTCAACAAACGTATTCGACTAACCGGCCATTCAGGTTGAGTAGCGTCACCACCCCACCCCAACGTCCGGGGTCTGCTCGTGACCGCGAGCATCCATCGCCCAGACTTCGTGCCGCGTATTGGCCGTTGCCGCCTGAGTGGTTTGGGGCAAGTCGCTATGTCGTTCGTAAGAGCGTGTCAATCCCTCTTGCTTTAGGAAGACAGCGATGCTTCGGATGCCAGCTAACTTCTGTCCTTTGAAGCGTTCATCAGCTTCCAACTCAGCGCGCAAGGTCTTTGGCCTCCACCCAGGATGGGCTTCCCGCCAGGCTTTCAATGTCTCTCGCATAGATAATGAAAACGCGCTCAGGATGCCTGTCGCCGGACGTCCCATGTTTGAAGCCAGGGCCTTGCACCGCTCACGACCTCGGCGACGCCATTTGCGCACTGTCCATCTCGACCAACCCGTTTGCTCTGCGATCTCTCGGTCCGTGTGCCTGATTTCAGACAATTGACAGGTCAACACTCGTTCTCCGATGGTCGTTGTTCTTCACATGGCCAAATCTCCCCTCTGGGAAGAGCATGGCTCCAAAGAAGGATCCTGTCAAGTCCAAGGGGTACGACTAAGCTGCATTCCGCAGGCCCAAGGACTCAGGGCGACAAGTACAGGGTGCTCAACACCAAGAGGGGGCGATACCTGCCGTGGTCAAGGCCCTGAGGCGTGCAGAGGAGGAAGCCGATAAGGTCTACCTGACCACCGACCCGGGCCGTAAGGGAGAGGCCATCGCCTGACACCTGTGCCACGCAGCCGAAGATACCCAGGGGGAGAACCAGGCGCGTCTCCGTCCACGAACTGACTCCGCCTACGGTAAAGAAGACCTTTGCCCGCCCCCGCCAGATGGACAGGGACCTGGTGGGCGCCCAGCAGGTCAGGAGGACCTTGGATAGGCTGATGGGACTTAAGGAGTATCGCGCAACTGTTGGCAGAACCCTGCCCTTCCATGACGCTATCTTGCCCTGATCCTGGACACACAGCCGTTAGAGAGTGAAAGCCACCTGCGTCAACCACACAGGTGGCTTCAGGGTCTGCTCTTCCGAGGCACCTATGCCTCCATCGTAGACTATTGATGGGTGTAGCATCTCGTCGGTTGACAAGTAGCTAGCTCAAGGCGCCCACAGCCTCAAAGTATACCTCACACTGCCAGCGGAGTGGCAGTGTCTTTAGTTTATCTCGGATCTCTTCTCTACAATTCAGAGCTTTGCGGTTGGCTTCCTATCCCCTTGACACAATCAGATGCTCGACCATGATAGTTTCTGAACGTTTGTTTAACCTGCGAAAAGAGGTGTTACCCCTGAACTCAAAGAACAAGGGAAAGCAGAGAAAACTGGAGATGACGGTCCAGACCATTCAGAAGCGGTGGGGGCCAAGGGCCATACGCAAGCTGGAAGCTTCGGCCACGAAGGTCGGGATTCCCCACCTCCCTACCGCCTTCCCGTCCTTGGACAGAGCCCTGGGAATCGGCGGCATCCCCTGCGGGCGGATCACGGAGATGCTGGGCGCTCCCACCTCGGGTACGGCTACTCTAGCTCTCAAGCTCATGGCCAAGGCCCAAGAGGATGGCGATACGGCAGCCTACGTAGACCTCTCCTACACCTTCGACCCCGACTACGCCGCCCGCTGTGGGGTTTCCCTGGACAGATTGCTTCTAATTCGCCCTCACAATGGAAGGGAGGCGCTGGAGATCACCACCTCAATAGTCGCTGAGGGCGGAACAGGGGTAGTGGTCTTCGATTCGGTTCCCCAACTCCTGGGAGAACCCCACGGCTCTCAGCTCATGTCCGCCGCCCTGCGTCAGTTGGTCACCCGTCTGGCAGAGTCACCTTGCGCTCTGGTCTTCCTCACCTCCCTCTACTTCGGCGATGCCGCTTCGAAAGACAACTATCCCAGCGGGTTCGCCCTCCCCCATTACGCGGCGGTGCGCCTGCTCATCGAGAAGGAACGATGGATCAAGCGGCGACGGGACGTCCGTGGGTATCGAGCCAAGGTGACCGTCATCAAGAACAAGCTGGCTCCAGGGGGCAAGAGCGCGACCATCGAGATCACCTTCAACGGGATCGTCAACGGCAACGGTACATAGGCCATCAGCCATGTCTATCGCTTGCGTGACCGTACCCTACTTCGCCGCCGCCGTGGAGAGAAGGGACGACGCCTCTCTGGACGGTGTGCCCCTGGTGATCGGAGGCCTCCCCCACGAGCGGGGAGAGGTGTATGCCACTTCGCGTGAGGCGGCGGAGATGGGAGTGAAAGAGGGCATGTCACTGCGCCAGGCCCAGGCCCTATGCCCAGACGCCGTCTTCATGGCCGCATCTGAAGTGACCTACAGTCGAGCCTCCGAGGAGTTGCTGGGGATTCTGGAGAGGTTCACCCAGGCCATCGAGCCGGAGGGCTTGGGCTGTGCCTACCTCGACCTAGCCGATTGCCGAGGGCGCGAGGCCCTGGTGCTCGTCCAGGCCATCAGTCAGGCGGTTCGGGAAGAGGCCCATCTGACAGCGGCCATCGGCCTGGCAGGAGGCAAGTTCACTGCCCACGTCGCTGCCTCCTGCTTGGAACCCAACCAGGCACTGGTCATCAGTCCAGGCAGTGAGAAGGAGTTCCTGCAAGGTCTGCCCGTGGAGCTCCTGCCACTGGACGAAGACATGGCGCGCTGGCTTAGGCTGCTGGGTATCACCACCCTGGGCCAACTGGCGGCCCTGCCTGCCAGCGCCGTGCTGGCCCAGTTCGGCAAGCCAGGACGCCATCTCCAACGGCTGGCCAGGGGCCACGACGACCGCAGGGTGATCCCCCGCCTGGCCAAGGAGACGGAGAGAGGCCAGCGGGTCTTCGATGATCCAGTAGATAACCTGACCATCCTGGAGGCCATCGCAGGAGAGATGGCACGCGGGCTGGTGAACAGGCTGCAGGCCAGCCATCGCATGTGCCGGGAACTGCGAGTGGCCATCGAGTTTGAGGACGGCACATCCACGCAAGAGGGCCTCCTATTCAGCCAGTCCACCTTCAGCCGAGAGAAGATCGCCCTGAACCTCAGCCAACTCCTGAGGCACATTGACTACCGATGCGGGGTGGTGGGGCTGGAGATCGTCCTTGGGGACATCAAACCGGGAATGGAGAAGCAGCTTGATCTCCCTTTGACAGTCCCTTCAACGAGCTCAGGAGGAGCCCCAGGGAACTGGTTCGTCAACCCGGTGGAGCAGGAGGCCAAGCTGCGTCGTATGCTGAAGAACTTGATGGCCAAATACGGTCCAGACCGCTTCTATCGGGCCTCCCTCGTGGATCGGGGGGCCCACCTGCCAGAGATGCGCTTCATCCTGCTGGAGATGGACCCCTAGTGACCAGACTGTGGCCTAAAGGACAGCCCATCGCCGTGACGAGCGACGAGGAAGGGACGCCCCGTGGCTTTGAGTGGCAGGGGCGCACCCATCGTGTCACGGGGATCAGCAAAAGGTGGCGGGCAGACACCGGCTGGTGGCGACTGCGGATCTGGCGGGAATACTTCAAGCTGGAGACCGATACCGGCCTGCTGGTGATCATCTATCGAGATCTCCTGGCCGACGGGTGGTATCTCCAGCGTCTCTACGATTGATCAACCATGTATGTCGAGCTTCACGCCCACAGCTTCTACTCGCTCCTCGATGGCGCATCGCCCCCAGAGGACTTGCTGGACCGCGCCGCTCTCTTGGGCATGGACGCCCTGGCCCTGACCGACCACGATGGTCTCTACGGTGCCGTCCGCTTCTACCAGGCGGCCAGGGAGCGCGGGATCAAACCCCTTCTCGGTGCTGAGCTGACCCTTGAGGGAGATGACCACCTGCTTCTCTTGGTCGAGGATTCGGCAGGCTGGGCTAACCTCTGCCGCCTCATCAGCCTGGCTCACCATGCCCAGCCGGGTAAGGCCGAGGCCGCCCTCCCCCTGACGGCGCTGGCTGGCCATGCTGAGGGTCTCATCTGTCTATCGGGCTGTCGGAAGGGAGAGATCGCCGCCCACCTGTTGGCGAGACGTCCCCAAGAGGCCCTGGCGGCTGGGGAGAGGTACCTCCGCCTCTTCGGGCGTGATCATTTCTGGATCGAACTCCAGGATCACCTCCTCCCCGACGACCAGGGACTGGTGGGCGACCTGGTCGAGCTAGCCGCGCGCCTGGGCGTGGGAGTCGTGGCCACCAACAACGTCCACTACGCACTCCGGGACGGTCACCGCCTGCAGGACGTCTTGGTCTGCATTCGACATCGTACCACGCTGGACGAGTCCACCCATCTGCGTCGTCCCAACTCCGAGTACTACCTGAAATCGGCCCAGGAGATGGCCGCCCTCTTCGCCGACTATCCCAACGCCCTGGCCAACACGCACCGCATCGCCGCGCGCTGCCGCTTCGAGCTGCGTTACGGGGTCCAGGACCTGCCCGCTTTCCCAACTCCAGAAGGCCTGAGCCCCATCCAGTACCTCCACCATCTCTGCCAACAGGCCCTCGGCCACCAGGCATCGGCTAGCAGCCATACGCCGTCGGTCGTCCAGGAGCGGCTGGACCACGAGTTGGGCGTGATCGAGCGGGCCGGTCTGGCCAACTACTTCCTCGTCGTCTGGGACATCGTGCGCTTCGCCCGCCAGAACGGTATCCGTTGCCAGGGGCGAGGCTCGGCAGCCAACTCCCTGGTGGCCTATCTGTTGGGCATCACCCCCATTGACCCCCTGGCCCACGACCTGGTCTTCGAGCGCTTCCTCTCCGAAGCCTGTACTGAGGCCGCTTCGCTTAAACGCCCAAGTGAGCGCGCCATCACCCCCGACATTGACATAGACTTCCAGGCCGACCGCCGCGAGGAGGTCATTCAGTACGTCTACCAGCGCTACGGCCCTGAGCACACGGCCATGGCCTGCACCCTGGTTACTTTCAGGGCGCGCAGCGCAGTGCGGGACGTGGGCAAGGCCCTCGGCATTGCAGATTTCGGATTTCGGATTGTGGACGACGACCTTGACAGTCTGAACTCCACAATCCGCAATCCACAATGGCTCGACCTCTGCCAGCAAATCCACGGCTTCCCCCGCCACCTGGGCATCCACAACGGGGGCATGATCCTCACCGGCTCGCCTCTGGTGGAGATGGTGCCTACCGAGCCAGCGACCATGCCGGATCGGGTCGTGACCCAGTGGGACAAGGACTCCTTGGAAGATGTGGGCCTGGTCAAGATCGACCTCCTGGGCTTGCGCATGCTATCGGCCATCGCCGAAGCTTTGGAAATCATTGAAGAGGCCACGGGGGAGCGGCCCGATCTGGACCGCCTCCCTTTGGACGATCCCGCCGTCTACGAGCTCATCGTCCGTGGCGACACCATCGGTGTCTTTCAGGTCGAGTCGCGGGCCCAGGCTCAGATGCTGCCCAAGCTCAAGCCCCGCACGTTCGAGGACCTGATCGTGCAGATCTCCCTGGTGCGGCCGGGACCCATTCAGGGGAATATGGTGCATCCCTACCTTCGCCGACGCCAGGGGCGCGAGCCCATCACTACCCTCCATCCCCTGCTGAAGCCAGCCCTGGCCGAGACCCTGGGGGTGATCATCTTCCAGGAGCAGGTACTGAAGGTGGCCCGGGACTTGGCCGGCTTCCCCCCAGGCCGAGCGGAATTCCTGCGTCGTGCTCTGGGGAAGAAACGGGCTGAAGAGGAGGTTGAGAGGCTTCGGGCAGAGTTCCTTCGAGGAGCAGAGGCCCGAGGGGTCCCCACGGCTGTGGCGGAGCAGGTCTTCGCACAACTCAAGGCTTTCGGCAGCTACTCCTTCCCCAAGAGCCACGCCGCCAGCTTCGCCGTTCTGGTCTACCAGTCGGCCTGGCTGAAGCGATACCATCCCCTGGCCTGGTACGCAGCCATTCTGAATAACCGGCCTATGGGCTTCTGGAGCCCCGCCGTGGTGGTCAACGATGCCAAGCGCCACGGAATCGGCATCCTGCCGGTGGCCGTCAATCGCAGCCAGGCTGAATGTGTGGTGACAGACGGGGGGATACGGCTGGGGTTTGGCTACGTGCAGGGTCTGGGGCCGGCGGGCATAGGCAGGCTGGAGGAGGCGAGGAACAAAGGGGCCTTCACGGGGCTTTCGGATTTCTGCCGACGCACCAGGCTCCCCCGCAGGGTGGTCGAAAACCTGATCCTGGTCGGCGCTATGGACGCCTGGCAGATGCCTCGCCGCAAGCTCCTCTGGGAGCTAGGGAAGCTGCGCTATCACGAGGAGGAGCTGGACCTGGTTCTATCCGACGATGGAGTAGCGCTTCCCCCTCTCTCTCGGGCCGAAGAGATGGGAGCGGAGTACGGGCTGCTGGGCCTTTCCACGGGCGATCACGTGATGGCCTTGTATCGCCCCAGGCTGAAGAAGGCGGGCATCCTCAGCAGCCTGGACCTGAAGGACTGCAGGGACAAAGAGAAAGCGAGAGTGGCCGGGTTTGTGGTGATGAGGCAGCGGCCGCCCACGGCCAAGGGGCACGTCTTCCTCACCCTGGAGGATGAATTCGGTCTGGTGAACGTCATCGTCCGTCCGGAGGTCTACGAGAGCTTCCGCCACATCCTGCGCAATTCTTCCCTGATCATCATAGAAGGGACGCTGCAGAGACAGGATGGTGTGGTGAACCTATTGGCCGAGCGGGCAACTGCCTTGACAAGACCATCCTGAGGTAAGCTACCCTGCTTTTCCGAAGCGATAGCCCACTCCTCTCACCGTCTCGATGTACCGTGGGTTCTGGGTATCCTCCTCGATCTTCTTTCTGAGCCAGCAGATATGGACGTCCAGAGTCCTGGTATCTCCCAGGTAATCGGTTTTCCAGACCTTCCTCATCAGGAACTTGCGGGACATCACCTTGCCTGGGTAGGTCATCAACGTCTTGAGCAGCCGACATTCTATGGGCGTGAGATGATGCACGCCATTGTCGCCTTCGACCCTGCGGTTGCTCACATCCAGGGTCACTCCGCTGGCCTCCAAATTGCTCGATGATCTCTCTGGAGTGCGGCCTTTCTTGGACATGTCATCAGTTATCCGGGATCGGTAGGTTCCATCGGACCCATTGGCGAATGCCAGGCGATTCTATTACATATCTGGCGAAAAGGTAAGTCGTCTGCTCGGCGCTACTGACACGAGAGCAGGTTCACCAAGTCGAAGTCCTCACGCCTCCATGGGAAACCCGTCAGCCTTTGCCATGACTCGGCTAACCCGTCGATTAGCCTCTGAAAAAGCCACCTGCGTCAAGCGCACAGGTGGCCTTTTCCCGTTACCTGAGGCTCGTCGGTTTAGGCTTCACGGGGAATCCTTCACGACAAAGGGCAGGTAGATTTCGTTAACCAAGGACGACGTCAGCCTCAGGCCAACGATCACCGGGTCGTGGTCCGAAGCACGATACGGGTCGGCATTGTACAGAGCGGGCTGGTTGTAGTCGTTGTAGTCCAGCGCAGCCGGCTCGTCGGCGTTGATGTGCCATTCGACCACGCCGGTCACCTGCCTCGTTAGGCTGGCGTTGGCCAGGGCATGATCCAGATACCCAGCCTGGCCGTAGTAGACATACGAGTAGGCATCAGCCCCGATGAAGGTCTCGATCAGGTCGGTGTAGTCCGCGCCCTCGATGGCGGTGATGGGGTCTTCCATGGCGTAGGCGTTCAGGTCGCCCATGATGAGAAAGTCGGGATCGCCGCTGCCCGTGGGGTCCGTGGCCAGCCAATTCACCAGCGCAATAGCGGCGTCGGTGCGGGTCTGGTTGCAGTTGCCCTGGCCATCCCCCCTGTCTGGATCTCCCACGTCGTCGCAAGGAGACCCCTTCGACTTCAGATGATTGACCACGGCCGTGAACGCCTCGCCGGTCGTGGTCTCCTGGAAGGTCTGAGCCAACGCAGGACGATTCTTGGTGTCCAGGAACGATGGGTCCACCGATGAGTCAAGAATGGCAAGGGAACCGACGAGCGTGACCGTGCCGGGCTGGTAGACGAAGGCCACCT
This sequence comes from uncultured Anaerolineae bacterium, assembly GCA_964510205.1. Taxonomy (GTDB): domain Bacteria; phylum Chloroflexota; class Anaerolineae; order VGOG01; family VGOG01; genus CAZEBW01. The sequence goes on from CAZEBW010000056.1 coordinate 21,291, forward strand.
TGATGGCATCCGCGCCAATCGTGCCGCTGTGGACGAAGGCGTAAGTCCCGTCCCCAACTGCGGCATTCAAGCCGCCTACGAGGTCTTGAAGCGCGTCATCTGTAGGGTGATTCTCCAACTCCATCAGGCCGATCACGTCAGCGTCCATAGTCGCAAGGGCGTCGACGATCTTAGCGCGCTGGCGGGTGAACTCGGCAGCGGTGTCCGCGCCACGACAGCCCTGGTCGCCCGACGGCCCGCAGATGGGCCCGCTATCGTCGAGGGTTACGAAGTAGTTCAGGACGTTGAAGCTGGCTACCTTGAGCGTGCCGCCGACGGCCGGCGGCGCTGGATCGCGGGCGTTGACGCGAGTGAAGTCCACCTCTTCCGTGGGGTGGACTTCGTAATCGCCATAAGCATAGTGCAGGACCCCCGTCAGCTCGGGAAGGGTATCGCCCGCCCGCAGGGTGTTGCCCTGGCCCATATAGGGCGCGAGGGAGGGGTTCTGAGCCGTGCTGCCGTCCTCCAGTTGAACGAGACTGCGATCGTTGAGATCCTGCAAAGCGAGGGCGGGGGCGCCCGGAGCGACCACGTTGGTCGGGGCGCCGAGCCGAGCACCGATGGAGAGATCCACCTCTCCATAACGGCCCTGGTTGTAGTTGCCAGTGACATACAGCGGGCCTGGGACGTGGATCAGCATGCCCTCGACCTGTTCCCAGACATCAAGACTCGACAGGGGCAGGTTGACGGTGGCGGCTGAAGCGACGCCTGGGCCGCAAATCACCACGCGGGCGATGTTCTTCAGCTCCGTGAGGTCGTAGTACTCGGCCACTTCGCCCTCGACACGCACCACGTCGCCCACAGCCACGTCCACGGCGGGGGAGGAGCCATCGTAGACGAAGATGCCCTCAGATGTGGCGGGGTCGGCATCGGCGTCCGCATCTTCCTCTTGGACGAAGAAGCCCCTGAGATGGGCACTGGTCTGGAAGTCGCCCACGACCACGCCTTCGATCACGTGGGTGTTGCCTACCTCTGGGCTGCTCGCACCGCTACCCTGAACGTCGTGGATAAAGGTGGCTGGATCGCCGCACTGACCGAAGTCATCGCCGCCACCACAGGCGTTCTCCGCACCGGGCGTGGGCGGGAACGGAGCGTAAGTGTCGGTGTTGCGCGGGCCGCCCTGGCCATTGGGACAACGCTGGCTGGAGTGGTTGTCTTTGTCACCGGCACCGTCTTCGTCCACCTGGGGCTGGCCGGCGTTGAGCAAGGCCAGCAGTTCGGCATCGTCCTCGTCACCCGTGTCGTAGACGATGGCGTCGACCAGGTTATCGGTGGTCAGGGCGGTGCCGTCGGGGAAATCGGCTGCGTGGCCGGCGTAGAGGGCCACGGCGTCTGGGCCATTCTGCAGCCAGCCATAGCTGCCTGGGTCGATCCAGATGTCGGCTTCAGCGACACTGCCGATGGCGAAGTAGCCATCGGGGTCAGTGGAATAGCCATCCAGGTCGAAGGCATGGTAGGATGTGTCACCGTTGCCGTTGTAGAGGACGACGACATATCCATCGAGGGGCGTGTTGCCGGTGCCGCCATCGTAGAGTTCGATGAACTCCAGAGCGTCGTAGCTGGGCGTGTCGGCGTCCACTTCGTTGATGAGGAGGGTGGTCGAGGAAGCCTCGATGAGGGGAGAGGGACACGGTGTGGCGAGTAAGGCTAGGACGAGCCAGGCAAGCAGAATCACGTTTGCGGTGTTTCTTCTGGAAATCATTGAGGTATCTCCTTGTGAACTCTGTTGTATCCAGTATATCACGAAAGGCGGCCGGCGTCAATCGCACGTATTCGTTCATGCATGGTGTTACCGAAGTGGTATATAATTCCCCCCAATGATAATGTTACCGGAGGGAAGAATGTCCAACGAAGACAAAATGATCATTGACGAAAAACAGGAATACCTGCACAAGATGAAAAAGCTCTATGTCCAGGCCTACAGGGTCAAGAAGACCGTGGAGTCCAAGAGTCGCGCCACCAGGGCTGGGGAGATACCGGGTCGCTCCACCACGCGGGTGTGGCGGCGGCGCGAGCCGGTGTAGTGACCGTAGTCGTCTCCGTCTAGGCCCCTGTCTTTGTGCTTTACCGTTCGCTCCAGCACGCCGCAGAGGGAGGCGAAGCGCCACACAAGGCCCGCACTGACACACACCCCGAAACTGAAGTTCCTAATGGCGCTCCAATGAGGTGCATTTCAGTTAAGGCAATCGCCTATGGCTGTTTTAGGTGCAACACATCTTTGACTTGCATTCCGCACTTTGTGCAGAGGGTACTGTCTGCCTGGGATCGTACAGCG
>CAZEBW010000057.1:0-23473 GCA_964510205.1 uncultured Anaerolineae bacterium
TACCCTCAAGTTATCGTCAGCTGACTGCCTTCACATGGAATTCTGCAACACTCTCAAAAAGGGGTTGAGACGTTATCGGGGACGATGCCTCAACCCCCGTTCTGCTTGTGCAAGCAAGGCCGGAAAACCTTGTGTGATTCCTTGTCCGCCTCTGTCGAGACGTTCATCTCACCGCAGTGAGGGGACGCCTCAGATCTCTGTGATCTCCCGTTCCTTGTCGTGTCCGATTTGGTCCATCTTGGCCACGAATTCGTCGGTTATCTCCTGCACATCGTCCTTAGCACGATAGAGCTCGTCTTCGGAGATCAGCTTCTCGTCCTCCATCTCGCGCAGATACTCTATGGCGTCTCGGCGAATGTTGCGGATGGCGATTTTCCCGTCTTCGACCTGCTTACCCACCACCTTGACCAGCTCGTGGCGGCGCTCTTCGGTCAGGCGGGGGATGGACAGGCGGATGATTTTGCCATCGTTGGAGGGGGTCAGACCCAGCTCGGACTTGAGGATGGCTTTCTCAATGTCGGCCAGGGAACTGGGGTCCCAAGGGCGGATCGCCAGCAGCCGAGGTTCAGGGACGGAGATGGTGGCTAGTTGATTGAGGGGCGTAGGCGTGCCGTAGTACTCCACAGACAATCGCTCCACCAGGGCCGGGGAAGCGCGTCCGGTTCTGATAGTCGCCAGATTGCTTCGGAGAGCATCCACCGCCTTGTCCATCCTATTTTCGGTTTCTTTGAGTAAGTCTTTGATCATGCGTACGCTCCTCTCACTGGCCTAACGGGCGTAAAAGCTATTCGCTGATGATGGTGCCCACCGACTCGCCGAGGACGGCTCGCTCGATGCTCTGGGATTCCCAGAGGTCAACGACGATGATGGGGAGGTCGTGGTCCATGCAAAGAGAGATGGCTGTGCTGTCCAGTATCTTCACTCCCCTATTCAGGGCGTCTATGTAGGTCAGATGCTTCAGTTTCTTGGCTTGAGGATCGAGGTGAGGGTCGCTCTCGTAGACGGCGTCAACCTTGGTGGCTTTGATCAAGACCTCGGCGTTGATTTCCATGGCCCTCAGGGCAGCGGCCGTGTCGGTGGTGAAAAAGGGGTTGCCTGTTCCGGCTCCAAGGATCACTACCCGGCCCTTATCCAGGTGGCGGATGGCCCGCAACCGGATATAGGGCTCCGCAAAGGCTCTCATCTCGACAGCCGTTTGCACACGGGTGGTTATCCCGGCCCTCTCTAGAGCATCGTGGAGGGCCAGGGAGTTCATGACCGTGGCCAGCATCCCCATGTGGTCGGCCGTGGCTTGCTCCATGCCGTGGGCCAGCCCGTCCTTGCCCCGCCAGAGGTTGCCAGCGCCCATGACGATGGCGATCTCCACGTTGTGATCCTTGACCCGGCGGATTTTGGCCGCCACCTCCTCGGCTCTTTGGGGATCAATGCCGTAGCCTCCGGGCCCAGCTAAAGATTCGCCGCCCAGTTTCAGCATGACCCGTCTGTACTTGACCTCGGACATTTTGGCCTCCCCAAATCAGTTGGCTGATCCCCTTCACGATGAGCGAGGTCTCTTGACCGAATTCTTGGCCTCGGTCAGGAGACCTTCGGCCCTCAAGAAGTCTTCACTCTTCTGCGATCAAGCTACCTGGTTAGTCGCCCAACTCAAACCTTGCAAACCGCCGCACCACGATATTCTCACCCAATTTGGCGACCGCGTCGTTGAGTATGTCTTGGACAGTCCGTTCATCATCTTTGATGAAGGGCTGTTCCATGAGGCACACTTGTTCGTAGTATTTCTGTAGCTTGCCTTCCACAATCTTCTCTATAATGCGCTCAGGTTTGCCCATAGCCTGGGCCTGGGTTCGGTAGTAGTTCTTCTCTTCTTCCAGCACATCGGCGGGGATATCCTCAGGAGTCAGATAGAGGGGCTTGGCCGCCACTATTTGCATGGCTAGATCGTGGGCCAGTTCCTCGAAGTCTTCCGTCCTGGCCACGAAATCGGTTTCGCAGTTTACCTCAATGAGGGCGCCGACGCGACCACCGGTGTGGATGTAGGCTTCAATCAGCCCCTCCTCGGCCACCCGGTCTGCCTTCTTAGCAGCGGTCGCTAATCCCTTCTCTCGCAGATTTGCCTTGGCTTCCTCCAGGTCTCCGCCGCAGGCCTCCAGGGCCTTCTTGCAATCCAGCATTCCGGCTGCTGTCGCCTCGCGCAACTCTTTGATCATTGCCGTTGTGATTTCCAATGGAATCCTTACCTCCTCAGTAGGTTGAAGTTGATTTTTAGAGAAACCAGGTTTTTCTCTACTTGAATGGGCCAACTGTGGCCCGTGGTTCTCTCCTGGTGTGGAGAGCCGCGTCTACTCGGCCAAAAACCTGGTTTCTGATTTACTCTTCTCCGGCGGTCTCCTCTGCCCCCTCTGCCTTCTCTTCCCCCTCGTCAAACTCGAGTTCGCCCGATTTGAGCTTAGCCAGGGTGGCTTCACCCAGGTATTTCTCTTCTTCGGACTCCATCTCGAATTCTTCTTCCTCGGCTGCGAGGGCGTCTCGCATATTCTGCCCTTCGAGGACGGCATCAGCGATCTTGGTGATGATGAGTTTGTTGGCTCGGATGGCATCATCGTTGGCAGGGATGACGTAGTCAATTGGATCCGGGTCGCAGTTGGTGTCCACCATGGCCACGATGGGTATGTCGAGCTTGTTGGCCTCTTTCACGGTAGTGATTTCGCGCCGCACATCGGTGATGAAGAGTATATCGGGCAGGTGCCGCATGTCCTTGATGCCCCCTAACCGCCGATTGAGCTTGACGATCTCTCGCTCCAGCAGTAGGGCTTCTTTCTTAGGCAGTCGCTCGAAATCCCCCCGCTCCTGTTTCTTTTCTAGGTCGAGCAGGTACTTTATTCGTTGACTGATGGTCTGCCAATTGGTTAGTGTCCCGCCTAGCCAGCGCTCGCTGACGTATGGCATGCCACATCGCTCTGCCTGTTCGACGATACTCTCCTTGGCCTGCCTCTTGGTGCCTACGAAGAGGATCGTGCCGCCTTCGCTGATGGTTTCCCTCACCACATTGTAGGTATTATCCAAGGCGACCATGGTCTGCTGCAGGTCTATAATGTGGATGCCGTTGCGCTCAGTGTAGATGTAGGATTTCATCTTCGGATTCCAACGCCCTGTGCGATGGCCGAAGTGTACCCCCGTCTCCAATAGCGCTTTCATTGAAACTACTCCCACTTCTCTTTCCTCCTTACGTTTTTTTTCTTCCGCCCTTTTCGTCCTGCCGAAGGGCCTGGCTGGGCAATGGCTCTCTATTCTGCGCAGGCAGGCACGTCTCCGCCAGTCAAAGAGCGTGTTTGATTGGGAACTTCGAGTAAGAGTATAGCACAACCTTGGTTATCAGGCAAGTCGGCGGCTTGAGGTTTCGTCCCGTTTATGCTATACTATCGTAACCGCTCAACCGCTCCCGCTGGATTGTCAAATCCGGCGGTTCAGCAGGCAGAACCGAGTGGATTTGATTGCTTGGTGGCTCACGAATCCCTTGTTTCGCTGCAAGAGGCTTGGATTGCCAAGTCCAAGCCGAGCAGGGTGAGTAGTTGGACAATGTTAAGTTGATGTCATTGCGAGCCCCGCAGGGGCGAAGCAATCTCCTCCGGGCTTTGTAAGGATTGCTTCGTCGCTACAGCCGCTTCGCTTCCTACGCTCCTCGCAATGACGCTGGCGTGGGAGTTAACATTGTCGAGGTAGTTACATAACTATCTTGAGATATTGCAATCGAGGAGGAACATGAGATGGTGAGCCAAGACTTGTTGGACATCCTGCGCTGCCCCGCCTGCGTGCGAGATGGCCCTGACGCTGGTCTTCTGGACTTGATCAGGGAGCAGTGGCTCGTCTGTGGGGATTGCGACCGCAAATATCCCATCCGCGATGACATCCCAGTGATGCTCATTGATGAAGGGGATAAGTATCGGGACGTGCCTGTGGAGGAGTTAGGGGAGCCGTAGGTGGGGCCTTTCGAGTCGCTCAGGGCGGTTCGGTTTCCAGGAAACGGGTGATGCCGTCGGCGATGCCTTGGGCCACCTTGTCTTGTTGGTCCAAGAGCAAGTGCCGGTCGGCGGCCATGAAGCCGGTCTCAATGATCGCAGCCGGGGTCTGGGGGGCTATTTCGTAGAAGGCATGGTACTCGCGCATGTCATAGGTTATGCTGTGTTCGTGGAACGATAGACCTGTGGCCGCTTGATACTCCTCGCTCAAGCAATTCACCAAGTGAGCTTCTTCCTTGGGCAAAGCGCTGTGGAGCACACTGGCTACTTTGAACCCACTAGCCGTGGGTATATCGCAAGAGTCGGCGTGGATGGAGACCAAGGCATCGGCCACGTAATCATCCAACGCTGTATCGAACTCTTCGAGCAGGTCTACCGCGTACCCCCGGTCTTCCAGCAGAGCCTTCACCAGCTCGGCAACGGCCAAGTTGATCTCCACTTCCATTAGGCCATCACCACAGACAGCCCCCGAGTCGTATCCCCAGTGCCCAGCGACCAGGCCGACCCGCTTGGGAGGTTTGGTGGGAGTGGGCGTGGGAGGAACCGGAGTAGCGGTAGGAGTGACCGTAGGAGTGGGTGTGACTGTGGGGGGCGCAGACCTAGCGAACTTGCTCTCAGGCGACCACAGGGCATACACAATCAGATAGGTGATGGCCACGGTGACGGCCACCATCACCGCTATCAGTATCATTTGGGCTACTTCCAGTGCTCCCCTTCTCACCAACTCTCTGATTCCTCCTCGAAGTACGAGCCCCCCCGACACGGGCTAGGCTCAATCATACCTCTTATTTCCAATTTAGTCAACTTCGGCTGGCGCGCCTTGCCGATTTTGCATTCTGAGGAGATTTGCGGTATACTTGTTGCAGGCAAGGAGTCGAGATGGACGCTCAGAGCGAAGTCAAGGCACAGCGACAGCAAGAGGCCAGTCGCATCCTGGCGCGGTTGAGGGAGGTTCTTCCCCCCGTCCTGGCCCGATACCCTGTGGATGCAGCCTACGTTTACGGTTCGGTGGCGCGGGGCGCGGTGACACCTCTGAGTGATGTGGATATTGCCCTGCTTTTGACCGCTTCTCTGCCACCCTACGAGCGGCTGAAGATGGAACTGACCATCCAGGGGGACATCGAAGCCGCGCGGGAAGTCCTCCTCCATGGCCTCTCCTCCGTGGACGTGCGAGCCATCAACGAGGCCCCGCTGACGGTCCGGGGCCGGATCGTACAGGAGGGCATCCTGATCTACGAGCGGGATCGAGTGCGTCGTATCGCCTTCGAGGTGGCGACGCGCAAACGGTATTTCGACTTCGCTCCCGTGGCCCGTCGCCTGCGAGACGCTTTCTTGCAGCGAGTTCATAGAGAGGGCTTGCTCTATGGTTGATCCAGATACTTTGGCCTCGATCCTCGGAAACCTACGCGGTTATTTGGAGAAGCTGGCGATCCTCGCTGCGCTCTCAGAGGAGGCCTTCCTTCGGGACTTCACCAACGTAGAGAGCGCCAAGCACCTACTACAGGTCTCCATAGAATGCTGCCTGGACATCGCGCATCACATCGTCGCCGACGAGGGATATCGCAGGCCAACTGATTACTATGATACATTCGTTGTCCTGCACGAGAACAACATCCTGCCGGAGACATTTATGCCCACGCTGCGCCAGATGGTCAGTTTCCGTAACCGTGTGGTGCATCTGTATTGGGACGTTGATGATGAGGTGGTGTATCGCATCCTGCACGAGAACCTGGGCGATTTCGATACATACATTGGGTACATTCTGGATTTTGTTCAGTCCGACACTGGCGAAGAGGAGTAGAATCGTGTTCACGTTACATCACCGCCGCACCTGAGGTGTGGCGTGGGGCGCCGGTTGGCGCTCTCAAGTCGGCCTGCATACGTCAGACAGGCAGGGCACCGGTGATGTAACCGCGCCCTGAGCCTGGACGTGGTGTCCCTCCTGGGGCAACTACCGCCGCTGGCGTATGCTGGCGGCGGTTTTGTTTTGCACACACTTGGGGTTTGACCATGATTTATTTTGACAACGCGGCCACCTCCTGGCCTAAGCCGCCGGGCGTGGCTGCAAGTTGATCCTCATCCCTCGTCACCTCAGATCCGACTATGTGAGAGGTGTCCAACATGTACACCATCGCCGAGACGATGCTGAGGGCGGGTAAAGTGGTGAGTTTGTGAGGTGAGAAGCGTGACCAGTGAAGAGATTCGTCTGACATCGCTGTCCAGCGCGGCCGGTTGAGCGGCTAAGAGAGGCCCTGAGGCCCTGGCGCAGGTGCTGCGCCCGCTGCAAAACATGTTCCGCGCTGAAGAGTACCCGGCGTTGCTGGTGGGGCTGGAGGTCAGCGACGACGCCGCTGTGTACAAAATCAACGACCAGGTGGCCGTCATCCAGACCCTCGACTTCTTCCCGCCTGTGGTGGACGACGCCTACGACTACGGGGCCGTCGCTGCGGCCAACGCCATGAGCGACGTCTACGCCATGGGCGGCGAGGTGGCGTTGGCCCTCAACATCTGCGGCTTCCCGCCTGACCTTCCCACCGGAGTGGTGACCGAGATACTGCGCGGCGGGGCGGAGAAGGTGGCTGAGGCCGGGGGCGTGCTGGCCGGCGGCCACACCTTGGATGACAAAGAGCCCAAGTACGGCCTGGCGGTGATGGGCCTGGTTCATCCCGACCGCGTGCTGACCAAGGCCGGCGCCCGGCCCGGCGACGTGCTGGTGCTGACCAAGCCGCTGGGAGTGGGCATCATCACCACCGCGCTCAAGGGAGGGGTGGCCGACCCGGCCCACGTGGCAGCCGCCGTGGAGACCATGAAGAAGCTCAATCGGCGGGCGGCCCGGCTGATCCAACGGGTCGGCGTGCACGCCTGCACCGACATCACTGGCTTTGCCCTGCTGGGCCACGGCTGCGAGATGGCGGAGAAGAGCGGCGTTGGACTGCGCTTCCGCGCGGGACAGATTCCTTTCTTGAAAGGAGCGCGGCAATACGCCGACGCCTGGCTTTTCCCCGGCGGCACGTGCAACAACGAGCGAGCCTATGAGCATGCGGTGCGTTTTGGGCCGGGCATCTCCGAAGAGATGCAGCAACTCCTTTATACCCCCGAAACCTCAGGGGGACTGCTCATCGCTGTCCCAGCGCAGAAGTTGGAGGAACTGACTGCGCTCTTCAGCGCGGAGGGACAGGAGCACTGGACCATCGGCGAGGTGGTGGAAGGGGAGGGGATTGAGGTAGTTTAAGATTTGACATCAATGAGCAAAGTATGTATAATTAGGCATACCTTAAGATATTATCTTGGTATGCCTTTTATTATGAGGAGAAGCCGATGGTCACCGAGAGTGTTGAGGAGTATCTGGAGGCGATATGCAAGCTGGGGGAGGACGGGCAGACGGTTCCTGTCTCTGCCTTGGCTGAGCATCTGGAGATCTCGTCCGTGTCGGCCAATGAGATGGTCAGGAAGCTGGTCGAGCGGGAGCTGGTCTGCTATGAACCCTACAAAGGGGTATCGCTGACCCCGGCGGGCCGCACCCAGGCTCTGGTGGTGATCCGCCGCCACCGCTTGTGGGAGCGCTTTCTGACGGATGTGTTGGGCCTCTCCTGGGATCAGGTGCACGAGGAGGCCTGCCGTCTGGAACACGTCACTTCGCCCCTTTTGGAGAAACGGCTGGCTCAGTTTCTCAGCGAGCCGGAGACTTGCCCTCACGGCCATCCCCTGCCCACAGCCGAGGGCGAGATGGCCGTCGAGCCTGGGCGCCCCCTGGCCGAGCTCACGGCGGGCCAAAGGGCCAGGGTGCTGCGTGTGCCGGAGAGGGACGTTGCCGTGCTGCAGTATCTGGCTACTCTGGGATTGAGACCTCAGGCCTCGGTCCAGATTGAGGCCGTGGCGCCTTTCGGGGGCCCGCTGACGGTGCGGGTTGGAGAAGCGCAGCACGTCCTGGGGCGCCAGCTGGCCTCGCAGATCGTGGTGCGCTTGCTGTGACGACTCGCCTGAGAAACAGGGTCTTGCCAGCGAAGTAAGTGCCTGGCGGCGAAGAAAAAATTTGGGAGGATCTGATGAGAGAAAAGCAAATGTCGCTGAGCGCGCTGCCCACCGGCGAGGTGGGCGTGGTGCGCCAGTTATCTGGAGGGCGAGGATTTAGGAGCCGCCTGGCCACGCTGGGCTTCACCCCAGGCACCGAGGTGAACATGGTGCAGAACTTCGGCCGCGGCCCCCTCATCGTCCTGGTGCGAGACACCCGGGTGGCCCTGGGGCGAGGCGAAGCAATGAAAGTGCTGGTGGAGGCGGTGAGCAATGGCCAGTGACCAGGCTCGCAACTCGCAATCCGAAGCTTATGCTGCTGCGGACCAAGGTGTCCAAAATGAGATCACGGTGGCTTTAGCCGGGCAGCCCAATGTGGGCAAGTCCACCGTCTTCAATCTACTGACTGGTCTCAACCAGCGGGTGGGCAACTGGCCGGGGAAGACCATCGAGCAGAAGACGGGCGTCTATCAATATAACGGCGCCACAGTGCGAATCGTTGACCTGCCCGGCACCTACAGCCTGACGGCCAATTCCCTCGAAGAGCAGATCGCCCGCGATTACATCATCAAAGAAAAGCCCGACGTGGTGGTGGCTATCGTCAACGCCGCCGCCCTGGAGCGCAGCCTGTACCTGGTGGCCGAGCTCCTGGAGCTGTCGGTGCCAGTGGTGTTGGGGCTGAATATGACCGATGTGGCCGAGCAGCAGCAGATGCACATCGAGCCGCACGTTCTGGAGGCCGCGTTGTGTATCCCCGTCGTGCCGATGGTGGCCTCCAAGAACCAGGGCACAAGAGAACTGGTGGAGGCCGTGGATCGCCTGGTGGGAGATATGGATGGCTATAGTCCCTGTCGCCCTGGCATCCGCGAGGATCACCAGATGGTGCTGGCCCAGCTCCAGCAGATCATCAGCGGGCAGGTGCCGGACCCCTATCCAGAGGACTGGGTGGCCCTCAAGCTCCTGGAAGGCGACCGAGAGATCACCCGAATGATGCGCGAGCGGTTGTCGCCGGAGAAATGGGAGCAGGTACATTCCATCCTGATGGAACACGAGGACGCCGTCCTGGCGGTGGCTGGGGCCCGCTACGAGTGGATCGGGCGGATGGTACGGGCAGCGCTGGTGCGCCCCCACGTCGGCCAGATCACCCTGACCGATCGGGTAGACCGTATCGCTACGCACCCCTTCTGGGGGATGCTGGCCCTGGTGGGGATACTGGGCCTGGTCTTCTGGCTGACCTACGCTGTGGGCGCGCCGCTGCAGGAACTGCTGGATACCTATCTGGTGCAGGCCGGGGCCGAGTGGGTGCGTGCGGCCTTGAGCGGCGCCCCGACTTGGCTGGTAGGGCTCCTGGCCGATGGCGTGATCGGCGGGGCAGGGATGGTAATCACCTTCCTGCCCATTTTGGTCATCTTCTTCGCCGCGCTAGGGCTGCTGGAGGACGTGGGGTACATGGCGCGAGCAGCCTACGTCATGGATCGCTTCATGCACCTGATGGGCCTGCACGGCAAGAGCTTTCTGCCCCTCTTCTTGGGGTTCGGCTGCAACGTTCCGGCGGTGATGGGAGCGCGGGTGGTAGAGGGGCGGCAGGCCAGGCTGCTGACCATTATGGTCGCCCCGCTGGTGCCCTGTACGGCGCGGATGGCCGTGTTGGCCGTGCTGGCCCCCATCTTCTTCGGCTCCCGCGCCGCGCTGGTCTCCGGAGGGCTAGTGGGGCTCAGCTTGCTGCTGCTGGCGATTGTGGGCATTGCCCTCCACGAGTTGGTGCTGGGGGGCGAGCACGTGGCCTTCATCATGGAGCTGCCATTGTATCACCTGCCCAACCTCCGCACCATTGGCCTCTCGGTGTGGCAGCGGTCGGTGTCCTTCCTCAAGAAGGCCGGCAACATCATCCTGATCGTGTCGGTGGTGGTCTGGGCCCTCTCGGTGCTGCCGGGTGGGGAGATCGAGTCCAGCTATCTGGCCGCCGTGGGGCGGCTGCTGGCGCCGCTGGGAGCGCTGATGGGCCTGGATTGGCGGATGATGGTGGCCCTGCTGACCAGCTTCGTGGCCAAGGAGAACACCATCGCCACTCTGGGCGTTCTCTATGGCGCGGGCGAGGAGGGGGCGCGTCTGGCCGAGGCGTTGTCTGAGGTGCTGACCCCAGCGTCGGCGCTGGCCTTCTTGGTGGTGCAGATTCTGTTCATCCCCTGCGTGGCTACGGTGGCCACCATCCGTCAGGAGACAGGGAGTTGGCGATGGACGGCTTTCAGCGTGACCCTGCTCCTGGTGGTGTCCTTTGCCGTGGGCATCCTCATCTACCAGGGAGCCATGCTGGTGGGCTGGGGGGTGTAAGATGTTGCAGAGGCTGCTGGACTTAGTGGCCGAGGGCGGCTTGCGCAGCTACGCTGACCTGGCGCGGGAGCTTGGGGCCAGCGAGGAGTTGGTGGGGCAGATGATCGAGCACCTGGCGCAGCGGGGATACCTGCGGTCGGTGGCCGGCGATTGTCAGGGCCGATGCGCTGGCTGCGAACTGGCCGAGACCTGCGCCGTTGGCGGGCCAAGCCGGGTGTGGACGTTGACGGGGAAAGGACGACGGAGGGCGGAAAAGATGTGAAAGCAGAACCTCCATAGAAAGGATCGCGATTGCTTGACAACGCGCGCTGAGGGTGTTATAATCCAAGCTATATGGGCAACAAGTCACTAATGCATGGATAGGATTCGTGAGGAGGTGAAGGATGCCGCGAGGTCGTAGGCGTCGGTGGATGGGGGGCAAAGGTCGTGGGCCTTGCCCCACGCGAATCTATCGTTTCATGGAGCCCTGTTTGCTCCTGCTGCTTCATCGTGGCTCTTCCCACGGCTATAGCCTGCAGGATGAGCTGAAGGAATTCGGTTTTGCGGAGCCCGCCGTTGATCCCAGCGTGGTCTATCGCGCTCTGCGGGAGATGGAAGAGCAGGGGCTTCTGACCTCGGCCTGGGACACTGAGGGGTCGGGCCCGCCGAGGCGGGTTTATCGGCTGACCGCCCAGGGCGACGAGCACCTGGCTCGCTGGGTGGCCGATCTGCGGGAGATGGACCGCGTGCTGCACGGCTTTTTTGAAGCTTACGAAGATCATATGGAAGAGGGAGAGGGTGCTCATCATTGATGATCTGATGGCCTCTTTTCGCAGCGAGTGTTTGGCTGAGACAGTTAAAGAGGGTGGATAGATTGCTTCGCAAAAAAGGAGGTTCAAATGTCTGAAAAAGGACTGGATGTCAGGACGATAGCTGTAGTCGGGATCATGATTGCTCTAGTGTGTGTCTTCACCCTGACCATTAGAGTGCCCTTTGCCCCCACCGGTGGCTACTTCAACTTCTCCGATGTGGCTGTCTATTTCGCCGCCTTTGCCTTCGGACCATGGGTCGGTTTCTTGGCGGGAGGTGTGGGGACTGGCCTTGCGGACATCTTGGGCGGCTTCGCCCATTTCGCTCCGTGGTCGTTCTTGATCCATGGTCTACAGGGTCTCGTCGCCGGTTACCTAGGCCGGAGGAGCGTGCGGGGGATGTTAGCCGGTTGGCTCTTGGGAGCCGTCATCATGGTAGCTGGTTACTTCTTGGTGGAGCTAGTTCTCTACGGCTTCGGCCCTGCGGCAGGAGAGGCGGTCTCGGTGAATTTGCCGCAGGTTGTGGCAGGTGGCCTGGTTGGCATCCCCCTGGTGCTGGCTGTGCGCAGGGCCTATCCCCCCATCACTCGGATGGGCCGACGGGAAACTTGGAAGGAACGCTAGAGGTGATCAGCGAATGCTGACCATCGAGAACGTGGAGGTCGAGGATGATCGTTATCAAGTCACCCCGCGAGCTGGCGCTCATGCGTCAGGCGGGTCGCATCGTGGCCCAGGTCCACGAGCGCTTCCGGGACATCGTCCGCCCGGGCATCAGCACTGCAGAATTGGAGAGGGTGGCCTCCCGTATCATTGAGCGAGAGGGCGCGGTTCCCTCGTTCAAGGGGTATCGTGGATTTCCGGCTGCCATCTGCGCCTCCATCAATGAGGAGATTGTGCATGGCATCCCCAGTCCCGAGCGGGTGCTGGAGGAAGGCGACATCATCAGCCTCGACGTGGGCGTCATCTACAAAGGTTATCAAGGAGACGCGGCCATCACGCTGCCGGTGGGTGAGGTGGATGAGGAGGTTCGGCGTCTCCTGGAGGTGACCCAAGACGCGCTGGCGGCGGGCATCGGCCAATCCCGTGCTGGCAAGCGGGTAGGTGACATCTCCGCAGCGATCCAGCGCCACGCCGAGACCAATGGCTTTAACGTGGTGCGGGAGTACACGGGCCACGGCATTGGTCAGCAGATGCACGAAGAGCCGCAGATTCCCAATTTCGGGCGACCCAATCGGGGGCGGCGCTTGCGGCCGGGCATGACCTTCGCTCTGGAGCCGATGGTCATGGCCGGGGACTGGCGGACGCGGGTGCTCTCCGATGACTGGACGGTGGTCACCGCCGACGGGTCGCTCTCGGCTCACTTCGAGCACACGCTGGCCGTCACCGATGGCGAGCCAGAGATCCTCACCAGGAGATGAGCGGTGCGACTTGACCACTTCGGCCTCGTGGCCCGCTTCTACGACCGCGTGTTCCACTTCCTGGGTCCGGAGCGGCTGTTGAATATGCTCCAGCCCCGGCCGTCGGAGCGCATATTGGACATCGGGGGCGGTACGGGCCGCGTCTCCCAAACCTTTGGCGATGATTACGCGGTCATCGTTTGCGATCCCTCCTGGGGAATGTTGGGGGAGGCTCGCCAGAAACAGATGGTCGCTTGCTGCGGCTTGGGCGAGCATCTCCCTTTTGCCGATGGCGCTTTCGACCGCATCGTGATGGTGGATGCCTTCCACCACCTTCGCGACCAGCGTGCGGCGGCGAAGGAGGCCCTACGGGTGTTGCGTCCAGGCGGGCGATTGGTCGTCGAAGAGCCCGACATCCGCCGCTGGCCAGTTAAGCTGATCGCTTTGGGCGAGCGACTGCTTCTGATGCGCAGTCGTTTCCACTCCATCGGCGACCTGGCCCGCATTTTCGAGGAAGCCGGCGCCCAAATTGTGGCTGTTGAGGAACAGCGAGATGTCAACGTGCGGTTGGCTGTGGAGAGAGGGGAGAGATGAGTGAGCGGATCGAGCAACTGGAGAACCAGATAGCCGAGTTGAAGAGCCGCTGGCCGGCCCACTCGGTGCCGCCGGCCCTGCTTCAACAGTTGGAGGACCTGGAGGAGGAGTTGGAGAAGGCGTTGCAGAAAGCAGCCCAGAGACCGAAAACGGGACTGGAGACCGATGCCCAAACAGATGGCCGTGATTGATTATGAGAAATGCCAGCCTGAGAAATGTGACCAGGGCATCTGTCTCGCCGTGGTCGCCTGCCCAAACGGGGTTCTCAAGCAAGAGGCAGCCTATGAGATGCCCGACCCTCCTCTGACCATGTGTGTCGGTTGCAGTCTGTGCGCACAGGCTTGCCCGTTGAAGGCCGTCCGAATGATGTGAAGGAACCGAGGAGGGTTGAGTGATAAGAATAGCCTGCGTAGTAGACGACGCCGCCCCTGACCATTCGCCGTTTCGAGCTGAGCATGGGGTGGCTTTCCTGATTGAGACCCGGGATGGCGCCATCCTTTTCGATACAGGCCAGAGTAGCGCCGTGCTGCTGCACAATATGGGCCTGCTGGGCGTCGAGCCGGAGGAGATCAACGCCCTGGCCATCAGCCACGCCCACTACGATCACACCGGCGGGCTGCCGGGGCTGCTGGCTCACGTGGCCGGCATTCCCCTCTACGCCCATCCCGACCTCTTCCGCGAACGCTTCTCGCGAAAAGAGGGGCCGATCGAGTCTGTGGGTCTGTCCTTGGACAGAGAGGCGTTGGAACAACACCTGGAGTTGCGGCTGGGCGCCGAGCCGGCGGAGATTCTACCCGGCGTGTGGACCACGGGCGAGATTGCAGACCATCCAGAGCCAGAGGGCCGCAGCGACCATCACCTGGTGCGCGGGTCTGGCAGGCAGGCTTGGGAACCTGATTCCTATCGCGATGACATGAGCTTGGCGCTGAGGACGGATGAAGGATGGGTGGTGCTTTGCGGCTGCTGTCACGCTGGCCTGCTCAACACCCTGGCCCACGTGCGCCGCACTTTTGGCCCAGACATCGCCGCTGTGGTCGGGGGCGCCCATCTGCTCCACGCCGACGAAGCCCGTGTGCAGCGCGTCGTCGAGGTGTTGAGGGAACTCGGTGTGCCTCGGCTCTATCTCAACCACTGCACTGGTCAGCGGACCTGTGCCATCCTGGCCCAGGCTTTCGGCGATAAGGTGGCCGCCTGTCCGGCCGGCACGCAGTTGAGGCTCTCGTAGATTGGGGGAGGAAATCTTGCCAAAATCGCGAATAGGAGTATAATTGCCAATACAATCGAGGTCGAGGTGACGATGAATGAGTGATCGGATACAATCGAGATACTGGCTGGGGACGGTATTCCTGATTCTGTTTTTGGCCCTGGCCATGGTGGCGGGCACGGCCCACGCTGATGGTGGGCCGGTTGTGCGAATGGTCTATTTCACCGCCGACGACTGCCCCCACTGTGCTGCCGTCGTTAACGAGGTGTTGAATCCGTTGCAGGCCGAATATGGCGATCAGATGCGGATCAAGGTGGTCGAGATCTCCGAGCCGGGCAGCTACGAGATGCTGATCCGCGCCGAGGAGATGTTCGGCGTTTCCCCAGAAGAGCGCGGGCTGCCGACGCTGATCATCGCCGGGCAGGTGCTCATCGGCGAGGACGCCATCCGAGAGCAGTTGCCTTGCCTGCTCGATACCTGCTTGGAGGTGGGCGGCACATCCTGGCCCGACATCCCCGGCCTGGAGGATGTCGCCATTGAGGGCCAAGTGGGGTTGGTCCCAGGATTCAGCTTGGGCACCGAGGAGTCGGCGACTTGTGGCCCAGAGGATACGGCAGCTTGTGAGGCTCCAGCCACTATTTGGGCGGCCTATTTCTACGAGGTGGGGTGCCAGCAGTGCAGCCGCGCCGAGTACGACATTCGCTATGTGCAGAGCAAGGTTCCCCAATTGCTGATCGAGGAGTACAACGTTCAAGAGGACGCCGCGCTGGCGGAGTGGCTGGGCGCTCGTGCGGGTGTCCCACAGGAGCAGCGTCTGACCACGCCGGCCTTCTTCGTTGGGGACGAGTACCTGATCGGGGCCGACATCACGTCTGATTGGTTTACTACGGCACAGCAGGCTCGAAGCAGTTGATGCGTTTTTTGGAGGAGCGTGCAGCGGCGGTCAAGCTGGGGATGGCGCTTCTGTTTGCAGGACTTGCGATCTGGCTGATAACTGGTACAGTGGCATAGGATAGGGGAGGCAACTGACAGGAAACTTTTCAGGAGTTTTCTGTGGCCTGTATCCTTGGGGAGGTAAGAAAACGATATGTCCGGTAATTTGCTGAAAGTGGCCACTTTCAACGCCAATTCCATCCGGGTTCGACTGGATCAAGTACTGCGCTGGATGAGCCGTGAGGAAGCTGATATCCTCTGCGTCCAGGAGACGAAGGCGCAGGACAAGGACTTCCCAGCGGAGCCGATCAGAGACGCGGGCTATCACGTCGTCTTCCGGGGACAGAAGGGGCATGCCGGTGTGGCCATCATCAGTCGGGAGGAGCCGCGAGAAGTGGCCTTCGGTCTTGACGGCGACGACGAGGCCCGCCTGATCCGCGCCGTCATCCAGGGCATCTCCGTGGTCAACACCTATGTCCCCCAGGGCCGCTCGCCCGACTCAGAGCACTTTCAGCATAAGCTGGAGTGGTTCAGCCGATTACGGGCCTTCTTTGACCAACACTACTCGCCGCAGGAGCCGCTGCTGTGGATGGGCGATTTCAACGTCGCTACCGAGGAGATTGACGTCCATGATCCTCAACGGCTGAAGAACCACGTGGACTTCCATCCGCAGGCCCGCGCCGCCCTGGAGCAGGTGCGGGAGTGGGGCTTTGTGGACGTCTTCCGTCGGCATCATCCCGGCGAGCCGGATCAATACACCTATTGGGACTACCGGGCGCGGGATCCCGTGGAGCGGGGCGTCGGCTGGCGGGTGGATCACATCTGGGCCACCGAGCCGCTGGCCCGCCAGTCTACCAGGGCCTGGATTGACGTAGAGGCCCGGCTGGCGGAGCGACCCTCAGATCACACCTTCCTGGTGGCCGAGTTCGCGCTTTGATCGCTATTTCGCCAGACCCTAAAGGTTTTCGAAACCTTTAGGGTCTAAAGGGAGTGAGGTAAGACGAATGCCAATCTATGAGTACCGATGTTCGGAATGTGGGGAGAAATTCGAGAAGCTGGTGCGCTTTGGCGCCTCGACCTCTGAGGTGGAGTGTCCAAAGTGCGGCGCTCGCAAGGCGGATAAGCTCATCTCCGCCTTCAGCGCCAGGATGTCGAGCACTGCGGCAGCTCCCGTCAGCGCCTGTGCGCCCGCTTCCTCTGCTTGAAGCCTCTAACAGAGAAGGCAGTTTGCCTTCAGGTACATTTCCGACAGGGAGAGGGGGAGGAGTGTCCATCTCTTTATCCGTTAAGATAACCATTTGGGCGCGTTTCATCTCGGTTGTAGGACGGATTGGTAATCCGTCAATCCGTCGGAATACCATTCCGACCAACAATACCAGCCAACTCACTTGAAACACACCCTAACCATTTACCTGCTCCCGTCGGATCGTCAGATCCGACGGCTGAATGGGTTGAATCGGGCTGATTTCGCTAACTTTGGCCTGGATTTGACAATCCAGGCCGAGCAAGGTGAGTAGTTGCCCGTGAAGATACTTCCGACTTGAATGGATGAGGATGGATCCTACCCGTGGTCAAAGGAGAGTTTGCCATGATCGTGAGGAACTACCACCAGGTTGAGCCAGATGAGTTTGCAGAGGCGCCGGGCGTCACTGTGCGCTGGATGATCAGCGAGAAGGAGGGCGCGCCGAACTTTGCCATGCGCGTCATTGATGTGGAGCCTGGGGCCGCCTCCCCCTTCCACACCCACGCCTGGGAGCACGAAGCCTTCATCCTGGCCGGCGAGGGCCATCTCAGGGCTGTGGATGGGGAGACGCCGTTCGGCGAGGGCGACGCCGTCTTCGTGCCCCCGGAGGAAAAGCATCAATTTGTCAACGATGGCGAGACGACGCTGCGTTTCATCTGCGTCGTCCCTTTGTAGCCCGGCATGAACGTTCTGCTGACTGGAGAGCGCCAAGCAGGAAAGACTACCCTCTGCAAGCGCGTGGCAGAGCTGGCGCGTGGACTGGGCCGTCAGCCTGCTGGCCTGCTCTCACCGGCTCTCCTCGGCGAAGAGGATCTTCCTCTGGCCTACGACGCGCTCATGCTGCCCGACGGCGAACAGCGGCTGCTGGCCCGGGCCGATGATGATCTCGGCGGTCCCCGCACGGGTCGCTACAGTTTCGACGCCGATGTGTTCTCTTGGGCGATTGAGAGGCTGCGAGCTGCGATCTCGCAGGGCTGCGATCTGCTCATCGTAGACGAGATCGGCCCTTTGGAGCTGGAGCAGGGGCAGGGCCTGGCTCCGCTCCTCTCCGAGCTCTCCGCTTCGGGACTCCCACCGTTGCTGTTGGTCGTCCGTCCAGAACTCGTAGGACAACTGCGGCGGCGGCTCGCCAACATCCCCTTCCGCACCTTCACCGTCACCCAGCAGAACCGCGAGGCTCTCCCCGAAGCTATCATCAAGGAGCTGTTCAGCGATTATGATCCAGGTGGATGACCTGACGGTACACTACGGCCATCGCCGTGTTCTGGGCGAGCTCTCCCTGTCCATCCGGCGCGGCGAATTCATGTTGGTGACTGGCCCCTCCGGCTCTGGCAAGAGCACCCTGCTGCGCGCCCTGGCGGGCCTCATTCCTCACGCTTCGTCGGCTCGCCTGGGGGGTACGGTGTGGGTGGACGGGCTGGACACCCGGCAGCATTCGCTGCCGGTTTTGGCTGGCCACGCCGGCCTGGTCTTTCAGAACCCCGCCACTCAGCTCTTCTGCCTGCGGGTGGAAGAGGAGGTGGCCTTTGGTCCCCGTAATCTGGGTTTGCCCCCGGATGAAGTGGCCCGTCGGGTGGAGTGGGCCACGACGGCCGCAGGATTGGAGCATCTGCGGGGCCGCCGTGTGAACACCCTCTCCGACGGCGAGAAGCAGCGATTGGCCATCGCCGCTGTCCTGGCCATGTCCCCCCGCGCCTTGATCTTGGATGAACCTACTTCCAACCTGGATAGAGTCGGCACCCGCCAGGTCTTTTCCACACTGGAGCGTCTGCGCGACCAGGCTGCGGAGCCCACCACGATTGTCATCGCCGAGCACAAGACGGGCGAGGTGAGCCGCCTGGCCGACCGCGTGCTCATTTTGGACGAGGGACAGCTCGTGGCCGACGGCGCGCCCGACGAGGTTTTCGCCAGGCGGGAGCTGCTCCATCGCTTGGGCGTGCGCCAGCCCAACAACCTGTCAGGGATTAGGGAATCAGGGGCTGGGGATCAGGGACTGGGCAATCCCTTGTCCCTGGCCCCTTGT
The DNA here is from genome assembly GCA_964510205.1 of uncultured Anaerolineae bacterium. Taxonomy (GTDB): domain Bacteria; phylum Chloroflexota; class Anaerolineae; order VGOG01; family VGOG01; genus CAZEBW01. The sequence continues at coordinate 18,541 of CAZEBW010000057.1, forward strand.
CCCTTGTCCCTGATAACTGATCCCCTGGTCAAATTGGAAGGGGTTGTCGCCGGGTACGGGAAGAGGCAGGTGCTGGACGACTTGAACCTTTCGATTCAGCGGGGCGAGCTGGTGGCCCTGGTGGGCGACAACGGGGCGGGAAAGACGACGCTGGCCCGGCTGATAGCCGGGTTGATGAAGCCCCGGCGGGGGAAGGTGCAGGTGAGGGGGCAGGTGGGTCTCCTGTTTCAAAATCCTCTGGAGCAGCTCTTCTGCGAGACGGTGGAGGAGGAGGTGGCTTTTGGCCCTCGCAACTACGATCTCCTTACCCCGGCTCTGCTAGAGGACACCCTGGCTGTCGCAGACCTGGGAGGCTTGCGTCATCGCCGCATCCACGCCCTCAGCGGCGGGGAGCAGCAGCGCACGGCCCTGGCCTCGGTGCTGGCCCTGCAGCCCGACCTGCTGATTCTGGACGAACCCACCATGGGGCAGGATTGGGGCCATCTGAGCGCTTTTATGGACCACGTGAGCCGCCTGAACGGCAAGGGCATGGCCATCTTGCTCATCACCCACGACGACGAACTGGTGCGTCGCTACGCCCAGCGGGTGCTGCTCCTGCGGGACGGGCGCATCGCTGGTCGGGGAATCAGGGACTAGGAAATCAAGTAATCAGGAGGGAACATAAAATGAAAACTCGCTTTACCACCCGTGATTTGGTTTACATCGCCGTTTTCGGCGCCCTGTGGGGCGCGGTGGAGATGACCCTCGGCTCTTACTTGCACCTCATTTTTCCGCCAGTGGCTACCCCCCTGGTGGGGGTCGGAACGATCGCGACCGCACTGGGCATGGCCCTGGCTCTGATAGGGCGCCTCTTCGTCCCCCAGGCTGGCTCGGTGCTGATGATCGGCCTGGTGGTGGTCGTGTTGAAGGGGTTGAGCCTCGGCGGCGTGAAGCTCTCCCCCATGATCGCCATCATCATCGAGTGCCTTCTGGCGGAGTTGGGCCTTTTCCTCTCCAGAAAGCCAAGCCGGGGTGGATTCATATTGGCCGGCAGCCTGGCGGTACTGTGGACCTTCTTCCACAAGCTTTTCGCCTCCTACGTCTTCCTCGGCCGGGGCATCTACGACGTTTACCTGGCCATGATCAAGAAGGGGGCTGAGGCGCTGGGCGTCGGGGTGGGCTACGCTCTGCTCATCGTTGCTGCCTTCCTGCTCATCCGCGTCATCGCTGGCAGCGTGGCGGGTTGGCTGGCTTGGGATCTGGGAGGGGCTGTCCGCGCTCGCCTGGCCGGGGCTGAGAGGGATTTGGATTGAGGGTTTTCGGCGTCTGGGGGAATCTGGCTTTCTTGATCTGGGCCATCGCTTTGGGAATCGCCGCTCCGGAAATCAAGGTTCTGCTTGTGCTGGGATTGGTCGTTGTTTTCTCCGCTCTCTTCCTCCCCAGCGGCCTGAAGCCCGTCCGCCGCCTGGAGTTCTGGCTCATTGTGGCCTCGGCGGTGCTGCTCAGTCCCTTCCTCATCGGCGAGAAGGATCTCCTCCTCTTCGGTTTGCCTCTCTCCAGCCAGGGCTTTTGGGCGGGACTGTGGATGGCGGTGCGAGCACTGACCGTCGCGCTGGCGGTTGGAGGCTTCGCCTATGCCGTCTCGGTGGATGAGATCGCTCGGCTGTTCGAGATGGCTGGGTTGAAGGGGCTGGGATTTGCGGTGGGCGTGGCCTTCAACCTGCTGCCCACGCTGGAGGAGACGGCGCGCAACGTCTACGAAGCCATGCGGCTGCGAGGAGGCTTCCGACGGGAGCGGCTGCGGGCCTTGCGCTTGCTTCTGGTGGCCATCGTGGTCAACGCGCTGCGGCGGGGCGACGAGGTGGTGGAGGCAGCCGAGGCGCGCGCCTTTCGACCCGATGGCCCCCGTCAGAAGCCTGCGCCCCCCAGCCGGGCTGATCTGGCCCTGGTCTCCATCCTGGTCGCCTTGGGTGTGAGCCTGGCGGCCTGGTTCTGAGCGGGGAGGATCAGCTAACGGTGCTTGACAAATCAAATAAACTGTGATATAATGTCCGTAGTGATAAGACTAACGTCTAGGTTAGAAAACTAACGCCTAAGGTGTGAGGGAAATGAATAACGATTCCATTGAGAAGTTGGTGAAAATCGGCTTCTCGGAGTACGAGGCCAAGGCCTACATCGCTTTGCTCAGGGAGAGCCCTGTCACGGGTTATAAGCTCTCCCAGCTTTCTGGCGTCCCGCGCTCCATGATTTACGAGGTCATGGACAAGCTCACGGCCCGCGGGGCGGCCATGACGTTGCGCCAGAGCGGTGCCACCAAGTACGCGCCGGTTCCAGCGGCAGAGTTCTTCGATCAACTTCAGCGCGAGCACGAGGAGCTCACCAATTCGCTCAAAGCTGAACTGGCTGCCCTGGCTTCGGCGCCTGACCTCGAGTACGTCTGGAACATCGAAGGCCACCAGAACATCATGGCCAAGGCGATGGAGATGATTGATCAGGCCGAGACCCGAGTCTACCTGGCCTTTTTGCCGGCCACGTTTGCGGACTTACAATCTGCGCTAATGGGGGCCATTCGGCGAGGAGTGCGGGTGGTGGTCTACACTACCGGCAGCCTGGATCTGCCAGGCGGCCAGGTGGTCGTCGCTCCCCTGTCCGAGGAGGCTTTCAGCCAGACAGAGGGGCTGGGGTTGATTTTGGTCGTTGATGGGGAGGAAGTGTTGATCGGCGAGTGGCTGACTGCGACCCGGGCGCGCGCCTCCTGGACCAGCAGCCCGCTTCTCGTCTTCGTCGCCGAGCACCACTTGCGGACGGATCTGTACCTGCCCCGAATCTTGGCCCTCCTGGGAGATCGGGCGCTGGAGGTTATCCAAGAGGAGGACCGCGAGTTGTTCGCTCGCGCTTTGGAGAGTCACATCAGCAATTAGCCAAGCTCATCAGCCTTCACAAGAAGGTAGTTACGGATCAGGGATCAGGGAATGAGTGGTCAGGAAATCAGGGTTGCGAGAGACCTGATTTCCTGATTCCTTGATTCCCTAATCCCCTAACCAAAGGAGGCGCCCATGTCTGAAAATACCGCTCTAATGGCCCAGGGACTGAAAAAGTCCTACGGCAGGGTCCGCGCGCTGCGGGGGGTGGACCTGGAAGTGCAGCGAGGCGAGATCTTCGGCTATCTCGGCCCCAACGGAGCGGGGAAGACCACCACCATCCGCTGCTTGCTCGACCTCATCCGCGCCGACGGCGGCGCGCTGCGGGTGCTGGGCCTGGATCCCCAGGCCGACCCCGTGGAGGTACGCAGGCGCACCGGCTACCTGCCGGGCGAACTGCAACTGGATCCCAATATGACGGCCGAAGGCGCGCTGCGCTATTTCAATGCCCTGCGCGGAAACAAGGTGGATTGGAGTTTCGCGCGCCAGCTCGCCAAGCGTCTTGACCTCCCTCTGAAGCCCGCCATCAAGAACCTCTCGCATGGCAACAAACAGAAGGTCGGCATCGTGCAGGCCCTGATGCACCGTCCGGAGTTGCTCCTGCTGGATGAGCCCACCCTCGGCCTGGATCCGCTGATGCAGCAGGAAGTGCTCACCTTGCTCCGCGAAGCAAAGGATAACGGAACGACCGTCTTTTTCAGCTCGCACATCATGAGCGAGGTCGAGGCCGTGGCCGAGCGCGTGGGCATCATCCGCAAGGGCGAGATCGTGGAAGTGGCCGAGACGGCTTCGCTCATCAACCGCGCCCTGCGCCGCGCGCATGTCCGCTTCAAGCAGCCGCTGGACATCAGCGCCCTGGCCGAGGTGTCTGGCGTGACGGTGCTGTCGCAGGATGGCTCGAGCGTGCTGCTGCAGGTCGAAGGCGAGATGAATGGCCTCGTCAAGGCGCTGGCTGACTTCCCGGTCAGCGATTTCGAGACCGAGCGGCCCTCGCTGGAGGAGATTTTCCTGGCCTACTACGAAGGTGATCAGAAGGAGGAGTAACATGGCGACTATTTTCCGCTATACACTGCGTCGTTTCCGGGGCCAAATCCTCGGCTGGGGCATTGCCCTGGCTCTGCTGGGCGTGCTGCTCGTTTCGATGTACGACATGATCGCTGCGGAGCAGGATCAGCTCGAAGACCTGCTGAAGCTCTATCCGCAGGAGTTCACCGCCTTCTTCGGCGACTTCAGCGCGTTTGGCACGCCGGAGGGGTTTCTCGCTGTAGAATTCTTCTCCTACATGCCGCTCATCCTGGGCATCTTCGCGGTGCTGATGGGCAGCGGCCTGCTGGTGAGCGACGAGGAGAGCGGCCAACTGGACCTGATCATGGCCCACCCTATCGGCCGCACGGCCCTGTTCCTGGGCCGACTGCTGGCCTTCGTCGCCGCCACCGTGGCTATCCTGGCCATAGCCTGGCTGGGCCTCGTCGTTCCTATGAACTGGTCTTCGATGGATCTCGGCTGGGGCAGACTGTGGCTGCCCATGCTATCGCTGCTGGCAGAACTGTTGCTCTTCGGCATGATGGCGCTGTTCCTCAGCATGGTCCTGCCATCGCGCCGCCTGGCGGCCACGACGGCCGGCCTGCTGCTGGTGGCCAGCTTCTTCATCACCGGCCTGGCGAAAATCAACCAGGACCTGGAGCCTGTCGCCAAACTGTCCCCGCTCAACTACCACCAGGCTCAAGAAGCCTTTCAGGGACTGAACGGTACGTGGCTGGCCGGTCTGCTTGGTTCGGCGGTGGTTTTCGCCGCCCTGGCCTGGTGGCGCTTCCAGCGGCGGGACATCCGCGTGGGCGGGGAGGGCGGCTGGCGGCTGCCCTCGCTGCCCTTCCGGCGCGGGGCTGAGGCTGGGCACAAGGCGTAAATGAGGAACTCAACGGCTATAAGGAATACGCCGCACAGGTGCGCTACCGCCTGCTGCCGGGCATTTGGTAATCACTAGAGGTCTGTTCCATAAGTTTTTGGGGTAAAGGCCGGCTGAATGGTTTGTG
>CAZEBW010000058.1:0-23394 GCA_964510205.1 uncultured Anaerolineae bacterium
ATCGGGCGGTTTTGCGCAAGTCGCAAACCGCCCTGATTATTTATCTAAACTCAAGAATATACTATCTCTCGTCTGCTTTTAGTCAGACACTAGACAAGGAGGCGTCAATGGACATAGACCGAGAACGGGCCTGGAATCTGCTCACTGAACACACCAAAAACGAGAACTTGGTCAAACACGGCTTGGCTGTAGAAGCCGCCATGCGGGCCTACGCTCAAAAGTTCGGCGCGGACGAGGAGAAGTGGGGCATCACCGGCCTCATCCACGACTTCGACTACGAGCAGCATCCCACGGCTGAGGAACACCCCGCCTGGGGAGCGAATCTGCTGGAGGAGCTAGGCTGGCCCGAGGACATCGTCTACGCCGTCCGAGCGCACGGCGACCACCTGGAGCTGCCGCGCAAGAGCCTGATGGACAAGGCCCTCTACGCCGTGGACGAGCTAACGGGCCTCATCGTAGCCGTGGCCCTGGTGCGGCCTTCCAAGAGCATCATGGACGTGAAACTCAAATCGGTGAAGAAAAAGTGGAAGGACAAGGCGTTCGCCCGCGGAGTGCATCGGGAAGACATCGAAAGAGGCGCCGCCGCTTTGGGCGTGGATCTAAACGAGCACATCGCTACCGTCCTTTCGGCCATGCAGGGCATCGCCGATGATCTTGGTTTGAGGTGAAGGCAAGCTGATTATGACAGAGGACGATAAGAGATACTGTCCGGTCTGCGGGGCCCGGGTTGCCCAGAGCGCCACGGTGTGCCTGATGTGCGAAGCGCCCCTGGAGAGACCCAAGCCCGGACGACGGTTCTCGATTCCGATCTTCATTCCAGCAATCTTTTTGGCAGCCATTATTCTGACAGGGCTGGTCGCCGTTTTGGTGTATGGGCTTCAGCGCACGCCACCGCCAGATGAGACAAGCGCCGCTTCAGTCTCAACCGCTACGGCGACACCAACAGCGGCAGCAACGGCGACGTCAACAGCGGCAGCCACTCCCACCGCTACCTCTACATCCGTACCCACCGCTACTTCCACACCTACACCGACGGCGACGCCTACAGCAACGCCAACATCAACCGCCACATCTACGCCCCCGCCGACGCCAACGTCCACCCTTACACCCACGCCGACCCTGACTCCACCCCCTACCCTAACCCCCTCGCCAACCCCGATTATCTACACCGTGAAAAGCGGCGACAACCTCTCTTCCATAGCGGCCATGTACGGCACCACCGTGGAAGCCATCTTGGAAGCCAACGGCCTGAGCGCATCCACGCTCTTGAGCATCGGGCAGCGACTGATCATCCCCGCCGCCGGGCCGACGGGCGGAATGCTGTCCGAAATGCCCGCCATTCCCGAGAGCGGCGTGATCACCCACGTAGTCCAGGCCGGGGAAAGCTTGTACTCCATCGCCACTCTGTACGGAACCACCGTCGAGGCGCTCATGACGGCCAACGGCATAACAGACCCCCTGCTGATCCAGATTGATCAGGAACTGGTCATATCCTGGGGAGCGCCTACCCCAGCGGCGGAGACGCCCACGCCAGAGCCAACGGCTACCGCCACAATCCCTACTACGCCAGAACCAACAGAAACGTCCACGCCCACCGCCACACCCAGCAAGACGCCGACCGCCACGCCCTCCGCTACCCCTCAACCCACACACTCGCCCACGTCCCAGCCCATGCCTACGCCGACGTCGGCGTATCCTTATCCCGCCCCAGCCCTGCTGGCCCCCGCCGACGGCCAGGTCTTTCGGGGGGAAGACGAAGTCATCGTCCTGAGCTGGGCCTCGGTGGGCATCCTGGCTGAGGAGGAGTGGTACGTCGTGAGGTTGGGGCGCGAAGCCGAGGCAGCGGATCAGCCGTCCGAGGTCTGGACCAAGACCACAAGCTGGCGAGTGCCAGCCGATCTGTATCCCTCAGCCGATGCTGAGTCTCATCTCCTCCGCTGGGATGCGACCGTAATGCTCCAGACAGACACAGGGCCAGACGGGGCGCCTGAGGGCGTTGTGATTAGCCCCGCGAGCGCCACCCGCAGCTTCTATTGGTACTGATCGAGCCCTGCTGCGGAATGCAAAAAGCCACTCCCGATTAGGAGTGGCCTTTGGAGTGGCGGCGACTGGACTTGAACCAGTGACCTAGGGCTTATGAGTCCCCCGCTCTGCCCACTGAGCTACGCCGCCGGGCCTCATCTATCAATTAGGTAGCGGGGGTTGGATTCGAACCAACGACCTCCGGGTTATGAGCCCGACGAGCTACCACTGCTCTACCCCGCGTCACAACCACATTATACTACAAGACCGACCTTTAGTCAAACGGATTTATCCAGAGCGCCAGATGCCCCGCTTAGCCATCGGAGAAGCGCTTCCACCACTCCTGCCAGCCGGACCCCTCGCTGCTGCGCTGACTCTCCTCCTGCGAAAGGGTTTGGGGGGCGCTGGGAGCTTCCAGAAGCACGGGCACAACGCTGGTCTCTCCGGGCTTCACCATCTTCCACTCTCTACGAGCCCAAGCGTCCACAAACTCGTCGGTTTGGACGTATCCCCTGAGCCACTCCAGATACTCCCCCCTGTCTTCCTCATACTCCACCGCCCGATCCAATCGGGCCTCTTCGGTTTGCAGGCGGCGGTGGAGGGCCACCTTTCGTCCGAAGTCCACCATCAACGAGATCACAATGGTGACTATGATGAGGGCTACGAATTGGTTTAGCGACACGCCAGAACGCTTCTTCGCTGTAGCCATCGTCGTCTCTCATTAACTAGCAGCCTGTCGGAGAGGCCGTGCTCCCAGACTTCGGAAGTCTTAATCTTAGAACTCTCGGTGCATCAACTGCCTGAAACCGCCTGAGACCCCCGCAGACTTGAGCTATTTTGGAGACTTCCGAAGTCTTCTCCGACAAGCTCTTAGGGGGATGAATCTCGACAGTGCCGAAGGTGGGATTTGAACCCACATGGGCTTGAAGCCCACTGCGCCCTGAACGCAGCGCGTCTGCCTGTTCCGCCACTTCGGCATTCCGCCCTATAATCTACCACGGTTTGCTCTATTTGTCAAGCTTGATGACCCGCTTGGTCACAATGTACCATTCGGTCATGTTGCGAAAGCGATCGCTCGCATCGGTCATAGGGCCCAATTGGACGCCCTTGACTTTCTCATCTACAGCATAGGTATAGACGGGATAATAGAGAAGCAGCGACGGCACTTGGTCTGCAAAGATCTCCTGAAAACGATGATACAACTCGACCCGCCTGCCTGAATCCACCGTACATCGCGCCTCCTCGAGGAGCTTGTCCGCCTCATAACTAACGAAGCCAGCGTAGTTCTGCCCCTCAGCGCTGGCCTGGGTCGAATGCCAGAGGGGATAGGGGTCGGGGTCGCCGCGCAGATCCAAATCAATCAGCAGAGCTTCGAACTCGCGAGGGCGGAGAAACTCGCTCACCAATCCTGAGCCCACCGTCTGAGGCGCGGCTTTCACCCCGACCGCCATCCACTGGCGAGCGATTTCCTCAGCCAGCTCCACGTGCAGGGGATCGTCATCGGTCAGCAGCGTGAAGGCCAGCTTCACCCCAGCTTTCTCCCTGACGCCATCCCCCTTGGGGGCCTCGCCTATCTCGGCCATAAGCGGATTCGGCGCGCACCAGCCGGCCCTGGTCAGCAGCTCTTGGGCCCGCTCAGGATCGTACTCATATCCGACAGCGCCGCCGTTGTAGGCCCAGCTACCACGCAAGATCGGACTGTGAGCCACCAGGCCCTGGCCCTTCAACACACTGCCGACGAGCTCCTGGCGGTCTATGGCATAGAGCAAAGCCTGCCTGACCGATTGCTCCTGAAAGAAGGGGAGCTCAGCGTCTTGCAGATTCAGGAATATGACGGTGTAGCCTGTCAAGTGAGCCGAGAAGAGCTGTAGTCCAGAGTTGGCTTCAACCACCTGGGGCAAGTCTTGGGGAAAAACACGGCCGACGCCCTGAACCTCGCCTCGCTCATAGGCGCCGAGGACGCTCTCATGATCGGGGTAGAATCTGAATTCGACTTTGTTCAAATAGGGCTGAGGACCGTAGAAGAAGGGGTTGGCCTGAAGAAGGACGTGCTCGGCAGAGACCTCCTCCACCCGGAAGAGGCCCGTGCCGATGGGGCGCTGATTGAACGGATGGTTGGGCAGCGACTCGGCGGGAACATCGGCCAGGAGATGGGCCGGCAGGATGCCAATGGTGGTGTAGTCGAGGAAGGGAGCGAAAGGTTCCTCGAGGGTGAACTTGACGGTGTGGGAATCAATCTTGGAAACCTCCACACTCCGCCAAAGCTCGGCTAGATGGGACGCGCCCTGATAGTCGGCATCCTGCATCGCTTCGACGGTGAAGACCACGTCGTCCGCGCTGAAGGGGACTTCATCCTGCCAAAGCACGTCGCGCCGCAGGTGGAAGGTGTAGCCGAGGCCGCTTCGTACACAGTTAGTTGATGAAGCAGCGTCGTCGGAGATCTCCCAGCTTTCAGCCAGATCGGGGACGACCTCTCCTCGCTCATTCAACTTGGTCAGACCATTGAAGATGAGAGAGCAAAGATCCCGATCTACCTGGTTATACTGGGAGAGGATGGGGTTGATGGTTTGTGGGCTGCCAGCCAGGCCCTCCACGTAGGTCCCGCCCGCAGCGGGGACAATGACCACAGCGAAAGTAAACGCCAGGTAGGCCAGCAAAGAACCCAGCAGGGCTATCCCCAGAAGGGTGATGACGACCTGCCAGCGAAGATGCTTGCCCAAGCCTCACACCCCTTCTCTATGCTCAGACCCTTGGGGTTTCGTCGCTAGACGCTGCGGGTTGTGCCGTATTCCGCAACGCCTCAGGCTATCAGATCTCCAGCTTCGTCTGGGAACCTCAAGGGTGTGAACGCTCATCCTGCCAAGATGACGGCGACAGTAGCGAAGAAAAAGAAAGCAACAGCCAGGCCAACGGTGACATTAAAGATCGTTTTCTCCACGCCACGGCGGCTCGTGTATACCCCGCCCTGCCCCCCGAAGATGCCGCCCAAGCCCGAACCCTTGGTCTGCAGCAAAACAGCCGCAATGAGGGCCACAGAGATGATGATTTGAACAATGTACAGGTAAGTGAGCAATTGAAACACCTCCATTTGTGAACTGCGTCAATTATACCATGTTATCAGCTAACTAGCAAATACTTGCATTTTGTGGTATAATCCGCAGATGAGAAAATCTGGCACTAGATTAAAAGGAGAGCAAACATGAAACCCATAGACGAACAGCTGGCCATCCTGATGCGCGGCGTGGACTTCGGCGACGAGCAGATCAAGAAAGTGATGGAACAAGAACTGCAAGAGCGATTGCGCGAAGGAAGACCGCTGCGCGTCTACTGCGGCTTCGACCCCACGGCGTCCCAGTTGACACTGGGCCACACGGTGCCCATGCGGAAGCTGCGTCAGTTCCAGGAACTGGGCCACCAGGTGATCTTCCTCATCGGCACCTTCACCGCCCTGATAGGCGATCCCAGCGACAAGGACAGCGCTCGCCCCCAACAGACGCCCGAAGAGGTAGCCGAGAAGTCGAAGGGGTATACAGAGCAGGCCTTCAAGATCCTGGACCCTGATAAGACCGAGGTGCGCGAGAACGCCGACTGGCTGGCGCCGCTGACCTTCGCAGACGTCATCAGGCTGTCCTCGCACTTCACGGTGCAGCAGTTTCTGGCCCGCGACAGCTTCGCCAAGCGCCACGCCAAAGGCGATCCCATCTGGCTGCACGAGTTCTTCTACGCGCTGATGCAGGCCTACGACGCGGTCAGCCTAGAGACGGATGTGCAGATCGGCGGGACGGAGCAACTCTTCAACCTGATGGCGGGCCGCAAGCTCCAAGAGGCCCTGGGACAGCGGCCTCAGATCTGCCTGACGCTGCCCATCCTGGTCGGCACGGACGGCCACCAGCGCATGGGGCAGAGCCTGGGCAACTACATCGGCGTGAACGAGCCTCCGGAGGAAATGTACGGCAAGGTGATGAGCATCCCCGATGAGGCCATGCGCAACTACTTCGATCTCCTCTCCAGCTTCGAGCCGGCCCAGATCGCCGACCTGGAAAAGAGAATGAGCGACGGCAGCCTGCACCCCATGGAGGCTAAGATGATGCTGGCCCGCGACATCGTCACCATCTACCACGACGCCGAGGCCGCAGCCCACGCCGAAGCTCACTTCAAGCAGGTCTTCCAAAAGGGGAAGCTGCCCGAAGACATGCCCACCCACAAGCTGGACGCGCCCCAGAACATCGTGGACCTGCTGGCGGAGCTTGGTCTGGCGCCAAGCAAGAGCCAGGCTCGCCGCCTCGTCACCCAGGGCGGTGTGCGCCTGGATGGCGAAAAAGTGGACAGCATCGAGGAAACGCTGATGCCCGATGAGGAGACGATCCTGCAGGTGGGCAAGCGGAGATTTGTGAGGCTGGTAAGAACAGCGGATCGGCAGGATTAGCGGATCAGAACCCCGATGCTAAAGACATCGGGCTAAGAGTACAAAGCCCCTTGGGGAGGAGACCAAATCCCGAAGGGGCTTTGCTGTTTCAGATGAGAACAGCAGACTCGGTGGCTACAGATTTCACGCTCCAAGCGGACGACAGTCCGCGTTTCCGGCGGCAGAATCCGCAAATCCTGCCTATCCGCGTTCTAAAGCCGCCAACACCCGCTTCGGCGTGGCCGGCAAGCTGTAGACGCGCACGCCGGTGGCGTTGTAAATGGCGTTGATGATGGCTGGTGCGGTGGGAATCGAGGGAATCTCCCCTATCCCCTTGGCTCCGTAGGGCCCCTCGGACGCCGCATCCTCCACGATGATGGGCACAATCTCCGGTGCGCGCTCGACGTCGGGTATCTTGTATCTGGCCAGCGAAGTCGTCTTGGGGATGCCAGCCTCCACCACGAACTCCTCTTGCAGGGCGATGCCCACGCCCATCACCACCCCGCCCTTGATCTGGCCGACCACAGCCAGGGGATTCAGCGCTCTACCCACATCGTGAGCCGCGATGACCTTCAGCACCTCCACCTGGCCGCTGTCCGTGTCCACCTCCACCAGAGCGGCCTGGGTGGCGTAGCCATAGGCGAAGTGCATGTCGCCAGCCTCGCCCAAGGGAGCTGTCTTCGGAGCCTCGTAAACCACCGAGGCCCGCACCTCGCGCCCCTCCCGCTTGGCCAGAGCCACAGCCTCGGCCAGGGAGATGGATTTCTCACCAGCTCGGATACGCCCACCCTCGAAGGCCAGGCGATCGGGCGGGGCACCCAATTCCTCAGAGGCAGCCTGGGCCAGAGCCTCCCTCACTCTTCTGGCCGCCAGACGGGCGGCGTTGCCGGTGACGAAGCTCTGGCGCGAGGCGGTGGTGGGGCCGCCGTCCAGGGTTTGATCGGTGTCTGCGACCAGCACCTCCACCGCATCGTGGGGCAATCCCAGTTCCTCAGCCGCCACCAGGGCCAGCACCCCCACCAATCCTTGACCCACCTCAGCCGCCCCGGCCCGCACCACGGCTCGCCCATCGTCCATAAGCTCCACCTCAGCGCCAGCAGCATCCGGCGCCCCACCCCCCAAGCCCACGTTCTTGTAAGCGCACGCCACGCCCCACGCAGTTTCACGCTTCACGTTTGACGTTTCACGCTTCACGTTTGACGTTTCACGCTTCTCGATTTCCTCTTGTACCCTATCTAGGGTCTCCACCAACCCCACGCTCTCCCTCAGCACCTGCCCCGTCGCCGTCACCGATCCCACCCGCAGGGCGTTTTTCCGCCGTATGTCAAAAGGCGAGAGACCGAGTTCCTCCGCCAGGATGTCCATCTGGCTCTCCATGGCAAAGGTTGACTGGGGCACGCCAAAGCCACGGAAGGCGCCGGCGGGCACGTTGTTGGTGTAGGCGGCGTAGCAGTCTATCTCCACGTTGGGCACGTCGTAAGGACCAGCGGCGTGGGTAGCGGTGCGGGTCATCACGTGCTCGCTGAGACTGGCGTAGGCCCCGGCATCGCCGTAGATCTCGGCCTGGACGGCGGTGAGCTTGCCGTCGCTGGTGGCCGCCGTTTTCAGGCGGATGGAAGTGGCATGGCGCTTGGGGTGAACGATCAGCGACTCCTGGCGGGTGAAGACCAGTTTCACCGGACGACCCGTGGCCTGGGCCAGGAGGGCCGCGTGGATCTGAACGGAAATATCCTCTTTGCCGCCGAAGGCCCCGCCCACCTGAGTCGCTTTCACCCGCACCTTTTCCTCGGCAATGGCCAGGCTGGCCGCGATTTGGCGGCGGTCGTCGAACGGAATCTGGGAACCCACGTAAACGGTGACCTTGCCTTCCTCATCAATGGTAGCCACCCCCGCCTCGGGCTCCAGGAAAGCGTGCTCCAGACTCGGCGTCCGATACTCCCTCTCCACGACGACGTGCCAACGGGGGTTGGCCTGCGCCTCAGCGAACCCCTTCCCCGCGTCCCCTTTGCGCACCTGGATGTGCTTGAGGAGGTTGCCGCCAGCGCCTTTGGTAAGCGAAGCGGCGTGGACCAGCGGAGCGTCGGCGGCCAGCGCCTGCTGGGGAGAGGTCACCACCGGCAGCGGCTCGTAGTCCACCTCGATGAGCTCCAGCGCCTGCTCGGCGATGTCAGCCGTCTCGGCGGCGACCAGGGCGATTGCGTCGCCCACGTAGCGCACCTTATCATAGGCCAGCACCGGCCAATCGGGGCGCACCAGGCCGTGGTGCTTGGCGCCGGGGACGTCGTCGGCGGTGAGGACAGCGACCACGCCCGGCAGGGCTTGGGCCTTGCTGGCGTCCACCCGCAGGAGGCGGGCGTGGGGATGCTCACTGCGCAGCACCTTGGCGTGCAGCATCCCCTCGAAGTAGAGATCAGCGGCGTAGGTCGCCTGGCCCGTGACCTTGGCGCTGGCGTCAGGGCGCGGGAGCGGACGTCCAACGACGGCCAGCGGGCTTTCCACCGTCGGGAGCTGCGGGGGCAAACCCTCCGCCGCTCCCCGAATGGCCTGCAGGATGCGGGTGTAGCCCGTGCAGCGGCAGAGGTTGCGTTTGAGCGCGTGTTTGATCTCCTCGTCGCTGGGGTGGGGGTTGGCATCCAGCAGAGCTTTGGCGGCCATGATCATCCCCGGCGTGCAGAAGCCGCACTGCACCGCCCCGTGCTCGACAAAAGCCTCTTGCAGCGGATGCAGCTTGCCATCTTGAGCCAACCCCTCGATGGTTTCCACGTGCGCTCCATCGGCGCGGCTGGCCTTGTAGATGCAGGAGCGCACCGCCTTGCCATCCACGATGACCGTGCAGGCCCCGCAGCGCCCCTGGCCGCAGCCGTTCTTGGTGCCTGTCAGATGCAGCTCACCCCGCAGCACCTCCAGCAGGGTGGTCTTGGGGCCGATTTCGATTTGATGGGGGGAGCTGTTGACGTAGAGAGAAATCGTCTGTTTTGGCATGATCAGTTCCTTCAGCATGTAGCTTGGCCCTTGCCCCTACTGCATCTCCCTCCTGTACTCAAGGTAAGAATAGACGACCGCATAGACAGCAACCAGAAGCACGGGGACAAGAATGAAGAAGACGGCATAGCTCTGGAAGAATATGCCCAGCATGGAAATCACCCCAGCGATCTTGAACAGCTTGCCAGCCATTTGATGGGTCTTGTCCCACACCCTATCACTGCTCAATGTCCAGGGGGTCCTGACTCCGATAAACCAGTTTCGCTTCGTGTTCTCAATCAGGATGCCAGAGCCGATGAACAGAGCCCCCACAGCGATGGGGAGAAATGCGTTGGGACTTATCTCGATCCCCACGTTCCATAGAAGCGTCTGCAGGTAGACGCAGATCATGAACACCATGAACAGGATCACAAATCCATCGTAGTACTTTCTGAACTTCTCGATGTTCTCCCGCAGTGGATCTATTCTGGGAATGGCCAGGAAAAGCAGGGCCAGTGCAACCAGAGTGATGGGGATCAAGAACACGCCCCAGAATCTCGACATGTAGTCATCCACCTGTCCCCTGGCGTTCCAATGAGAGGCCATCTGCGCTGGCATCTGAGGGAGATAATAGGCGCCAATGGCAAAGGACAGCAACGCAATCCCCAAGATGATGATTTCGCTTTTTCTGACACGCATATTTCTCGCCTCCCTGTTAGTTAGCCATCGAATGAACTCGACGGCTGATACGATAAACCCGTTGAAACGGGTTCCAACGGTGGCTCAACACGTTTTAACGTGTTTTGAATAGCAGGCCGCGAATTCATTCGGGGCTCTCTCTGAAGAAGTTAGCCATCGAACGAATTCGACGGCTGATACGACAAACCCGTTGAAACGGGTTCCAACGGGGGCTCAACACGTTTTAACGTGTTTTGAATAGCAGGCCACGAATTCATTCGGGGCTCTCTCTCGACCGCCACCAACAGACCAGAAATAATATTCCAGAGAATGCCATCGAATGAATTCGACGGCTGGTACGACAAACCCGTTGAAACGGGTTCCAACGGGGGCTCAACACGTTTTAACGTGTTTTGAATAGCAGGCCGCGAATTCATTCGGGGCGGCCATGAAAACTAAAACGGCGGTTCTCCCCATGCGTCATACGTCACTTGCCGCTCGCGGACAATAGCGGGAACAGGGCATGGCGTGATGCCAACATCATCCGGCCCCTCATCGAATTCAGCATAGCGCTCCAGCCACGCGTTGGCGGTCTCGTGCTGGTGGTGCTGCTTCTGGCTTGCCACGTACGCTTCCGCCTCCGGTCGCTGGCGTTCTCCCAGGCTCAAGGCGCCGTAACCACGCTGCCAGGCAAAGTGGTAGTCAAGCCCACCTGCGTGGTTAAGGTCGTGCGAACTGGCTCCCTTTAGGCGCTTCACCACATAAGCGACAGCGTGCTTGGGGGGAATCGAGACCACGAGGTGGATGTGGTCATACCAACTGTTGATAGCATAGACGTACACGCCCAGCTCAGCCGCTTTGTTTACGATGTAGCCAAAGAGCCGATCCTCGATTTGTGGCTGGATGAGGTGTTCACGATTCTTGGTTGCCCATACAAGGTGGTAGTTGAGCCGCCAGAAGGCCATGACGTTTCTCCTTATTCCTGAACGCCATCGAATGAATTCGACGGCTGATACGACAAACCCGTTGAAACGGGTTCCAACGGTGGCTCAACACGTTTTAACGTGTTTTGAATAGCAGGCCGCGAATTCATTCGGGGCTTCCTCTTCCTCCTACACCAAAACGGGCGGCCTCCGTAGAGGCCGCCCGCACGGGATCCAGCTCAGTCATCCCCCGCCAAGTACTTGAAGGAGACTTTCACCTTCGCACGATAGGCAAGCACCTTGCCATCCTCAAGCTGCATGTCCAGTTTGAGGACTTCAGCGATGCGAAGATCCCGCAAGCTCTTGGCCGCCGTCTCCACAGCCGCCGCCGCGGCCTTCTCCCACGACTCGGTGCTGGTTCCAACCAACTCGATCACCTTGTAGACACTATCCGCCATTTCTGCCTCCTTTCGCTCACGCGGACTCGGCGAGTCCGCCAGCTACTATGGTCGCTGCCACACATCCGCCAATGGTGCGGCTCCGCGACCGCCCAGAGGCAAGGCCCACGCCCCGCCTGCTCACAGCGCAGACGGATGCCTTGCCCCAGAATCAGTGCTCAATTGTCACTTCCACTTCACAAGGCTCCGGGTAGTTCCCCGATTTGTCCACCACCACCAGACGGAAGACGTAATCGCCGGCGGGGAGAGACGAGGTGTCCCAAACACCCAGGACGCCCTCCTCCACCGTGTGCTCGAAGCGCTCCACGAATGCCCAATCCGTTGTTCCTTTGCGGCGAAACTCGAACTTGTAATAGTCAAAAAAGTCAATCTGCGCTGACCCCTGGACTTCCACGCGGCCCTTTAGAACAGAGTTCACCAGAGGATAGGTGATTCTGGCTTGGGGGTCGGGGCACGCGGGCGGCACAGCAGATTCGGGCGTGGCAGTCGAAGTCATCACCGACGTCACCGTGGTACCGGGCGTAAGCGTGGGCGAAGCTGGAGATGGCGTGTCGCTCGGATTGGGCGTTGAGGCGGATGGAGTATGACTCGGATAAGGGGTATAGGTAGGATAGGGCGTATACGTCGGGTAAGGCGTATACGTCGGCAGCGGGGGCTGGGTCACCAACACCGTGACTTCAACCGGCTTGGGCGGCGGCTGGGTTACAACCACCGTCACCTCAACAGTTTCGGGCGTCGGCCGGAGCTGACAGGCCGTCAGCAGCACCAGAAGAACTATCAGCAATATGGCTTTCTTCATTGATATTTGTCGTCTCCTTCGTTTTTGTCCCTCTCGGCCCGTTGCCCTGGTGCAGCGCGCAGCAACCTGGGATAACCAGACCAACAGTCGGCATAATTCCCGCTAGGCACCCCTGGAGGGATTCGAACCCCCGACCCACTGCTTAGAAGGCAGTTGCTCTCATCCACTGAGCTACAGGGGCGTAATCATCATTTCCCCGAAAAATCTCAAGCCCTAACTCCCCATTTCCAGAATCTCCACCGTGCCCATCTCGGCGTCCATGAAAAGCATCTTGTTCCGCAGGAGCTGGCCCCGACCCAACAGGATCTTCATCACTTCCTGCACCTGCCAGGCAGCCACCATCATGGGCGTGGCAGCGGGACAGCCTAGCTCCACCTCCATGCCCTGCTGGGGCACGCTGCCGTGGCCGTAGAGGGCGCGCAGCCCCTCGTCCTCGGGGAAAATGGTCATCACCTGACCCACGTAGCCGGCGATGGCTCCGTGCACCAGGGGGATGCCCAGCTTCTGAGCCGCCTCCTGCAACGTGAGACGGGTGGGCAATCGATCGAGCGCGTCCACGACCACCTCTGCCCCCTCCAACAGGCGAGGCAGGTTCTCCCTGGTGGCCTCTTCGGGATGGACGACGACCTCCACCGCCGCGTTGATCTGGGCGACCTTGTCTCGAGCTACTTCGGCTTTCGAAAGGTTCAGATCAGCTTCGCTGCTCAGGATCTGGCGGTTCAGGTTGTGGTCCAAAAACACATCCCCGTCCACGACGATCAGCCGGCCCACCCCCATGCGGGCCAACGCTTCGACCACGTTTCCGCCCAATCCGCCCAGGCCCACCACCGCCACCGTGGAGCGCAGCAGCTTGATCTGCCCATCCCACCCCACGGTGCCCAAGCTGCGCAAGTAGCGGCGGGGCAGAACGCCGGCCTCCAGAGCTGCAAGCTCCACCTCTTTGGCCGAAACGTCGAACACTCTGGCCGCGGCCCTGGCTCGGTCCAGGCCAATGACCTCAATGTCCTCCGAGGCCTCAGCCGAGTCCCGAATCCAGGCCTTCAGCGAGTGGTCCATGCCCAACTTCACTCCAGCACAGGCTTGATGCCCTTGTAGACCCTTCGACCGCCCAGAGTACGCAGGATCGTCCTCGGAGTGTGGCGGGAACTCTCACCTTGAAGACGCTCGCCAAGCGCCTCGTGGAGCTCGGTCGCGGACAGCGGCTTGTTGCCATTGGCCAGGAAGACGCGAAAGACGGCGTCCGTCAAGGGCGTGCTCTCTGTGATGAAATCTGGCTCTTGGCTGCAGTGAGTGCGCAAGGACTGCCAAAGGGCGTCCACCCGTGTCACCTCGGCCGTATCGGGATCAATCCAATCAACCTCCTCGCTTCCTCGGTGGTTGGTGTATATCACCCTGCAATCAGAGCACAGGTGGCTCTGCAAGTAGACGCGCAGGTCGCGACCTTGCCGCTCCCACCAATCGAAATCAATGTGAAATTTGGTTTCCAGATCCGGTTTGATCCACCTAATCATGATAAAACCTCGAATTAGAGCGCTTCCCGATCGTAGACCCAGTAGCCATCCCCCACCGCCAAGAGGTCGGCCGTAACAGCCAACTCTGCCAGGATCGGGCCGGGCGGGCAGCGTTTCTCCACGTTGACGGCGCTGTACAGGGTCTTGGCATGAACCGTACCCTGGGGATTGAGCTTAGCCAGCTCGGGGAAGATCTGCCGCACCACTTCCGAGACCGACTTGCCACTCTCCTCACTTCGCATCCACAGAGCATTGATCTCAGCCGGGTTATCCTCGTCCAAGACCATCAGCTCGTCGTACTCACAGCCAATGGACCTCATCTGCATACCGAACGACAACCTTCCCCCTTCCACCGTGGCCACTCGGATCCACTCGCGTTTCTTTCTTTGGGGGAGATAATCCACCACCACGGTCAGAGGGTCATCGCCCCTCTCCAGCTTGATGTAAGCTCCCACTGGTATGTCATTCTTATTATACCACTCTTTGAGACCATAGACATACTTGTGTTGGCGAATGACCCAGCCCAGCATCTTCCGACCCGTCCGGCCATCCAGGAGAGTGACCATCACACGCTCAGTATCCCCGCTTGGGAAAAGACCCTCGGTCTTGCTTGTCAAAGGGATGCTGCCTACGCGGCGATGGGGATAGTTGAGAACGATGGTTACGCTAGATACCTCCTCTTCTGGAGCGGGGGCAGGCGACTTCGAGAGCTCGTCGTCAATCTCTATCTCCCAGCGAACGAGTTCATCACTGAGAACCGCTCTATCGTATATCACCGGGCTGTAGCGCAGACGCGGCGGCAAATGCATGATCTCAGGCGGCTCCAGACGTCGCAGGAACCAAAGGCTCTGATCATCGGTGCCTACATCGTCGAAACGCCCGTCCTGGGCCAGGGTATAGTTGAGCGAAAAGGCCTGAGCCGCTGGAGCGATATCGGTCGGAAGATCCAGCTCCCGAAGCAGTTTCTCAGCGGGAAGCGGCATGCCCTCCAGGTCAACCATGGCCTCGACGATGTTGAGGTACCCCTCATGGATCTCGGGCAACAAGCCCTTCAGGAACCACTCTCCACGGAAGCTCACGAACTCATCGCTATCCTGCAAACGCTCCAACAGCTTCCGCTGAACAGCCGCGCCATACTGATCGTAGAGTTCGGCGGGCGACGCCAACTCTTCGGCTTCCAACAGCTCTCCGTCCTCACGATTCAGCTTGTGAGGGTGGTCGAGGTTCGATGCGAACTCCCTTATCTTGTCCTGACCCTCAAAGCGCACCTGGATGACCTCGAAATCGCCATATTTCGGATTGTGGCCCGGCCGCACACCAACAACAGAAGCCAAAGCATAACCGAAAGCGGGGAAGACAACCTGCTCTCCTATTTCATAGTCATCCTTCGGTTGAAAAGCAGTCCCCCTGGCCAGCTCACTCTTGATGAGAGCTTCCTCTTGCTCACAGCTCCTTTTAATCAGGGCCAGAGTAAGATCGTCACTGGTGCGCGGCCTGTTGTCATCCTCCAAGAACAATCCATACAGGAAATCGAGATCCCGATCATCAACGGCGAATTCCTGCCAGTACGCCGCCGTCTGGGTCTCCCTTGCAATCATCAAAAAACGGCCTCCTCGATTCTATGATGCTGGAGTTAATTATACCAGTTTTTCCCGGCCTTGACAAATACACAACGGACTGGTAGGATTCAGCGGACTCAATAGGTGCAGATTTCAAGCTCCAAGCGGACGACAGTCCGCAGAATCCGCAAATCCTGCCCATCCGTGTTCTTTGACTAATTCAGCAGATTGTGGCATACTTCTAGTACCGATAGGGAGGAAGAATACCATGATAGGACACAGAAGGGTGAACAGGCCAGGGCTGACCACGGTGTACACGGCCTCTGGACAACTGCAAGCCCAGGTCATCAAGACCAAACTGGAAAGCGCGGGCATCCCCGCTCTGCTGGACTACGAGAGCGCGGGCGTCGTCCTGGGCCTCACCGTGGACGGCCTGGGCGAAGTGCGAGTGATGGTCCCAGAAGCCCTAGCTCAAGAGGCAGAAGAGCTTCTCAGCCAGCCACCGGATTGGCCGCCAGAAGAAGCAACAGATGCCGAAGACTCAGACCCAGTGGATCCAATCGCGCTCTAGCTGGGGGGAGGACATTTTGAGCAAATCGAGATTTACGATTCTCGTGATCTTGATCATTGCCCTGCTGTTTTTCGTTTACAAACTGAATAACTACCGAGCCTATCGTCATCAGATTCCACAGGGGGTCTCGCTGGCCGGCATCCCTATGGGAGGCAAATGGGAAACCGAAGCGATGGATCTTCTGGCAGAGCTCCTTTCAGAGCCGCTGAAGCTGAAGTATCTGGACCAGACCATTCTCCTCCATCCCCAGGACGTCGGCTTTCAATTCGAGGCCGATGAGATGCTGGAGGAAGTGAATACGCTGAAGGCGGAGACCAGCTTTTGGCCGGGCTTCGCCGATTACCTCATCAGCGACGAGCCGCAGCCAGTGGACATCCCCCTCCAGGCCAGTTACGACGAGGAACGGTTGAAGCACTTCCTGGAGAGCATCGCCGATGAGTACGACCGCCCGCTGCAACAACCCACGGCCAACGCCAGCACACTGACTTTCCTACCTGGCCAGCCGCAGCAGCAGCTCGACGTCGAAGCCTCCCTGCCGCTGGTCGCCAGTGCGCTGACCTCGGCCGTCGTCCGCGAGGCGGACCTGGTGGTGAACACAGGACCCCCCCCGCGCCCGCCCGGCCTGTGGATGATGGGTCCCATGATTGACGGCATCCTGGCCGATTTTCCCGGCCTGTACAGCATCTACATTGAGGACCTGGCCAGCGGCGAGGTGTTCGCCGACGACGCCGACGTGGCCTACGCCGGCATGAGCATTCTCAAAATCGCCATCATGGTGGAGGCGTATAGGCATCTGGATGGCCCACCCGACGCCGACACCACCAAGATCCTGTCCGAGACCATGACCCTCAGCGGGAACTTCACCGCCAACCTGCTGCTGCGCGACACCATCGGCGAGGGCGACGCCTACCAGGGGGTTCGACGGCTCAACCAGACGATGAAGCTCATCGGCCTGGTCAACACCTTCATGGCCACGCCCTACGACGAGGACGTCCTGCCCCAGCACATCAGCACCCCGGCCAACTCGCGCACCGACGTCAGCACCAATCCCGACCCCTTCATGCAGACCACGCCGCAGGACATGGGCCGCCTGCTGGAGATGATCTACCAGTGCGCGGACGGCGGCGGCACGCTCATCGCCGCCTTTCCCGACGAGCTGACGCCCGACGAGTGCCAGGCCATGCTGGACATCATGTCGCAGAACCAGATTGATTCGCTCATCGAGGGCGGCGTGCCGCAGGGAACGCGGGTGGCGCACAAACACGGCTGGGTGGGGGACTCCCACGCCGACGCCGGCATCGTCTTCTCGCCCGGCGGCGACTACGTGCTGTGCATCTATTTGTACCACACAGACTGGCTGGAGTGGGAGGTCAGTTCCCCACTCATGGCCCGCATCTCGGAGGCCACCTACAAGTATTTCAATCGCTGACTACTCAGGCTGTCATTGCGAGCGAAAGGCAACCGCAGGTTGCACGCAATCTCCAATGCGCAATTAGGGGATTGCTTCGGCAAAAAGACGCCTCGCAATGACACGACCTGAGCAGTTACTTCAACCATTGATATGATGACGAGTAATCCTTTTGCAAGCCCGCCAGATACAGAGCACCGGAGTCCCGAACTTGTTCGGGTTGTCCCCACAACGCCGCCGATTTGCAGACGAGCAGGCCCCCAACAAGTTGGGGACTCCCAGCGGAAGGCGAATCGCGTTAGACTGATCACCGATCACCGATCACTGATCACTGGGATCGCCCTGGCCCTGGCTGTGGCCCTCATCTCCGGCTGCGCCGTGGCCACACCGTCGCCAACGCCGTCACCCGTCCCCACAGCCACACAGACCGCTACCCGCACACCCACGCACACGCCGACACCCACAGTCACGCCCACCCATACCGCGACGCCCTCTCCGACGGCGACCGCGACACCTACACCCACCCACACCGCCACCCAGACACCCACGCACACCCACACCGCCACCTCAACCGCCACACCCACCCCGACGGCCACGTCAACGCCGACCTCCACGCCGACTCCCACACCCCTGACCATCGGCCAATCGGTGGAGGGCCGCCCCATCCAGGCCCACCGCTTCGGCCAGGGGCGCTACAAAGTGGCGCTGGTGGGCGACATCCACGGCGGCTGGGAGGCCAACACCTACCAATTGGCGCGGGAGCTGCTGGCCCATTTCAAGGCCCATCCTGAGGACGTGCCCGACGACGTCAGCCTGTGGATCGTCCCCACCCTGAATCCCGACGGCCTGGCCGCCGGCACGCGGTTCAACGCCCGTGGGGTGGACCTCAATCGCAACACCGACACCGATCTGGACGGCTGTGTGGGCAACGATTGGAGTTCCACGACCCACACCAGCGACGGCCCACAGCCCGGCGCGGGCGGCGCGTATCCCTTCTCCGAACCCGAGGCGCGGGCAGCGCGCGATTTCCTGGCCGACGCCCACGCAGCCATCTTCTACCACAGCAGCGCGGGGGCGGTGTTCGCCGGCGGCTGTCGGGACTCGGAAGCGAACGCGGCCAACGCCTCATCGCTGCTGTTAGCGACGACGCTGGCGGCGGGCGCTGGCTACGACTTTCCAGAGGAGGGCTGGACGGGCTATCCCATCAGCGGCGGCTTCAACGACTACCTGGCCGACCTGGGCATCGCCGTGGCCGAGGTGGAACTGACCAACCACCAGGACACCGAGTTCGAGCGCAACCTGCAGGGCGTGCAGGCCGTGCTGGCGGCGGTGGAGGACATCGTCACCGCCCGCTTCGACGACGCGCCGGGCGAGGCGCACTGGCTGGACGAAGACAACACCACCACCTACCGCTATCCCGCCGACGCCTTCCCCCACCCCGTGAGCCTGGCCGTGGCTTCCCCCCCAGGGTTGGGGGGGACCGAGGGGGGGCACGGAGACACATTATACCTGGTGGACAGCGGCCGTCTGCTGCGCCTGAACGTTGGCGAGTCGGAATCGCCGCTGGTGATGGCCGCGCCCGGCGATACCCTAGCCGACCTGCCAGTCCAGGAGCTGGCCGACGCGGCCCTGTCGCCGGACGGGTCGCTGCTGGTCGTGGACCGCTCCGGCGAGGTGCTTCGTTACGACACGGTGGACGAAACCTGGCACCGTGTAAATTGGGAAGCCATAGCCGGCACCGGCGGCACTTATGTCACCGCCGTCGCCGCCGACCAGGACGCGACCTACTTCCTCGATACCAACCGTGGGCAGGTGTGGCGCGTGGCCGGCAGCCGGGCGGCGCTCGTGGCCGAGGTGCCGAGCAGCCGGGGCGTTGACCTGGCGGTAGATGGCGGGAACGTCTACGTCCTCCTTCGCGAGTGGCCCGGCCAGCGGCCAGCGGTGATCAAATATCGTGGGCCGGACTGGACCGAAGCCTGGACCGCGTCGAGCGGGCTGGACTACCCGACGACACTGTGCGCCGTCGCCGACGGACTGCTATACCTGCTGGACAGCAACGACCGCCGCGTGCTGGCCCTGGACGCCGAGACGGGCCAAACGCGCGCAGTGTACACCTTCATTGACCGCCACGTGACCTTGCGCGGCTGCTGGCCGGTAGATGACGGTTTGCTGATGGTTGGGCCAGATGTAGTCGTACACTATCAGAAACCAGGTTTTTCGTCTAATGAGACGCCTTCTCACATCCAAGAAGAACCCAAAAGCAACGATCTGTCTGCCCAGACCGACAAAAACCTGGTTTCTCCGCCACCGGTATCCGAACTCGCCTGGGACCGCCTGCGCGGGCTGACAATGCCCATCGCCGACATGCTCCTGCCGCAGCGATTGAACGTGCTGCCCGGCGCGCCGCGCCACTACCGTTATGGGGTGCATCAGGGAACGGACTTCTACGCCTTTCCCGACGGCACCACAGTCACCACCCGCACCGAGGTGCTGGCCGCCCGCGACGGCGTCGTCATCCGCGCCGATAGGGACTACGAGGATCCCACCCCGGCGCAAATGGACCAATGGCTGGCTACCTGTCGCCAACAGGGCTACACCCCCGAAGAGATCCTCGACCACCTGCGAGGGCGGCAGGTGTGGCTGGACCACGGCGAGGGGCTCATCACCCGCTACGCCCATTTGAGCGGCATCGCCGACGGGATAGCGGTCGGCAAAGACGTGGCCCAAGGCCAGGTCATCGGCACAGTGGGCAATTCCGGCACGCCCGACTCGCTGTACAACCCCCAGGGCGGTCTGCACCTGCACTTCGAGATTTGGCTGGACGACCGCTACGTGGGTCAGTACCTGTCCACCGTCGAGATACGGCGGGTGCTGTCGAAAGTGTTGAAATAGCGGAGCATGTTCCAGCGCTGGTTGAGTAGGCTTGGAGCTTAGCGGCTTGGGTTGAGCTTGTCGAAACCAGCCGTATCGAACCCAAGCGGGTTAGGTAAAAGTCTATGGCTTGGATGTACATCCTTGAGTGTGCAGATGGTTCTTATTACGTTGGTTCCACCGAAAACCTTGAACGGCGTATATGGGAACACAACGAGGGCATTGGTGCCAAGTATACAGCACGGCGCCGTCCGGTGAAGCTAATGTACGCTGCCGAATTCGACAGTATTGCTCAGGCCTACGAGCGCGAAAAGCAAGTGCAAGGTTGGAGGCGTGCAAAGCGAGAAGCATTGATTCGCGGTGACTACGATGCTCTGCCGGAGTTAGCTCGCAAGGATTTCAAGAAGTATAGAGCGATACGTGTCCAAGGTAATACCAATTGCTAAATGAGGTACCATGAATGAGCAAGGGCCTGCCGGTTGAGTAGGCTGAAGGCCGTATCGAAACCAAGTCCCCCGGTGTGCAGAAACGCTTGGTTTCGATACGCTGCTCGCTATTCGCTCGCAGCTACTCAACCGGCGCTTAACTTCTAATTCACAGCACGTTATTCGACCCATGAATTCCATTTGAGGTAAAGATGTCAACCACTGAAGAATCTACAAACAGACTTAACCAGATTTCCCCATCCCCCGCGCGCCGCCTGTGGTGGTTGGTTCCCGCGGCAGCGCTCATCGCAGCGCTCATTGCCGCAGGACTGTTCGTCAACCAGCGCTGGCAAGCCTACCAAGACTACATGGCCCGCATCCGGCCTGGGGTGAGCATCGCCGGCCTGGACGTGGGCGGGATGACGCCCGACGAGGCCGGCGCGCTGGTGCGCCAGGAGTGGGAGGAACCGCTGGCCCAACCCATCGAGCTTCGCCGGGCGGCGATTCCGCACCTTGATCACGCCCGGGAGCTCGACCCGTCCGCCGTGGACTTCACCGTGCTGACTGAGGACATGGCAGCAGAAGCGGCCGCCGTCGGCGCAGACACCCGCTTCAGCGATTTCCTGTTTCAAACCCCGCCGCCTCTCGATGGGTCGCACGACGTGCCTTTGCAAACCGACTTCGACCGCGCGCTGCTGGCCGACTTCGTGGATGGTCTCGCCGCAGACGTTGATCGCCCGCTGCGGGAGCACCGCCTCAGCGCCGACGACCTGGCCTTCTACCCCGGCCAGCCGGGTCTGGAGCTCGACCGCGCAGAGGCCGCGGAGAGGATCGCCGCCGCCCTCCCCAATCCACAGACACGCACTGTTACGCTGCCCGTGGCCGTCATCGAGGCTGCGCCCCTGGACGAGGCCGACCTGCGTTCCGAGCTGGAGGCCATCGCCGCCAGCGTTGACCGCCCAGTGCGGGAGCACCGCCTCAGCGCGGAAGACCTGGCCTTCTATCCCGGCCAGGCGGGGGTCGAGCTGGATCGCGATGAGGCCGTGGCCAAGATCACCGCTGCCCTATCCGAGGGAGAGACACAACCCATCGAGCTGCCCGTAGAAACTGTCGAGGTCACGCCGCTGGACGAGGCCGAGTTGCGCGCCCAGTTAGAGGAGATCGCAGCAGGCGTTGACCAGCCAGCGCAAGAGCATCGCCTCAGCGCCGACGACCTAGCCTTCTACCCCGGCCAGCCGGGCCTCAAGCTGGACCGCTATGAGGCCGTGGCCAGGATCACCGCCGCCCTGGCCAACGCCGCCAGTGAAGTGCACTGGCCACGGCCCATCGAGCTGCCCGTTGCCGTGGTCGAGGTCGCGCCGCTGGACGAAGTTGACCTGCGCTCTCAACTGGAAGCCGTCGCCGCGGCCTACGACGTCCCGCCCAAGCCGGCCCAGCCCATGAGCACCACCCTGGAAGACGATGGGCGGTGGCCCGAGGAGTGGACGCCGCCCGACGCCGACCTGACCATCTACGACTTCCAGCCGGGGCGGATGGGGCGCGCGCTGGACGTGGAAGCCTCGCTGACGGCCATCACCGCTGCCCTGGCCTCCGATGCCATTGGGCCTACGGCTCTGATCACCACAAACGTGGCTCCAATGCCGCTCGCCCTGTCCGATCTCAAGCCGCTGCTGCTCGATATCAGCAGCGACTTCAGCGGCACGACCGGCCTGTACGTCCAGGACCTCTCCAGCGGCGAGCAACTGACCCACAACACCCACGTGGTGTACGCCGGCATGAGCCTGCTCAAGGCTGGCATCCTGCTCACCGCCTACCGCACCTGGGACGGCGATCTGCCTGACGACATTGCGCTCAACGTCTCTTACATGATCTCCGAGAGCATCAACGCCGCCTCCAACCTGGTGCTGATGGGCATCGGTGGCGGGGACGCCACGGAGGGGGTGAAGGTGGTCAACGAGACCTTCCGCGACCTGGGAATGGCCCGCACTTTCATGCGCCAGCCCTATTACGTCGAAGGGGGGACGCATTGGCCGCCCATCCCCCAACCCGAGCTGCCTGAGGTGGAGGCGCCGGCTGCCGAGGCCGCATCCGCTTCCGAGGCCGCATCCGCTTCCGAGGCGGCTATTGACACCCACCCCGATCCCATGATGCAGACCCGGCTGGCCGACCTGGCTGTGCTGTGGGAGGCGATGTACCGGGGATGCCAGGGCGAAGGCGAACTGCTAAAAGCTTACGACAATCTGAGCGCCGAGGACTACTGCGAGATGCTGGATTGGTTGAAGACCAATCCCATACGCAGCGTCATTGGGGCCAGCGTCCCAGAAGAGATACCCATCGCCCACAAACACGGCTGGATAGGCGACACCCGCTCCGACATCGGCATCGTCTTCACTCCGCAGGGCGATTACCTGTTCGGCCTGTTCCTGTGGGAGGACACGGACTGGATCAACTGGGATCGCTGCTTCCCCATCTTCCGCCGCCTGTCGGCCACGGTCTACAATTACTTCACCCACGCCTCCGAAATGGTGCGCGATGAGTAAACGGAAGTTGGATATTGGAGATTGGAGATTGGCTGGTCTCCTGAGACTCAGTAGATCCAGTTTTGCTCGGCCTGGATCGCCAGATCCAGGCCAAAGGCGGGGAAGGCAACCGCAGGTTGCACGCAATCCCCTTAGAGCAATTTTGGATCCGCTGAGTCTAGGGACAGCACTTCTGTTGCTGCTTCTAACCGCCATCCAATGCACACCAGCTAACTCTCCCCCTCCCCCCATCACCCCATCTCCCACTCTCCCCATCACCCCGT
>CAZEBW010000059.1:0-23171 GCA_964510205.1 uncultured Anaerolineae bacterium
CAGGGGGAGGGGCAAGATGTTTCCCTCCCTCGGAGGGAGGGGCTAGGGGAGGGTGAGCCTTTCGCTGCAAAATCGAGCGGGGTTTGGCTGGGCGCTGTTGGTTTCAAGGTGCAGAATCCACCCCCTCCCAGCCTCCCCCTGGCAGGGGGAGGAGCAAGATGTTCCCCTCCCTCGGAGGGAGGGGCTAGGGGAGGGTGGGCCTTTCGATGCAAAATCAACCAGGGTTTGGCTGCACGCTGTTGATTTCAGGGCGCGGAATCCACCCCCTCCCAGCCTCCCCCTGGCAGGGGGAGGGGCAAGATGTTTCCCTCCCTCGGAGGGAGGGGCTAGGGGAGGGTGGGCCGCCCGCCCGAATCTTAACTCGATCTTAACTCGATGGTTGTTGACAAAGACGGGAGAATCTGATATAATATGTGATACAGATGAATAAGGTCCGATTAGGGCAAACCCATCGAAAGGTGGGGACGCAAAGCCACGGGTCTGTTTCAGGGGACAGGGAGTCAAGCAATCAGGGATCAGTAATCAACAGACAGCAACCTGATTCCTGATCACTGACCGCTGATATGACGGCCGGGCTGCCGAAGACAGATTTTAGAAGCGTGCTGTTTGGCAGCAGGTCGGCTGCCAGCACGCTTTTTTTGGTAGATGGTGGGTCCGATTCTGCTTGGCCCGGACCCCTGCTACTTGCTTGCAGGCTCCGGGCGGATGAAAGTCCGCGTTTGGGCCCCAAGACGGGGACTATCGTCCCCTTTGAGCGTTCTTAACCATTCACCTGCTCCCGTCGGATCGCCAGATCCGACGGCTGAACGGGTTGAATCGAGCTGATTTCGCCAGCTTTGGCCTGGATTTGACACTTGTCCTGAGCCTGCCGAAGGGATCCAGGCCGAGCAAGGTGAATAGTTACGAGCGTTCTTAACCATCAATTGGACATGAGGGAGCGAGAGAGACGGTGAGGCGGGTGGTTTCTTCAGATGAGAGGGGAGCGGGGCTGGTTGAGATTTTGATATCGGTGGCCATCATCGCCATCGTCCTCACCACCTTTCTGTCTGCCCTATCTACCTCCACCTGGGGCGTGGCCACGGTTCGCGAGCGGGTCACGGCGCAGAACCTGGCGCGGAAGCAGTTGGAGTGCATCCAAGATCACCAATATATTGAAGGCGCGATTCCGATTTCTTACACGACCACCTGTACGGTTACAGAATTATCGTCATATCCTATGGACCTCAGCATTTCTTATTGGATTGCGCCAACTTTCACCATCACCCCTACTGACGACAGCGGCATGCAGTGGATCACCGTCACCGTTCGTCACAAGGGCGAAGCGGTGTTTACGATAGGGACCTACAAGGTGAACCGATGATTCGAGAAGAAAGGGCCTTTTCCCTGCCAGAACTGCTATTGGTTCTAGCCATTATGGCGCTGATAGCGGGCGCCCTGGTGGGAGCCATTTACCAGATTCTGGATATAACGGGTCGGGGCAACAGCGATTTGGCCGTTCAACACGACCTGCGGAACGCCGCTGTCTGGCTCAACCGCGACGTGCTCAGCGCTTCCAAGGCGACCGTCACTCAGGATGGCAATGACTACCAGATGACCCTGGAGGTTCCCCGCGTTATTATTTCCGACACCGTGGGCGTGACCACCACCATTGATAGCATCATCTATACCTATTCCGCAGACACATCAGCCTTGACCCGTGCTTCTGATGATTCATCCTTCACCATAGCCCGAAACCTCATCTCCAACCCTTTCCCGACGCCCGGCACCGTTATCGAGGCTCCTAGCGTGGTAACCATCACGCTGGTGTCCTTGGATGGGAAAGTCCCTGGCAGCGGCACCTTTGCCCTGAAGATGCGCGCTGGTGGGTCCATGACAATCGCGTCGGCGACGACGGCAACGGCCACGCCTTTAGGGGGGGGAGGAGGGGTATCATCACCGACGCCAACGGATACGCCTGAGTCGGGGCCCGGGCCCACGGCAACATCTACCAAGACGGCGACGGCAACTCCTACGGCAACAGCTACTGAGACGGCAACGGCTACTCCAACCCCCACTCCCACTAACCCACCGACTCCGCAATTTGAAGCTGCAACGGTCTCCAACGTTGGCTCTGGCTCTGTTACGGTGAATCTGCAGAAATCCTACGACAGCCCTGTAGTGGTTTGCGCCGTGAACTACGCAAACAACTCTGTGCCAGTTGTCCCGCGCGTAAGTAACGTGACGAGCACATCATTCGATGTCAGGTTGCAGAATCCGGGCGACGGTTCGCCTGTAAGCTCTGAGACGGTTCACTATATTGTTATGGAAGAGGGAAACTGGACATTCCCAGACGGAAGAAAGGTTGAGGCCCAGAAATACACCAGCACAGTGACTGCGCGCAAGGGATCCTGGAACGGAGAAGCTCAGACCTATAGCCATACTTACACTAATCCAGTGGTTCTCGGTCAGGTGATGAGTGAGAATGACAGCGACTGGTCTGTCTTCTGGTCTTACGGTAATGCATCAGGAAATCCTCCGTCGGCAACAGACCTGCACACTGGTAAGACAGTGGCCGAAGACAGCGACACAACGCGGGCCGATGAGGTCGTTGGATTCATTGTCATTGAACAAGGTATGGGAACGATAGACGGCGTGAAATACGAAGCCGCTGTTGGCGGGGACGATGTGAGGGGCATAGGCAATTCACCGCCCTATAGCTACTCATTTAGCCAATCGTTCGCTGCAACACCGGCCGTAGCCGTTGCGACGCAGGCGGCAATGGACGGCGGCGACGGCGGATGGGCCTATCTCTACGGCGCTTCGCCGCTCTCTTCGACGGAAATCCAACTCGCTATTGACGAAGATCAGATTGGCGACAGTGAGCGGGGACACACAGACGAACAGGTAGGGTATCTTGTTTTCGAAGGCTCTGTCGTCTATCCTGGTGGCCCGGCCCCTACGCCTACTGCCACAGAGCCAGCAGCCCCAACCTCTACCCCAACAGATACGCCGACACCAACGGATACGCCGACACCAACCTTTACGCCAGCGAATACACCGACACCAACGTTCACCCCAACGGAAACAGCGACGCCAACAGATACCCCCATCGCAACGTCAACACCAACATCCACACCAACAGAAACTCCGACGCCAACGCCTACGCCCTGGTGCGAGATCAGTGGCCCTGTGTTTGGCGGCTATACCGCCCAGTGGGAGATAACAAACAACGACAGCGAGTCAACTACCATTGATACGCTTTACATAGACTGGCCATGGGACGGCAATCATAAGCTCTCTCGGATCGATTTCAGCCCCAGCGTACCAGTCGAAACCATCATCATATGGGAGGGTGCTGAATTCCCGTCATTAAGCATCCCATTGGATGATCCGTGGAGTCCAGATGGAAATCGTTCAATAGATGGAATAGATGGATACTACAACCCGAAAACGCTTACATTCTGGTTCACACATTGGTTCACTGGCAAGGGCAGCACTGACCCAAACAACTACTCGCTCACCGTCACCTTCCTTAATGGATGCACAGTCTCTTTCAACCCCAATCCCTGATCAGAAGGAGGACTTCATGTTAAAGAAAGCTAGCTTAGACGAAAACGGCCGGATTTTGGTCTGGACCCTGGTTATCCTGGGCCTGGGCGCCCTGCTTCTTCCCGTCCTCCTAACCCGCGTCAACACCAACCTCGTGGCCGCCCGCACCGTTGAGGAGGGCCTAAAGGAGCAATACGCCGCCGACTCCGGCGTGGAGTACGCTTTGTTACAGTTACAAAGTGGAATAACTACAGGCCAGAGTCCTCCCTACATAATAAACAATAAAAAAGTAGATGTCACCTGGGGAAAGTATGAAGATATCGCTGGAACTTACAAGATTACCTCCACAGCGACCAGCGATGATGGAAACACTACAATTGTATCCTACGTGCAGATTACTGAGAGCGAGACGGACGATTCTTCTGGTTCTCCCGTGTTTGAGTACGCTGTTGCCAGCCTTGATGGCGATGTGGTGCTGACAGGGAGTTCAAAGGTTGAGGGTGAGGGCACGGATTGCGAGGCTGGTGTCCATGCCAATGGGAATGTTGTGCTAGCGTGGTCTACCTATATAGATGGCGCAGCTAACGCTACCGGGATTGTGGATGAACGCCACAGTGGCAATTACTGTGAAGAGCACGAAGGTGTTGACCAGCTGGTCCCCCCTGAGGTGTCTACATCAACCTACAAGGAAGAGACACAGGATGTTCAATGTGCTCAATGTGCTGCGTGCGGTGATTATACTCACACTAACTGGGACGAGCCCCCTGGTACCTATGGGCGGGTGCATGCGAGTGGCGGGATGAACATTCGCAAGTGGTGGCCCACTGGGTCATATCAATTCATAGACACAGTTTGTGCTGGCACAGACATGGACGTTGAGCGGGAGGCAATCTTTGAAGGGTCCGTCAAGGCTGGGCAAGACCTGGATATTGCAGGGGGTGAGGCGGTCACGTTCAGAGGCCCAGTTTGTGTTGGACAAGACCTTAATATTAGTAGCGGGTCTGGAGAGGTGATATTTGAGGGGCCGGTGAAAGTCGAAGGGAATCTGTATATCGGAGGAGGCCGGCCGGTCACGTTTGAGAGCACAGTTTGTGTCGGACAACTCCTCTGGGTTGGTGGGAGTGGAGACCTAACATTTGAGGGGCCGGTGAAAGTTGGAGGAAACCTGGATATCGGAGGGGGCCGGCCGACCGCTTTTGACGATACAGTGTACGTTGAAGGTAACATGATAGTTGATGGCGGTGAGGATATGCCACTTGGTGATACTGTCTATGTCTGCGGTAATATCGTTATGGGTGGTGATGTTGGATTCGAGGGTGGTGTAACGATCGTTGCTGAGGGTAATGTCACCGTAGGAGGTAGCGCGAAGCTAGATTTGGAGAACATCCCCTACTTCATTTCGCTGGGCAACAGCGTCGATTTCAGTGGCGCTGCCTGGGTATCGGCCATCGTATACGCTCCGGATGCTCACATTGGATTATCGGGAAGCAGTAAGGTCTACGGCGCCCTCGTTGGAAAGTCCGTTGATTTGGAGGGTAATGTAAGGGTCGAGTATCCGCCAGGGCTTGCAGATCGCGAGGACTTGCCCGGTGGCGATGATGAGGGCGGGGATGAGGGCGGTGTACTGGAGATTATAACCTACAATATTAACCCGTAATCTAAACAAGCTGTCATAGCCAAAGCTTCTCCTTGTTAGTTTTTTGTAACATCATGATACGAGCAGAAAGGGGTAGTCCCCCCTTGGGTGTTGCTGCTGTGTCATTGCGAGCGACTGCAGGGAAAGGCAACCGCAGGTTGCACGCAATCTCCTACCAGCAAGCTGGAGATTGCGCCGTTTTCACTTCCAAGTTCGGCGCAAACGGCGCGCTTACTCAGAAACTTGTCTGTCATTGCGAGCGGAAGGCAACCGCAGGTTGCACGCAATCTCCACCCCGCAATTGGAGATTGCTTCGGGCGCAAACCCCGCGCCCTCGCAATGACAGCATGAACGGTAGTTTCTGCCCTTTAGAATGGCGGGCCACACCATGGCCGACTCGCAATGACACAAACAGCTTGACTTAGGGTAGCAACACTCTACAGGGAGACTACCCAGAAAGGCAAACAAAGAAAAGACCATGCGCAAGCAGCAAAAAGGCACAGTGATCAAAACCTTCTGCTCCTTGATCGCCACGCTGCTGGCAGGGGCGGCGCTGTGGATTCTGCCCATCTCGGTCACTGGTACGGCGACTATCACAGTGGATGATGGCATCGTGGCAATCGCCAGCGATGGACTGTGCTCCCTGAGAGAGGCCATCGAAAATGCCAACGATACCACAGATGGTCAGCCGCATCTCGATTGCGGCGCTGGCAACCCCGAAGGCACAGACACGCTCGAACTGGCTTCCAGTTCAACCTACACGCTGACGGACGGCCCCTTCTCCGCCGACGGTGCCAATGGCCTGCCTTCCATCACCAGCGAGATCATCATCAATGGTAACGATGCCACGATCCAGCGAGACCCATCCTTTGCTTGTCCCGATCCTTCGAATCCCGAGTTCCGCATCTTTCACGTGGCCGGCAGCGGCGACCTGACCCTGAACGACGTAACGGTGAGCAACGGTTGTGCTGGCACCGAGAGCGACGGCGGCGGCATCTACAATGCAGGCACGCTGAACATCGGCGGCAGTACCCTCTCGGGCAACACTGCCAACTTCGGAGGCGGCATCAATAGCACCGGCACACTCAGCATCAGCGACAGCGTTCTCTCCAACAACACGGCTGTCAACGGCGGCGGCGGCATCAATAGCACCGGTGCGCTGGTCATCACCAACTGCACCCTCTCCAACAATACGACCAGCTACTACGGCGGCGGCGGAATCCGCAAAGACGGCGGCACGCTGAACATCAACGACAGTGGCTTGTCCAACAACTCGGCCACCTATGGCGGAGCCATTTACAACAAGAGCGGCACGGCTGCGGTGGACATCAGCAACAGCGCCATTTACAGCAACACCGTCGCCACCTGGGGCGGCGGCATCCTCAACGACCGTGTGCTGAACATCGTTAATAGTACCTTCTCTGCCAACACGGCTGACGAGGGCGGTGGCATCTTCAATGAGGGCACACTGGACGTCAGCAGCAGCACGTTCTCTGGTAACACATCCACCAGCGGCGGTGGTATAAGAAACGCCTTGGGCACCGTGGCTGAAGCCAGAAACACCATTGTGGCCGGGAACAGCGGCGGGAACTGCCAGGGGGAGATCACCTCCAATGGCTACAACATAGAAAGCGCCAACGATTGCGGTCTCAGCGCTACCGGCGACATCACCAACAGCACGACCATCAACACCACCCTCGGCCCGCTTGCGGACAACGGCGGCCCCACCTTCACCCACGCCCTCCTGGCTGACAGCCCGGCCATTGACTACATTCCCGAAGGAACTAACGGCTGCGGCACCGAGTACACCACCGACCAACGTGGGGTGAGCCGACCTCAGGATGGCGACAACAACGGCACGGCCGCTTGCGACATCGGCGCGTATGAAGAGGAGACTCCACCAGAACCGCCAACGCCCACCGGTACGCCCACGGCAACGGGCACGCCCACCACAACACCTACGCCCACGGTGACGCCGACCAGCACGCATACCCCGACGCCGACGCCCACGTATGTTGTGGACGTTGACTGCGATCGCACCGAGCTCATCAGCGCCATCAACACCGCCAACGGCAGCGGCGGGGCTACCACTATGGATCTGGCCAGCGGCTGCACCTATACCCTCGATACCGTGGACAACATCACCGATGGCTACAACGGCCTGCCCTCCATCACCAGCCACATCACCATCCACGGCCACGGGGCCACCATCGAACGCAGCAGCGACGGCGGCACGCCCGAGTTCCGCATCTTCCACGTGGCCGAAGGCGCTGACCTGACGCTGACCGATATCACCGTCACTAACGGCTACGTCAGCGGCGCCTATGCCTATGGCGGTGGCATCTACAATGCAGGCACACTGAACATCAGCAGTAGCACCCTTTACGGCAACACAAACGAGGACGATTGCGGCGGCGCTATCTGCAACGCCGGCACGCTGAATCTCAGCCACAGCACCCTCTCCGGCAACACCGCCACCTACGGCGGAGGCGTCTGCGGCGGCGGCACGCTGAACGTCAACCACAGCACCTTCTCTGGCAACACGGCCACCTATGGCGGCGGCATCTACGGCGGCACGCTGAACATCAGCCACAGCACTTTCACCACCAACACAGCCACCAGCAGCGGTGGCGGTATCTACAAAAGCAGCGGCGCGGCTAACGTCAAGAACAGCATCCTGGCGGGCAATAGTCCCAACAATTGCTATGGCACGATGATGTCCCAGGGCTACAACCTGGAGAGCGGCATGGACTGCGGCTTCACCGATGCGACTGACCAGCAGAATGCTGCCGCCAATCTGGGCCCCCTGCAGGACAACGGCGGCCCCACCTGGACCCACGCCCTGCTCGCCGGCAGCGCGGCCACGAACCACATTCCCTACCAAACCAGCGGCTGCGGAGACACCTACACCACCGACCAGCGCGGCTACAGTCGGCCATGCCCGGCAGCAGAAGAAGGCGCTTGCGACATCGGCGCCTACGAAGGCAGCTCCCTCGTTGGCGACCTGGACTGCAACTGCGTCGTGGATGTGCAGGACATCATGCTCGTCGCCGCCCACTGGCGCTGCCAGAGCGGGGACGAGTGCTACGATGACCGCTACGACCTCGACGGAGATGGCGACATTGACGTGGTGGACATCATGCTGGTGACCAAGCATTGGGAGGACGCCTGTTAGCGAGGAGAGGGTTTCAACCGTAGGAGGCGCGAAAGCGTGAGTTGAAAATAGAAGAGTGTGGCTAAAATCTGTGGAAGGTAGTAGCGACTTCAGTCGCTTGGAACGACTAAAGTCGTCACTACCACAAGTTTTAGCCACACCCAAAATAGAAGAATAGCGGGTCATTTGGATCAACAGGGGTCTGAAAGGACAGCGTGAGCCTTTCAGACCCCTGTTTTTGTTTGGGGTGTGTTTGTAACCAGATGTTAACCCGTTTGTTACCTGGTATTAACCTTGCTGTGATATAGTATCATCAGTGAGACCAGACCAGATCGGGGGTAGGCAGATGGCAGCAGATAGGATTATGATAGTAGACGACGACCAGAACATCCGATGGGTGCTCAAGTACCGTCTGGAGAAAGAGGGCTATCATGTGCTGCTGGCCGAGGATGGGATGGATGCCCTGGAGAAAGTCAAGGCCGAGAATCCCGACTTGATCATCTTGGACTTGACCATGCCCCGCATGGATGGGTTCGGGTTTTTAGAGCAGATAAGGGGCAACGGTGGTAGAACCAGCAGCATTCCCGTCATCGTCCTGACGGCCTACGGGTTCGATTCCAACCGCGCCAAGAGCCTGGAGTTGGGCGCAACGGAGTTTGTGACCAAGCCCTTCAGCCCCCGCCAACTGGTGGCTGAGATTTGGAAGGTGCTGTGCGCCAAGAAGAAGAGGGTGCTGATTGTAGATGATGACACTTCCGTCAGAGATCTGCTGGCTGGATTGCTGGAGGCCGAGGGGTGTGTAGTAGACACGGCTGAGGACGGGCCAAGCGGCATCGAAAAGGCCCTGGTTGGCGATTACGATTTGATTTTCATGGACAATGCGATTCCGGGGTGTGCGGCTGACGAGGCTGCGCGGCGGATCATCTCCGAGAAAGTTGAGCAGCGGATCGTCATCACCACCGCCGGCATCGCTGACGAAAGCGCCGATCGGGCCCTGGCCTGCGGCGCGCTGGCCTGGATACCCAAGCCCTGCGGCATCGAGGACGTGAGGAGAATCAAGCGAGAGTGGCTTGAGGAAGAAAACTAGAGCCGTTCGCAAAACGGCGTACTTTTCACAGAGGGAGAAAATGGGAATACTTACAGAGATCATTGGAAGGTTGCTAACGCGGCCTATAAAAAGCAAAAACATTGGAGGTAGTAGAATGTCAAAACTATTTAGAATAATGATGGCCGCGGGCCTGATCGGTGTGATGCTGGGAGCCTTGAGCGGTGCTTCGGTGTGGGCGGCCACGCCGCCAGAACCGACTTACGGCCCAGCGATTGTTGACGGCGATTACAGCGAATGGGACCTAGCCGAGGATGGGTCCGGCGATTTCTTCGCCGAGATGTATAACAACGCCAACCCTGATCCTAATTGGTCCGGTTATGCGCTCCTGTCAAAGCTGTACCTACGCTACGACTGCTCGACGGAAACCCTCTACGCCCTCGTGCTCGCTGAGGACAACGTGGACATCGAGGCGTATAAGTCGGAGGAACATTGGATTAGAATAGATGGAAACAAAGAAGTAGATGACACCTACGGTGATGACGACCCCGATGTGCCGCCCGACTTCGCCTGGGTAGGCTTGAGCGGTCCTCCAGACACTCAAACTGCCCGGGGCTGGGAAGCCTCTGTATCCCTGACTGAGGTAAGCTACACGCTCAAAGTCCACACTCAGGTTTACGAAGAGATTGGAGAGGACCATGAGAGTGACCAGACCTCAGGCACCGGCGACATCGCTTTGGAGATCAATTGCATGGCCGACTTGGTCGTCTCCAAGTGGGGGCCGGAAGCCGTCAGCACCACCTGCGGCTCCCAGGGGGAGTTTATGTGGTACATCACCGTCTTCAACCAGGGCTCGACCGCCGCCGAGAACGTCACCGTCGCTGATACCTTGCCCGCTGGCGTCGAATACTTGAGCGACACCAGCGGTATAACGCCTGACATCTCCGACAACGTCATCACCTGGGACCTATGGAGACTCGACCCTGGCACGGGGGTCTACTTCTGGGTGAAGGTTGAGGTCAGAAGCGGCGTGCAGGCGGGCACGGTTTTGACCAACCAGGTGGAGGTCAGCACTACCAGCCCGGAGAGCGACTATTCCAACAACCACGCTGAGTGGAGCACGTTAGTTAGCTCCGATAAAGACTCCGATGTTTGGGTGGAGAAGATAGGCCCCGATTTTGTCTTCCCCGGCTCATACATGGTCTACACCATAAACTATGGAAACGGCGATTGGCATTGTGAGTGGCCGTTGGATGTTGATGACGCGGAGAACGTTACCATCACCGACATCATGAGCAACTGGGACGAGAACGGCAATATGCTCCCCAACAATTTCAGCTACGTCTCCGACACCAGCGGGTTCCCTCGCAGCGGCACGGGGACGGTAGACGACCCCATCGTCTGGACAGTGGGCACACTTCCAGCAAACAACTGTGGCTCCTTCGAGGTGACTGTATATGTGCATGAGGACGCCCCTGACGGCCTGACCCTCTCCAACGATGCCATCATCAGCTCCGGAACTGAGGAATGCGACGCCACGAACAACGATTACGAAGTGGACACCCCAGTGGAGGGGTGCGGCAGCATCGGCGACTACGTGTGGTACGATTTCAACGGCGACGGTATCCAGGATGCGGGTGAGCCCGGCATTGACGACGTGACGGTGAACCTTTACAAATCCGATGGCACCTCTGCTGGGTCAACCACGACAAGCGGCGGCGGATTCTACATCTTCGAGGACCTGGAGCCTGGCGACTACTACGTCGAGTTTGTGCTGCCGACTGGCTATGTCTTCACCACCAAGGACAACGGTGACGACACCCTTGACAGCGACGCCGACCCCACCACTGGAAAGACCGCTGTCACCACCCTTGATGCGGGTGAGACGGACCTGACTTGGGATGCTGGCATGCATCGCAGCTCAATTGGCGATCGCGTCTGGTTTGATAAGAATGAGGATGGCCTTCAAACGGATCCCGGTACTGGCTTCGATGACGAGGGCTTCAACGACGTTTACGTCTATCTCTACGAGGACGACGGGGATGGGGTTTTCGAGCCTGGCAGTGATGACACCCAAGTGGGCATGACGACCACAGCATCCGGCACATCACAGACTCCCGATGGCTTTGCCGACGGCATTTACGACTTTTACATGGGGACGTTGGGACTAGGAGATTACTGGGTCTGGGTGGACGAGAGCACCTTGCCTTCTGGTTCTTGGTATTCGACCACGGGGGGCGATCATCAGTTTGTTGATTACCCTGG
The DNA here is from genome assembly GCA_964510205.1 of uncultured Anaerolineae bacterium. Taxonomy (GTDB): domain Bacteria; phylum Chloroflexota; class Anaerolineae; order VGOG01; family VGOG01; genus CAZEBW01. The sequence continues at coordinate 11,629 of CAZEBW010000059.1, forward strand.
CGGCGACGACTTCTCCTTCGACTTCGGTTATGCACGGAAAGTTGACCTGGCACTCGAAAAAACCTTGGACACCGCGAACTACGGCTACGGTGACCTGGTGACGTTCAGCATCACGGTCACCAACGAGGGGGCCGTTGATGCCACCGGCGTGCAGGTCATAGACTTCCAGTGGACGACTGACACCATTGAGTACCATAGCGCCGACAATGGTGGTAGCTATGATGATGGGGCGAAGACCGTCATCTGGGACTTGCCAGATGTAGGTTGGGGTGTGGGTAACCTGCCCGCTGGTGCCTCGGCGACGGTGCACATCACTTTCACGGTCACGACTGACAATGGGAGCTTCTTGAACGACGCCGAGATCTATGCGTGCGACCAGGAGGACATAGACTCGACGCCCAATAACGGCTGGGACGGCTTCCTTGAGGACGACATAGACCAGGACGGTGGTAGTGTAAGTCCCACCGCCATCACCCTCTCCTCCTTCGCCGCCAGGCCAAGCGCAGGCGGGGCGGTTAGTCCGCTGTGGTTGGGGTTGGCAGGTGTGACGCTGCTGGCCGCGGGCAGCCTCTTCTGGAAAAAGCGGCGGATTTAGTAAGAGTAGAACTACGGCGACGGGCTTCAAGCGAAGCCCGTCGCTTTTTTGTGTGCCGGTCAGCTTTGTAACCAAACTGTGACCTGTTTGTTACCTGACGTTAACCTGGATGTGTTATACTGTTATCAACAACTTGGAAAAAGGCGAACCAAATGACATTACCCGAAAACATGGAAAACGGAAAGGCGACTACTCAGGCTGTCATTGCGAGCGAAGCGAAGCAATCTCCTGGATTGCCGCAATCTCCTACCAGCAAGTTGGGGATTGCGTCGGCGCAAACAGCGCGCCTCGCAATGACACGGGCTGAGCACTTACACGGAAAGATCACCATCTGGCTCGGTCAAAAAGGGCCAAAGTGCTTGGTGGCGATAGCCGTCGCTGCCCTTTTTTTGCTCAACCTCAACGTCGCCTGGGCCGACGGCTCGGCATCCATCGGCGACTACGTGTGGGACGATCAGAACGGCGACAAAGAACAAACCAGCGAGTTCGACGTGGGCATCAACGGCGTGGTGGTCGAACTCTACAAAGATGGTATTTGGCAAGAGAGCTTCACCACACAGAACCATCCCAGCTCGGGCGAAGCGGGTTGGTATCTTTTCGACAGCCTGGATGCGGGTGACTACGTGGTCAAGGTAGCGGACAGCAATTTCGAATCCGGGGGCGTGCTCCACGATTACACCCTCACTACCGATAACCATCCCCTGTCGGTGCACCTAGAGCAAGGAGAGACATTCAGCGAAGCCGATTTCGGCTACGTCGCTGTAGCGTACCCCGCTGGGCCCGCCGAGCCCACCGCCGTGACCCTATCCTCGTTTATGGCTTCCTCGGCGAGCCGGGGAGCGTCCCATTGGCCCTGGTTGACGCTTTTAGCCACGCTGGCGGCGGGCGGCGCTCTTTGGACAAAACAACGGTGAGAATAAGACGAGTCAAGAGGTAAGTGCGTCATGAAGCGAGTTTTGGTTACGCAAAGCGATAAGGCAGCCACCCAAGGGATGACCAGTGTTTTGACGGACCAAGGCTTCGAGGTCGAAAATGTCTACAACACCCAGGAGGCTCTACAAAGGATTGCCAGCCAATCCTGGGACCTGGTCATCTTGGACATCAAAACGCCTCAGGGAGATAGCCTGGAGGCCTGCCAGTACGTTCGAGAGAACACCACTACGCCCGTAGTCATCGTCGCGGCGCAGGGGCAGGATGAGCACATCGTGAAAGGGCTAAACGCCGGGGCCGACGACTTTCTGGTCAAACCCATCAGCGCCAAGGTCTTCCTGGCCCGCGTGTACGCTCTCCTGCGGCGCGCTGGTCGAATGAAAGAGGACGCCCAAAACGGCGTGCTGAAGTACGGCGACTTGATCATAGACCTCGATCGCTGTCAGGTGTCTATTCAGGGCAAGCCAGTGCCGCTGACGGCCAGTGAATTCCGCCTCTTGAGCTGCCTGGCTAAGAATCCTGGGCGCGTGCTGAGCAGCCACAGCCTGGTGCGAGAGGTTCAAGGTTACGATTGCAGCCCCCAGGAGGCCGGGGATATCATCAAGGTCCACGTCCACAATCTGCGCAAGAAAATGAGACTCGGTTCCAACAAGCCTCCTCAAATCCTGAACGTACGCGGGTTCGGCTACATGTTCGAGAGAAGGACTAGCCCACGGAAGGAAAGCGTTAACCAAGTCTTAACCTGATTTTAACCGAATCTTCTCTTTTTGCTATTGACTGGGGCGGATGAATTTGGTATAATATAGGCGTACAAGAAAGAAGCTCCTTTTCAATCACATAAGATCCGATAAAGGCAAACTCATCGAGAGGTGAGGGCGCAAAGCCACGGGTCTAAGTTAGCTGGCAAATGGCGAATCGCCAAGAGCTAACGAGACAGCCGGGCTGCCGAAGACAGATTTCACGAAGCGTACTGTTGGTAAGCAGGTCGGCCGACAGCACGCTTTTTTTGTTCGGGAACACAAGACGCTGAAGAAAGGGGATAGACATGGCCAGAGCAGCGCATTTGAGTGAAGACGTTCAATACGGGTTGGAGGAATATCCACTAGAGGATAGCTCGCGCATACCAGGAAATGGCCGAGGCGCGAAATCCACGGCCAAGGTCCTGCGCCTGGTGACGACTCCCCTAGAAGGGTACGAGCTGTTGAGAAAGCTGAGGAGCGATCCTCAGACCAGCAATGTTCCCGTCATTGTCTTAACACGCTAGAAGTTCAGAAGTTCAGCACTTTCACACGAGAGAACGATAAAGGCTCGATAAAGGTAAACCCATCGAAAGGTGGGGGCGCAAAGCCACGGGTCCTCTTCAGTGAGTTGATGACTGACAGGACAGCCGAGCTGCCGAAGACAGATTTCACGAAGCGTGCTGTTGGTAAGCAGGTCGGCCGACAGCACGCTTTTTTTGTGGCCGTGGCAGAGCAACAGGAGGTGTACGATGGATAAGAGAAAAAGAGAAACTTTGTTGGCTCTGTTACTGACGATTTCGATTTTTCTGACCACAGCGATCTACAGCGCGCCGGTCAGTGCGGACGAGGGATCGCCTGCGGCTGGCGCGGCCTATGTCCCTGATCGGATCGTGGTCAAGTTCAAAGAGGGCCTCAGTCCGGCGCAGGCGGCCCAGTTGCACGCCAACCAAGGAGCTGCGGTAGTTGACGCAATTCCCGAACTCGGGGCGCAGATTCTGAGCGTGCCCGCAGGCCAAGTCGAGGCCCAGCTCGCCGCCTACAAAGCGAATCCAAATGTGGAATACGCCGAGCCGGACTACCTCGCCCAGCCCGTCTACGAACCAAACGATCCCTCTTATGGCGATGGTACCCAGTGGGGTCCGCAGAAGATCGAGGCTCCTCTGGCGTGGGACTACTCCAAAGGCGATTCCAGCGTCGTCGTCGCCATCATAGACTGGGGCGTTGATCTCCAGCACCCAGACCTGGCAACCGAAATGTGGACCAACGCAGACGAAATAGCGGACAACGGGATTGATGATGACGGCAACGACTACATTGACGATGTGTACGGATGGGACTTCGCCAACGACGACAACGATCCCCAAGATGACTATGGACACGGCACCCACTGTGCTGGCATTGCCGCCGCGGCCACCGACAACGGAGTGGGCATCGCGGGGGTGGCCTTCGACAGCAGCATCATGGCCGTAAAGGTGGGAGACGGCAGCACGGGCAAGGCGTCGTACAGCGACATCGCTTACGGCATCATGTACGCTGCCGATAACGGGGCCAAGGTGATCAGCCTGAGCCTGGGGGGCTATGCCTTCTCCGGTTTCCTGGAGGCTGTGGTGAACTATGCCTGGGACGCAGGCTGCGTGCTGGTTGGCGCAGTAGGCAACAATAACAAAAGCGACCTCTTCTACCCAGCCGCCTACGACAACGTCATCGGCGTCTCGGCCACCGACCAGGACGACGCCAAAGCCTCCTGGTCCAACTACGGATCGCAGGTGGCGGTGGCCGCCCCCGGCGTGAGCATCTACAGCACCTACTGGAACGACGGCTCCACCTACGCCCACATGAGCGGCACTTCCATGTCGGCGCCTCACGTGGCTGGGCTGGCCGCGCTGCTGTTCGCCCAGGACGGCGGCAGAAGCAACGCTGAGGTGCGGTCGCTGATAGAGGACAGCGCGGACGACTTGGGCGATGCCGGCTGGGATCCGTACTACGGCCACGGGCGCATCAACGCCTACCGAGCCCTGGGCACCACCTCAACGGTCATCGAGCCTGCAACGGGGGGCAGCCTGATCGCCGACCACGGCGACCTCACCCTGGACTTCCCAGCCGACTCCGTGAGCAGCACCACGACCGTCACTTATCTGCCCAACCCCTCGCCCAGCAACCCCACCGGCGATCTGATCTTCGCCAATATGGATTGCGTCCTGGAGGCCACCGACGACCAGGGAGACCCAGTGACCCAGTTCGACCCGCCCTACACCCTCACCCTCCTCTACCAGGACTCGGACTGGCAAGACGCCGGGATAACGGACGAAAGCACCCTCAACCTCTACCACTGGAACGGCAGTCAGTGGGAGGCCGTCCTGCCCTGCGATGGCTGTTCCCTGGATACCGGCAACAACGAACTGGTGGCCGTTTTAGGTCACTTCAGCGAATTCGGTCTCATGGGCAACGATGCCGAACCCACCGCCGTCACCCTCTCCTCCTTCGCTGCCAAGTCAGGCGCAGCTAGCTCGTCCAACTGGTTGGGGTTAGCGTGGGCGGGTCTGACGGTGCTGGCTGCGGGCAGTCTGTTCTGGGCCAAGCAGCGGCAGAGCGATTGATAAGAAGAAAAAGCAGGAACAATGGAGGCGGCGGGCTTCACTCGAAGCCCGTCGCCTTTTGCGTTTACCTATGATCAGCGCATTTCAAGCGGGAGAACCACGGATAGAAGAAATACACGATAAGGGGGATCGTAACTATTCACCTTGCTCGGCCTGGATTGTCAAATCCAGGCCAAAGCTGGCGAAATCAGCTCGATTCAACCCGTTCAGCCGTCGGATCTGGCGATCCGACGGGAGCAGGTGAATAGTTATGGGGGATCTAAGCTCATGATAAACTCAGCGACGTATCGAACCGAGACCGAGCCTGCGACGCCGCTCCTCCTTGATTTCGATACGCTGACGCTACCCTTCGACAGGCCCTTTGACTGAGCTCAGGACACGGCTCAGGACGACGCTCAATCGGCGGGTTTGCTGGAGACCGCAAATCATCATCAACTACCGCCTAACCACCACCCCATCGTGTATTTCCGACATCCGAGGTTCTCTTTCCGCCGTGACCTAAAAATGCAGAACTTCCCATTTTGCTATGAGGGGCGTTTTATGTTATAATTGAGCCGTCCACACACCGAAACGAGCGGGGGGAAGGAATGCCTTCAGAAGATCGCCCTGACGCTTCACTAACCGCAGAGGAATTGCTCCAGCAGGGCATAGCAGCAGCGCAGGAGGAACGGCGCTGTGAGGCCCGCCGCTGTTTGCAGCAAGCTCTGGCCCTGGACTCCTCCAACGAGCAGGCATGGCTCTGGCTGGCCAAAATCGCTGCCAATCCCCGCTCCGCTATGGCCTATTTCTCCCAGACGCTGGACATCAATCCCCAAAACCAGCGGGCCAGAGACGGATTCAGCGCAGCTCTAGCTGAGCTGGCCGCAGAGCAAGACAAACCCCGCCCCGCGCCCGCCGCCGAGCACAGACCTCCCCCTTCGTCGGCCCTGGCCAGACTCTCGGCTTTTCTCGGAAGCCGACGCTTCCTCCTCGGATGGATTGGGCTGGCTCTGCTGGCGCTGGCCCTGGCAGCCAGCGGCTGGGCCACGGGCTTGGGCCAAGCAGCCTGGGATCAATGGATAGCTACCCCCACCCCCACCCCAACGCCCACCGCCACGCCGGTTCCCACACCTACCCCCACCAAAAATCAGTTGATGGCCCCGCTCTGGTCCAAATTGCATCCCGCCTGGAAGAGCCAAGACTGGAGCTACGTCATCGAACTGCTGGATCGAATCAGGGAAATTGACCCAGCCAACGCCGAGGCCGAGGAGAAACTCTTCGCCGCCCACTTCAACTTCGCTAACCAGCTCGTGCAAGAGGGCCATCTAGAAGAAGCGCTCACTCACTTCGATCAGGTGCTCGAGCTGCGCCCCGAGTACCTCCCGGCCCGGGAGGCGCGAGAGCTCGGCGCGACCTACCTGCAAGGATTGGAGAACCACCACCAGGGGAACTGGGCAGAGGCCATCACCCATTTGGAGAAGGTGTACCTGAGAGATTACGCTTACCAGGACGTAGGGCCTTTGCTCTACGAGGCCCACTGGCGACACGGGGCAGAGCTTCAGGAAAGCGGCCAACTGACTGAGGCCCTCAATGAGTACCGACGGGCCTTGGACATCCAGCCCTATGGGACAGAGGCCAGCACCCGGCGGGACGAAGTGGCGGTTCTCCTGCAGCGCATCGAGATTGATGTCTCGGAGCAAAGGCTCACCGCCTGGGATGGCGACACGCTGATCTACGACTTCGTCTGCTCCACCGGAGAGCGCGGAACCCCCACCCGCTACGGGAGATTCAGCATTGTCAGCAAGATGCCTGAGGCTTACGGCAGCACGTGGGACATCCGCATGCCCTATTGGATGGGCATCTATTGGGCCGGCGGGAGCGAGAACGGCATTCACGGCCTGCCCATCCTCAGCAGCGGCCAAACCCTGTGGTCGGGATACCTGGGCCAGCCGGTATCCTACGGCTGCGTCGTGCTGGATACCTGGGCGGCCAAGAGGCTGTACGACTGGGCCCAGATTGGCACTGAAGTGATCATCCACGAGTGACCTACAGGTGCAACGCACTTTTCGAAGTGCGTTGCACCTGGCCTGTTTAGGTTCATTTCACTTTGGGGGCGAGACCGGGGGCCGGCCCTGTCTGTCATTGCGAGGAGCGTTTTTTGCGACGAAGCAATCTCCTCCTTGCAGTTTGGGGATTGCGTGCAACCTACGGTTGCCTTTCGCTCGCAATGACACTCGTCCCAAGACTGAAATACACCTGGCCTGTTTTGCGCCACGTGACAAATTTGCAAAAATGTGCTAGAATTAGTGCAAACCGAATGTTTCCCAAAAAGGAGGTTTGACGCAAATGGCGCCTGAGACTGGTCTACCCGATTTCATTGATGTCAACATCTTGCCAGAGGAACACCGGCCACGCGAATTGCCCCGCCGGGCCATCATCCTAGCGCTGGCGGCGGTCATCCTGGCTATCCTCGTCGTGCCTCTCTGGTTCGTCTCCAACAGCCTGCGCAGCGACGCCGCTAGTCTGGGAAGCGAAATCCAGCGTGTTCAGGATGAACTGATCAGCGTGAGCACGCCTGCGCCCGAGGTTCAGGAGCTCATGGGCGATTTGGCCCAGAAGCAGGCCTCGGCGACGGAGCTGGAGGAGGCGCGTTCTGTCATCACGGCTGACCACGCCGATTGGGCGGCAGTCATGTCCGCCATCGGCGACTACGATCCGCATCAGCTTGCTCTCGACTCTCTCACTCAGGCCAACAGCACGATCACCCTCAGGGGCCGGGCCGTTGACAAACCCGCTGTGGACGCCTACGCCAATCGCCTCGAAGCCTCCGACCTCTTCGCCAGTGTGAAAGTGCAGTCCATAAGCGCGCTCGCTACCCCATTTGCTACGGCAACCATCACCCCAACGGTGACCATTACGCCCGGCGCAACCATCACACCCAGTGTGCCCATCACGCCTGGGGTGACCATAACGCCTACGGTGGCTGTTACTCCCGTCGGCCCCGATGAGTACGAAATAGACGACTTCCAGCCCCAGAACATCATTCTGGGCATGACGCAGTTGCACAACTTCCATCCCATTTACGACGTGGACAAGGTCACGTTCCTGGCCAAGGCCGGGCGTAACTATCGGGTGTTTACCTCCGACCTGGCCCCGGCCGTGGACACGGTCCTGGAGATCAATGTCGGCGGCAACGTCTATAGCAACGACGACTGCAACGTAGGCTCAGGCGACCTGAGCTCCTGCGTCGAGTTTCAGGTCACCACTGGCTACGACGTGGACGCTACCGTCACCATAAGGAACCGCGATCAGTACGGGCCGGAGAAGTGGTACCAGGTCACCGTGAACGAGATCCCGGCCACGCCCACGCCGGTCCCGCCGACGGCCACGCCGATCCCGCCCACGCCGATCCCGCCGACGGCCACGCCGATCCCACCGACGCCAATCCCACCCACGCCCACGCCGGTCCCGCCGACGCTCACACCCACCCCCGACCTGCGCGACGCCTACGAACCCGACTACGATGAGCCTCAACCCATCGGCGTAGCCGAGATACAGACGCACAACTTCTATCCTGACGCCGACGTTGACAAGGTAACCTTCGGAGTCAAGAGCGGTCGTCTGTACGCTGTCAACACCTTCAACATGGTTCCTGGCGTAGACACCAGAGTCGTGGTGGAGCTGAACGGAGAGGTCTGTCCTAACTGCCAAAACGACGACGTAACCGATCAATTCCTGGAATCTGAGGTGCGTTTCGTGCCCACGATTGATGGCGTGGCAGTGGCTACCATCAGCAATGTCAAGAGCAGTCAATACGGCGAGGACAAGACCTATGACGTGAGCCTCAGCCTGCTTTCCAGCCTGGTGGACGACTACGAGCCTGACGATCCCTTTGCCAAGCCCATCGCCATTGAGGGAACGCAGGAGCACAGCTTCTACCCCGAAGGCGACCGCGATTTGGTCAAGTTCATCGTCAAGGAGGGGCGATTCTACGGCGTTCACACCTCCAATCTAGCGGTAGGGGTGGATACCAGCCTCAAGGTCGTGCTGGAAGATCAGATCATGGGCGAGAACGACGACTACGAGCCGGGCACGGGCAACTTCGCTTCGGCGGTCTGCTTCCAGACTCCCAGAGATGGCACAGCGTCAGCCATAATCACCAACCTTCAGCAGCAATACGCCGTTGACAAGACCTACGAGATCAACGCCAACGAAGCGCCTGTTATGCAGGTCAGTCCGGTGAACCTCAGCTTCACGGCTGTGGAAGGGGGAGCGAACCCGCCAGCGCAACAGGTGAATATCATTAACAAAGGCGGAGGCGTTGTGAACTGGCTGGCCGTCAAGGACGCCTCCTGGATAAACATCAGCCCCTCCTCAGGGGTTGCTCCTGCAACGATGAATGTGTCTGTAGACATCACCGGCCTGCCGGCAGGCAACTACGTAGCCTATGTTGACGTAGACGGAAGGCATCCAAGGTCTCTGTGCTGCGCCGACCCTTGTTTTGAAACGATCAGAGTGGAGTTGCAGGTTATACCACCGACGCCCTCGGCCTCTTTGCTGAGGCCGCCCGGCATGGCCTCGTTGGCGCCTGTCCTGAGCGCCGCTCGGCTTACGACCGAAGGGCCTGCTTTGGCCGCGGCTGCTCCTCCTGACCTCCTGCAGAATCCAGAGGCGGTGGAGTTCGTGATCGTGCTGGAGTTGAAGACGCCGGCGTCGGCGTCGCCATGACCTCATGTCATTGCGAGCCGAAGGCGAAGCAATCCCCACCCCTGCGAATTGGAGATTGCTTCGCCCCTGCGGGGCTCGCAATGACACAGATGTGACATTGTCGAACTAAGAGCGATGAGAGGAACCCATGAAAAGCACTAAGGCGGGACCCAAGCTGATGCTTGCTCTGACGGCGGTGATTCTGGTCAGCGCGTTGTCGCTGCTCGTCCTAAGCCCGGTCGAAGGGTTGTCGAAGGGCCTAGCCGAAGGGTCTGGCCGCCAGGCGGTCCCGACGCGGCCGCCGCTTGAGCCGCCGCCTCCCCGCACAGGCTTCATACCCCCGCCGATGGACCTGTCCCACCTGAGGGGGGATCGAATGCCCGAGGGGGCTGTGGCTGCGGCCTTGCTGCCCAGCAAGTGGGACTGGCGCGACCAGGGCGCGGTCACTTCGGTGAAGGATCAGGGCGTCTGTGGCGCCTGCTACGCCTTCGCCGCCCTCGGCAACATCGAGTCCGAGCTGCTGATTGATGGGGCCGGCGCTTACGACTTCTCGGAGAACAACGCCAAGGAGTGTTCCTGGCTAGACCCCAGTTGCGCCGGGGGGAACTACTACATGATGGCCAACCTGTTCTCCCAAAAGGGCGCCGTGCTGGAATCGTGCGACCCCTACGTGGACAGCGACGTCGCCTGCAACGACGCCTGCCCGTACAGCAAGACGCTGCTGGGCTGGAGAGTCATCTCTGGCGATGCGGCGCCCGACACGGAGGTGCTGAAGAGCTACATCTATGCCGCCGCCAGCCCGGTCTACGTGTCCATGTACGCCGGCGACGGCGACGCCTGGGCGACAGAGCTGGGGAACTACGACGGGTCTTACACGCTTTACCACGCCGGGGCGGAAGAGCCGAATCACGCCGTGCTGATCGTCGGCTGGGACGACGACGCCTCTCACGCCGGGGGCGCGGGCGGCTGGATCGTGAAGAACAGTTGGGGCGCGAGCTGGGGAGACAACGGCTACTTCACCATCGCCTACGGCTCGGCCAGCATCGGCAAGTACGCCTCGTTCATGTCCGACTGGCAAGACTACGACCCCGACGGCGACATCCTGTACTACGACGAGGGCGGCTGGACGGGCATGGTGGGTTACGGCAGCACGACCGCCTGGGGCCTGGCCAAGTTCGTCCCCGCCAGCAACACCTACGTCACGCGCGTGGAGTTTTGGACCACGGACACGACCACCGACGTTGACGTGATCATCTACGACGACTTCGACGGCGCGACGCCCAGCAACTTGCTGTGGAGCAGCTACGACCACAGTTTCAGTGAGGCGGGCTATCACGGGGTGGTGGTGGACCCGCCTCTGGCCGCGACCAGCGGTGATGACGTGATCGCGGTGGTGAAGTTCACCAACGCCGATTACACGAATCCGATCCCCATTGATCTGGAGGGGCCTCACGAGACGCAGTGCACGTACACCAGCGGCGACGGCAGCGTGTGGGAAGACGAGGGGGCATACGGCGACGACGTCGCCATCCGCTTGCGCACTTCAGGCGTATACGCACCGCCTACGCCAACAGCGACGCAGACGGCAACGTCCGCTGGCGAGGTGTTTTTGCCCATCATCTGGAAACAGCCCCCCGTTGTCGCCAGCCTGTGGAAGATCGGAGCCGTGGCCAGGAACCTGTACACCCAGGCCCCGATCAGCGGAGCGGCAATCGAGTTCCGCTATTTCCGGGACAATAGCTGGATCCGCTACGGCCAGGCGCAAAGCGGGGCGGATGGCCGGGTGGAATGGAATCTGACCGAGGATTGGTGGGCCGCTGGTCCCGACGGAACGGGAAGATGGGACTTGCAGCTCCGCGTCGCCGTTCCTCCGCCCGAAGGCACGCCCGCTGGCGCCGCTTCCGACTGCGGGGGCACGAATTGCTCGGGATACGTTTGCTACGAAGATAGACTCTACTTCTGGAACGTCCCGGTAGTGGGTAGGACGTACACCGC
>CAZEBW010000060.1:0-22808 GCA_964510205.1 uncultured Anaerolineae bacterium
GTGGCCTGCGAACACGGATTCCCGGTGATCCCGACGGTGTGCCCGTCGGCGGGATTGGCGTCGGCGTCGGCGACTCCGAAGATGATGTGGGGGTAGGCGACTTCGGGGTTGGATAGGGCTGCTCCGGCGATGATGTTGCCGTCGGCGGAATCGGCGTCGGCGACCGGGTTGCGGTCGGCGGAACCGGCGTCGGCGTCGGCGGCTCAGGTGTTCGTGTCGGCGTAGCCGTGGCCGGAATCGGCGTGGGTGTGGGAGTGAAAGTGGGAGTGGCCATTCCAGCCCCTGAAGTCACTTCCCAGATGATGGTGCTAATCGGAAACAAACCGCTGTACAAGTTGGTGACATACCGCCCATCGGGAAAAGCCCCACCCTCAGCGAGCGATACTTCCACAGACTCTGTCCCAGACCCCGTATAAGCCTCGGTCTGCTCAAATAGAACATTGCCTACGTTGTCGTAGACTCTCACCATGTACTCTTCGTTCTGCATCTCAGAGTATTCGAAGACAACGTAGACCACGCTTGTCCCAGAAGAAAACTGAGTCACGGCCTCCCCGCCAGGGGTATCGGCCATGCGAAGACTGCCGGGAACGATGGTCCCCGCATAAACGATGCCCACCAGCAGAGCGCTCAGCAATATCGCTAATCCAACCGACCGAGCAGTTAATCGCTTCACGAAATAGATTTCCAACTCCCTCCAAACATGATGCCAGACCCAATGTCAAGGCTCTGAAACTAAACAGTGCATATTATACCATTTTGACAAGCAGATGTCAATTTTGAAGCTTCATCAGCAAGGCATCCAGTCCTAAGACGTAGCTCTGCCAGCCGAAGCCCGCGATCTGACCGAGGCAAACGGGGGCGATGACAGAGAGATGCCGAAAATCCTCGCGAGCCTGGACGTTGGAGAGGTGGATTTCGACAGCGGGCAGGCCAACGGCCGCCACGGCGTCTCGAATGGCGTAGCTGTAGTGGGTGTAAGCCCCAGGGTTGATGACCAAACCATCCGCCCAGCCAGCCGCCTGGTGGATGGCGTCAATGATGGCTCCCTCGTGGTTCGACTGAAAGAGGCGCACTTCAATGCCCTGGTCGGCGGCGTGAGTCCGCAGACGCTGGTTGACATCCTCCAGAGTGACCGAGCCGTAGACCTCCGGCTCGCGCGTGCCCAATAAGTTCAGGTTAGGCCCATGAATAACGAGGATTTTAGCGCTCATCTTTCCTTCAGCCTTTCTAAAACCTCTAGGACCACCGCTTTTGGCGCCTGGTCGGTGACCACCACCTGCCCGATGGCTTTGGGCAACACAAAACGCAGTTTCTTGCCCCGCTTCTTCTTGTCCGTGGCCATGGCCTCCCAGACCTCTTCGGGATCGTAGCCTGCATAGCCAGTTGGCAAGCCAAAATGTTGGAGCAGAGCGGTCAAACGCCCCGCAACCATCTCGTCGCACAGGCCGAGGGCGACCGCCGTCCTGGCCGCGGCCACCATACCCATGCTCACCGCCTCGCCGTGGCGGAGGGTGAAGCCACTGAGCACCTCCAGGGCGTGGCCAAAGGTGTGGCCCAGGTTCAGCACAGCCCGCCGCCCCCGCTCATAAGGATCCTCTTCCACGATGGCCACCTTGACGCGGATGGCCTCGGCGATGACAGGAGGCGATAGTGCATTTCCCCTCTCCTCCAACTGCTCGAAAAGACTGGGCGAACCGATCACGCCCGCCTTGATCACCTCGGCCCAGCCGGAGCGCATCTCTGCTTCCCCCAAGCTGGCCAAAGCGAGCGGGTCAATCACTACCAGAGCGGGTTGTTTGAATGCGCCGATGAGGTTCTTGCCCCTGGGGTGATCCACGGCCGCCTTGCCCCCCACGCTGGCATCCACCATGGCCAACAGGGTGGTGGGCAACTGCACCAGGGGCACGCCTCGCATGTAGGTCGCTGCCGCGAAGCCCGTCATATCGCCGATGACGCCGCCGCCCAGGGCCAGCACCGCGCCGTAGCGGTCCAGCCCGCCTTCAATGAATTGATCGTACAGGGAGCGGACGGTGTCCAGGGTTTTGTAAGCCTCCCCATCGGGCGCTTGGCAGAGGACGGGCTCGAAACCCGCCTCTCGCAGGCTGCTGACCACGGTGAAGGCATACAGCTCACCGACCGTCGGATTGGTGACCAGGGCCACCCTGTCCCCCAGCTCTTGCTGGCGCATCAATTCGCCCACCCGCGCCAGAAGCCCCTCGCCCAGATGGATCTCGTAACCGCCCGTCGGCGTCCGCACCGCTATCTTTTCTCCCAACAATTCAATCACCCTCCCTACCACCTCCTCTACCGTCAAGCCTGTGGTGTCAATTTGATGAGGGATGCGGCTGTAGGCTTGGCGCCGCTGAGCCAGCAGATTTTCGATGCGCTCTCGCCGATCGGCCACATCGAGCAGCGGCCTGTCTTCTGCCTGGGCCAGACGCCGCAGGATTTCTTCAACATCGCAGTTCAGGCACACCAGCAGGCCGCTGGCGCCCAGGGCCTGGCGGTTTTCTTCGGGGATCAACGCGCCGCCGCCGGTGGCGATGACCAGGCCGCGTCTCTGGGCCAATTCCCGGCAAAGCTGGCGTTCCTGTTGGCGAAAGAAATCCTCGCCCCGCTGAGCGAAGATCTGCGGGATGGTCAGACCCACCCGCTCCTCGATGAGGGCGTCCATGTCCACGAACTCGCGGCCCAGGCGGCGGGCCACCTCCCGCCCCACCTCCGACTTCCCAGTGCCCATGAAGCCGGTGATGATCAAGTTTGCAAGTCTGCAAGTTTGCAAGTCACTTGCCACTTGCCCACCTGCACACTTGCTTACTTGCCCACTTGCCCACTTGCTCACTGCCACCTCGACTTCATCTCCTCGATGCTATCTCCCCCCAGCTTCTTCATCAATGCGTCGGCGATCACCCAGGCCACCATGGCCTCGCCGACTATCGAAGCGGCGGGCACAGCACAGACATCAGACCGTTGATACTGGGTCGTCGCCTCCTCTCCAGTGATCAGATCCACCGACCGCAAGGGCGTCACCGTAGTGGGAATCGGTTTCATGGCCGCCCGCACCACGATGGGCTGCCCGTTGCTCATGCCCCCCTCAATCCCGCCCGCCCGGTTGGAAGAACGAGTAATCCGCAAATCCTGCTGATCCGTGTTCTTCACCACGATCTCATCGTGCACCTCCGTCCCCCTCTTCCGAGCGTTCTCGAAAGCCGGCCCAATCTCCACCCCCTTGATGGCCGGGATGCTCATCACAGACCGGCACAGGCGGGCGTCCAGTCGGCGATCCCAGTGGACGTGGCTGCCCAGGCCGACGGGCACGCCGCTGGCCACGACGACGAAGACGCCGCCCAGGGAGTCCCCCGCTGCCCTGGCCTGGTCAATGCGCTGGCGCATGGCTTCGGCGGCCCCGGGGTCGGGACAGCGCAGATCAGATCCCTCAGCTTGCTCCCAGAGTTCCTGGGGAGAGAGGTCTGGAACATCCGCCGCCACCCCGCCGATTTCGGTCACGTAGCTGCCCACGGCGATGCCGAACTCAGCCAGCAGCCGTTTCGCCGCCGCCCCCACCGCCACCCGCGCCGCCGTCTCCCGGGCGCTGGCCCGCTCGGCTACCAGCCGCAGGTCGTCCAGGCCGTATTTGATGCTCCCTGCCAGGTCGGCGTGGCCCGGCCGAGGCACCGTCCAGGGCGGGACGTCCCTGTCCTTCCAATTGGCCCAATCCTTGTTCTCGATGCGCAGGGCAATGGGGGCGCCGATGGTCAGGCCCCTGGCTACTCCGCTCAGAATCTCGACCTTGTCGCGCTCAATCTTCATGCGCTGACCGCGTCCATAGCCCCCTTGGCGGCGGCGCAGATCAACGTTGATCTCCTCTTCATTCAGACCAAGCCCAGCCGGCAGTCCTTCAATAATCGCGATGAGGCAAGGCCCGTGGGATTCGCCAGCGGTCAGAAAACGCAGTGCCATCACTTGTCTCCTCGGAGTCTTAGGCACAATTCATGAAACACGCAGAATCTTTGCAGTTGTGGTTCTGAACCATGCCAAGTTTCTTGCTTGCAGCTTCGTACATCGTTGCGACCGGCGCTTTCTCCCCCGTCCACAGCTCGAAAGCCGCCGCGCCCTGGTGCACCAACATCCCCAAGCCGCCGATGGCCCTCGCTCCCGCCGCTTCAGCCTGCCGCAGCAGCCGCGTCTGACGGGGGTTATACACCAGGTCGAAGACGGTCAGATGGCCGGGGAAGGCCAGCTCTTGCGGCCAGATAGATCCGTCCAGCTCAGGCCACATGCCAACGGGCGTGGTGTTGACCAGCAAGTGAGCTTGGGCGGTCTGCTCTTCCAACGTTTGCAGGGTGAGTGGAAAAGCGGGAAACAAGGGGGAGAAATCTTGGACCAGAGCCTGGGCACGGGCTGAAGTGCGGTTCAGGACGGCCACCTGCGCCCCAGCCTGGGCCAGGGCGTAAACCACCGCCCGGGCTGCGCCGCCGGCCCCCACCACCACAGCCCGCTTGCCCTGGGGATCGAAGCCGCCCTCGCTCAGAGCGGTCAGAAAGCCTTGCCAGTCGGTGTTGCAGCCGATCAGCTCATCCCCGCGTACCACAATGGTATTGACTGCCCCGATGGCCTGGGCCTGCGGTGTGACCTCGTCGAGATAGGACATCGCCGCCTCTTTGTGAGGCACGGTGACGTTGGCCCCCGCGAAGCCCAGGGCCCGCAGGCCGGCCACCGCTTCCCGCAATCGCTCAGGGCGCACGGACAAAGGCAGGTAGCACCAGTTCAGGCCCAGCGCGGCGAAGGCGCTGTTGTGCATGATGGGCGAGAGGCTGTGCTCGACGGGATGACCCATCAATCCCACAAGTTTCGTCTGGCCGTTGATGTTCAGCGGCATGGCTCGTTTTCCTCAGCTCATCAAAGTTCCCAAGATTCGCTCAAAACCTGGGAACGAATCAGCGATGCATTCCGCCCCTTCGATCGTCGTTTCCCCCTCGGCCACCAGGCCGGCGATGGCCAGGGACATGGCCAGGCGGTGGTCGCCGTGGCTGTTCACCTGCGTTCCTACAAGCCGCATCGGCCCTTCCACCACGAAGCCGTCGGGACGCTCCTCAATGTGTGCTCCCAATTTGCGCAGCTCAATGGCGACGTTGGCGATCCGATCCGTTTCTTTGACCCGCAGCTCCGCCGCGTCGCGCACCACGGTCGTTCCCTGCGCCTGGGTGGCCGCCACGGCCAGAATGGGAAACTCGTCAATCATGCGGGGCACCCGATCGCCGCACACCTCCACGCCCCGCAGGTCTCCCGCCCGTGCGACGACGTCGGCGACCGGCTCGCCGCCCATCTCCCGCTGATTCTCCAACCCGATGTCCGCCCCCATTTCCGCAAGCGCGTTCAAGAAGCCGCTGCGAGTGGGGTTCACGCCGACGCCCACGGCAGTGACCTCCGACCCAGGCGCGAGGCAAGCGGCGGCGATGAAGTAGGCCGCTGACGAAAAATCTCCCGGCACAAGGATGTCCAGAGAGGACAACCTTGCGCTCCCCCACAGAGTTATCATACCATCCTCTTGAACCTCGAGCCCTGCCGCTTGCCGCTTGCCACTTGCCACTTGCCACTTGATATTTGCGCCCCTGGCTGCCAACATCCGCTCGGTGTGGTCGCGAGCGGGGCCTGGCTCGTGGACCACCGTGGGACCATCGGCGTAGAGGCCCGCCAGCAGAATGGCCGACTTCACCTGAGCGCTGGCTACGGGCAACCGGTAATCAATGCCGTGCAAGTCTCCGCCCAGGATGGTCAAGGGCGGCAGGCGGCCACCGTCGCGGCCCAGCACGGTTGCGCCCATCTGACGCAGCGGTCCAGCGATGCGGCCCATGGGCCGGTGGCGGAGTTGCTCGTTTCCCGTCAGCACGCTGTAGAAGGGCTGGCCAGCCAGAATCCCCGCCAGCAAGCGCATGGTGGTGCCCGAACCAGTGCAGTCCAGCACATCTTCGGGCTCCACCAAGCCATGCAACCCTCGCCCCTGCACGACCAACTCCGTCTCGGATACTCTCTCCACTTCGGCGCCCAGCGCTCGCACACAAGCCAGGGTGGCCAGACAATCGGCCGCGGGCAAAAAATTCTGAATCCGTGTCTTGCCTTCGGCTATCGCCCCCAACAGCAGGGCGCGATGGGAGATGGATTTGTCGCCAGGGACTTCAACCCGACCGCTCAAACCTCTGGCTCGTTTCACAGTTAGCTTCACCGGAACATCCCCTCCCGCCTTTTCCGTACCTGCTCCATTAAACTTCGCAAGCTCTGCTCAGCCCGTGTCATTGCGAGGAGCGTTTCTTGCGACGAAGCAATCTCTTCCTCGCGGCATGGGGATTGCCCTTCGACCATGCTCAGGACAGGCTTCGCTTCGCTCGCCTCCAGCAAGTGGGCGATGGCGTCGAGTCGCTTGGCGAAGCGGGACAGCATCTCTCCCACCGCCCGGCGGTTTGTGAGCAGGATGTCCAGCATCATGGTCACGTCGCTGGCTGCCAGGCGCGAGGCGTCGCGAAAGCCGCTGGCCGCTAGCTCCCAAATCTGCTCGTCCTCCGCTGCTACCTCCTCGGCGGCGGCCACTAGACCTACTGACAGGAGATAGGGAAGGTGACTGACGACGGCCACCAGGCGGTCGTGGCGCTGGGCGTCCATCACCACGGGCTGTGCGCCGACGGCCTCGACCAGTTCCTGGGCCAGCGTCAGCGCTTCCGAACGGGTCCGCTGCAGGGCTTGCCCTGAGCTCTGTCGAAGGGGGGTGAGCACAAAGGTCGCGCCCTGGTAGAGGCCGGCCTCCGCGGCTTCGATTCCCGACGCCTCCTTGCCGCACATGGGGTGCCCGCCGACGGCTTGGAGGTGGGATGGCAGCGATTCCATAGCTTCGACGATCCTGGCCTTGGTGCTGCCCAAGTCCATCAGCAGGCAGCCAGCGGGAGCCAAGCCCCCTACCTGTGGTAAGAGCTCCAAGACAGTCCGCACTGGCGTAGCCAGCACGACCAGATCAGCTTGTCCCACCCCCTCAGCCAGGTCGCACGTGCCCCTATGGATAAAACCGCGCCTCAGGGCTTCCTCGATGGTCTCATCGCGTCGGGCCACGCCCCATACCTCTCTACAGGCAGTTCGCCGTTTCAAGGCCGCGGCCAAAGACCCCCCCATCAGCCCCAGCCCGACAATGACCACTCGCGCATCCTTAAGCCTCATCAGACCCATCACCTCGTTGCCTCATCGCCTCATCGCCTCATTACCCGCTACCCCAATCCCCTCCCCACCGCCTTCGCCACCGCCCGCAGCTCTCCCATCAACTGGACAAACCGCTCCGGCCTCAGCGACTGGGCTCCGTCGGAGAGGGCGCGCTGGGGGTGGGGATGCACTTCCACGATCAAGCCATCGGCGCCAGCGGCCACCGCAGCTTTGGCCACGGGCCCTACCAGCTCCCATTGGCCGGTGCCGTGGCTGGGGTCAACGATGACGGGCAAGTGGGTCAACCCTTTGAGGACGGGCACGGCGTTGATGTCCAGGGTGTTGCGGGTGTACTTCTCGAAAGTGCGGATGCCCCGCTCGCAGAGCATGACGCGGTAGTTGTCGTGGGAGAGGATGTACTCGGCGGCCATGAGGAGCTCTTCCAGAGTGGCCATCATCCCCCGCTTGAGGAGGATGGGCATCTTCGACTCGCCCACGGCGTTCAGCAGGCTGAAGTTCTGCATATTTCGTGCCCCAACCTGGAGGATGTCGGCGTAGCGGGCCACCAAGGGCACATCTTCGGGGGCCATGACCTCTGTGACGACGGCCAGCCCGGTCTCCCCTTTGACTTCGGCCAGGATCTCCAGACCCTCCCGCCCCAGGCCCTGGAAGCTGTAGGGCGAGGTGCGGGGTTTGAAGGCCCCGCCGCGCAGGATGCGGACGCCGGCCTCCTTGACCGCCCAGGCTGCTTCCAACATCTGCTCGCGGCTCTCCACGGCGCAGGGGCCGGCCATGACGGTCACCGCCCGCGAGCCGATGCGCATCCCGTTGATGGGGATGACCGTATCCTCGGGCTTGAAGTCACGGCTGGCCAGCTTGAAGGGCTGGAGGATGGGCACCGTCCTCTCCACCCCCTCCATCAGTTCGAACACGTGGGGGCTAACTGGCCGCTCATCGCCGATGACGCCGATGATGGTGCGCTCCTCCCCCCGAGAGAGGTGGGCCTGAAAACCAAGTTCCTCTATCTGGCCCACCACTTCTTGAATCTTTTCCTCACCAGCCCCCATTTTCATAATGATGATCATGGCGGATCCTCCTTTAACTCGACTGCTCGACTTTGCCTGATCAGGACGCGCCGAAGTGTGATGGGTCGTCCCGCACCTCTCGGGTGGTTCCCTTTCTCTTGACGATCAACATGGCCTGCCTCCTTTTTTCGCATTGCGGCAAAAGTGACACGCCCGCTCGCGATGGATAGTCAAATCCATCGCTTCCCTGGCCGGATCTGGCGATCCAGCCAGAGCGACGTGCGACTCTTGCCCTGATGCCTTCTTTCAATGTGAAGGCTAGATATTGGATGGTGGAAAGCGCTCCAATTTCCAACCTCCAGCCTCTAGCTTCCAATTTCCAACTTCCAATCCGGCCTCAGCGCCTGAGCTCCTCTGAGGTAGACGTGCCGAATCTCAGCCGCCCTCTTCTCCGTGTTCCAGTGGATGAGCACGCGGATGCACCTCTCCAGGCTTCCCGGCACGGGGATCTCCTGGGCATCCAAGAGAGCCACATCGCGCCAGCCCATCTCCCGCGCCGCCCTGGCCGGGAAGGCAGCCGCCAGGTCGGGCGTAGCAGTGAAGATGGCGCTGGCTACGCCTTCCACTTTCAAGTCGTTGGCCTCGACGATGCGCTCCAAGAGATCCCTGGTGGCAGCCAGAATGGCCTCGGCGTCGTCTTCTTCTACGGTGGTTGCCCCTCGGATGCCGCGACAATACATCTCTACCCTCCAGGTGACTGCTCAGCCATAGGTGCAACGCACTTTACAAGTGCGTTGCACCTGAGCGGATACCGCTCAAGATAAACAAAAAAAGCGTGGGCTTGCCTGCTCCACGCTTTTGAGATACCGATGAATGGCTATAACTTAGGGATGCGGTGTCATCCGGGCGTGAAGTAGCTTGCCTGACGCCGCTTCATCAGATGACGTCGCGGCGGCGTTGGCATAATAGTAGGCAAAGTAGTCCTCACGCCCCAACAAACTAACTTCTATTGCCTCGTCTTGCGACTCGCTAGACATCTCCAACCCTCTTTCCAGTCTGGGCATATGATAACACAAAGGGAGACAAAAGTCAAACAGGGGTGTTTCAAAACGAGTTAGTCGGTATTGTTGGTCGGAATGGTATTCCGACGAATTGACGGATTACCAATCCGTCCTACAACCGAGATGAAACACACCCAAGTCAAGCCTGGCTACACAGCTTTCGACTTCGATCGTCAGACACGCCGGTTTCTCAAAGTGAACGAGAGGTCAAGCTCCCAGCCCGTTCAACAGGCCATACTCCAGGCTGTCGGCCAGGGCCTGCCAACTGGCCTCGATGATGTTGGCGGAAGAGCCTACTGTGCTCCAGGTGCGCGCGCCGCAAGCGGAATCAATGAGCACGCGGACCTGGGCCGCCGTGCCGGCCTCGCTGTCGAGGATGCGCACTTTGTAATCGGTCAGGTGGATGTCAGCCAACTGGGGATAGAAAGGCAACAGCGCCTTGCGGGCGGCCAGGTCCAAGGCATTCACCGGACCGTTGCCCTCAGCAGCGGTGTGCATGATCTCATCGCCTACCCGCACCTTGATGGCGACCTCCGCCAACATGCCCCGATCCTGATAGCGAGGCCTCCCGCCGCTCTCCACCAGCACGCGGAAATCAACCAACTCGAAAGGCGGCTCATACCCCGGCTGACCCCGGCGGATGAGCAGTTCCAACGACCCCTCCGCGCCCTCGAATTGAAACCCCTGCCTCTCCAAATCCTTAACCTGTTGGAGGATCTGCTGGGTCTGAGCCGGGCCCAGGGCAGGATTCAGACCGAACTCCTCGATCTTGTAGGCGATGTTGCTCTTGCCCGAAAGCTCCGAGACCACCACCCGCTTGCGGTTGCCAACATGGGCGGGATCAACGTGCTGATAGCTCTCCTCGCACTTGAGCAGGGCGTTGACATGCATGCCGCCCTTGTGGGCAAACGCGCTGTGTCCCACGTAGGGCAGGTGGGCATCGTGGGCCAGATTGGCCAACTCGCTGACGTAGCGGGAGGCGCTGCTCAAGCGGCGCAACTGCTCCTCGCTGATGCAGTCGTAGCCCAGCTTGAGTTTGAGGTTGGGGATGATGGAGCAGAGATTGGCGTTGCCGCAGCGCTCGCCATAGCCGTTGATGGTGCCTTGCACGTGGACGACGCCGGCCTGCACGGCGGCCAGGGAGTTGGCCACGGCCAAGTCGCTGTCGTTGTGGGCGTGGATGCCCAGGGGAGTGGACGTGACCTCCTTCACCTGCTCGATGATGGCGGTGAGTTCGGACGGCAGCGTGCCGCCGTTGGTGTCGCAGAGGACCAGGCAGTCGGCCCCAGCCTTCTCCGCCATTTGCAGCGTGCGCAGGGCATAGGCCGGGTCGGCCCGGTAGCCATCGAAGAAGTGCTCCGCGTCGTAGATGACCTCCCGCCCCCGCTCCTTGAGATAGCCCACGCTGTCGGCGATCATGGCCAGGTTCTCCTCCAGCGTGGTGCCCAGCACTTGGGTCACGTGCAGACGCCAGCTCTTGCCGAAGATGGTCACAGCAGAGGTGGCAGCCTCCAACAATGCCTGGATGTTGGCATCATCCTCGACCGCCGTGCCGGCCCGCCGCGTGCTGCCGAAGGCGGCGATGACAGCTTGCTCCAATGGCATCCCCTGGGCCTGGGCGAAGAACTCTGCATCTTTGGGATTGGAGCCGGGCCAGCCGCCCTCGATGTAATGGATGCCCAGTTCGTCCAAGCTGCGGACGATCTTCAGCTTGTCGTTCAGAGAGAGGGAGATGCCCTCCCGCTGAGTGCCATCTCGTAAGGTGGTATCATAAAGCTGGATAACCATTTTCCAACTTCCAATCTCCAACTTCTAATTTCTAATTTCTAACTTGATCAGGTCGCCCATCTCCTGGGTTGTGATGGGCTGCTTCCCCTCCTCGGCGATGTCCCGGGTACGATAGCCTTGTTTCAGCACGGCGCTCACGGCCTCCTCCACAGCGGCGGCCTCATCTTCACGCCCTAAGGAGTGACGCAGCAACATGGCCGCGCTGAGGATGGCTGCCAGCGGGTTGGCAATGCCCTGACCCATGATGTCGGGCGCGGAGCCGTGGATGGGCTCATACAGGCCGAAGCGGTGTCCTGATGGTTCGACAGGCTCACCACGGTGGCTTGTCGAAGGAGCGTCCTCCCGCAGCGAGGCCGAGGGCAGCATACCCATCGAGCCGGCCAGCGTGGAGGCCTCGTCGGTGAGGATGTCGCCGAACATGTTGCCGGTGACGATGACGTCGAAATCGCGGGGACGCCTGAGGAGGTGCATGGTGGCCGCATCCACCAGCAGGTGCTCCAGCGCTACGTCGGGATAGTCCTGGGCTACCTGGTCAACCGTGTGTCGCCAAAGGCGAGAGCAAGCCAGCACGTTGGCCTTGTCCACCGAGGTGACCTTGCGCCGTCGTTCTCGCGCCAGGCCAAAGGCGACGTGGGCGATGCGCTCCACCTCGGCGCGGGTGTAGATCATGGTGTCCACAGCCCGTTCGCTGCCCTCCACCCGAGGCTGCCCGAAGTAGATGCCTCCCGTTAGCTCGCGCACCACCAACAGGTCCACGCCGGCGATGCTCTCCGGCTTGAGGGGGGACGCGCCGATGAGATCGGGATAGACTGTTACCGGACGCAAATTGGCAAACAGCCCTAAACCCTTGCGCAGGCTCAGGAGAGCCTGCTCAGGGCGGACAGCAGCCTGGGCATCATCCCACTTGGGACCGCCTACGGCGCCAAACAGCACGGCGTCGCTCGCCCGGCAGAGCTGGAGGGTCTCCGCTGGCAATGGGTCACCCACCGCGTCAATGGCCGCCCCGCCGACGAGGGCCTCCTCGAAAATGAACCTGTGCCCGTAGACTTCGGCCACCCGTTTCAGTACTTTGACCGCCTCGGCCACCACTTCTGACCCAATGCCGTCGCCCGGCAGAACAGCGATTCTGGCTTGCATGGCTATACTCCCAACTCTCTTCGTGTGTATTCGACCAGCCCCCCGGCCTGGATGATGCCCATCATGAACTCCGGATACGGTTCGGCCTGGAAGGTCTGCCCCGTGTTCAGGTTGCGGATTGTCCCCGTCTCCAGGTCCACCTCCAGGGTCTGCCCCGCTTCGATCGCCTCCGCCGCTGCACATTCCAGGATGGGCAGGCCGATGTTGATGGCGTTGCGGTAGAAGATGCGAGCGAAGGTGTGGGCGATGATGCAGCTTACCCCCGCCGCCTTGATGGCCAGCGGCGCGTGCTCCCGCGACGAGCCGCAGCCGAAGTTGGTGGTAGCCACCACGATGTCGCCTGGCTGCACTTTCTGGGCGAACTCTGGATCAACGTCTTCCATGCAGTGACGGGCCAGCTCTTCGGGAGCCGAAACGTTCAGATAGCGGGCGGGGATAATGGCGTCTGTGTCCACGTTTGCTCCATACTTCCAGACCTTGCCGCTTAGTTTCACGGGGTCTCCTCTCAGGTGCAACGCACTTCTAAAGTGCGTTGCACCTCACCTCACAGTTCCGCCGGCCCACCGATCCGTCCCAACACCGCTGAAGCCGCCGCCACCGCTGGCCCGGCCAGGTACACCTCGCTGTCCGGGTGCCCCATGCGGCCCACGAAGTTGCGGTTGGTGGTGGAGACGCAGCGCTCCCCCGCCGCCAGAACGCCCATGTGTCCCCCCAGGCAGGGACCGCAGGTGGGCGTGCTCACTACCGCTCCGGCCTCCACGAAAATCTCGACCAGCCCCTGGCGCACGGCCTCCAGATAGATAGCCTGAGTGCCGGGGATAACGATGCAGCGGACGCGGGGGTGCACTTGCCGTCCCTCCAGCACCTGGGCAGCGACCTGCAGGTCCTCCAGCCGCCCGTTGGTGCAAGAGCCGATGACCGCCTGATCAATTCGCACTTCGCCGACCTGGCTCAGAGGCCGAACGTTGCTGGGCAGGTGGGGGAAAGCTACCTGGGGTTCCAGGTTAGAGACGTCCATCTCGATCACCTGGGCGTAGCGCCCCCCCTCTGTCCCCCCCAACTCTAGGGGAGATGAAGGGGAGGCATCGCTTTCGCAGGCGGTGTAGGGCCGCCGGGCGCGGGGCTCGACGTAAGCTCGCGTTTTCTCGTCGAAGGCGAACAGCCCGGCCTTGGCCCCCGCTTCGACGGCCATGTTGGCCATGGTGAAGCGGCCATCCATGGAGAGGGCATCCACAGCCTGGCCGCTGAACTCCATAGCCTGGTAGCGGGCGCCGTCCACGCCGATGAGGCCGATGGTGTGCAGAATGAGGTCCTTGCCGCCCACCCACTCCGGCAGCTCGCCCCGGTAGACTAGCTTGATGGTCTCCGGCACTTTCATCCAGATTTTGCCGGTGGCCATGGCCACAGCGATGTCGGTGGACCCCATCCCGGTGGCGAAAGCGCCCAACGCGCCGTAGGTGCAGGTGTGGGAATCGGCCCCCACGACCACCTCGCCGGGCAAGACCAGGCCCTGCTCTGGCAGCAGCACGTGCTCGATGCCCACCCGTCCCACTTCGAAATAGTGGGTCAGATTCTGACGCCGGGCGAAATCGCGCAGCACTCTGCACTGCTCGGCCGACTGGATGTCCTTGTTGGGAGTGAAGTGGTCGGGCACCAGGATCACCCGGTCCGGATCAAAGACCTCCTCGGCACCGGTGCGCTCGAACTCTCGAATGGCGATAGGCGCGGTGATGTCGTTGGCCAGCACCACGTCCACCTCGACCTCAACGAACTGTCCCGGCTCCACGAGTTCCACCTCCGCGTGGGCCGCCAGGATTTTCTCAGCCAGGGTCATGCCCATAACAACTTTTGCTCCTCTGGATGTTGGATTCAGTGAATCAGCAAACCAGGGATCAGGGAATCAAGAAAGGCGGTCCCCTGATTCCCTGATCCCTGATCCCTGTCCTGTGTTGCCGCAGGATAAGACCCGAAGATCTTGACGAAAGACGCCTTGCGCAGCAAGCCGAGCAGGGCTTTTTCGCAGTCTGGGTCTTGCCAATGCCCCTCGAAATCAAGATAGAACACGTAATGCCAGGGTTTGTTGCGGCGGGGGCGCGATTCCAACTTGGTTAGATTGATCCCCTGCTGGGCAAATTCCCCCAGGCAATCGTGAAGCGCGCCGGGAACGTGCCGGGCGGAAAAGACCAGCGAGGTCTTGTTTCGTTCCCCTTGAGGCGGATCGTCCTGGCTTAGGACGAAAAAGCGCGTATGATTAGATTGGTAGTCCTCGATGCCAGCAGCCAAGACCTCTAAACCGTACACCTGAGCAGCCAATTGGCTGGCGATGGCGGCCACGCCATCCTGCGGTGTAGCAGCCAACTCTTTGGCGCTGCCGGCGGTGTCGTAGGCCGGTACGGCCTCCATCCCTCGATCGAGCAAAAACCTCTCACACTGAGCCAGAGCCTGAGGGTGGGAACGGACTCGCCGAATGTCCTCTAGTTTGACGCCCAGATTGGCCAGCAAGCAGTGGCGCACCCGCAGCAGCACCTCGCCCCAAATCTTGAGGTCGTAGTCCAACAGCAGATCGTAAGCTTTGTTGATGGAACCGGCCATCGAGTTCTCGATGGGCAAAATCCCGTAGCCAGCCCGCCCCTCTTCCACGGCGCGGAAGATGTCCTCAAACGATCGGCAAGGCAAGGTGTCCACCTCCGCCCCAAAGAACTGGCGGGCAGCTTCCTGCGAATAAGCCCCATTTTCCCCCTGAAAAGCTACTGTCGTCATCCCGTCTCCTTGTGACTCGTTACCCGTTGCCCCGTTGTGCTGCCTCGCGTCGAGCGGCCAGCAGCCGGTTGAGCGCAAACATATAGGCTTTGGCGCTGGCCACCACGATGTCGTTGTCTGCGCCGCGGCCGCTGAACACCCGCCGCTCCACGCCGTTCTCGCTGACCGGATCGTCGGCCTCGATGCGGATGGTCACCCGACCCACGGCGTCAATGCCCTCGGTCACCGCCTGGATGGAGAACTCGATGAGCTCGTTGGGCTCGCCGATGACGCGGTTGATGGCCCGGTAGACGGCGTCCACTGGCCCGCTGCCGTGGTCGGCGTCGCAGTAGACCTGGCCATCCGGCGCGCGGATGCTCACAGTGGCGGTGGGGATGCTGTGATCGCCGCAGGAGACCTGGACGTGCTCCAGGTGGTAGGTCTCCTCGAAGAAAACCTGCACCTCGTCGGCGACGATGGCCTCCAGGTCGCGGGTGTCCACTGTCTTTTTCTTGTCGGCCACTTCCAGAAAGCGCTGGTAGACCTTCTCGAACTCCTCCTCGTCCAGCGTGTAGCCCAGTTCCTCCAGGCGGTGGCGCAGTCCGTGTCGCCCCGATCGAGCGGAGAGGATGATGTCCGAGTCGGGCACGCCGACGTCGCGGGGATTGATGATCTCGTAGGTGCTACGCTCCTTGAGCACACCGTCCTGGTGGATGCCGGACGAATGGGCGAAGGCGTTGCCTCCCACGATGGCCTTGTTGGGCTGCACCACGATGCTGGTCAGATTGCTAACCAGCCGGCTGGCGGGGTAGAGCAGACGGGTGTTGATGCCCGTCGTCACGCCAAACACGTCACGACGGGTTTGCAGGGCCATCACCACTTCCTCCAGCGAAGCGTTGCCCGCCCGCTCGCCGATGCCGTTGATGGTGCACTCTACCTGGCGAGCGCCGTTGGCCACACCCACCAGCGAGTTGGCCGTGGCCATGCCCAGATCGTTGTGGCAGTGCACAGAGATAATCGCCCTGTGGATGTTGGGCACGTTTTCTGCGATGCCCTGGATCAACGCGCCCCACTCCTGGGGGGTAGTGTAGCCCGTGGTGTCGGGGACGTTGACCACGGTGGCGCCGGCCTCAATCACCGCCTCCAGCACGCGGTAGAGATATTCGGGGTCGGCCCGGCCGGCGTCCTCGGTATAATACTGCACGTCCTCCACGAAGCGATTGGCGTGCCTGACCGCCTCCACGCCCTGCTCCAGCGCCTTTTGGCGCGTGGTGCGCAGCTTGTATTTGATGTGCACGTCGGACACGCCCAGGCCGGTGTGGATGCGGGGTCGCGCCGCCCCCTGCAGCGCTTCGGCGGCCACATCAATATCCTTCGGGTTGGCCCGCGTCAGCCCGCAGATGACGCAGTTGCGGATCTCCCTGGAGATGCGCTGCACGGCCCGGAAGTCGCCCGGCGAGGAGATGGGGAAGCCGGCCTCGATGATGTCCACCCCCATCTGCTCCAACAGATGAGCCATCTCTACTTTCTCGTCCACGTTGAGGGCCGCGCCGGGCGATTGCTCTCCATCGCGCAGGGTGGTGTCGAAGATCATCACAAGGTCGGTTGTGGATGGTAGCATAGGTCTCCTCCTTGGTACATTGGTGGAGTCGCAAATCGTAAATTCGTGGAGTCGTAGATTCGTAGCCGGATTTTCCGAGTTTACGAGTCTCCGAATCTACCAGCTACTTGGCCTTGAGCCACGGCATCATGGCCCGCAGCTTTTTGCCCACCTGCTCGATGGGATGCTCGCGCTCGCGCTGGCGCATGGTGTTAAAGAAGGGACGGCCGGCCATGTTCTCCAGGATCCAGGAGCGGGCGTAGCTGCCGTCCTGGACCTGGCGCAGCATCTGGCGCATCTCGGCGCGGGTGTCCTCGGTGATGATGCGCGGCCCGCCGGTGTAGTCGCCGTGCTCGGCGGTCTCGCTGACGGAGTAGCGCATGTAGCTCAGCCCGCCCTCCTGGATCAGGTCCACGATGAGCTTCAGCTCGTGCAGGCACTCGAAGTAGGCGATCTCCGGCTGATAGCCGGCCTCCACCAGGGTCTCGAAGCCAGCCTTGATCAGGGCCGAGACGCCGCCGCACAGCACGGTCTGCTCACCGAAGAGGTCGGTCTCCGTCTCCTCGGCGAAGGTGGTCTCGATGACGCCAGCGCGGGTGCAGCCCAGCCCCTTGGCGTAGGCCAGGGCCGTCTGCTTGGCCTGGCCGGAGACGTCCTGGTGGACGGCCAGCAGAGCTGGCACGCCGCCGCCCTCGACGTAGACCTCCCTCATGCGGTGCCCCGGCGCTTTGGGGGCGATCATGCTCACGTCCACCTCGGGCGGAGGGACGATCTGGTGGAAGCGGATGTTGAAGCCGTGGGCGAACATGAGGGTCTTCCCTGGCGACAGGTGCGGGGCGATGGCCTGGCGGTAGAGGCCCGGCTGTACCGGGTCCGGCACCAGGATCATGATGATGTCGCCTACTGCGGCGGCCTCCGCCACGGATAGCACTTTGAGGCCGGCCGCCTCAGCTTGGGACCAGGACTTGCTCCCTTCCCGCAGCCCCACCACCACGTCGCAACCACTGTCCTGAAGGTTGAGCGCGTGGGCGTGTCCCTGACTGCCGTAGCCGATGACGGCGACGGTCTTGCCGTCCAGCAGCGCGAGAACCGCGTCTTCGTCGTAGTAAATGTCACCCATGATGCTCTCCTTTTCGTTTTTTATTGGTGTAAAAATGAGAAGCGAGGACCCAGCGCCTCGTCGCCTCATCGCCTCATTCCCTCATTGCCTCGTTCCCTCATTCCCTCATTGCCCCATTACCTCTTCGCCCGCTGTTTCCCCGCACCATCGCCACCCGACCCGTGCGCACCAGCTCGCGGATGCCAAAGGGCCGCAGCAAACTCGTCAGGGAATCCACCTTGTCCTCTGTGCCCGTGATCTCGACCGTCAGCGAATCAGGAGCCACGTCCACCACCTTAGCTCGGAAGATGTCCACCAGGCTAGTGATCTCAGCGCGGGTGGCCGCGCTGGCCGTCACTTTGATCAAAGCCAGCTCCCGTATCACTGACGGTTCGCCGGTCACATCGGTGACCTTGATGACGTTGATCAGCTTGTAGAGCTGCTTCTGCACCTGCTCAACGATCGCTCGATCTCCTTCGGTCACGATGGTCATGCGAGAAATGCCCGGCATCTCGCTGTGGCCGACGGTCAGGCTCTCGATATTGTAGTTGCGGCGGCGGAAGAGGCTGGAAATCCGATTGAGCACGCCGGGCTTATCTTCCATCAAAGCGACTAAAGTGTGTCTCATTATGAATTTCCTCCTTTTCGCTTCTCTAGCCTTTCCGACTGCGGCCTCCGCAGCATGTCGGCGATGGAGCCCCCAGGCGCGACCATGGGGTAGACGTTCTCCTCCTGCTCGACCATGAAATCAATTAGCACCGGCCCATCGGTGGCCATGGCCTGCTCAATGGCGGGAACCACCTCGCTTTTCTCCCTCACCGTGGAGCCAGGGATGCCGTAAGCCTCCGCTACCTTGGCGAAGTCGGGCCCCAGCAGAGGCGTGCCCGAGTAGCGTCCCTCGAAGAAAAGCTGCTGCCATTGGCGCACCATGCCCAGGTACCCATTGTTCAGAATGGCTATCTTAATGGGCAACTCCTCCTGAACCACCGTAGCCAGTTCCTGAATGTTCATCTGGAAGCCGCCATCGCCGGCCGTGGCCCAGACCATCTCTTCAGGTTTCCCCATCTGAGCCCCGATGGCCGCCGGCAGAGCGAAGCCCATGGTGCCCAGCCCTCCAGAGGAGAGCAAACTCCGCCGCTTCTGATGGAGAAAGTACTGGGCCTCCCACATTTGATTCTGCCCCACGTCGCTGACCATGATGGCATCGCCTCGGGTGGCGTGCCAGATGTGGCGGACGACGTATGGCGGCACGAGAGCGTCGGTCTCTTGCTCCAGAATGTCGCGCTGGGCCGACTCGGCACGCCAACCATCAATCTTGCTTACCCACTCTGGATGGCTGGCCGGTTCAATCAGGGGGAGGAGATCCTGAAGGACATTCTTGGCGTCGCCGACGATGGGCAGATCCGCCGGCACGTTCTTGCTGATCTCCGCCGGGTCAACGTCTACGTGGATGATTTTGGCCTTGGGGATAAAGGTGCCGACCGGCCCTGTCAAGCGATCGTCGAAGCGGCTGCCGACGTTGAGGATCAGATCCGCTTCTTGCAGCGCCCTGTTGGCGTAGGCCTCGCCATGCATGCCCCCCATCCCCAGGCACAGGGGGTGTGTTTCGGGAATGGTGCTGAGGCCGAGCAAGGTGTTGACGGCCGGAATCTGGGCTTTTTCCACCAGCTCTATCAGCTCGCCTTCGGCGCCAGCCAGCGTCACGCCGTGACCAGCGATGATGAGCGGGCGTTGGGCATCGTTGATGAGCCGGGCGGCCTGCTTGATCTGACGCTGGTTGCCGATCAGAGTGGGGTGGTAGCCGGGGAGATGCACCTCCGCCGGATACTCATATTCCACATCAGCAGCCTGGACATCTTTGGTGATATCTACCAGCACCGGCCCCGGCCGCCCGCTGCGAGCGATGTGAAACGCTTCTTTGATCACCGTAGGCAGAGCCTCCACCTCGGTGACCAGATAGTTGTGCTTGGTGATGGGCAGGGTGATGCCGGTGATGTCCACCTCTTGAAAAGCGTCCTTGCCGATCAACGAACCGGCCACCTGCCCCGTGATGGCTACCACCGGCGAGGAGTCCATGTAGGCCGTGGCCAGCCCGGTCACCAGGTTGGTGGCTCCCGGCCCCGAGGTAGCCATGCACACCCCCACCTTGCCCGTGGCGCGGGCGTAACCATCGGCGGCGTGGGCGGCCGCCTGCTCGTGGCGCATCAGAACGTGGTGGATGGGATATTCGGGCAAGGCGTGGTAGAGGTGGATCACCGCCCCACCGGAAATGCCGAAGACCGTGTCCACCCCCTCCCGCACCAGGCTCTCCCAAACGATTTGGGCTCCGCTAAGTTTCATAACTTCCTCCTCCTTGCACCCTGAAGTCGAGACAGTAATCAGTGATTAGGGACTAGGGAATCAGGAAATCAGGACACTGATTGCCTGATCACCGATTACTGGTCACGGAGCCGCTACGGTCCCACGAGCTGCGACGAGGCTGATCCGTTAGCCTGTGAGGCATAGTCCACGTATTTGACGATGAGCCTTCCCAGACGCTTGAGGCCCTCTTCGATCTCGTTGGGCTGCAAATGCGAGAAATGGAGGATGGCGGTGCTACGCTCATCGCTGGCCACAGGGCCGGGGGTGAAGATCACGCCCTCCCGTTCGGACAGCCTCAGCAATTCCTGGGGATCAACTTCCAGAGGCAGGATCACCCAAAGGGGGGCGTTGCCCTGGGGGGAGATCCAGGCCACCACGTGGGGAAGATAGCGTCGCGCGGCCTCGAAGACGGCGTCGCGCTGCTCCTCCTGAGCGCCCAAAGGGTTGTGGCTCTCGTAAACGAAACGGATGTCGTTTTTCATGATTTCTTCTCCTTTTCCTGAATTAAACTTCAGTCGTAACTGCCCAAGCTGTCATTGCGAGCCGTAGGCGAAGCAATCTCCACATAGCTACTTGGGGATTGCGCCGTTTCCACTTCCAAGTTCGGCGGAAAAGCGCCGCCTCGCAATGACACGGGCTGAGCGGTTACTTTTCAGTTCTTGAAAACCGCGCCCGTGCTGGCCGAGGTGACCGCCTCGGCGTAGCGCTTTAGATAACCAGATTTGACTTTGGGCTGCCAGGCGGTCACCTCGGCCAGACGACGCTCGATCTCGACCTCTGGTAACTCCAGGGTCAGGGAGTGGGCGGGGATGTCAACGGCGATGGAGTCGCCGTCCCTAACGATGGCCAGCAGGCCACCGGCCGCCGCCTCTGGCGAGATGTGGCCGATGGCCGCCCCACGCGTGGCCCCGGAGAATCGCCCATCGGTCAGCAAAGCGACCTCCCCGTCCATGCCCATGCCAGTGAGCAAGGAGGTGGGGGTCAGCATCTCCCGCATCCCCGGCCCGCCTCGCGGCCCCTCGTAGCGGATGACGATGACGTCACCTTTCTGAAAACGCCCGGCCATGATGGCTGCCGTAGCCTCTTCCTCCGAGTCGAACACCCGCGCCGGCCCTCGGTGGATGAGCATCTGCGGGGCCACGGCCGCCCGCTTGACCACCGATCCCTCGGGGGCCAGGTTGCCGAAAAGCAGGGCCAGGCCGCCGGTGGGGGAGTACGGATCATGGAGGGGACGGATCACGCCGGGGTCGAGCACCTTCGATGCGGCCAGGTTCTCGCCCAGGCTATCGCCCGTCACCGTCAGGGCTCCATCGGCCAGCAGACCAGCGCCCATCAATTGGCCCATCACGGCCGAGATGCCGCCCGCTCGATCCAGGTCCTCGAGGTGGTGCTTGCCGGCCGGGCTCATCTTGCACAAATGGGGCGTGCGCGCGCTGAAATCGTTGAGCCGACGCAGCGGAATATCCACACCGGCCTCGTGGGCCACAGCCAGCAGGTGCAGAATGGAGTTGGTGGAGCCTCCCAGGGCCATGTCTACAGCGAAGGCGTTGTCGAAGGCGGCGGGGGTCAGGATGTCCAAAGGACGGATGTCCTTCTCCAGCAATTCCATCACTTGCAGACCCGCCTCTTTAGCCAGGCGGATGCGCCGCGCGCTGATGGCGGGGATGGTGCCGTTGCCGGGCAGGCCCATGCCCAGCGCCTCGGTCAGGCAGTTCATGGTATTGGCCGTGAACATGCCCGCGCAGGAGCCGCAGCCGGGACAGGCCGCCCGCTCCAGCCGCTGCAGCTCGGCCTCGCTCATCTCGCCTCTGACCGCGGCTCCCACGGCGTTGAAGACGTCGCTGAGGTCAACGTATTCCCCGTCCAGCCGCCCGGCCATCATCGGCCCGCCGCTGACGAGCAGGCAAGGGACGTTGAGCCGAGCGGCGGCCATCAACATACCTGGAATGACCTTGTCGCAGTTGGGGATGAGCACCAGGGCGTCGAAAGCGTGGGCCTGGGCCACGATCTCCACCGAATCGGCGATGAGCTCGCGGCTGGGCAGGGAATACTTCATGCCCTGGTGGTTCATGGCCAGCCCGTCGCAGACGCTGATGGTGGAGCACTCGAAGGGGGTGCCGCCGGCCACGCGGACGCCGGCCGCGGCAGCGGCAGCGACCTGGCGCAGGTGAATGTGGCCGGGGACAGCCTCATTAAAAGAATTGATGATCCCCACAAAAGGCTGATCTATCTCGCGGTCCGTGCATCCCACCGCACGCAGGAGCGAGCGATGAGGCGCTCGCTCTATCCCCTGTTTCACGACTTTGCTCCTCATTCGATTGCCTCCTCTCGACGGCTGGTAAACAAAATGCCTTGGCCCTCACGCTCAACGAGATAGCGCGGGCGAAGGCATCATTGCAAAAACGTCATCAAAGACGTCACAGCGCAGGTCGCCTCAGACCTGCTCAGTCGTTATTCAGTTGCACGAATGCTGCCAAAACAAAAAAGCCCCCTGGTTTAGGAGGCTTTTTCAAATTGCTTCTAGTCTATGTGTACTTCTACCCCGATCGCCTCCCAACCCGCATTAGCTCCTTAATGTTAAGGAGCTCTACTAGAATGAG
Source organism: uncultured Anaerolineae bacterium (assembly GCA_964510205.1). Lineage (GTDB taxonomy): Bacteria > Chloroflexota > Anaerolineae > VGOG01 > VGOG01 > CAZEBW01. The sequence goes on from CAZEBW010000060.1 coordinate 22,593, forward strand.
GCCAAAAATGACGTTGGGGTTATGCTTCGGGATTTCGCTCATTGAAATGGGTCCTGATTCAGCGATTAGAATTCTATGGCACAGATTGTAGCACAAACCGAAGTATTTGTCAACTTCAGTCCGGGCAATTTGACAATTGTCCCAAGTTGTGGTATAAGAAGCAGGGAATGTTTAGCGACACAAATCACGTCGAATAAGTCTCTGCCGCTTTTTGTG